>JAGFJO010000154.1 GCA_024102635.1 Deltaproteobacteria bacterium
CCAGCGATGCGCTTGCTGCTTCGGCCTTCAGCGCGAAGCGAGTGTCAGGCGGCAGCAGGAAGTCACTTCCGGGGAATGCCGAGACCTCTGCGTAGAAGTCCGGAAATGTCCCGAAAATGCTGAGCTGCAACCCTTCTGCTTCTGTGAACACGTGGTCCATTGGACCTGTGTCCAGCAGCCGAGGATTGGCCGACAGTTCGAGCTCACTCCCCAGAAAGAACGTCCAACTAAATGGATCGAACTGGCTGACGGAGGTGAACGGAAACGTCAGACCCGGCTGAAGGCCGCCGATGCGGAAGGTCGCGCTTGCGAACGTACTTCCGGCGGGCGGTTCGGCCTTTGAGGCCGCCGTTCCCCAATCGTTACCGGCGCCAAAATCGGTGATACTGGCGCCGTCGACTACCGTTGCTCCACCCAGGGTGTCGCGAACGGAGATGAGAGCTGCATCTGCAGGGGACACGATCCCCAGCAAGAGCAGCCCAACTGCGATGTTACTGCATTTCATACTGTGCTCCTTTCTAGAGCGGTTGTTTGTGAAGTGCGGTGACATCCCGCACATCGTTGGTTTATTTGGTTTGGTTGTACCTTTCTAACGGTGCATTCCCTCCCCGCGCATGCAAGGCAAACTGCCGTGCCTCCGCGGGGAGTAACGCAAACTCCATCTACCCTGACCAAATTGTTAAGTTCTTGATTTTATACTACCGGCCGGTCTTAATAAAGGCGGTAGTGGAGTAGTTGTATGAGTTGGGAATAGGAAGTATCTGAATCTAGCCCTAAAAGGGTTGGTGGTTAAACGCTTCTTGGAGGTTCCTACTTAATACCCCTCTTTCTCTCTGTGAGTTCTGTGGGCTCGGTGATTAATAACTCTCTGTGGCTCCATTATCGGCTACGATACGCTCAACGGGGACCTCATGCTTTTTTCGAGATCACAAAGCTTCCCTAAGGATGCCTGTCCAGTTTCATGCAAACAATGGGAATTTTCACCGCTCCGGTTGGACTGACCCACTCGCCCCGGCCTGTCTCCCTGAACCCCTTTTTACAGTAGAACGGAACCGCATTGAGGGTAGCTTCAATGAGAATCTCACAACGCTTCCCGCGATTTAGAATATCGAGCCCGTTTTGCAAAAGAAAAGATCCCACCCCTTTTTTTGAAAGCTCCGGACGAACGAAGATGTTTGTTATCTCGCCAGGATTCACCTCAATGAACCCCGCTATACTTCGCCTCAGCTCAGCAACATATACAGCCCCCTTCTTGATTGAGCGCAAATAGAAGGAGGCGTCCCTATCGCTGAACCATGAATCGATCGTATTTCTGGGATAGGCCTTGGCGCACAGCGATCTAACGGAGGCAACATGAAGATCGAAGATCTCGGCAGCTTCACTAATCAACGCGGGTCGGAATTTTAGAGCCCTAATTAACATCATAGTGGATCGCTCCAAAAAGCACGTTCCAGCATAGCAAATTTCAGCTACTTTTTGAGAAAAAAGCGCACTCCAACCAGCATATAGATGGAGGAATTCAGAAAATTTTATTGTTGCAGTAAGTTAGTCAGTCAAGGCAACGAGCGGCAACCTGTGAGAGTTCTACGGCAATATAGGCGCACAAGAGAAAAGTCCTTTGAATTAACGGTCAGCAGATGCCGGCTGCGGGGTGGCTCTATTCCCCACAACGCGCAAAGATCCGTTTTGCAGAGCAATCCGGCCGCCTCCTATAACCACTTCATTATCGCGGTCGTAAAATACGGCTGCCTGCCCCGGCGATACGGTAGCGGGAGAAGAGAGGAATGTTACAACTGCTTCCCCATTTTCACCGATTGTAATCCGTGCAGGAGCGCCTGCATGGCGCGAGCGCACCTGAACAATGCACTCTAGCTGGTAACCGGATCTCTTCGAAGCGAACTCTTTCTCCGCCTCCTCCGATAGCCAGTTAAGCTCGCCGACTCTAAATTGCGGCCTTTCAAGCTCTCGTTTGCTGCCTACGATCACTTGATTCGCAGAAGCATCAAGCTCCAAAACGTAAAGCGGCTCTTCATTGCCTCCCAGGTTGAGTCCCCGTCTCTGTCCAACCGTAAAGTTGTGGATCCCGTCATGGTAACCCACGTGCCCTCCGGAAATGGTAACAATTTCTCCCGGCCTTGATTTCTCACCAGCACGCGACAAGAACTCCCCTACTGTTCCGGTTACAAAACAGATATCCTGGCTCTCTGGTTTCTCGGCCGTAGCTAACCCATGCTGTTTTGCTATCTCGCGCACCTCAGATTTTGTTAGGTGTCCCACCGGGAAATGGGTCTGCGCAAGTTCATTTCGCTTAAGGCCATACAAAAAATAACTTTGATCCTTTGCTCGGTCTCTTCCTCGAAGGAGTTTCAGCTCATCACCGCGCTTTTCAATTCTGGCATAGTGGCCGGTCGCTACTTCTCCTCCAGACATTGCGGCAGCACGCCGGCGAAGCTCTAAAAATTTAACTTTACTGTTGCAGTCCACACAGGGATTGGGTGTGATGCCGGACGAATAACTACGTACGAATTTTGCAATCACCTTATCACGGAAACTATCTTCAAAATCGAAGACATAATATGGAATACCAACCCTTGCCGCCACCTTCCTTGCATCGGTGAAATCATCCGGAGCGCAGCATGTAGCGCGGCTGCTGCAACCGCCGTTAGAGCGGTAATCCCACACCTGCATGGAGACGCCGATACACTCGCATCCCTTCTGCCTTAGGAGAAGCGCGGCTACCGAAGAGTCAACTCCCCCTGACATTGCAACTATAATCTTTTTTCCGCCCGAAACGCTCATACGCCGACGGCCTCCTCGAGCGGCTCAAACGTAGAAGAGTGCTGTAACATCTCATTCATAACCGATACGATAATCTCCGCCCCCTCTTTGACGCTCTCTTCATCATACTGAGCGCCGAGGCTAACCCGTATGCTCTGGCGAGCCTCACTCTTACTAAGGCCCATCCGTTCCAGCACCTTAGAACCGAGCGGTTTACCGGATGCGCACGCCGAGCCCGACGATACAAGAATACCGCGGATATCGAGAGCAGCAACCAAGTCATCAGCCCGCACTCCCGGTAACTGCAAATTCAAAGTATTCGGCAAGCATTCCAAATTCTCAAAATTCACCTTCAATGAGGGAACATCTCTCAGCAATATCTCCTGCAGCAGCGCCGTCATCCGGCCGGCATGATTTTCAGGAAGCTCCTCGATTCTGCGAGCCAGGCTCTCTGCAAAAATGACCGCTCCTAAAACACTCTCAGTACCTGCCCGTTGCCGGGACTCCTGCGATCCTCCGAGCATAAAAGGCGAAAAGCGATGCTCGTCTTTCAAAACAAGCATGCCGCATCCGGGCAGCCCGCCGACCTTATGGGCAGATATGCTGAGCATGTCGGCTCCCAGCTCCTTCATTGAAAGTGGAATCTTTCCCAAAGCCTGTACCGCATCGCAATGTAACAGTGCATCGCCGCTGCGGCTCCGGATCGCCTCGCAGATCTCTTTTACCGGCAAAATTTGGCCTGTCTCATTGTTCGCAAGCATTACCGAAACAAGTTTGCAGTGCGGGAGCACAGCCTCCGCAAAATCAGACGGAGCAAATTTACCGCCTGCGCGGGGGAAAACACGGGTTAGAAACACTCCCTGGCGGCACAAGCGCTCCGCAGGCTCCTCAACTGAGGGGTGTTCAATCGCTGAGATAATTATTTGGGCCGGACGGGAGGTGTTAATATATGTTAGGAATGGCGATCCAATGGCAGAATTGTTTGACTCAGTGGCTCCCGATGTGAATATTCCTCGTGCCCCTGGCGGCGCGTCTATCAGGGTCAGTATTAACTCTCTTGATGTTTCGAGCAGGGCGCGCCCCTTCTGCCCACCGGCGTGCACCGAGCTGGGATTCAGGACAGAGCTGCTTTTCTCGCATGCCGCGAGCAGCAGATCTCGCTCAACTCCATACGTTGCATTTACATCGAAATTCAGCGGTTCTCTGTGCGGCACTCTCTCCCCCGATATGCGTTAGCAGCGACCAGCTATTATATCATCACTTACGCCACAGGCTAGTTTGGCCATAAAAACCCCTGAAATTATTAATTATCCCGCGAAAAACGGCGCTATCCCTTAACCTAAACAGGTGATCTGACGATACTAATTATACTGACGAACAGTAATTTAGCGAAATTATGCCTTCACCAATTATTCCAAGTATATCGACCGCAGCGTCAGGAGAGCTGATTCAGCCGCAACGAACCGCGGCTTTCGATAAGCAGAGCCAGGCCGCCGCAGCTAGTCCGGCACAGGCCGCAAGAGCCAGTCAGGCTAGCTCGCAACAAGCCACAGTCATCGCAAAGACCGATAAAGAACGGGCCCCGCAGGTGCCCAAACGAACCGAAGGGGGATTCGGTTCCCAGCCCGAAAAAGAGGAGCAAGAGAAGAGAGACGGCGCTACCAGTAAGAGCAAGACCCGCTCTTCAGTCGATTCTGTAGATGTTATTGCATAGAACAAGACTAATGGCTCTGTAGCCATCCTGCATCAAGAAATTCCATCACCCTCTTTTCCGACCAATAAATTCTCTCTTTATTAAACTCCACAAATCCTACGTGCCCCCCATATCGAGGAATCTCAAGATAGATATTTTCTGATTTTTTACAGATCTCGTATGGGAAGCACTGGCTGCCCAAAAACGGATCATCCATTGCATTGATAATAAGCGTCTTCACTCCTACCCTTGGCAGCATTGGGCCGCAGCTACTTTGCTCCCAGTAATCCTCCGCGCAGCTGAAACCGTGAATCGGCGCTGTATAGCGATCATCGAAGGATTTGAAGTTCTTTATCTCCGAATAACCTTGCAGCGAGTACAACTGCGGAAATCGCCGCGCCTTCTCCTGCATGCGTACTTTGAAAAGCCGCAAAAATCTCTTCATGTAGATGATATTAGTTACCTCAGCCAGCCGTGCCGCTGCGCTTGCCAGATCGCACGGCACCGACACAGCAACTGCACCCGTAATTCTTCCAGAGGCCTTGTGACCTTCCTCTGCCAGATACTTTAGTGTGATATTTCCTCCCATGCTGAAACCGATAAGCGAGACACTCTCATAGCGAGCTGAAGCATGCTCTACCACTGCCCTTAGGTCCTCGCTGGCGCCGCTGTGGTAGAAGCGCTCGGTGCGGTTGGGCTCACCTGAACATCCACGAAAATTCCACGCCAGCACGTCCCATCCATGCCGCACTAGTGCGCGGCTCAAACCCATCACGTAAACCGCACGGGAAGAGCCCTCCATGCCGTGGGATATAATCGCCAGACGGCCGCTGCCGCTCGGGCACCAATCAAGATCAAGAAAATCACCGTCATTGAGCTCGAGCCGCTCTCTTTGCAGATTTAATGCGGTTCTGGTCCTAAAAAGGGTGGGCCAAATGGTGTTGAAGTGTGGGTTGGTCATCGCCCAATTTGGCCGGTATGAGGACTCTACTATCGGCATATAACTTTATCCCGCACGTGCAGCCGCTCTGCAATAGCAGGCCGAATGGACAAATTGCTCTTCGCCTCTACAAACAGGAAACTATTGTTTCCTGATGGCGATAATAATCTGTCCCCATAATACTGCTAACATGTTTCGACCACGCCTCTCTATAGCCGTTATTGCTTGCGCGGCCGTGTTTTCCGCTTCTGCTATAGGGTCCAACTTGCAAGAATTGCCTGCCCCCAAAGTGATCTGCCACCGCAATTTTGAAGAGACCTTTGCATGCAGCTGGAAGGCCGGCTTTCGGAGCGCAACTTTCTATGAACTTGAGCTTATAGAGGGCATATCAGACGGCCGGGCGGCCGCCCTGGTCGAGGCAAAAGAGAGCATTCTAAAACAGGCTTCGCTGCTAGCCGCCTCGGAAAAATACAAAGCCTTCCAAGCGGCTCATGGAATCGGAGAAAGGACTGCTCTAATGCTTTCTAAGTACCTGCTTTTGGAATAATAGTAACGGGCTATTTCTCAACCGAAACTTCGGGACGCATCTCTATGAACTTCTCGTGAAGAGCGCGCACGGCAACTTCTCCGTATTTACGAGGAACGGCAACCGATATTTTAATCTCAGAAGTGCCGATCATCTGCACATCTATGTTCTCCTCTGCCAACACCGAGAACATTTTCGCCGCGACTCCGGTATGGTAGCGCATCCCAACCCCGACCACCGAGATCTTTGCGATATCGCGCTCAAGGTGCGCTCCCTCAGCCTCCAGCTCCGGCACGCACTGCTGGGCTATCTCAAGGGCCTGGCCGCTAACTTCATCCGGCACAGTGAAGCTGAGATCATACGAGTCCTTTGAAACACCACTCTGAGTGATCATGTCAACCAGTATGCCGTGCTCGGCCAGCCGTCCGAAGATAAGATCCAGCGGCTTGCTGCCACCCGGCACCTTGTTGACAGTTATCTTTGCTTCATCCATGCGGTAAGTGATCCCTGTTACAAGCGGCTTCTCCATTAGCTTCTCCTCTTTAATTATCCAAGTGCCTGGGCCCGGGTTGAAAGTCGACAAGACGACTAGGGGCACCTCGTAGCGCATTGCAAAATAAACGGAACGTGGATGTAAAACTTTGGCTCCGAGGCTGGCCATCTCAAGCATCTCCTCGTGGCTCACCTCTTTGAGATACTGTGCTCGCGGGCATATTCGCGGGTCGGTGGAAAACACTCCCTCCACGTCAGTGTAAATGTAGCAAGCGTCGGCCTTCAACTCCGCAGCGATCGCAACTGCGGTTATATCCGATCCGCCCCGTCCAAGGGTGGTGACGTTCCCGTCTCCATCTACACCTTGAAAGCCGGCCACCACCGCCACTTTACCCTTGCTAAGCACCTGCTCCAGGCGTTGCGATTTAATCTCTGTAATTTGGGCGTTATTGTGGCGGGTATCGGTTGAAATACCGACCTGTTCAGCGGTTAAACTTACCGCAGGAACTCCCTGTTCGATGAGCGCCATCGCCAGCAGCGCGATAGAGGTCTCTTCACCCGTCGCCAGCAACGCGTCGAGTTCCCTCGGATCGGGGCTGGGCACGCAAGATTTGGCCAGCGCTATAAGCCGATTAGTTTCCCCCGCCATAGCGGATGCCACAACGACCAGCCTGGTGCCCGGCTGCTTATCGAGGAAATCCTTTACCAGGGCTGCTACGTTTTTTATGCGCTGCACATCGCCTACGGATGTACCGCCGAACTTTTTTACAACTGTCGCCATTAGTTCCTCAGACAGGTAATGAGAATGAGATATTTATATCAGAGCGGCGATTTTTACTCAATTAACCGCCCCGCAAGCTGCGGGGCAGGCAGCTTGCGGTTCAGCCGATGGCGGTGCATCCAAATGACCGCAGACGGCCGCAAACCGGCAAAACTATTCATAACTTCATGCGACAAAACTTTTACAATTCCATTAGCAACCCTTGCCCTTGCTAGGCATCGAAACGGGCGGATATGGAAACCAATTCCGGTTTCAATCCTTCCCCAGGTTTTCTGCCCTGCTGCACTCAGCCCTGACAGCAGGAATTAGCAGCAGGGCCCGGTTTTTCATCTGGTTCTTTTTTGACAAGCCTTCGCGTCACGCTCTAGCGCTGATTCCGGCGCGCTACGGGAATAATTGCAGTCCCACTCAACCTTTTGGAGAAAAGCGTATGTTCGCGATCGATACTGATCTGCCTATTACCAACGCCGACATAGCCAAGGAGTTTGCAAACGGCCCTATTCCGATAGTTTCTGTCCAGCCATTAAGCGAGCAGGCATTGAGCATTTACCGTCTGCTCGATTGGAGTGGCATTAAGCTTGAGAGCTGGCAGGCTGAACAATGGGTCCGGGAAAGGCTGTACACTATCGCCGAGCAGCAAGCGGACAAATCCATCCGAGAAAAGTTCCTAGTACGTGAGATCTCGCAGAGAGAGCTTCTAGGGGTGCTTGAATACGCCGACTCGGAACAGCTTCTAGGATTTTCGAAGGATTTAATTCTCCTCTCCGGAACTCAACCGGAGATCGAAAGACTGCTGCGTGATAAGTTCGATAATATTCTGTATTTTGCCAATGATTGTGAAAAGCATGAGCTCATTACATTCTTGCTTGAATCACCGGATATCCGGAACAGGTTTGATCTTGCTGCCGACGTTTTACGATCCAGCGAAAACCTTGAGGAGCTCACCTGGCTAACCGAACAGATCGGAGCTGATCGAATCTTGGCTAGCGGGCATGAAAATCTTAAGGAGTGTTATGCGCAAGCAGTATTTAAAGGGTTCGCCGCCTCGCTTACTCTCCCTGCACCGTTGCCGAAGGATGCAACCGTGGAGCAGTGCAAGGTGTATACGCAACAGTTAACCGAAGTTTTAGAAGAGATAATGGAGTACTGCTTATCTCACGAGCTGGCCGGCAGCAAGGCGGCGATGGATCTGTTAAGAACAGCAGCGAGCGACATCGCGGATCTCCGTTTTGAGGAGTCCTTATACCAGGACAGCCCTGCCGCCTTAACTGAGAGACTCAACATTAATCGTACCATGCTACAGATTGAACTGATGTATGGGGTAAATGTCTCGTATGGCAGTAACGACTTCCTCGATGTCTTCGGACTTTTTAGAACCTCCACTGTGGCTCGTTGGAGTGCCAAAGATGTTGAAGAGATCGCCGATGTTTTGGCCGCAATTCCTGAAAAGCACCTGCTTTTCAGCCCGAACCTGCGTGAGATTCAGCGCGTTACTTCGCTTGGCCCCGGGGTTTTGGGAGCGCGCTATGGTAACGGCACGATAAAGATTGCGGATCTCACTATCTCGCACCAGGGGATGATGCGGGCATACCAGGGGGTCAGCTCGCTCAAGATCGTTCTGGCCCACGAGATCGGTCACGGTATTCAGATCGGGGCCGGTAGAAGCGGCATCGATTATGACAACGGTCCATCATTCGAGGCCGGAGAGGAGCGCTACGATTTCGATGAATATCTTGTACTTTCGGGGTGGACGGTGATCGAGCGCGATCGGTACGAGATCTCCGAAGATGGAGAGTTCATTATTTTAGACGGCGAGCCGTATAAGCCGGAAGAGCCCATCGTTCATGACGGACGGAATATGGTACTAGTCTTTCATCCCGAGCAGGATCTCCTTTTCGCGTACGATAGCGACGCTAAGTTCAGCTACCGCCCATATAGCCGAACTAGCCCGTGGGAGGACTTTGCAGAGGCCTTCGCTGAGTATCTTTATCTTCCTGAGAGGCTGATAGAGATGGCCCCTGAAAAATTCCTACACCTCGAGCTCGAGTTCCGCCGCTATCACAACGACGAGAAAATAAAGAGGTTGTTGGACGCAGCCCTGCAGAAAGCTCGAGAACCTCAGCTGACGCTGAATGCGCCGCCTCCAAGCCTTCTTGCTGTTGTCAACGCCAAAGATATCGACTGGGTGATGTAAAAGAGTCCTCCGGCCATCTCGTTTACTATGATCACTATCATCGATCACACCTCGCTGAAGGTATCAGGATAGTGGTACGCAATTCGTCCTAAGCCATATTGCGTAGCTTCAATCAAAGGGAACGGCGCTGAAGAAATGTTTGACTTTGATAAGTATCCGGTGCTTGCAAACATCGGACTTTTCTCGGCCGCCGCCTTCGCAATCTGGCGTTCAGGGGTTAAACTCGAGCACTACTCGGATGCAATCGCCAAAAAAACAGGGATCGGACATATCCTAGGGGGTATATTACTGTTGGCCGTCGCCACATCTCTCCCTGAGATCGCAACAACTGTCTCCGCATCAATGCAGGGAAATGTAACCTTGGCCGCTAATAACCTCTTCGGTGGGATCTGGTTTCAAATGGCGGTGCTAGCGGCATCGGACTTCGTGCTTAGGCAAGGCGCCCTTACCTATCTTACACCCAGCTACGGCGTACTGCTGCAAGGCGTGGCGCTTATGCTTCTAATATCGCTGGCTCTAGTGGGGCTGCTTACTTCGGTGGATGTAAAGATATTCTTGGGACTTGGAGCTTGGACATCGGCCATCTTCATCGTTTATGTTGGGATAATTTTTCTTTTATACCGCATGAAGGGGCATGCCCGCTGGCAGCCTGCGATGAGCGAAGAGGAAAAGGGTGAGATCGCCTTAAGCACTGATCAGCAGGGCTCCAGCGATGAAGAGAAGCAGAAATTTAGCCTATCCCTGCTATTCATAAGGTTTGGAAGCGCTGCAGCCATAGTTCTCGTTGCGGGGTGGCTGATTGCGAATGTGAGCGATGCGCTAAGTCAGCAACTCGGCCTCTCGCACAGCTTTGTCGGTGGAGTGTTAGTTGCCTTTAGCACCTCACTGCCGGAGGTCAGTACTACATTTGCAGCCATGCGAAACGGGCGGCCCACCCTAGGCATCTCTAACGTTTTAGGCACGAACTGCCTGAATGTGGCGCTGATCTTTTTGATCGATGTCGTTCATACAAAAGGGCTCGTTATAGAAAGTGTAACCCAAGAAACGGCATTCAACGCGTCGCTGGGAGCGCTGTTAACCGCCATTTTTTTGGTTGGTCTTCTTGAAAGGCGAAATACAACAATAAAAGGCATCGGCGTGGATAGTTGGTTCACGCTGGCCGCCTTTGCCGGCGGGTTGATTATATTCTATGCGCGCTGGGGCAGCAGTGGTCCGCAGTAGCGATTTGAATGAATGTTACTGCTCATGTGACGCCACGAGCTAGCGCAGCGATAGTTATCACTGCCGTTCATGCGTTGCCGAGGAATCAGTTGTTCCGAGGATTTGGAAATATATCCGGCCCATTCAACCAATCGCCTGAATCCAGCTTGAAGCCATCGACCACCAAGCTCTTGCCGATCACCCCGATTGTCACGGCAGTAATGGAATAACTAACGATAAAATCTTCCGGTTGCGATCCGTCTCCAAAGCGGATCTCAATCTGCTGCGGCTTAGTAAAGGAGAAACTGGCGGCTGGTGGCTGCCGATCGCTTGTTTTAATCATCTTTGCCGCAGCGCCGGCCAGTTTCTGGCTGTAACCACTCCTGCCGGATAGGCGCAGACCGTAATCTTCAAGCACGCATCCGATCGCGTTAGGTGAAAACTCTAGGGCTTTGGGCGAGAGCCGGGCCGCCTTTACTTCGGGCATTGCGGCATCTAAGGAAGAAGGAACCTCTCCGTTATTTCGAACAGGATCATTTTGCGAAGTGGCTGCACGCCTGAGGCCGCCTGTATTTTCAATGCTTTTCATTAGAAACCTCCTAATGGCCGGGCCATTTTCGCATTTTTTGCCGTCTTATGCATTACTGCCCGGCTAAATTTTTATAACGCTCTTTTACGATAGATGTTCTCTTCCTCCCTTAAGCGGGGATATGAAGAGAAAAGCGGAGTTAGCCGCCCTCAAGCCCCTTGATCTGCACCCGGCGGCCCTCGGGGCCCAGTTCAGGGGCGAAATCAATATCAATTACGATGTCTAACTCAGTGGGAAAGCTAAGGAGCTTTTCGCCCCATTCGATTAGCCGCACCATCCCAAGATCATTAGCCTCACGCAATTCATCAGGGACCCGGTCAATTCGGTAGAGATCCCAGTGATCGATTAATAATGAGGGGGTTTGGTACCGCTGTTGCAGCACAAACGTGGGCGAGCTCACCTCCTTCTCATCCCCACCGAATGCCTTAACTAAAAATTTGACGAAAGTAGTCTTGCCGGCGCCCAGCGGTCCACTAAGCCCTATGGTAAGCGGCGCAGAGATTTGTGCCATGATTGATTGCGCCACAGATCGCATTTCGGCAAGAGATGCGGCGCTATAGTCATTCACCATAAACTGCCTCGATTGCGAACGGCAGCTCTTGGATGATATCTGTCGCAATTACAGCAGCCTCGCGTCTGTGAACTATGAGATCAGCTGCGAGACCGTGCAAAAACGCTCCAAGAGACGCGGCCTCCAATGGTGCGGCCCCCTTCGCAAGAAGCGCTGCAATCACTCCCGATAAGACGTCTCCACTTCCGCCGCTCGCCATGTAAGGATTGCCGCTGAGGTTTATAACCCCCCTTCCCTTGCAGTAAGTTAGAGTGCCCGCGCCTTTTAAAAGAGCACAGCAGTTGTATCTTGCCGCTAGCTCCTTCACCGCACTAAAACGATCACGCTGAATCTCTGAAGTTGTGAGAGGTAGTAGCCGCGAAAGCTCCCCCGGATGAGGGGTTAAAACGCAGTGCTCTAATGCGCCGTCAAAGCGCTCCTTAAGGCATGAGAGATGGTTCAATCCATCAGCGTCTAGGACCGCCTTCATTCTCTTTTCGATCACTATCTCGAGCAGCCCGGCAAAGAATGATGCAGTTCCCCTCTCCTGCCCTAAGCCGGGGCCGATGACCAGCGCGTCAAAACCATCGAGCACAGCTTCAATTGGCTCGATATGCTGCTTACCGAAATGAACAGCATCACCAAGCGGCAGGTGAATTAGCTCAGGAGGCAACGATACTCCGCCTCTCCCGGACGGCATATCGGTTAAGGTAACAAGCCCGGCTCCGCAACGGAGAGCAGCGTGGGCGCTCAGAACCGGCGCACCCGGATACTGCTCCGAGCCTCCGACTACTAATACCTTTCCAAAATCACCCTTATGGGCGTCTTCCGGACGAGACATCAGGTAGCGATGACGGATCTCCTCAAAAATGGAGAACTCGCAGCTGCCGCTGCAATCTATCCCAGCTTCCACAGCAAATATCTCCCCGCAGGCCGCTCTGGCCGGATACTGCAGCATGCCTCGCTTGGGAAGTTCTACGGTCACCGTCACATGCGCCTCAAAGTGCGGCATGTACAGCTCGCCCGTGGAAGTATTCATACCGCTGGGAAGATCCAAAGCCACCCGGATGCAGCCATGGGCATGCTCGTGAACACTATTAAGCAGTGCTGCACTGGTTCCGCGAGGTGCTCGTGCTTGTCCGGTACCGAATACGGCATCGATGAGAAGCACGCACTCATGCAGCAGACGCGCAAGTTCGCTCTCCGAAATCTGCGCAACATTGCGAAGGTCTCCGTATCCGCCCGGCCCCCCTAGAGCAAGCAATGAGCCCCCTGCGTCGATGAACTTGGCAGCTTGAATTAGGTTTTCCTCGGAATGCCGCTCGGCATGCGGTACGACAACCGCAGGCTTTCTCCCATACTCTAGAAGCTGTCTAGCAACTACTAGCCCATCGCCTCCGTTATTACCCGGGCCGCAAAGCACGACGATCTGATCAATGGCTTCCGGGCGCTCAAGATAGCGCTCCCGTATCAGCTCGAACATTGCGCTGCCGGCCTGCTCCATAAGCTCGATCCCGGTGATTCCGCTCTCGATTGTAGCCCTATCGAAGCTGGCCATCTCATCTGCGGAGGGAGCCTTAAATGAGTATGGTTGGTCGGTGGGGTGAATGGGGGTCATAGTTATTAAACCACCCCGAGCTCTCGCTCTATCAGCTCTGCGACATCCTGCGCATGCTTGCGGCAGAGATCTTCATCTTCGCACTCCACCATAACGCGCGCTTTGTTCTCCGTGCCGGAGTATCGCACAAGTATACGGCCGCTGTCCTTTAGCTCTTCAACCTTCTGCTCGATCAATTTGCGAATCGGTTCGACCGATTCCAGCGGAGGCTTGTGACTGACATTGATATTTATCAGCTTCTGCGGAAACTTCACGAATTCCTGGTTAAGCTCCGAGAGCGATTTCTTGGTGCGAAACATTATATTTAAGATCATCAACGCAGTAAGAATCCCATCTCCGGTGGTGGAGTAGTCGGTAAAAATCGTATGCCCGGACTGTTCTCCGCCGAGCGCCGCATTTCCGCGCATCATCGCTTCCAACACGTAGCGGTCTCCGACCGGCGCGCGAAGAACGTTAATACCGTGCTTGCTGAGCAACCTGTCCAGCCCGAGATTAGACATTACAGTTGCCACAACAGTATCGCTTCTAAGTAGACCTCGCTGCTTTAGATCCAGGGCGCAGATCGCCAGAATCATATCTCCGTCGAGCGTGTTGCCCTCCTCGTCCACCAAAATTGCCCGATCTCCATCGCCGTCTAACGAAATGCCGATGTCGAGATTTTGTTCCAAAACCAACTTCCTTACTATTTCAGGATACAAACTGCCGAAGCCGGCGTTAATATTGCGGCCGTTGGGACTTACACCGCGGGAGACAACATCTGCTCCAAGTTCACTGCAAGTTTGAGGCCCGACAACATATGCCGCTCCATTGGCGCAGTCGAATCCGATCTTCATTCCCTCAAGTGAAAATTCACGGGGAAAGCAGCTCTTAAGATAAACACAATAGCGTCCTATGGCATCGTCAATACGCGCCGCTTTACCGATTGATCCCGGCTCAGCCGATTTGCCGTCAAGCACTCCCGGCTCCATTAGATCCTCCAGCTCAAGCTCGAGTTCATCAGGAAGCTTGTAGCCATCCGAACCAAAGATCTTTATTCCATTATCCTCAAATGCGTTATGAGAAGCTGAAATCATGATGCCTGCGTCTGCACGCATGCTTTTCGTAAGGTAAGCTATTCCTGGCGTGGGCACAGGCCCTACCAGCCAAACGTCGGCACCCATCGAAGTCACCCCTGCGGCCAGCGACGTCTCGATCATATACCCGCTTAAACGGGTGTCTTTTCCGATTAGAACCCGGTGCTTGCCTTTGCTGCGCAAAAAGATCTTAGCGATGCCCTTGCCCAACCGCACAAGCGTTTCAGGATCGAGCGGCGGCACGCTGGCCACTCCCCTGATCCCATCCGTTCCAAAATATTTTCTTTCTCTTTTCATTCCGTTCCTTCGGAATAGTATTCTGTCCAAAAGGGCAGCAGAAGTCCACAAACTACTCAAGATGACGGGAGTTCCGCAATGATTATTTCTTCTTCGGAGGCTGCGGCTCGCTTACCCTGACCTTATCCGGCTCGATTATTACCACAGCCACCCCCTTCGGAAGGTCCACATTCACCTGGTAACTTTTTCCAGGGGCGTCCTCAGGCCCGAGCTTGACGTAAGGGACCACCGCCTCCGCTTTAATTCCATTTATTACTTCCTTCGGCCCCGAAACCTCTATCATTACCTTGGCCGGTTCGAGCTCGAAAGCCTGCCTCTGCATAGTTCGGATCTCCACCGGGAGATCGGCGAAACTTCTCTCCTTCTGCTCCTTCACAAGGCTGATCTTTAAATGCACTTCTGAGGCAGAAAACTCAGTCCAGCGTCCCACCTTCTTAAGCTCAAGGGTCATTTCGGTGTCGGCGCTGATTTCGCCCAGCTCAATGGCTTCAGTTGCTATCGACTTGATTGCGGCAAGCTCGCTCTGCGGACCTGTAATGGATACAGTTGAAGGAATAACCGCCATCTCCGCTATTTTAATTCCGCTCTTCAAGCTACCAGCCTGTAGAACTTGAACAGGAACCTCCTTTTTCGCCAAAGTATCGAAGGTGAATTCCATCGTGCTAGGTTCGATGCTGATCACCTTTATCCCTGCCGGAAGATTAACGTCCGACTTATTAAACGTAACGGTGAACCGGTTGCCGACGTCAGGTGGAACCTTAACCCTCATTGAAGGCGGATTGGGATACAACTGTCCCAGCAGAAACGATGGGCCCTTTACAGAAAGCTGAACCTGGCGCGGGAATGGGGAGGTTACGATGCGATCCGCCGGCAGTCCTTTCAGCTCGATTGGGACTGTAATCGCCACGACGCCCTCGCTGCTGTCGCTGTGCACATAATATGCGAGCATTACGGCAATAAGCAGGGAAAAGAGCTTGAGAGTTAGATTTTTCATGCTTCCTCCGCAGCGGCTTCTCCATTCGATTGACCGGACGAAAGCAGCCTATGCAGCGAATCACGCAGCATAGAGGCGTCTAAGTTACGAATCATACGGCCCTCACGGCACAATGAGATCGCCCCGTTCTCCTCCGAGACAACAACGACTATCGCGTCGCTTCGTTCGGAAAGACCTAACGCCGCCCGGTGGCGGGTACCGAGGTTCGGATCAAGATCCGGGTTGAAGCTTAACGGCAGCACACATCCTGCCGCACGCACACGGTCGCCCTCAATCAGAACGGCGCCGTCATGCAAGGGAGACTCTTTAACAAAAATACTTAAAAGCAGTTTGCGGTTCAAAACCGCGTCCAAAGTCACCGCTTCCTCAACTATCTCATCGAGTCCTACCTCGCGCTGGATAACGATCAGCGCTCCCGTTCTGGCCTTCGACAGCCGGGAGACCACCAGCACTATGTCCTCGATGGTTTTATCATAGGCCACTTTAGCGGCTTTACGAAAAAGCGGCTGCAAGCCCACCTTGGTGAGCCCGCGGCGAATTTCATCTTGAAAGATAACCACTACAACGAGAATGATAGAACTAAGGAAATTACCAAGCAGCCAACCGAGAGTGGTAAAGCCCAATGGCTTGGAAAGAAAATAGAGCAGCACGATGATGGTGAGTCCCCAAAGCATTGGGGCGGCGCGCGTGCCCTTTATAACCAACAACCCGCGGTAAACAAGGTATGCAACCAGCAGGACATCGACCGTGTTTCTTAGGGCGACGATATAGTAGCTGGCTTCATCCATGGCAGATCAATTAGCCCAAATAGTTCTATTCCCCAAACCAAGCCGTCATAAACATCCTTCGGGCTAACCAACCGCTACAATTCTCTCCTTTATGATTCGCTCAATATCCTCCGCATCGAGCGTTTCCTTCTCCAGCACGGCATTTGCGAGACGATGCAGAGCGTCGACATTGTCGTTCAAAGTCTTCAGTGCTAGTGCGTACTGAGAATCAAGTATGTGCTTCACCTCTCTGTCGATATCAATTTGCGTAGCCTCGGCGTGTTCGCGCGGCTTACCTAGATCTCTTCCCAGAAATACATGCTCATCTTTTGACGAGTAGTGAATGGGCCCAAGCTTTTCGCTCATGCCCCACTCGCACACCATGCGGCGGGCGATCTCTGTAGCACGCTCTATATCGGAGCTTGCACCGGTTGTCATTTCATTAAAAACGATCTCTTCCGCTGCCCGTCCTCCAAAGAACACGGCAAGCTGATCCATCCAATAAGACCTGGAATAAGTATGCTTGTCATTCTCAGGCAGCTGCTGCATAAGCCCAAGTGCCATACCTCTGGGCACGATGGTCAGTTTGTGCACCGGATCGGCGTTCTTAAGCAGCTTTGCAACAAGCGCATGCCCGGATTCATGGTAAGCAGTGATTTTCTTCTCCTTCTCACTGAGCAGCATTGATCGCCGCTCTGCCCCCATCATCACCTTGTCTTTAGCGTACTCAAAATCGTCCTTGGTGACCTTCTCTTTATCCAAGCGTGCCGCGTATAGCGCAGCTTCATTAACCAGAATTTCAAGGTCAGCGCCCGAAAAACCAGGAGTACCTCGCGCAATAACAGCGAGGTCCACATCGGGCGAAAGCGGAACCTTCTTCGAATGAACCTTAAGAATGCCGAGTCGGCCGTTCAGGTCGGGCCTCGGTACTATAACCCGCCTGTCGAAGCGCCCCGGACGCATCAGGGCCGGATCCAGCACATCCGGCCTGTTAGTTGCTGCAATCAGGATCACTCCTTCGTTACTCTCAAACCCGTCCATCTCGACAAGCAATTGATTCAAAGTCTGCTCGCGTTCATCGTGACCACCCCCCATTCCGGCGCCGCGGTGACGGCCGACGGCGTCGATCTCATCGATGAAAATTATACATGGGGCGTTCTTCTTGCCCTGGATGAATAGGTCTCTCACCCTTGAAGCGCCTACACCTACGAACATCTCGACAAAGTCCGAACCCGAAATGCTGAAAAACGGCACCCCGGCTTCACCAGCGATCGCCTTGGCAAGCAGAGTCTTCCCGGTACCCGGAGAGCCGATTAGGAGCACCCCCTTGGGAATGCGCCCGCCGAGCTTGGTAAACTTTTTAGGATCTTTTAAAAATTCGATGATCTCTTCAAGCTCGGATCTCGCTTCATCTATACCCGCCACATCCTCAAACGTGACCCGTTGCTGACTCTCGGTAAGAAGCTTTGCCCGTGACTTGCCGAAACTCATCCCCTTCCCTGCGCCAATTTGAACCTGACGCATGAAGAAGATCCAAAACCCGATCAATATAATCATCGGAAGCGCATTAACCAGGAAGATGAGAAGCCATGACTGCTCCTCGGGTTCCTTAACGTTAATCTGCACATTATGCTTACGGAGGACCTCTATAAGATCGTCGTGCTTGGGGGTGATCGTTTGGAATTCGCCTGTCTTGTCGGAATACTCGCCGACAATGGTATTGCCCTTGATTGTAACCTTCGATATTGCGTTCTTTTCGACCTGCTCTAGAAAAGAAGAATATGCCACCTCTTGAGTCACTTCCTTGGCCCCTTTGAGATAACTCAAAAGAACCATGGCAAGAAGAATGAATATGATCCAGAACGCCGCGCTGCGAGAAGATGAGTTCAATTGTTCACCAGATAGTAAAAACGTTAAAACTTACAATAAGTCCCTACTCTTATGAGTTGAGAAAGAGAGAAAAAAGCTCAACTTTTTATGGCCAGCCTGATTAGCTTATGCAGAATCGGCCCTTCCACCACAAGTTCCAATATTCCTGAATGCCTAAAGCACAAGGTTCTCGGTCAGTATCCAAATCAAATATAGACAACTAGCGCTAAAATATGAACACCTGCGCCACTTTTATCAGGAAAACAATATCCCGCCCCCTTTACGTTTGAGAGCGGCTCCACCCGGAAGCTCCACGCCTGAGGTACGGCCCTCAACCATCGCAACGATCTCACAGCACTTGTCCCGGCCCAATCTAAAACCTAGTTTTGGAAGCATCACGTCCTGCATCAGGCGCCATGCCGCGGCTTTTGGGAGGGATAAGAGAGCGTTCCTCAATTGTAAAAACCAATTTCGGCTTCCCCACTCCATCGCGGCAAGCGCCTTAGCGTGTGGACGACCGACATCATACAGCCCCCGAATATCCTCGTCGATTACGGCCGCTCTCTCGGAAAGTGTCTCAGCTATTCTCTCGTCAAACTCCTTCGCAAGCAGCGGCAAAAGTTTGCGCCGCACTCTATTGCGGAGAAATCGTGTATCGCGATTTGTCTCATCCTCTCTGAAGTGGAGACTGTGCTTACTTACATATCGATCGATCTCACTCCTTGTAACCGCCAAGATCGGCCTGATAAGGGCCCTGTTGAAATCCAGCGGATCAATGGTGCGGAGATCCTTATTCGATACCAGACGCATTAGAAGAGTTTCAGCCACATCGTTAGCGGTGTGAGCAGTAACCGTAAATTCCAGCTTCCGCGCTACCCTAATCTTCTCAAAGAACTCATATCTCTGCAAACGGGCCCATGCCTCGATGTTGGCCCCAGCCGGCTTCTTGCCGCATCGCATCAGATGGAACTCGCATCCGGATTGTTCAGCTAATCTACCTACGAACTCGGCGTCCTTCTTGCTTGCCGGACGAAGAGCATGATCAACGTGAGCAATCTCCAGATGCAGTTTGTAAAGTTTCCGCAGGCTGGTAATTGCATGCAACATCGCAACGCTATCGCGGCCACCAGAAATCGCCAGGAGCAACTTAGAGGAGCGAGGCACGTTCGATTTTAGGGCGTTGATTAGAGAAGCACGCGGGCGCGACATAATCCGGAGATGCTAGCAAACCACATCGCGACAGTAAAACTAAAGAAAAACTACATAGTTCAGTATAAAATGCGCCACGGTGCACATTAGAAATGGGCGCTGGCACATTCCACAGCGCCGCGCCCAATAATGGAGAGCTTACAATCTTGTTGCGAAGCTACGCAGAGCGAATCGTGACCTTTTTCGATTTCTGTGCACTCTGGCTCTTCTGGAGCTTCACAGTCAGAACGCCTGACTTAAAGGTAGCGTCTATCTTATCATGGTCAACTTCCGCACTAAGCGGAATTACCCGCTGAAATGAGCCATAAGATCGCTCAATGTAACGCCTCGATTTATCGCCCTTTTCTTCGCGCTCTTCCCGTTTTTCTCCGCTTAATATCAGAGCGTCATCCGTCAGATTCAGATTAATCTGATCTTGCGTCAGTCCCGGCAGTTCAGCCGTCACCTCAATCTCGCTATCACTCTCATGAATGTTGACGCGCGGAACAAACGTTCCTCCGTCCTCAGCGAATATGGATGGCATATCCCAAGGTGAACCGCTTAAAAAGTTCTGAAACAGGTCATCTATCTGACGCTGCAAAGCTCTAAACGGATCTCCTCCGGTTCTTGCCGGTGTAAGACGTCTCTTTGTCCACGGTATTAGATCTCCGATAGCCATTTTCAATCCCTCCTAGTTAACTTTTACTGCATTTCTATCCGCATTAGGCAGACTTTACCTCTATCTTCCGCGGGCGATGCCGCTCCGACTTCGGCAAAGTAAGGCGTAACATCCCGTCCTTCATAGATGCTTCGATGCGGCCTGTATCGATCGCTTCCGAGAGCCCCAATGTGCGATAGTAATCGCCCTCTTCATACTCACGCCTTTCGAAGCGATGCTGGACGCTTTCCGGCCGATCGACTTTTCCGGAGATAACCAGGACGTTGTTCTCGATACTCACGTCAACTCCCTGTTCATTAACTCCGGGCATATTAACCAAAACTACCACCGCGTCCCCGCTCTCGAATATGTCGCAAGCCGGCTTGAAATAACGGCCTGCCTGCCCATTATCCAGTTCGGAGTAACGCTCTTCTCCTTGCGTAATCATCTTCACCTCCTTCTAGGTTACGATATGGTGATTTTCTTCGGCTTATCACGCTCGGCGCGCGGCAAATTGATACGAAGCACTCCGTCTTTGTAAGTGGCCTCAACTTTTTCAGGATCCACTGCAAACGGAAGCTCAATAGTTCTTGCAAACTTCCCTTCGGGCCTCTCCCGGCGAACAAACTTCTCTCCCTCTGCGAGAGGTTCGCTTTTATGCTCTCCCTTAATTGTCAGGGCCTTGCCCAGGACCGAGATCTCAGTACCCTTTGCGTCAATGCCGGGCAATTCGGCCGTTACCCACGCCGCTTCCGCATTAGCATATACGTTTAGAGCGGGATAACGCTGCTGGCGCACTTGGCGCGCGTCAATTGCGTTATTAAGCTGGCGCTGCAAACGCTGCATCGTCTGCACTCCGTTCGGAAAATCAAAAAATGAATTAAAATCATTCAAAAACATCTTACCCTCCACACGAGATTTAAATGCGTTCCTAAAAGCTGTTTACTGACAACCTCTAGATAATCACGAAGATCGGATTTTCAAGGGCGGTGAATGGGACAAGAGGCGCGAGAGATCAAGTAGATATGGAGGTCGCCGAGAGACGCGCACGCCTCCGCTCGGATGAGCTACGGCGCGTTTAACTGCAATACAAAACTATTCATCAATATGCCGTATGGACCAGTCCGCCGGAGCCTAAGGCGCAGGCGGATAACGAAGTATGGGGAAGTTTTCGGCAGTGCTTACCCGCCCTTTCTAAAGCGGTCCATACTAAAAGCCCCCGCCCCGCTATAAAGGAGCGAGATAGCGCATGCCAGCAAAACTATATCCTTATTGAAAATAACCTTCGATTCGGTGGGGTATATCCCCCACAGGTAAACAGAGACCGCAAAAATAATAGCACTTAATATCGCGGTGAAGGTCGTCCAGAATCCGATGATTAAAAACGCCCCTGCCAATAGTTCCAAATAGGGCAGCAGGATTGCATATACGGTGGATACTCCTTCGGGCATAGCCTTCATACCCTGCATCTGCAGCACGAAGTCCGGATGTACAAAGCCGGGCATGCCGTCCATCTTTGCCCTTCCTGAAAGCAGCAGGAAAGCGCCGAGCGAAACCCGGATGAAAAACGGCGCAAGTGCTGTATCACCTATAGGCTGATCAAGTTTCATTCTCTGTAGTGCATCCTAAATAGGAGGTTCGCCTTCATCATGTTTCTTTACTGCTATTTAGTCTACCCTTCCAAAGACATGGTTGCCAATCGGGAAAGTTTACGTGACGCATCGCTACAATAGAGGGCTGCACATCTTTAGAAGGGATTTGCGCCTCCATGACAACACGGCGCTCAATGCCGCGCTGAAAGAGTGCCGCCAGGTTTTCTGCTGCTTCTTTTTTGACCCGCGCCAATGCAGACCGCATCCCTACTTCAGCGCGCCGGCCTTCACATTCCTACTTGAATCCCTCAAAGAGCTAAATGTCGAGATTGAGCTGCGAGGCTCCCATTTATATCTTCTGGATGGAGAGCCCGAGAAACTTATCTCTCAAGTAATCAGCGAGCTGAAGGTAGATGCCGTTTATTTCAATCGCGACTATACGCCTTTCGCAAGGAAACGCGATGATGCCCTCTTAAAGATATGCGCCTCGCGCGGAGTTACATTGGAGCAGCACGGCGATTCACTGCTACATGAGCCGGAGGCAGCGTTAAAATCCGATAGATCGCCGTACACGGTATTTACTCCTTTCTATAAACGCTGCGCTCAACTTACGGTGCGCGAGCCGGCTGCTCTTGAGTCCGGCCGATTCGGGGATATGCCTCTTACATTGGATCAACAAGATCTCTTAACGCAATTCGAAGTACCTCAGCTTCCCGGAGAGCGGGCATTTACTCCGGGACGCAAAGCCGCCCTGAGCAAACTAAGCATGCTCGGGCGGCTCGAGCGCTATCAGTCAGAGCGCGACTTTCCTGCCCTTGAAGGCACAAGCCGTCTCTCCGCTCACAACAAATTCGGCACCTGTTCAATCCGCGAGGTGTTTAAGGCCGTCAGCTGCCACCTCGGCAGCAGTCATGCTCTGATAAGAGAGCTTTATTGGCGCGATTTTTTTACCCACATTGCTTTTCACTTCCCAAAGGTATTCGGCAATCCTTTTCGAGACAAATTCCGGTCTTTAGAGTGGTCGAATAACGAAAATTTTTTTAATAGATGGAGCCGCGGTGAGACCGGCTATCCGATTGTGGACGCAGGTATGCGCCAGCTAAATACGACCGGTTTTATGCATAACCGAGTGCGTATGATCACCGCCTCTTTCCTAACAAAGCACCTGCAAATTGATTGGCGCCTAGGTGAGCAATACTTCGCTACTCGCCTAATAGATTATGACCCTAGTGTGAACAACGGAAACTGGCAGTGGGCGGCGTCCACGGGGTGTGATGCACAACCTTATTTCCGTGTGTTTAATCCTTGGCTTCAGCAACAAAAGTTTGATAGCCAAGCAGATTATGTTAAGCGCTGGGTACCGCAGCTTCGAGAAATTGAAGCAAAAAAGCTGCACGATCCCAAATTCATGACACAAGCCGCGATTCCGAACTATTTAGCTCCCATTGTCGACCACGACATTGCACGCCTGCAAGCAATCGAAATGTTTGAAGCGGGTTGATTGAGAACAGGGCAGATTCCCCTGATGATTGCTTGATTTGGTTGAGCAAGTCTTCGAGTCTGTTATAATGGGTCTGTTCTTGATGGCCGTTTTCCGCGGGTTTTCCCGGTGTGGGGGAATTTGCGGGGTACGGCGTGGTAAGTAGAAAGGAAACCATAGGAGGTTTTCCGCCGCACTGACCCCTCCCTTGCCAATAAGGATTAGGCAATGCAGGAAGTTGTACAGAGTGCGCTGGACTGGGAGACGTGGGCCTTGACTATCGGAAAAGAACTTTTCGGGTCTGGGTCCCACGCTACCAAGTTCGAACTTGAGGGCGAGAATCCGGACAATCGCGACTGGGAGGTTCGGGTGAAATATACCGTACCAGAAGAAGTCGTGGTCACTCTCGTGTTCAGCTGGCATGACCGCACTGGGTGGCGTCTGGCGAAATGGAAGAAGCTTTCGCCTCAGCCTGTCTAGTGGGATTTAAACGATGTGCATCCGCCGTGGACTTTGATCCGCGGCGGATGCCCCGTTAAAAGGTTAGAAGCTTATCGCGCTCCCCTTCTTTATAGTAGTAAAGGAAGCAAGCAGTAAATTTTTAAGGGAAAATTAGATGGAAAAAAGCAAGGAGATTATTCAAGAGCTCGAAAGGGCATATTGGATGGAGATGGAGACTATTCAGAACTACGTCGCCAATTCTCAGAATTTGGATGGAGTAAGGGCGGAAGAGATTAAAAAAGCTTTAGCCGCCGACGTGACGGTAGAGCTCGGACACGCCCAGAACTTGGCACGCAGAATCCGCGTGCTTGGAGGAGCAGTTCCGGGCAGTATGCAGTTTCGCGCAAGTCAGGAAACGTTGCAGCCTCCGGCGGACTCAACTGACGTTATTACCGTAATCAAAGGCGTAATAGATGCTGAGAATGCCGCAATTGAGCAGTACAAAAGGTTGATAAAGATCTGCGATGGAATTGATTATCCCACGCAGGACCTCTGTATCGGCCTTCTTTCAGATGAAGAGGATCACCGCCGGGAGTTCATCGGGTTCCTAAAGGAGTACGAAAAGAAGAGTTAGGCACAGTATGTGCCTCTACGTGTTGGAGGAGGTGCAGTTGCAAGATTAGGATGGGGATCAAGATGAGGAATAAAAGGATGAGCTTTCGTCCATCTGAACCTGCACTTCCTCCTTTTCCCGATCCTTTATCTTTCTTAGTGAAGAGGTGCCAAACAGGGGCACCTATCCGCTCTGCAGCGCAAAATCTTCCCCCTTCAATGTAACCCCTAGAGGATGCACCAGCACTTCACGCGCAGGTGCGTCTTCGGTTACCCCGGCGATAATCGCCTTTAAGCCTAGCCGCGCGGCAGTGCTGCAGGCGGCTTCGGCTTGGCTCTCGGAATCAAAGAAAAGCACCATCCCCGTCCCGCAGTTAAAGGTAGAAAGCATCTCCTGATCGCTTACGTTTTCGCATTTCTGCACGAAGCGGAAGATCTCGTGCTGCGGCAGCATCTTCTCAATCACGTACCTCATCGGTTTACGGGAGCGCATTATCTTCTGCCATCCATGTCCGGTTATGTTCTCGATCGAGTTTGGGGGCACGCCTTCGGATAGAAGAGCCTGCACAAGTGGAGTGTAGAGTTTGGAAGGAGCATTGCACGCTCGCCAGTATTCAGTGCCGCTCTCGAGTGGCTCCCGATACCCCCTGGGAAGCTTAGCGGCAATTCGACGAAGCACGGTGTAACCATTTTCGTGCGGTCCCGAACTCTCGACTGCGACAATATAGTTTCCCGCTCTCAACCTGCTACCGTCGATCGGCTCCGCCCCGGGAGGAAGCAGTGCAAAAAGCGCTCCGGCTATGTCTAGCTTGCCCTCAATTATCTTGTTCTTTAGTTGAGGCGTTTCTCCTGAAAAGTACACGCATCCCACCGACCGGCAACCCTCGACAAAACCGTCGAGAAAACCCTTCATAAAAGCAGGATTGAATACAAGTTCGGGAGCACTCGAAGGAAGGTATAGACCTATTAGAATAGTCTGCAGGGCGCCGGATGCAGCATCGTTAGTCATAACCGATACAGTCTTGATTCCGATGTTGTACCAAAACTCAACTGACTCATCCTCAGTTAGATCGTCCGGACGAGCATCATCCGCGGTACCAAGCCCTTCCGGAACCAGCGAGATAAAGAGTTTATTTTGTCCATTCTTAAAGAATGAACTCAGATCAAGAGCAAACAAATTGGCACTCGCCCCCAGCCTGCCATCCGGAATAAATCCATATTTCTCGGCGAAACGGCTAGTACGCCGTGACGCTTCGATGAACGCATTCTTAGCGCGATCTAGCGTATCGTAATCAACATTTTGAAGGGTAGACATCGCCGTGCCTAGAGTATCTCGCTATTACCCGAATCGGGTAATCATTGCCACGAGCTGCACAAGGAGATCATCAATGTATGGTATCCGGACAAAAATGACGCCCCCTGCAAGCATGCATAATCGTACCACAAGGAAGATTACAAACAACTGCACGCCTACGATGAGCGGATTCTCTTTTTTTTCAGGGAAGAGCTTAAATTCGCGTTTGGGGCGGCCGTAAGGATCGAAATCTGAATGATACATTTGGTAACCCTGACACTAACCTTCACTAACTATAATAAATCACCGTGCCGGACTTCAGCAAGTAAATACTCCCTTTGAGCGAAAGTTGGGGGAAGGCGAGAGAAAAATACCTATTATGTCCTTTCTACCCCCATTAAAGGCGACCTGAGCGGCTCTCACATGTCAGTGTCATCTACGTGTAAAAAGCAGAAGCACCAACGCCGCAGTTCCGAAGAATACCAACAGCTGCACAGCCTTTGGTCCCCAGCGCCTCAATCGCACTGAGACCGGGATAGGAATCTTGTCCATGTTTAACCTCCTTAAATACGGAACAAAATCCTTGATTCTCACTCACCCTCTTCCCATAAGAACGAGTACGAAAACGCAAAATGATAGCAAGTCCGGGATGAGTCTACAAACAGATCCGATGTTCTATATAGATCAAAAGGGTTCTCCAGCAGCGCAGATCGTACTATTCATGCCCTTGTAGGATCTCGGTGTTTCTTTAAAATATCGAGTATAATGAACTTTTCGGAGAGCGTTAGATGAGCGGCGAAAGCGACGGATTACGCGGCCAGGGACCCCAGGGCCCTCAAGGAGCCCTGTTCTCACAGCTTAAGAGTGAGATTGCAAAGTTAATTGTAGGTCAAGATTACTTAGTGGAACGTCTTATTGCTGCACTTTTGGCTGATGGCCACGTGTTATTGGAAGGAGTACCGGGCCTTGCAAAAACTAAAACCCTTACCGCTCTTACCACATGCATCGACGCCCGGATGAACAGGATTCAGTTTACTCCGGATCTTCTCCCCTCCGACCTTATCGGCACCGAGGTCTATCGGCCGCAGAGCGGCGATTTTGTAATACGCAAGGGCCCTATCTTCACCAATTTGCTTTTGGCAGATGAAATAAACCGTGCTCCGGCCAAGGTGCAGTCCGCTTTGCTGCAAGCGATGCAGGAGCGCGAGGTTACAATCGGAGAGGAAACTTTTTCGCTCGCCTCCCCCTTTTTGGTACTCGCGACACAGAACCCGATTGAACAGGAGGGCACTTATCCGCTTCCCGAAGCGCAGCTTGATAGATTCATCATGAAAGTGAAAGTCGGCTATCCATCCTTTCAAGAAGAGCTGCAGATACTCGAGATAACATCAAAGGAAAAGATTGATCCCCCTCTTTTGAGGAAAGTAATGTCTCTTCAAGACCTCGCCACACTTCGGCGGCAGTCGGCGTCAGTTTATATCGATGCAAAGATAGACCATTATATCGTGTCTCTTGTGCACGCTACGCGCGAAGGCGATAAATACGGCCTCAGCGGCCTCATTGAATGGGGGGCTTCCCCTCGCGCCAGCATCGCTCTCAAAACATGTGCGCGCAGCCTGGCATTTATCAGAGGCCGCGACTATGTAACACCGGATCATGTGAAGGAGATCGCTCCGGACGTGCTTCGCCACCGAATCCTCACCACCTTTGAGGCGGAAGCTCGCGGCATCGGAAGTGATGAGATTGTCGCCACGATTTTAAATAGTGTTCCTGTTCCCTAACACAGAGCATGGAGACTTTAAGCGCAGCAAAGCGGCTGGAACTCGACCCTACATTAATATCAGAAGTAAGACGCCTACGTCTGCGCAGCCGGCGAAGAGTAAACGCCGATCTGCTGGGACAGTACCGTGCGGCCTTTCGCGGAAGCGGCCTGATATTTACCGATATACGTGAATACACCCCTGGCGATGATACTAAACACATACACTGGAAGCTTACCGCACGCAGCGCAACCGGCAACGCATTCGTTAAGTCCTACGAGGAGGATCGCCAGCTCAACGTGCTTCTGGCAGTAGATGCAAGCAGCTCGACGGATTTCGGAGCGGGGCGAAGTAAACATGAACGAGCCCTGGAGTTCTGCGCATTGGTGGCGCTTCTGGCAAAGAACTCGAAGGACTCGGTGGGGATGCTCAGATTCTCAGGAGAGGTTGAAGAGTTTTACCCGCCGAGCCGGAAGAACTCGCAGTTTGACAAGATCTTCAGCCGGCTACTCTCGCTAACTCCTCTTACCCCTTCTACTGATCTGCGCGCTGCACTGTCGTTTCTCAATGAACGGCAGCGGCGGCCATCGATCATATTCATCGTATCTGATTTCCTGACAGCCCCATTCGAGGATCAGCTGCGCTTGCTGGCGGCCAAACATGACGTTGTTTGCGCCTTGCTTGAGCACGATTTTGATCGCTCCCTTCCAAGCTGCGGCATAGTAGAGTTCATCGATGCTGAGAGCGGCACCCGGGTGTTAGTCGACACGTCACATAAGCCCTCCTTGCAGCGGCTCGCCCTCTTGTCCGAGCAACGCAGAGAGCTCCTTACTAAAACATGCAGGCGGGCCGGGGCTGAACTTATGCTGCTATCGGACAATCCGGTAAGGCCGCTCGCCGAGTTGATGGAGCGCCGCAAAGCGAGAATGAAGTAGTCATGCAGGAAATGAATTCCATCGAACCTAAAGACATTCTGCCCATTCCTTACTTCCCGTATGAGCTGAATACCTTTCAGTGGCTGCTTATTATTGCCGCTTTGGCCGCAGCCTTATTTGCCGTCGAACGGCTGCTTCGATTACGGAAGAATTCTCTCTCTCTTGATCTATATCCGCAGCTCTTGGGTGAAATCTCAAATTGGTTAAAAAAAATCCCCGTAAGTGCAGACGCGGCCGCCATTAAGCAGGCGGCTTTTGGCCTGAGCCTGAGAACGCGCCGATATCTTTCGGCCTGTGAGAAGCTCGATTTTGTAACTGCAGGGGAAAATGAGCTGGAAAGTTTTATGCGCCGTGGCAGCCGGCCCGAAACCGCGGCAATTGTGGAGAATCTGCTCTCGCTTGAGCGCATCAAGTACGCCCCGGCGCCTCAGGGGGCCGAATTCAGCGAAACTTTGCGCAAGCTGGAGCACGGCTTGAGGAGCTACCGGCGTTTTCATCTGGAGAAGGCCGCATGACATTTGCCGCACCGCAGCTACTTTTATTCCCGATATTGCTTATAGCCCTATACCTTTGGCGGCGGCGCGCGGCCCCGGCCGTCCGGCATCCGGACGCCGGCTTCCTTCAACAAATCCCACAGTCACTTCGGCTACGCATGAGGTGGCCGCTGCTGACATTGCTGTCAGTGGCCGCAATCTGCGCTCTGACTATAGCGGCAGCCCGCCCATACCGGAGTTCATCATTTTCAACGCCGGAAAAGAGGCGCAACATAATGCTCGCTATCGACATTTCAGGCAGCATGCGCTCTCGCGACTTCAAGACCTTGCTGGGACGGACTTCGAGACTCCAGGCGGTAAAGGAAGTTTTGAGCAGGTTTATCGCCGATCGCACTAAGGATCGGCTTGGCCTGGTGGTGTTCGGTACCAACGCCTTTTTGCAGTCGCCTCTCACTAGCGATCACTCGTTTCTAATTGATATGATTAGCAGGCTGGAAGTCGGGATGGCAGGCGAAGACACCGCCATTGGAGATGGAATTGGACTGAGCATCAAACGGATTGAGGATGTCCCCGGAGAAACGAAGGCAATAATTCTGCTGACAGACGGAGTAAACCGAACAGGGCAAGTGAGCCCGATTAAGGCAGCCAGTGTCGCGCGCGATCTGGGGATAAAGATTCACACCGTCGGCATCGGTAGCGAGGATTCGGCGGCCGGCTCCTCACAGGGGTACTTCCCCTTTTTTCAGACACAAGGGATGGAGTTTGATGAAGAGACGTTGAAAAAGATAGCAGAGATTACCGGGGGCATTTATTTCAACGCCTCCAGTCTGGAACGGCTGCAGGAGGTTTATCAGGAGATAGATAAGCTCGAGACTACCGAGCAGGATGATCCGGGTACCGAGGTGCGCGACGAGCTATTTGCAGCTGCTCTCTTCTACGCCTTACCCTTCTATCTTTTGCTTCTTCTGCTGTCGCGCACCATATTATTGAAAGTGCCTTGAAATGCCGGAGATAGATTTTTTAAATGCTGAACTGCTTTGGGGACTGGCCCTTCTCGCCCCGTTCGCTGTGGCTCTTTATTTTTGGGAACAGATGCGCATTGGTAGAATTAAGCGCATAACACAAGAAAGTAGGTCCTCACGCTTCTCCACGCCGCGAGTTGTGCTTCCTACCATTCTTGCGGCCTTGATGATAATCGCCGCCGCCAGGCCCTATTCCGGCTTCACCGAAACAGAGGTGGAACGCCCCGGAAGAGATATTATGGTGGTGTTAGATGGAAGCCGCAGCATGATGGCAAACGATCTGTCACCTTCACGTCTTGAATTTTCCAAAAGAAAGCTCCTTGATCTGCTCCAATTGCTGAGGAAGCGCGGCTCGGGCGACCGAGTAGGACTAATTCTGTTTGCAGGGGAATCGTACCTTTTCACTCCCCTAACAGCTGACTATGCGGTACTGAGGCATTTTATTAACGCCGTAACTACCGAGCTTATTAGCGCTCACGGCTCTTCTATGTTCACCGCCGTCGAGACCGCCATTTCAAGTCTGCATGCCGCAAAGACAAAGCATCCGACCATTCTACTTATCAGCGACGGTGAAGATAATTTTCTCGAGCGCGGCCAACTGATCTCTTTACTGAAAAGCAGCTCACTTCCTCTCAATATACTCGGCATAGGTACCGCCCACGGTGCCAATATTACCTTGAGGGACGGTAGCTATCTAAGAGACAGCCGGGGAGAGATCGTTCTTTCGAAGCTGAACGAGGAGCTTTTAAGGTATCTGGCCGAGGAAAGCGGAGGTGCTTATAGGCAGGCGACTCACTCCGATGAGGACATTGTGCAACTACTTGATGAGTTCGGTTCCCTCTCTGTCGTGGACACTGCTTCTGAGCTGCAACGTGTGCGAATCTACTATGAACTTGGGCCGTACATCGTATGGATTGTGTGCGCCGTATTTCTTGCTACATTCGCTATCGGGCGGCGCGAATGGATCCTTGCCGTCTTACTACTATTTGCGCCCGGCATGCCGGGCACGGCGGCAGCAAAATCCGAGGAAAACGCAGAGATTACATCGGGCGGGTTCTGGACGAGCCGCAGCGGACTAAATGAAGGGTATCACGCATACCAGCAAGGGGATTACGAAAACGCTCGTATTATCTTCGAGGAGCATGTTGCGCGGCACCCCAACGATCTAAAAGCTCTTCAGGCCCTTGGAAGCGCCTACTACAAACTGGGAAGATACCCCGACGCTCAAAGAGTTTTTTCCCAACTTGATGCCCGCGCCGCCACCGGCAGAGACAAGTTCGCCGCGCTTTACAACCTCGGCAACGCTAATCTGCTTGCGGAGGATTATAAGCGCGCCATTAAAAGCTACACTGAGTCGCTGAAGATAAAGCCGGGGGATGAAAATGCTGAGTACAATCTTGAGCTGGCAAAAAGACTGTTACGGGAGGAAGAAAAGAGGAAACAAGAGGAGGAGCGGCAGCAAAAGCAACGAGAACAACAAGAGCAACAACAGAACGGAGACGAAAGCAACGAGCAGAAAAATAATCAGCAAGGGGAGTCTCCTCAGAACTCGGAGAATCAAGAGTCGAGCAGCCCTCAAGAGAGCAGCTCCGATCCCCAAAGCAGCCCCCAGGACGGAGAACCGAGCCAGCGGGAACAGAGCGAGGGAGATGCTCAGAGCCAGCCCAATCAAGATTCCGCAGAGCAGCCAAGCGATCCCAACGAAACTGAGGCACCGGATGAAAAGTCCGCAGACGAGGGCGAGCGACCTGAATTCACCACTGAAGACGGAGACAGCCGCGCTGAAGATCAAGCGGCTCAATCCGAAAAATCGGATCGCTCCTCTCCTATGAGCGAGGAGGCCTTGGCACGCGCAGAAGCCGAAAGCTGGCTCGATTCGCTGCCCGACTCACCGATCCTATACCGGAGGAAGCTCCCGGCCCGAACTAAGAGGAGCGAACAGACATGGTAGCGTTGCGGTTTCTTACAGCGCTCTTCGTTGGAATGCTCACATACTCCGCAGCTGTCGCCCAACCGGGCGGCAGCGAAAGGAGGTTTTACACCGACATCACTCCAAAGGCCGGAAGCGTGGAGGAGACCTTTATCTTCTCTATCGTAATTGAAAACATGGAGCCGAGCGGTCCCCCTTTTCTTATAGGTGGCGACGATTTCAAGGCCCAGCTCATGGGGCAACGTGTCTCTCCTACCCTGACCAACCGTGGCCTGACATATCAAATTGCTTACAACTACAGGCTTACTACCTCTAAAACCGGGGTGCTCGAGACTCCCGGGGTTGAGATAGAGATTGACGGAAGTAAACATACCGCCGCCCCTCTAAAAGTCCGTGTTACAAAGGCCTCTCCATCTACGGCACTTCCCAAAGATCAACAGGTTTTTCTGCGGCAAACTTTAGATAAGCAGCAGGTCTATGTGGGCGAACAGCTGCAGCATTCTCTTAGTCTTTACGCCGCGCTCCCTGTCTATGAACCGTCATTTTCTGACGCAACTTTTGACGGCTTTTGGAAGGAGTCAATCGGAGAGCCGTTTCGTACGAGAGCCTACATAGGAATGTCTTCGTACGACGTTATACGAGTCAATAAGGCTCTTTATCCTTTGAGGAGCGGGACCATCACTATATCTCCTAGGACCCTGACCGCTAAGGTTCAGGTGCGGCGCAGGTCGAGGGGCATGCCTTTTGGAGCCATTGACCCCATGGACCCCGACTTCGATGCGATATTCGGCACGTTTAGCCTCAAGCCGACGGAATACACGTCCAATCCGATCTCTGTCGAGGTGCTGGATCTGCCGCCGCGGTCGCCATCCTTCAATGACTGGGGGAAGAGTACAATCGTTGGAGCCACATCCGTTGAAGTCGATTATGATCGAAGTGAACTGCGCACAGGTGATAGCAGAACTGTTACCCTCAAGGTAATCAGTCGGGGCAATCTGAGCCCACTGAGCCAAGCGCCGTTGTCCTCTTCAGACAATTATCGCATCTATCACGAAGAGCCGGTTACCACCAAACGGAACACGGGCTCCACCTTGGAGATGCACAAACTATTCCGCTTCTCTCTCGTGGCACTAAAACCAGGAAAACTTGAACTCCCTGCATTTTCATTGGACTACTTCAATCCGGAGCTAGCGCGCTACGAATCTGCAGTCTTTGAACCGATTGCACTTGATGTTGTCGGAGAGGACTTAAGAAGCAGCAAGTCCATGCCGGCGGACGCTGCTAGCAAAATTGACGGCGCTACTTCTGACATCGATACACCTCTTTTGCGCTATGAAGATAATCAGATTGCTTACTCATTGATCGAGAACACCAGCCGCTCGCTCATAGCGGCCGTGCTTCTTATCATGGCGGGAGTGACATATATCGGATTGGCCATTTACCGGCGTCGCGCGGCGCAACTGCCGGAAAATCGCGCCTGGGAAGCCTTTGAAAGGAGCAGCAGTTTGCCTGTGCTCGCTGAAAATTCCTCTCGGCTGCTATCGCTCAAATTGCAACAAAACCATGAAGCGTCTCTGCGTCTAGCCGTAGACAAGCGGATCTCTGACCCCCTAAACCGCCAGACCATTCATGCGCTCATAGATGATCTGGAACAGATCGCCTTAACCCCTTCCAGCACGGTGGCAGGCTTCGATATACAAACCCTCAAGGCCCGCGTCAGAGAGGTTGTCAGTCGCCTTTAGTTCCATTGCGACCTATTTTCACCGCAGGACAGCCGCGGGCCCGCTTTAAGTAAGAACATGTTTCTGATAACATACTTTCCTGTTAATTTATTCGCTTTGGTGTGACGGCAATGAATAAACTCTCCGTAGAAAAGCTCGATGTCAAAGGAAAGCGCGTCCTTACGCGAGTTGACTTCAATGTCCCCATTAAGGAAGGCGTTGTGGCCGACGACACCCGCATCCGCGAGTCTCTGCCGACGATCCGTAATATTATTGAGCGCGGAGGAAAGCTCATACTAATGAGCCACCTTGGCAGGCCTGGGGGAAATGTTGATGCGAAACTCTCGCTGAAACCGGTGGCCGCTTGCCTTGAAAAGCTTCTGGGAAAAAGCGTGTCCTTTGTAGGTGACTGCGTGGGTGAAACTGTAAAACAGATCGCGTCGGAGCTAAAACCGGGCGATGTCCTCCTTCTTGAGAACGTACGCTTTCATCCAGAGGAAGAGCTGCTGCACAAGTATGCCAAGCAGGACGAAGCGACTAAGAACCGCATCGATGATTTCGTGAGGGCTTTGGCCTCGCTTGGCGACGTTTACGTTAACGACGCATTTGGAACGGCGCACCGTGCTCACGCCTCCACTCAAGGCGTAACAAAGTACTTTTCGCAGAATGCTGCGGGACTCCTTATGCAAAAGGAGATCGAATATTTAAGCCGGGCACTTGAGAATCCGGAGCGGCCATTCGTTGCGATTCTGGGAGGCGCCAAAGTATCGGACAAGATAAAGGTGGTGACTCACCTTCTTGAGAAAGTCGATGCGCTGCTAATAGGCGGAGCCATGGCTTACACCTTTCTTAAGTCTCAGGGAAAGCCGGTCGGCAAGAGTTTGGTAGAAGAGGATCAGCTTCAAGTTGCAGCCGCCACTCTCGAGAAAGCGTCAAAGCTCGGCAAAAAGCTGCTGCTTCCTGTCGACCACCTGGTTGCAGCCCAGTTTGAAGCAGAAACGCCCGCTGCAATCGTAGAAGTCATTCCCGATGATATGATGGGGCTGGATATCGGGCCCAGAACTGTACAACTTTATTCGGACGAGATTAAGAAGGCCAGAACCGTCGTCTGGAATGGCCCTATGGGCGTGTTCGAGAAAAGCGCCTTCGCGAATGGAACTTTTGAGATCGCAAAAGCTCTTGCGGCAAGCGGTGCCCTCTCGATTGTCGGCGGCGGAGATTCCGTCTCGGCGGTGAAAAAGTCAGGGGTATCGGACAGAGTAAGTCATATCTCGACCGGAGGTGGTGCCAGTCTCGAGCTCTTGGAGGGAAAGGAACTTCCCGGCCTCACCTCATTAACCGAAGCATAAATCTGGTAACACTATGCCGCTTGTAGAAGATTCCATAGAAAAGACCTACTCCAGCATGAAGGAGAAGCTCCACAATGTGGTGCCTGATTTCGAGCTGCGTTACAAGGCCGAGCTGGTATATGAGATCAACCGCCGCAAGAAGGAACGTGGTGCGGTGATACTGGGTCACAACTACATGGAGCCTGCCCTATATCACACTGTTCCAGATTTCGTGGGTGATTCATTAGAGCTTGCAAGAAAGGCCGCAGAGACTACCTGCGACCCGATTATTTTTTGCGGCGTTCGATTTATGGCCGAAACGGCTAAGATACTAAATCCGGGCAGAACTGTCCTCCTGCCTGCAAGAGAAGCAGGATGTTCGCTTGCTGCCAGCATTACCGCTCAAGATGTTCGAGATCTACGAGCCAAGTATCCCGGGGTTCCGATAGTTACTTACATTAATACCTACGCCGATGTTAAGGCGGAGTGCGACGTCTGCTGCACTTCTGGCAATGCCGCTAAGATTGTACAGTCATTAGATAGCGATACCGTGATCTTCATTCCGGACGAGTATTTAGCGCGCAATGTGGCGAAGGAGACCGGCAAAAAGATAATTCTTCCAAGCGAAAGCATGCAGGCAGAGCCCACCATTATCGGATGGACCGGCAAGTGCGAGGTGCATGAACAATTCTCTCCAAGCGATATCAAGAACGTCCGGGAGCAGTTCCCGGAGGTAGTTGTTTTGGCGCATCCCGAGTGCAGCCCTGAAGTAACCGAGGCTTCCGACTTTACCGGCAGCACCTCCAAAATGATTCAATATGTGCGCGAGAAGCAAGCTCCTCATTTCCTGCTGCTCACTGAATGCAGCATGGCTGATAATATTATGGCCGAAAACCCGGGTAAAGAGATGCTGCAACTTTGCAGCGTGCGCTGTCCTCACATGAACCAAATTACTTTAGAAGACACCCTCAACTCGCTAGTGAACAACGAGTACATCATTGAGCTGCCGGAAAAGGTAATAAAAAAGGCACGGGTATCGCTTGATAGGATGCTCGAACTCTCGAATTAAGTCGGCGGTCCTTTGCGGCACCCCTATAATTTAAATAAGAGAAAATTAGTTGGAGAAACACTCCACTCTTAAAGGACATTTGGCCCTAAATTCTATTTCTTTGAGAAGCTCACTCTGCTTTTGCTTTTTCAAATCAGAGATCGCAAGCGTCCTTGCGGAGTAATAGTTATAGATCGAAAGAGAGAAGAAAAAGGCCAGCAGGATAATCGATATTTCACGGAGCGCCCGGTTTCCCCGGAAAAGCCCTGCAATCCAAAGGGACATTCCTATTGTAATGCCGGCAACGATGAAAGTTGTCGCAGCCCGTGACGTAATGAATTCCATAATAAAGAATGGCCGATACATTTCGCAAAGCTGCGGCAGGCTTCCAAAGCCATGACTTAGCGCCCCCGGGCCGCCTACGCACTCAAAGACCATGACGGAAATCGGCCCGGCACTTAAAAAGATTAGCGCCAGAAGGCAGATAACTAAGATTGTCAACTTTGCGAGGGCCTTATAAGCCTCCTCGACATCAATTGCCATCTCGCCTCACTTTATCGAAGATCTCAAAAAATCGATCTATAGCATCATCATACAAAAACGCGTGCGGTGATAGCCTCAGTCCTCCGGCCCGCTCGCCGGCACACATCACCCCTTTAGTCCGAAGCTGCCTAGCAATCTCGCCGCTTCTTTCAATTTTAAACGTTACAATTGGGCTTTTTATCCCGTCAAAACCGTTTTCTCCTAAAGGAGAGAATCCTCGGCGGCTTATCTCCTCTATGCAGCGTCGTGACAATCGCATCGCTTCCGCCCAGATGTTTTCAATTCCGGTTTCAAGTAGCAGTCTTATGCTGGCGGCTCCCCCTAGAGCCGAAAGCAGCAGCGGAGAGCCCGGCTCATATCTTGCGTTGGTGCTTTTAAGCTCCTTGGCAGCGTCAAATTTCTCATCCACTTCACAGTAGCTCATTGCGCCGTAGTATATCGGTTCCAAGCGCGAAATGAGATCTTTCCTAATTGCAAGAAAGCCGAGCCCGAGAGGCCCACAGCACCACTTGTGTGTCCCGCCTGCCACTATGTCTACTCCTAGCTGACCCATATCGAAAGGCATTACTCCAAGCCCCTGAATCGCGTCAACCATAAGGAGCGCACCCTTCTCTCTGCAGGTCTTTGAAAGCAGCGACAGATCGCTTACTGCCCCGCTCTGATACTGCACCCAGGAGACTGCGACAACCCGCGTGCGCTCATTTATTGCCGCCGCCATTCGCCCGCTATCGAGTGTGTAATCATGGTTCGATGAAACAGTGACCACTTTTGCCTTGGCTCTTTTGGCCGCCGCATACCAGGGGTATGCATTGGAGGGATACTCCTGATCCCACAACAGTATTTCGTCTCCCTCGCTGAGCTTTATGCCCAAAGCAACCTGGCTGATAGCAGCTGCACAAGTATGAAAGAAAACTATCTGGCTTTCTGTGCATCCGACAAGTGCAGCGATGGTGCCCCGCGCCTCGCCGTTATAGCAGGAAAAAAGCTCCTGATGTGAACTTTCACTGGCGTTGTACATCCGCTCACACGCATCTGCCACAGCTTGTTTCGCCTGCAAGGTTATCGGTGCGACTCCCGCATTGTTGAGAAAAACCGTCCCGCAGCTAGAAAATGACTTTTTTAGGGCTTCAAGAGTGTCCATACCTCGCAAGGGTAGCATTAAGAAGCGATGCACCGAAAGCCTCCTCGCTTGACCGTACGATAGCGCAACGGGCAATTACAGCTCTAGGCGCTTTTTGCTGCCCGCTCGACCTTAGCTGCCGCAATTCTAGAGATAACCGTAAGAAGTTGCACCGGCTCAAGCGGTTTGCGGAGATGGTATTGAAACCCTGCGCGCAGAGCCTTGGCCTGATCCTCAGGGCGCGCAAATGCAGTTACTGCAACGGCTGCTATATCGCCATGAAATCGGAGGATCGCTTTAAGCATCTCATACCCATCTTGGTCGGGCATTCCGATATCACTTACTATAATATCAGGCTTGCTCTTATCTACCGCCCGGATCGCGTCCGCGGATGAGGATGCCAGAGTGACCTGGGCTCCATGATGTTTCAGCAGCCTTCCTATCATTTCACGAGAATCCGGATCGTCCTCGACTATCAAGATCCGGAGACTTTCAAATGAAAAATTTAACGCAGGCTCTGATCGAGTTGCCCGGATGTGGGAAGCGACTTTAACCAATTCGGACGGAATCGGCAGTCTAATCGTAAAGGTGGCCCCGTAACCGATCCCGGGACTGCTTGCAGAGATCTCGCCGCCATGCAGGTTGACCAGGTCACGTGCAATTGAAAGGCCGATTCCTAGACCACCGTGGCGGCGAGAAACCGACCCATCCGCTTGCACGAATCGCTCAAAAAGCCTTCCAACAAAATCAGGCTTAATTCCTTGCCCCGTGTCTGTTACCTGTGCCTCGACAAAGTTTTGAGATTGTCTCAGCCGTACTTTGATGGCTCCGCCGGGAGGGGTAAACTTAACGGCATTGGTTAGAAGATTCCAAAAAATCTGCTGCAGCCTATCAGGATCTCCGTTAATCTCAGGAAGCGTCGGCTGAATATCGGAAGAGATTGAGATCTGCTTTGCGGCAGCAAGAGGGCGGATTGATTCTAATGCGGCACGAGCTATGGAGGAAGGGTTGATTCGCTCTATGTTAAGTCGCAATTTGCCCGAGAGCGCGCGGCTTGTATCTAAAAGATCTTCAATTAGCTGAGCTTGAAGTTTGGCGTTGCGCTCGATGGTGTCCAGTCCCTTGCTGAACTCTAACATACGAGGGTCCGCGCGCCGAAGCAGCTGTGCCCATCCAAGAATTGCGTTAAGAGGTGTTCTCAGCTCATGTGAAAGCGTGGCAAAGAACTCATCTTTCAGGCGGTTGGCCTGTTCCGCCTCGCTTCTTGCACTGCGTTCGCTGGAAAGTAAATGTAGACGCTCACGATCTATAGCATCAAGCTCTCTGCTGCTTGCCCAAACCAGTCCCGCAAATATTAGCACTGATGCTAATATTAAACAGGAGCGTCCAAAAGGAGCGTCAAAAAGGCCGGCTTCTTGTCCGAGCGCCGTCAAAACCCCGAACACCAACGGAAGGATCAAAGCCGGCAACATCAGACGCCGAAGCAATACTCCCCCTGCCGTCTTAGAAGTGAGCTGAGCCACAAGTACGCTGCCACGCGCTGATAGAGCTATCGAGAACCCTAACATAAGCAGAGCTAGGGCTGTAGGCAGTGCAATTCCGGTATAGCGCGCTAACCCGTAAAGCTCTCTGGCGCCGGAAACGTAACCGACTACAGAGAGGAGGGAAATTGCTGCAACAAGCAGACCAAGAACCGAGCCGGCATTTTGCGCGATGCGTCCCCTATGAGATAGTAAGAGGATCGCAAGACCAGCCAGCATAAGGCAGCTTGAACCGGGAGGTCCCATCCTATTAGGACTTGCGGTTGCTGCCTGCCCGGCAGGCTCGGTGAAAAGTATCTGGTCGATCCCTAAATTCCAGCCAAAAATGTGCTGACTTGAAGTCGCAGCGCCAAGCATAAAGACCACGGCTGCGCATGCTTTTGCGATACGCTTAGCGCTCGCTGAAACGGGTGTTAGATGATGAAGAAGCGAGGCGCAACCTGCCAGTAAAAGTCCAACCCCCATATTAGCCTTGACCGTGATTCCGTCGGCCAGTGATCCTTTGAGGATTGGATCGTTGAAAATCCACCCCAAAAGAACAGTAAAGCCCATAACGGTTGCCGGTAGAGCAAACCAATAAGAGACCTGCCTAAGGCGGCCCCTGTTAGAAGTTATTTCGTCCATAAAACAGAACGCGAACTAATACGTTACCTCTTGCTCCTTTGTCCTAATTTTGTTGGCGCCGTGAGCGATCTCGTCAACCACCCCGGGATCCGCCAAGGTAGTTATATCCCCAAGCTCGTCCTCTTGCCCGGCTGCAATCTTTCGTAGAATGCGCCGCATGATTTTGCCTGAGCGGGTTTTCGGAAGGCCGGCCACGAACTGCACGATGTCAGGAGTAGCTATAGGTCCGATTACCCGCCGCACCGCATCAACTATTTGTTGTTCCGTTTCTTGAGCCGGCCTCTGCCCCTCTTTTAGTATACAAAACGCATATATCCCTATGCCCTTTATCTCATGCGGCATTCCCACGACAGCAGCTTCTGCCACTACTCCGGACTGAACTATGGCGCTCTCTATCTCTGCCGTTCCGAGCCTATGGCCCGAAACGTTAAGCACATCGTCTACCCGCCCGGTAATCCAGTAAAAGCCGTCAGGGTCGCGCACGCAGGCGTCTCCGGTCAAATACATTCCCGGGATCTCTTTGAAATAGGTATCAAAGAAACGTTGATGATCGCCGTAGACGCTACGCATCTGACCGGGCCAGGGAAACTTAATGCAAAGCCTTCCTTTAACTCCGTTTCCCTCGATCTCACGTCCGTTTTGGTCAACTACCGCGGGCTGCACTCCAAAAAAAGGCAAAGTGGCAGACCCGGGCTTCAGCTTCGTAGCTCCAGGTAGTGCCGAAATAAGAATTCCTCCGGTCTCTGTCTGCCACCAGGTGTCGACAAGGGCGCATTTTCCTTTACCGACCCTGTTAAAATACCACAGCCATGCGTCACGATTGATAGGCTCTCCAACGCTCCCCAACACACGAAGGGATGAGAGCTCGTATTTATCGACCAGCGCATCCCCTTCCTTAGCAACTGCCCGGATAGCAGTCGGCGCAGTGTAGAAGATATTAACCTTATGCCGCTCAATCACATCCCAGTATCGGCCCGCATCAGGATAGGTAGGAATGCTCTCGAACATCACTGTAGTGGCGCCATTAGCCAGCGGGCCGTACACAATGTAGGAGTGCCCGGTCACCCAACCGATGTCGGCAGCACAGAAATAAATCTCACCCTCCTGGTAGTCGAAAACATACTTGTGGGTAAAACTGGTGTACAGAAGATACCCGGCCTGAGTGTGCAGCACTCCTTTGGGCTTCCCTGTTGAGCCGGAGGTGTAAAGTATAAAAAGCGGATCCTCCGAGTCCATCGCCTCAGGGGGGCAGCTATTATCAACTTTAGCTAGCTCATCAGCGAGCCAGCTGTCGCGGCCTTCCTGCATAGCGCAAGAAGCTGCCGTTCTCCTGTGCACTAGCACTGACTCGGCACAATCGACACCATCCAGAGCTTCATCAACGATCTTCTTAAGCGCTATCTTCTTGTTTCCGCGCAGCCCCTCATTTGCGGTTATTACCATCTTCGCATTGCAGTCGAGCACCCGGTCGCGAATAGAATCTGCCGAAAAGCCCGCGAAGATCACCGAATGGATTGCGCCGATTCGCGCGCATGCCAGCATTGCAAAGGCAAGCTCAGGTACCATAGGCATGTAGATCGCTACCCGATCTCCTTTCTTAATCCCCTTTGCCTTGAGAACATTTGCAAAGCGGGAAACCGATTCAAGCATCTCGGCATAGGTTATGCGCCGCACATCTCCGGGCTCATTACCTTCCCAGATGATGGCGGTTTGGGCTCCCCGCTTCTCGACATGGCGGTCGATACAATTGAAAGAGACGTTTAGTTTACCGCCTAGAAACCACGCAATCTCCGCTTTGTGGTAGTCGTACTCGAGCACCTTGGACCATGGTTCTATCCAAGTGAGGCTCTGCCGGGCCGCATCCGCCCAAAAGGTTTCAGGATTCTCCACTGAGGCGCGGTACATCTCACTATACCGCTTCTCGTCACAATGAGCCGCTGCGGAAAAGTTATCGCGCAGATCGAAGATGTTTTCCGATGACATCCGGACAGACTCCCAAATGGTGTTAATTATAGGCGCGCAATTATTGCGCTGCCGGCGTTGCCACCGAACCCGGCGGCATTTACCATAACCCGTTTTATCGGGCGAGATAAATTAGAAAATTTAGTCCTATAAGGAAATTCAACCGGCCGTGTACCATTAAGAAGTAATATTGCGTAATTTAGAGCCAAGCTTCCGGCGGCTCCGAAGGTGTGCCCTATGATCCATTTGTTCGAGATCAACATGGGACGGCGATCTTCGCCGAAGACCTCTTCTATCGCCGCGAGTTCGGCCGTATCTCCAAACGGTGTACCAGGGGCGTGCATCAAGACGGCGTCTACCGAAGCGCTCCCTGCCATCTCAAGAGCCGCCCGCATAGCAGTCTGAAGGGCATCTCCTCGTTCCGATATCGAGGTGGGGCTGTCAATGGTTTCGGAGGAGAGTCCTACACCTTCCACAATGATCTCTCCTTGCCCGGCTTCTTTAAGCTCAAGTGCATGAACGGCCGCCCCCTCACCAAGCACCATTCCGGTGCCTTGAGCCGGATCAGCCGCGCACGGCCTGCAAGGGAGCGGCCCACTTTCGGTCGCGTACACTTTCAGCGCCCGCATCTGAGAGATTGTAAAGCTCGTTAGCGGCGCCTCACTTCCTCCGACTAACGCCCGCCATACCATTCCGCTCCTTAGCCAAGCTACACCATTAGCTATCGCCTGAATTCCTGTGCTGCACGTCACCGAGTGGCTAAGCGGCTGCCCGCAAAGCTTCAGATCCTGAAGCACCCAGCTTGCAACGTTACCAAGAGTAGTTGTTGGCGAAGCGAGCGGCGACATTTTGGAGCCGCGGCTCTCGACATGCATGCGGTGGTAGTGCTCGAAAAGTCCAGTTGAGCCGCGGGATGATCCGATATTTACAAGTACTGGACACTCTTCCTTCCGCCATCCTACCTGCTGAAGCGCTTGCCGCGCCGAGTAGATAGCCATCAGCACACTCCTATCAAGATCGGCGTAGCGAGGCTGCTCTGCCGCCAAGCGGGCAAGTGCAGTTTCACCTGAAGGCGAGAGCGGCGCCGCTTTACACTCCCTTCCTTCGATCTCGATGGTTCGAATCCTGGTTTCACCCGAGGTTAGGTTCTCGCGCTCTTCTTCCGATGTGCACCCGAGCGAAGAGATGGAACCAATGCCCTTCAGGACTATTCTCTTATTGTTTGCATTCATAGCTCTTTTAACGCTTGAGCCGCATCTCTTATAGCGGAGTGAATCTGCAAGAGCTCTTCTTCGGTAGTACAGTATGGAGGCACACAATACACCGTATTTCCAAGGGGCCGCAAAAGCACCCCGCGCGAGAGGAAGAAGCGGTAAAGCTTATCTCTTAGCGAGCTGTAATATGAACCGCTCTCTCCTTTCTGCAAAAGTTCGCAGGCAAATATCGTTCCGAGAACACGGGCGTCCGTAAAATCCGGCGCCTCCGCAAGCTCGTCCCGCAGCCTATTCTGAGTCTCTGCGATTCGGACTATGGACTTTTTTGTCTCTTCAAGCTCTAAAAGCTCAAGACTTGCAAGCGCAGCGGCGCAGGCCAAAGGATTTGCCGTGTAAGAGTGCCCATGCACAAGCATCCTTGCGCGCTCGTCCGACAGAAAGCAGCCGAATATCTCTTCCGTGCAGCTGGTCGCTCCGAGGGGCAGCGTCCCGCCGGAAATTCCCTTTGAAAGGGTGATGATATCCGGAGACTCCTTTAGGTACTCGCATGCAAAGAGTTTTCCGGTCCGGCCAAAGCCTGTAAAGACCTCGTCTGCTATCGTGAATACAGCATGCTTTCTGCAGATAGAGAGAAGCGTATTCAGCAGATCCGCACTATAGAACTTCATTCCGCCTGCACCTTGCACCAGCGGCTCAAAGATAAAAGCTGCGACATCTCCCTGGCATAAGGCTTCCTCTAGCGCCTCAGCAGACTCCTCGCCGCTTGAATTCGATGGAGCGGGAAGAAATCTGGTTTCCAATAACATCTCCTCATAGGGACGAAAGAATCCCCCGCGCGCGCTAAGCGACATCGCCCCGAAAGTATCGCCGTGATAAGAGTTGGAGAATGCGACTACTTTGCGCGCAGCGCGGCCTCGATTTAGGCAGGCCTGCACAGCCATCTTTACAGCGACCTCAACAGCGGTCGAGCCGTTATCCGAGAAGAATATTTTTGCCTGATTGCCGGGCAGCCGATGCAATAGCTTTTCCGCAAGCTCCACCGCTGGGCGATGGGTAAATCCGGCGAAGATTACATGGTGCAGCTCCAATAGCTGCTGATTTAGGCGGGCAGTGATGTGAGGATGAGCATGGCCGTGCAGATTAACCCACCATGATGAAATCCCATCAATTAGAGAGCTGCCGTCCTCAAGATAGATCTTACTCCCCTCACCGCGAACAACTGCAAGAGGCTCCTGTTCCAGAGCATGCTGGGTATATGGGTGCCAGACGTACTGCTGGTCTAACTGACTAATTTTGGGCACCAGAGAGATCTACCATAAGTCTGTATTAACACCAATTACAGGGGCCGAATCGCCCCTCCCACCCGCCTAATCCATCAATTTCTCCGCCTTATTATTCTGATCCGGTGTGTTAGTGGCCTTGTACTTGGGCCGCTCCTGGTGAATATTAGAGGAGGACTACAGTATGTTTTATGAAATCGACCACCGGCTTACTTTGCCCACCGGCAGCTCTATCAATTTTCTTCCTTACTTTAGCCTCTATTCTTGCTCCCGTGAGCGGGTTGTGCGCCGAAGAACCGCCTCCTTCTCTCTCTCTCTCCGAGGCATACCAGCTAGCGCTTGAACAGAGTGAAGCATTGGCCCGCAATGAAGAGGCAGTGCGAAGAGCCGAAGGGATCTATAAGCAGACGGTAAGCACCCTCTATCCGCAGATCTCCGGCATCGCCCGGGAACGCCTTAATGATGAACGTAAATTTTCTACCTCAGCCAACCTGGATGACAACGACGACAATAATCGCGGCGGGTCACGCCAGGAGACCGATCGCTTTGAAACGGGGCTCCGTGTTACACAGCTCATTTTCAACGGCTTCCGCAATTGGTACCTCAGCGAGGCTGCCCAAAGCGATATACGGGCGCAGCAGTACATAACAGAGAGGCAAAAGCAGCTTCTGTACGGCGATGTCGCAGAACTTTTTAATCAGACGCTGCTTTATGAGGCTGATATCAAGGTGCTCAAAGGAACCGAAGAGGTACTTAAGAAAAGACTCGGTGAGCTGAGCGGGTGGCTGGAGCTGGGCAAATCAAAAGAGAGCGAGGTGCTGGAAGCAAAATCCGATCTCATCTCCGTGCAAGCACAGGTAGAACAGTCGGCATACTTTCTCGCAGCGACTAAGGAGCTGCTGGCATTTCTTACCGGCAGGCCCGCGGCGGAGATGAATTTGGCGCCCGATGCACCGGTTTTTTTGCTAGCGCCTATCGATAGCTATATCGCTTCCGCAGAGGACCGCCCCGATATCAGGGCCGCAAAAACAAGAGTGGAAGCTGAAGAGAAGCGCCTCAAGGCCGCTTACCGAGACCGTTGGCCGCGGCTCGATTTTGAAGGAAACGGCTATGCCTATCAGAGCAGCGACCAGCAGGGCGACTGGGATGTGAATATACTTCTATCTGTGCCGATCTTCACTGGCGGCAGGCTCGCCGGACAAGAGCAAGAGGCTATCGCTCTCCTCAATAGTCAGAAGTTATCGCTGCAAGAGCTTGAGCGCCTAAAGAATCGTGACATACGGGTTGCGTATGTGAATGTTAAAGGCGCGGTTGCGGAGCTGGAGAGACTTAGAGCCCTAATAACTGCTGCCCAAAAGAGCTTGGCCGCACAAAGGCGTGACTATGAGCTAGGGATTGTGAATAACCTTGACGTACTACGGGCAATTCAGGGCCTTCAGAATGCCGAGCGGCGGTACATCGCCACTGACTTTCAACATAGAACTAATATCGCCCACCTTAAAGTCGCCGCCGGAGACCTGCAGTAATGACCCTAGCCGATCTCTCAATCAAACGGCCGGTTTTTGCCTGGATGATTATGGCGGCCCTTATTGTCTTTGGCGCCATCAGCTTTATGCGGCTCGGCGTAAGCCAGATGCCGGACGTAGACTTTCCGGTGCTGTCGGTCGAAGTCAGCTGGCCGGGGGCCGCCCCGGAGGTAATGGAGTCGGAGATCGCCGATCAGATTGAACAGGCGGTGGTGGCGGTGGAAGGGATCCGCGAGATGACCTCCAGTATCCGGCAGGGAAGTGTCAATGTCTCTCTTGAATTCGACCTTGACCGCGATATAGATGCCGCTCTGCAAGAGGTTCAATCTGCCATAAGCCGAGTACGCTTGCCGCTTGAAGTCGACTTTCCGTCAGTAAGAAAGAGCAACCCTGAGGACCAGCCGATTATCTGGCTCGGAGTATCCGGAGAACGCCCGCTTCGAGATCTGATTGATTATGTCGATAGGCAGCTAAAAGACCAGTTTCAGATTATCCCCGGCGTCGGACAGATATTTTTAGGCGGCTTCACAGAGAGAAATCTCAGAGTATGGGTGGACAACGCCAAGCTAAAGCGCCATGAACTTACCATTCTCGATGTACGCGATGCGCTGCAACGCGGCCACCTTGAAGAGGCCGCCGGACGGATAGAGAACGAGGCGCAGGAGCTTAACCTCCGTATGATGGGCGAAGGTATGACTCCCGAAGCAGTCGGAGAGATTCTTATAACCCAGCGCGGCGGGCGCCCGATATTTCAGAGCCAGATACGCATAAAGGATGTCGCCCGCGTCGAAGATGCACTCAATGATGTGAGGAGGATCTCACGAATTAATGGGATACCAGGAATAGGGATCGGAATAAGAAAGCAGCGCGGAGCCAATGCGGTTGCCGTAGGGGAGGCTGTCAAGGCGAGAATGGCCGAGCTTATTCCTACTCTTCCCCCTGATATCAAGATGGGGATTAATTTTGACAGCACAGTTTTCATCGAAGAGGCGATTGAAGAGACTGAGTTTACCCTTCTTCTCTCGGCACTGGTAACCGGCATAGTGTGCTGGTTCTTTCTAGGATCGATTACGCCCACCTTCAACATACTTCTCTCCATTCCTACCTCAATTGTCGGGAGCTTTGCCGTTATCTATTTCATGGGGTTTACATTAAACCTCTTCACTATTCTGGGCCTTACGCTGGCGATCGGAATCGTCGTCGATGACGCTATTATGGTGCTTGAAAACATCTACCGCCACCGAGATCTAGGAAAGCAGCGTATTCGTGCTGCAAGAGAGGGAGCGAACGAAATTACATTTGCCGCGGTTGCCGCCACAGTAGCGGTGGTAGCCATATTTCTTCCGGTTGCCTTTATGGAGGGAATAATCGGAAAGTTCTTCTTTCAATTCGGAATTACCATTACGGCAGCGGTGCTGCTCTCTCTCTTAGAAGCCGTAACCCTTATTCCTATGCGCTGCGCGGCCTTTATGGAGCCGCCCGGAAAATCGAATTTTTTTCAGCGTTTTGTGAACCGCTGCTTTGCAAGGCTCGGTAATGTCTACCGGCTTCTTCTAAGGGTGGTGTTAAAAGCGAGGATTCTTACACTTCTTGTCGCCACAGTTCTTTTTGCACTCTCGCTTACCCTCTCCTCCAAGCTAAGAAAGGAGTTCATACCGCCGGAGGATCAAAGCGTCTTTATGATGCGCTTTCAGACCCCCGTCGGATCCTCCCTTGAGTTCACAAGCCGCACCCTTGACCAGGCTGAGAACATAATTAAGCAGCAACCTTTCATTAAGCGCTATTTTGCTGCAGTGGGTGGTTTTGGCGGCGGCGAAGTAAACACTGGGATTATATTCGTTACCCTTGTTCCTCCGGACGAGCGCAAGATGAATCAATCGGAAGTAATGACCTTTTTCAGAAACGAACTGGGCAAAATCCCGAACCTTAAAGTTTTTGTGCAAGATCTCTCTCAGCGCGGCTTTACGGCAAGGCGCGGATTTCCGGTCGAGCTGAACATTCGCGGCTCGAACTGGGATGTGTTGCGCGACAACGCAGACAAGATCATTTCGAAGCTTGAGAAGACCGGACTTGTTGTCGATCTCGACACCGACTATAGGCTGGGCCAGCCGGAGGTGCGCGTATGGCCCCTTCGTGACAAGGCAGCAGCGCGAGGTGTGCCTATTGAATCGATCTCAGGCACCGTAGCGGCTGCTATAGGCGGCATCCGGCAAGGAAAGTTCACAAGCGACGGCAGGCGCTATGATATGAGAATCCGCCTTGAAGGAGAGGAGAGATCGAAGCCGGAAGATATCTTACGCCTTAGTGTACGAAATATACATGGCGAACTTATCCCTTTAACGGAAGTCGTCCGCATCGAAGAGGTCCCGACTCTGCAAACCATTACCCGGCGGAACCGTGAGCGCTCAATTTCGATTACCGCAAACGTTGCTCCGGGAGCATCACAGGCTCAGGCGCTCGAAACTGCGCAGAAGATTGCGCGAAAGATACTTCCCGAAGGGTACCGCTCCTACCTGGCGGGAAGCGCGACCACCTTTATTGAATCATTTGAAAGCCTGATCTTCGTGCTGTGGCTCGGGGTGGTTGTGGCCTATATGGTGCTGGCCTCGCAGTTTAATAGCTTCCTTCACCCCATAACTGTTCTCTTGGCGCTTCCTTTTAGTGTCACCGGAGCTTTTTTGGCGCTCTACCTTTTGGATCAATCGATAAACCTTTACAGCATGATAGGAATTGTTCTTCTCATGGGTATCGTAAAGAAGAACTCCATTCTGCTGGTCGAGTTTACCAATCATAAGAGGTACGATGATGGGCTTCCGGTAAAAGAAGCGATCCTGGAGGCCGGCCCTATCCGCCTGCGCCCGATTCTAATGACTTCGGCGGCAACCATCGCAGCGGCAATCCCTCCAGCTCTCGCTCTTGGTCCCGGAGCCGAGAGCCGTATTCCTATGGCGATAACAGTGGTAGGCGGGGTGCTTGTTTCAACTATGTTTACGCTTTTTGTTGTACCGTGCGCCTACAGCCTTCTAAGCGCCTTTGAGAGAAAGCCTAAAGAGGACTAACCTTCGGTGGTAGCGGCTTCGAGTGGCCTGCCCTGTGAATAGCCGATCCCTCCTGCGGTTTTAACACAGTCACTGTCACCCTAAGAAAAAGGTATATCAGAGCCTCCTTTATGCTATCTTATGGCCCCGGCACAACGCGGCACTTTTAGAATGCACTTCAGATGATCTCGAGAGAACTTAATACCGGCACCTCAACCGGCCGCGCCCTCGCGAGTGAAGCCACACCTTGGCATGAAATGCTGATTGCCGATTCCGCATCGGTCAGGCTTGTTGGGCAAACAAATCTTGCTGCTGTGTATTCGATAGGACAGCATAAGCAGCAAAATGATTCCATTGACCATTGCTATATTGAAGCAGCGAAAAAACTGCAAATTCGGCAAGCGGCTTTCGTTAACCAATCAAGCGGCGCCATCGTCCAGTGGGACTGCCAGAAGGATAGTCCGCAGTACAGGGTCCGCTGCGTGAACCTGCGAGTCCCTGTCGGGGCACTCTCCAAAAACACCTTTGACGAGTTTCCCGATCGCTACCACTCTCCCGATAGCATTGTCAAATGGAAGGAACTTCCGGGCGCGGTGGTAGATGGGTACTCGGTCTCAATATACGAGGGAGTGAAGGTTGATTCTTCAATTAACGATCTCACGCAAAATGTCTGCCGTAAAATATCCGGCGACCTAAACCTAGCGGAAACGAATTACCGGCTGGCGCTCGCCGAGACAGTGAATTCGCTTAAGACCTCGTCCATACTCCGCTTTTGCGTTGCTTGTGTAAACGATAGAATTCTTTTTCGTCAGAGCGATGAAATTATCTGCTTTGAGGGCGAAGAGCGAAAGAGCGTTGCCAAACCCGGAGGACCCGGTCCGGGAAGATGGGAGGGCGCTGATCATAACGGCAAGGGGGGAGTCTTTGTTGAGGACTCAGGACTCGAGCTGCAGCGCGCTCAGGTTGAACTTGTAATTCCGGTCACCTTGCGCGGAACATTTGCAGTGTCAAATAGCGGCGAGACGATTTTGCGGCTGGACCCGCCGCTCGCGCTTGAAGAGATTTTTCGTTACTGCCAGCTAAAAGGCCTCCCGCTGAAGCGGTTTAGAGCTGAGGTGAGAAGCGAGCTCGGAACCATCCTGCCGGAGCTTGCCGGCCTGGTTCCGAACCAAACAGCTCTAATTTGGAGCGACTGCTGGGGTAAAATGTTCAACCTGCCGTTAGCCAATCGGCTCTCAATTGAAAGTTCACTGGAAACGCTAAGAGGGCGAGATGTAATGACCCCATGAGCACCCTTGCCGGAAGATTGATCCCCGGTTTAGTCTTTACTTGTCTAAGCCAAATTTAGCGGTCCAATTCAGATTTTTAACTTATGAATACCTCCGCAATCAGATGTACCATATGGGCACTCATATTAATCTGTTCAGGTTGCGTTCATGTTCCCTCGCCCGAGGAACAATATGCAGAGATGGAGGCCAAGACCGGCCTTAAAGTTATTCGATTTGAAGGAGTGGATCGTCCTTATCTGGGAAAAACTCACCGCGGCTATGAGACTTTATTTCGCATTCAAGCCGGAAACGTTTGGGGCCGCTGGGCAGCTCGCGTTGCGATGGGCGAAGCGGGCCGTGAGCTAGGCGGAATCTGGAGCTTTCTTACAGGAAGCTATGAGCATGTCTCAAGCGTAACCGGCAGTCCTCTTGACAGGCTTCTTTCAGAGATAATCGGACAGCCGATAAGCATGCTCGTAGTGCTTGATCACAATAAGCCCGATATGCCGCGGCTTGACGTCTACAATATGTTTTCTACTATAAAACCTTACGATCCGCAGCCGGAGATTAAGTATATCGGCCTTCATGCCGGCACGATGTACAGCTCCGATAGAGCTTTTGCGGCAACGTTTCTCGCCGACAAGGAGTTTGTAGAACGTCTATCTAATTTCCGTTCGATGTACATTCGAGCCGACAAAGATGCTGTTAGCTTTCTCTTTGCGGCTTCAGAGAATGAGTATAGCGGCATGATCAATAACTTCGGCGGGTATCATAATTTCATAAACGCGATACTTGAGACGCTTGCGGATATCGCTGATGCCGGGTGATCTTTTCAAAGCCTCATTTGACGCAAGCAAAACCCATCGTTTATTCTGTGTATTCGCATTAGGAGGGCATCCCATGAAAGCATTGGCCCCACCTAGCCGATTATCAGCGGCATTATTACACGCTGGCGGCACCCTCAACCGGGGGAAAATAGTAGAAATTTGATAGACTTGAATGGGTGAATTTTAGCATCTTTTGGAGCCGATGTTATGCAACAACGGATTGCAGCCTCCATATAACCAACATGTAAATCCACAACGGCGGTAAAACTTCATGCATATTGAACGCAGCAATACATCCAACGCATCCATTCTTGAGCATCTCACGTGTAGGGACGGCAGACTACCGACTACACTTGACTATAAGCAGGTTGAGAAGTTCACGCTTGGGGAACGCATGGCTGGATCGTTTCCACTCGTAGTGCCCGACTCTTTCATGATTATCGCGCATAGAGGTGCCTCCGGATATTCGGCCGATCAAACAGCAGAATCGTTCTTACGCGCAAAAGCCTTAGGTGCTGGGCATGTTGAGATCGACGCACAAGTCGCGGCAGACGGAGTAGTGGTTCTTTGTCATGACGAGCATCTCAAGCATTATGGATATGAAGGGGAGATAAAAGCGTTGTCCTATGAGGACGTGTTAAGCCGCTGTGACATGGGAGTATGGCGCGGTTTCGGCCGGCAAGAGCAAAACATGCTGTGCCTTGAAGATCTATTTTTACGGCATGGACGGGACTTTGTTTTTCACATCGAACTCAAGTCTAACCAGCCTGAACTTCCTGAAGCGGTAATCGATCTAGTGCGTAAACATGGGCTTCGGGATCAAGTGGTATTGACCTCACAATGGATAAATTTGTTGGACGCAGCAAGGAAGATCGATGAGAGTCTGCCGAGAGCATTTCTCTGCCGCTATTTAGACCAGGCCATGCTTGAACAAGCAAAAAATGTTGGCTGCAGTCAAGTATGTCCACGCGCCGATCTCCTAAGTCCGGAGATTGTCGGTATAGTAAAAGACAATGGCATGGACGTGCGCGCGTGGGGAGTTTCTTGGCTATCGGATGATCCTGCAGTGACCCTTTGGCGAACCAGCAGAGTGATCCAAAGCGGTTGCGTCGGGACGACAATTAACGAACCCGACTTTTTGATTCATGCTCGAGTCGCTGCTCGCCAGAAGCATGAAATTTGGCCGGTTACATTGGATATGTATCCGAGCGGCAAAACTATGTCGGCATAATGCCGCAAAAAAAGCCTCCCTCATCGATTAAGAACCCGTTATCAGCAACTCTCCCCGAGCACCCCTGAAAGAGTCCCTTTGATCTCTTCGGCTACTGCCTTAATCGCCCTGGAATCGACATTATCGACCTCCGGTATAGAAAAAATTCGCTTCGCGTCGGAGTACGTAAGTATCGTCCTTTCGATGCCTTCACTCGGAGCGCCGCAAAAAACGATCCCCAAAAAGGGCAACATCCGCGCCCTTATCGCTTCAATTGAAAGGAGCGTATGGTTTATGCTGCCTAGGTAATTTCTCGACACCAGAATCACAGCAGCGTTGAAATGCTGGGCAAGATCTATAACTAGCTCACTGTCGTTTATCGGGACTAAAAGCCCTCCCGCGCCCTCGATTACAAGATTCGAGGAGGTCTTGGGTAGACTCAGCGCATCTAGCTCGATTATCACCCCATCCTCTGCCGCTGCGATATTCGGTGAAGCGGGCTTCGTAAGCCTAAACGCTTCAGGATGAATAACCGTACTATTGTTAGACACCAGCCCTCGAACTACATCGGAATCAGTGCGATCAAGCTCTCCTGCCTGAATAGGCTTCCAATAGTCGCACTCTAACGCCTCCACTATGACAGCAGACACTACAGTCTTGCCGACATCGGTGCCAATTCCTGCGATAAATATCGGCTTCATAAGCTCTTTTTCACCTCACCTAACAGCTTTGCCGCCCCCTTAAGCTCATCTTCTGAGTTGAAGGCATGCACACATACCCTTAGCCTCTCCTTTCCGGCAGGGACCGTAGGCGATAGAATGGCTCGGATATCGAACCCTGCATTCTGAGCTGCGGCTGCCACGGCGCGCGCGGTTTCGTTGCCGGGGAAGTATATTGCATGAATTGGAGATGTGCTTGAGTATTCAATTCCGTGACTAGCAAGCGCAGTAGAGAAAGCCATTAACCTCTCCCAAAGAAGATTTATCACTGTCGGCTCCTCTTTCAGTAGATCATACGCACACCAAACCGAAATAAGCGAGTGAGCCGGTAGCGCTGTCGTATATATAAAGGAGCGTGCAAAGTTAACTAAAAAGGATTTAAGCTCAGAGCTTCCCAGCACTGCTGCTCCATGAATCCCTAGCGCCTTGCCGAAAGTATGTACTCGCGCAAAGATTTTGCTCTCGAGCCCCAGCTTTTGAACCAATCCCTCCCCTCTTTCGCCGAAAACTCCGGTCGCATGTGCTTCATCGACAATTAACGCTGCCCCGGGCCTTTCGCAGAAAGATGCCAGCTCTTCAAGCGGAGCTAGATCGCCGTCCATCGAGTAAACTGACTCTACCACAACAAAGAGCGATCCCTTGGCAAGCCGGCACTTCTTCTCAAGATCACTAATATCATTGTGACGGAAAGAGTATGATGCGGCGTTGCTTAATCTTATTCCGTCCCTTATAGAGGCGTGTACAAGCTCGTCATAAATAACAGTGTCATTTCTGCCAGCAATTGAAGCAAAGAGCCCTATGTTAGCGTCATAGCCGGAATTAAAAATGAGGGCAGCTGGAGCCTGGTGAAATTCGGCTATCTCCCTTTCAAGTTCATGGTAAAGCTCACTATCGCCTGAGATGAGGCGCGCACCGCCTGCTCCAAGCGGTCCTTGATACTCGTTCCATTTTCTCTCTACTCGCTCCCGAAGCGCCGCCGAGCGCGCGAATCCAAGATAGTCGTTAGAGGATAGGTCTATTCCCCTCTTTTCAGGTGAAAGCCGGCGCAGCAATCCCTTCTCGCTGCGCGAGGCAAGTTTTTCCTTTATGCGGTCTTCAATTCGCCCTAGGGTCATCGTTAGATGCCCTATCTCACCATAGGAGAGGCTGTGACATCAAGCGGAGGCTGAGCTTCGAGTGACCGCGCCAGCATCTTCGCCGTTGTGCCTTTCAGAAGTGATACTTAGCGCGCCGTCTTTGATGCTCACCTTGATAACCGAATCCTCTGCGATCTCGTTTGCGATAAGGGCCCTCCCTATCTTGGTCTCAAGCTCGCGCTGAAGATATCTTTTTAGCGGCCTTGCGCCATACACCGGATCATATCCTGCCTTGGCGACATACTCTTTTGCCTCGTCGGTTATCTCAAGGGTTACATTTCTATCCTCAAGCCTCCTTCTCACATCGTTAAGAAGGAGATCAACGATCCGTTTAATCTCCTCCAAAGTAAGCGGTTTAAACAGCACTATCTCATCTATGCGGTTAAGAAACTCAGGCCTAAAGTGCGATCTAAGGTCTCGCATAACTGAGCTTCTCGCCCCCTCCTTTATCTCGCCCTGCTCCGTTATCCCCTCCAAAAGATGCTGCGAGCCGATGTTGGATGTCATTATGATTACCGTATTCTTAAAATCCACGGTTCTTCCTTGCGAGTCGGTGACCCGGCCGTCATCCAGGATCTGAAGCAGTACGTTGAAAACATCCTGGTGCGCTTTTTCTATCTCGTCAAAGAGCACCACTGAGTATGGCTTTCGCCGCACAGCTTCCGTCAGCTGCCCTCCCTCCTCGTATCCCACATATCCGGGAGGGGCGCCGATAAGGCGCGACACGGCGAACTTCTCCATGTACTCGCTCATATCGATGCGCACGATATTTTCTTCGCTATCAAAGAGGGTCTGCGCCAAAGTTTTAGCCAGCTCAGTTTTCCCTACCCCAGTGGGGCCAAGGAATATGAAAGAGCCTATCGGGCGGCGCGGATCCTTAATGCCCGCACGAGCTCTAAGCACCGCGTCTGCCACATACCTTACAGCTTCATCTTGACCAATCACCCTCTGGTGCAGAACTTGGTCGAGCTTCAACAGCTTCTCTTTCTCGCTCTCGACAAGCCGAGTCACGGGAATCCCTGTCCAGCGGGATATAATCTCCGCTATCTCCTCCTCGGTGACCTCTTCCCTCAAAAGCCTTGGCCCGCCATCTCCCTTAGAGATCTTATCCTCATGGGACTTAAGCTCCTTTTCCAAGTTGGGAAGTGTGCCGTGCTTCAGCTCGGCCGCTTTGTTAAGATCGTAACTCCTCTCAGCTTTCTCGATCTCACGCCGGGTGGCTTCAATCTTCTCGCGAAGCTGCTGAATCTCGGTAATCCCCTTCTTTTCAGCCTCCCACTGTGCGCGCATCTGCTGGCTTTCGTCTTTTAGCTCAGCTATCTCTTCACGCAACACATCAAGCCGCTCCTGGCTCGCTTTATCGCGCTCTTTTCTTAGTGCCGCTTCTTCTATCTCAAGCTGCATAATGCGGCGAGTAACTTCGTCAAGCTCCTGCGGCATCGAGTCAATCTCTGTGCGGATAGTGGCGCACGCCTCATCAACAAGGTCTATAGCTTTGTCAGGGAGGAAGCGGTCAGAGATGTAGCGATTGGACAATATCGCTGCTGCAACAAGCGAGTTATCTTGAATTTTAACGCCGTGATGAATCTCAAAACGCTCTTTAATCCCGCGAAGAATTGAGATCGTGTCCTCCACTGTAGGCTGGTCCACTGTTACCGGCTGGAAGCGCCTTTCAAGCGCTGCGTCTTTTTCGAGATACTTGCGGTACTCATCGAGCGTTGTAGCGCCGATACAGTGCAGCTCTCCGCGCGCAAGCATCGGTTTTAGCATATTGCCGGCGTCCATCGCCCCCTCTGCCTTACCGGCTCCGACAATGGTGTGAAGCTCATCGATAAAGAGAATTATTCTTCCCTCACTTTGCTTCACCTCTTGCAGTACGGCTTTAAGACGCTCTTCAAACTCTCCGCGATATTTTGCACCGGCAACTAGGGCTCCCATATCAAGTGCGAAAACGGTCTTGTCCTTAAGGCCCTCGGGCACATCGCCCCTCACTATGCGCTGCGCCAGCCCCTCCACGATAGCGGTCTTACCCACCCCCGGCTCGCCGATCAGCACCGGATTGTTTTTTGTCTTTCTTGAAAGAATTCTAATTACCCGGCGAATCTCGGCATCCCTTCCAATTACAGGGTCGAGCTTGCCCTTCTGACTCTCCTGCACCAAGTCTCTCCCGTAGCGCTCGAGTGCCTCGTAGGTCGCTTCGGGATTTGCGCTCACAACCCTCTGGTGTCCACGCACACTGGTTAGGGCTGCAAGAAATCTATCTCTTGTAAGCTGAAAGAGCTTAAAGACTCTCCCTGCTCCGGTGCTTGGTGCTTCTTCGAGCATCGCCAAGAATATATGTTCAACCGAAACGTACTCATCTTTAAGGCGCTTAGATTCCTCCTCGGCATGGAGCAACAGTTTCGCGAGCCGCTGGCTAATGAAAATTTTCCCCGCTTCTGCACCCGGCCCCGAGACGCTGGGCCGTTTATCGAGCTCCTTCTCCGTTTCAGATTTGAGGGTATCAACAGGCACTCCCATCTTCTGAAGCAGGCGCTGGATAAGGCCGCCTTCCTGCTGAATTAGCGCCAGCATCAAATGCTCTACGTCTACCTCGGTGTGCCCGCGCCGCACCGCCCCGGCCTGTGCCGCCTGCACCGCTTCCTGGCATTTCTCTGTGAATTTATTGGTGTCCATACCCTTTCCTCACTAAAACTTTTAGCGCCGCGGATTAAACTGTGAAACCTCCGAGAGCTGCTCCATCAGTGTACGCTCTTTTTCGGTTAAACTCTTCGGCACTGCAATCTCAATCTGTGCGTAGAGATCTCCGCTCCCTCCCTCCTTTTTAGGAAGACCTTTACCCCGAAGCCGAAGGCGGCTACCGCTTTGAGACCCTGCGGGAATCTTCATCCTTGCGAGTCCCTCTACCATGGGCACATCGACCTGTGAGCCTAGCGCCGCCTCCCACGGGGCAACAGGAAGGGTAGTGACTAGATCGTGCCCTTCAATCTTAAAGCGAGGATGAGGCGCTATATTAATCTTTAGATATACATCTCCCGCCCCTGTGCCGTTTCCTGTAGCGCTCTTCAAGCGAATTACAGATCCTGTCACCGTACCCGGCGGAATCTTTACCTGATAATTTCTCGTGACCGGGGTGACCCTATTATCTTTCATCTCATGAGTAGTAAGCGCTATGCTTTTAGTAGCTCCCTTGTAAGTATCCTCAAGTGAGATAGTGAGCTCGGCCTCCTGCCGTGGAGCACGGGCTTGCTGCTGAGCGGGCCGCCCTCCGCCATATCCGGAGAAAGCAGAGAAGATATCTTCCCCGCCGCCGCCATAAGAGAACTGCCTAGCTCCGCCGCCGCCAGCCGCTGCCTGCCCGAATAGCATTTCAAAAAAATCACTGAAGCCGGAGAAATCAAAATCCTGCGCTCCGCCCCCTCCACCCGTTCTGAAGTTAAAGCGCATATTTTCGTATCCCGGAGGTGGGCGGAAATCTTGTCCGGCCTGCCAGTTTGCTCCGAGAGCATCATACCTCTTGCGCTTTTCAGGATCGCTTAGGACTTCATTTGCCTCCGAGATCTCTTTAAACTTCTCCTCGGCTCCTTTCTCTTTGTTAACATCGGGATGATATTTGCGAGCGAGCTTTCTATAGGCCTTGCGTATCTCATCCTGAGTTGCACTGCGCTCAACCCCTAATGTTTTGTAGTAATCGTGGTATTTCACTCAAAGTTCCGGGAGTTAATTTCAATTTCTGATACAAATATATGTAATCATTAAATATATAATTTCAATGATCTGTTTCGCTAGAACTATAAATAGTCTTAACTTTCGCCTGTTTAAGAGCGGATTGAGCTATGGATCTGCAGCATGCGCCGGCGAAAGAAGCGAGGAAATGTGACGATCTCCAAATCTGTAAATCTTTGCTGCGAATCAGACAGTCCAGCCTGACTTGCAATGGATGGGCGGATCCGGCAAAAATGGGAGCTCCTTATTCTATACGGCGACGTAGCTCAGCTGGTTAGAGCGCAGAACTCATAATTCTGAGGTCGGTGGTTCGAGTCCACCCGTCGCTATTTTTCGCGCTCGGCGCTCCGGCCCATGACTTAGTGGCTTTTTCCAGTCTCGTCCGCCGAAGCCTTGAGGCCGCCCTGCATCATGTCGAGCCAAAATAAGGCGAAGGCGGATGGTTCGAGTCCACCCGTCGCTATCATAAAACGTAGCGAGCATAAGCGAGCAAGTTTTATGATATCCCCCGAAGCTTTGAAAGCGCTTAACAGCTCCTCGAGATAGTTCAGAGGAAGCCGGATCTGCCCTTTAAAGGCTCGTTATTTGCCACCAGATTAATGTCACCCTGCTACCTAAATGCTTCATTACTATATATGTAAAGAACTTTTAACTAAGTTATTATCAAGTATTAAGAGAACTTGACATGCCTCAGCCCAGCCACAATCCAGGGAAAAAACCTACGTTAGACACTCAATTCTCAATTAAAGATGGTCTTGTGACTATTGAGATCGGAAAAGATTCCTCTCCCAGGCAGTACAAGGCAGTTGTGCCCGAATCGGCAGCAGCGAAGCTGCTCACCATGCTGAATCCCGCTTCAACGCACGGAGGCATCCTTGCCGGAAAGATGGAGCGCCGTATTTTCAATGAACTCGCAAGGGTCGGGCGCTTCCAAACCCTTAGAGGCCAACTGATAGACCGCGTCGTATCTCCTATCCTACTAGCTGAAGAAGCAACAGTAGATATAAAAGCTAAAGGTGCGATCTTCACGCTTGAAGGGGAGAACGCCAAAGAGATAAAGATAAAAGCCGAAAATTCCACCATCCGGATTGATATCCCGAGCAAGCGCGGAGGAGCGCACCGTCAAGCAGTGCATCTGAACCTTGCTGCCGATTGTGAATGTGCCGGCACTCTTGAAGGTTCAGAGATCTCTGCTGACACCCAGATTCACGGCTGGGCGCTTGGAATGAACTTTAAAGGTACTGAGTGGCAGGACGCACAAACGGCCCTTACCCGCCTAAAAAATATGGTGTTTTCGTGGGATAACGTAGAGAGTGATAAATTTAAATCTTTTAGCGGAATCGACCTAAGCCCTGAGAGACTAAATGAGCTACGAAAGAGCCTTAATGGCCGGCGAACCCAGGAAGTAACCAAAAAGATATCGGGCCAACTTCGCTCGCCCCAGGTTAGCATAAATGACTCATCAGTCGAACTTTTCGGCCCTCTTAAAGATATCGCGGGAGTCGAGGCAAAGGATACGGCTTGCATCTTGCTTCCAATCGGAACCGACAAGGCCTATGCCTATCAGCTTCCTCAAAGCCCAACCGCTCCTATCGTTAGGTTGGAGGTCACATTGGCGTCGGGCAAAGTTGCGCCCGCTCCCGGCGCGACTGAGCGGCTCTTCATCACACATGCAGATTACCTCTTGGATCTCATGCACCTGCACGCCGCGGTATTTGAGATAGAAAGGCAGATTCAACAGGCATCGACCACAGCAAGTGGGCACCCCAATCTCGGTAGCTCTGCCATCTCGGACAAAGCCGAGAGGGAGAAGCTTTTAAGTGAGGCTCTTTCAAAACGGCTGGCTTCCGGCGCTCAAGTAAAGTGGGAGGAGGAATTCAGCAAGGATACTTCCAAGCCCAAGCCCGAAGAGTTGGGAAATGCAGCCATAATATCCGGAGAGCCGCCGGCAAGCAGCACCACATAGAGCGGCCATATGACTTCCCAGAAATTAGAGCGCTAGCAAAAAAGCTATTAGTGCGTGCCTCTCATCCTTGCTTCTATTCATGAAGAGCTTTCTCGACTTGAGACCTTCACCTCCGTGCCACAAGATAGCCTCTTCAACGGTGCGAGCCCTGCCGTCATGCAGATAGAATGGGGTGATGTCCGAAAGCTGCCTTGAAAATCCCAACCCCCATAGAGGGGTGGTTCTCCACTCCCTACCGCCCGCCATACCTTCGGGATGCTTATCGGCTAGCCCAGGCCCCATATCATGAAGCAAAAGGTCGGTGAATGGATGAATAGTTTGGTTCGAAAGCTCCTCGAGGGGATTGGAGGATGTTACAAAGGTAGCAGTATGGCAACCTTCGCATCCTACTTCAAAAAAGATCTTCTTCCCTAGCGCGACTACCGGGTCACTCTGGTTTCTGGCGGCAGGAACTCCCCCTAGCTTCTGGTACACGGTAACCCTATGCAGGTGGTCATCTGAGAATTCCAGCGGCTCTGACACAGGAAAAAGTGAGTTGCTAATTCCCATTTCATTTCCGAGCGCTGCGGCGGACTGCTGCTCGACAGTGGGCTGTGATGCCTTGTACCCGAAACGGCCGAGACTTATCGAAACCGCGCGGATATCTTTAACGAGATTAGCCCGCCCTGAAATACCGTCATTGTCACTGTCAGATATATCTTCTTTAGCCAAAACATCACTTAGTGATATCGCTTCAAGAAGCCCCACTCCGATAATCGGCGGGGTCATTCGCAAAGAATGTTTTATCTTTCGATGAGTAGCATTTTTCACCTTAAAAGTTAGCTGCGGCGCTCTCAAAGAGAACGGCGTGCCATCAGGATAGGAGCCCTTTATCCTCCGCCATCTGAGCCGTATGCCGTGGAAGGTCGCTCCATCCACCGAGTGGTTCTGCAACACCGGCGCAGTTAATTTTTTATCTCCTGTCACTTTGATGACCATTGCACCCCCCTTAAGCGCCCTGGCCCTATCAAATCTAAGCGGCCCTCGCCCGTTCTCAATATGACACCCGCCGCAACTTGAATTCACAAAGCGGGGGCCCAGTCCCTCCTCTCGGCTCATTATGTGATGAAATGGAGCAAAGCCGCTTAGCTGCAGATCCTGGTTCGCTTTAGAGACCACGTTGGGGGCGAAAACCTGCAACGCGGCCGGGCCGGGGAGATAAGAGGTCATCTTGCCCCCTAGTTGCGTATAGTCCTCAGCTTCGAGTGAAGTTACAAAACAAAGAACTCCTATCGCTAACGCAAACGCCAATCTCATGACAACTACTCCTACAGCAGATATTACCGGACAATACTATCCATTATTAAATCCTAAAGAAAGTAAAATTTAGTTTTGTTCCGTTGTCTCAGAGAGTGCGCACATTAGGGTTGCGCTAACGAGGATTTGAAATATACCACTCTAAAAGACTAGCGTGCTGCGGAATCAAGATTAACTCATTAATTTGCAATAAGATATCCGTTGTGCCCTGCCTAGACCGGTTGAGCGGCTGCAGCGAAGGTTTGTATGAAGTGAGCACTACAAGTCACCCCTTACCCGATTCTGATCCCCACGGGCTGAGAGCTATCCTGCCGGATTTTTAGTAAATTGGCACGGATTTTAAGTATCTCTAATAGTTAATGGATTTAGCGCGGTCTCTGAGACGACGCCAAAGAAGGCAGTCCTCTCAGCGGATTGTGATACCAACCATAATACTTCGCAATCCCCCACGTTAAAAAGAGGATGCGGCTAGGCATAATGGCGCTATCTCCTATCCCCTAATCAGAGGAGAGCCCCTTATAGGCTCCCGGCCTTCGGCTTGGAAAGAATCTCCAGGACTCGCGTACCTGCCGGCTATGTTCAAGGTCTATCTCTTGGACGATTAGCTCTTCAGCAACTCCGCCGCGTACTAAGGTCTTCCCGAATGCATTGCATACAAAGGAGCCTCCCCAAAAAGTCGATTTACCTTCGATCCCTACCCTGTTTACGGCCGCCACTACCAAACAGTTTGCGATCGCGTGACCACGCTGGACGTTCTCCCAGGCTTCTTGCCAGTTTCCCTCTGTAGGCTCGATTCCATTTACGTTGCCGATTGCGGTGGGATAAAAAATGATATCCGCTCCCATAAGAGCGCAAGCCCTTGCAGCCTCCGGGAACCACTGGTCGTAACAAATAAGAGCCGCAACCTTGGCAAAACCAAGGTCGAAAACCTTAAATCCGGAATCGCCCGGCTCAAAATAGTTCATTTCAAAAAAAGCCGGATCATGAGGAATGTGGGTTTTCCGGTATGCGCCAAGCATCTCTCCTTTGGCATTGAAAACCATCGCCGTATTATACTTTTTGTTATCGCAATCCTCGTAGATACTCCCGGCAATAACTGCGATCTTGCCGCTTTTTGCAACCTCTCCTATCACCGTTTTTGTCTCGCCATCCAGCCGCTCTGAATAATCACGCGGGCAGCTCTCTTCAACGCAAAAATAAGGAGATCTAAATAGCTCCGGAAGGCATACCACCTGAGCCTCACGTTCTGCGGCGCGGCGGATATAGGTCAGCGCCTTATCGAGATTCTCTTTAGGCTCATCTGTCATTGCAAACTGAGCCAGGGCGATCTTAATTTTAGAAGTCATTTCAGCACAGTATATTAACAAAAATTAAACATCAAGCTGCACCTATCATCAGCTTTTCCGAGCCGCTAACAGCCGATTAATTTGATTGAGGTCGAGGCATACAATATCATGTTTAGTCTTTCCAATGGTGGATTTGGAGATGGCTTGAAAGGTTCAGCTATCTAGCAGTGCCGGGATCTCGGAGCTGCTTTCATGTCTATGGCATAGGAGGTTGAAAGATGGGTCACCATCAACGGGGATTTAATGGAATTGGAGTGAACCGCATTGAGAAGTTCACTCATCCTGGCCAAAGGAGTACGGTTGAATTGCTCGGCGAAAAAGCTGACGAAGCTGCCCCGAGTACAGAACCCGAAAGTCAGGTCGGACCTGCAAACTTCGATCACGAAGGCTTGCACGATGGGCCGGTACCTGAGAAATGAAATTGAGATCTCTGCTTTATCCGGGGCGGTGACTCTTCACCGCCCCGGTTTTGGTTTTGTTTAGCCATCTCCAGATCTACTCCGTCGTCCTACTCCGTCGTCCTACTCCGTCGTCTCAGAGACCGCGCGCCTACTCCGTCGTCTCAGAGACCGCGCGCATTAAGGTTATGAAAAGGAGTATTTTAAAGTCCCCGCATGTGCAAGTTTCTTTAGGAAGCGATATAAGACGGAAGATGGCGATCTAAAAGATATTTTTCCGCTCTATCCCCCCAACTTCAGCTGCTATGTCTCCATTAAATACGCAGTAGAAATCCTATAAGGGTAGGCTTGAAGTTGACCTTTATCTTGTATCAATAGTCTGGATTGACCAATTATCATCTAGAATTCACAGCAATTTTGGGTTGATCTTCGGTCGCCTTTATAGTGAGCCGATTTCGCGCGGTCTCTGAGACAACGGGGAACGTGGGAGAAGCACGCAGCGCAAGCGTCTATTCAAAAAGGGAGGCGTGAACAGGTCACGCCTCCCTTCTGAAAACCTCTCCGTTTAGCTGCCGGTCACGGGGCGGATAAGCCTGAAGAACCGCGAGGGCTCTGACTTATCCGGCGTGAAGTGGTAGCGGTGAACCCCGGTAAGAGGGTTAGTCGAATGAAGCCGATCAACTGGAAGCCAGGGCCCCTTGAGCGTTACTGCTGATTGCAGCCGCGCCAGGTTTTCCGGATCCTCCCATTCAAGCAGCTTCCGATCCGAGTCCGGCACGTCGATTATCCGGATGGTGATCCTCAGCGACTTGCTATTTCCGCTGATTGCGATGTACGGCGTGAACCTTCGAGATTCAACTCTGCTCCCCTGCCCCTCATAGAGGAAGTAGGAAGCTGGAGCGGCGCTCTCAGTTTCGACGCCTTGCAGGTAACATTCGAACTTGTCGAGGTGGTTAACATTCCACGGTTCGAATTCCTGAATGGTGGGATAGACAGCGTAGCTGCCCGGCCCAACCTCGTCGCACTTCACTGCGATCTCATAGAGCTTGCCGAGCTTCTTGTGAGGAAGCTGAACGATGCCGAGATCCTGAATCACCGTGCCGGGCGAGTGGAGGTTTACCCTCACATGCTTCGCCGACTGATCGACGAAGAGCGGAGCCGGCTTCCCGAGGTCGTCAAACCAAAGGTTGATGCCGACCCTCTCCTTCCAGGCGTTGGCGCCGGTAAGCACCGGGCCGTCGCCGCGCTCCGTGTTTGACACCGCAAGCCGAAACCTCACGTGGAGGTTGGTGTACACATCGGGGAACGCAACTGCCGCCCCCGTGAAGAGCTTCTCCGGCGTCGCAGACAGATTGTACTGCACGCCAGCCGGCTGCAAAGCGACAGGCCACGTTGTGCCCTGAAGCTTGGCGAAGTTGTCGATGATGGTTTCTCCTCCCTGGACCTGCAAGCAGGTCAGAAGGACCGACAGTAGTATTGTGTTTTTCATTAGTTTCTCGTTTCCCCTTACTTCGAACCTTACGAAGCAGGGTGCACTATGCTCATAAAGCACAGAGAACCCCGCTTCGAAGACGCATGCGCAGCGAAACTTCGCCGGAACTTTTTGCCGGCGAAGCAACGCGCGCTGACGGTCTACCCGCACTGAGCATGGAAAAGAGCACTACACTGATGAGTGATTATGGGGGGAAGTGCAAAAGATCTAATCTATTTGGAGGTATTCTCTCATGGATGTCAATCTTATGCGCTAAAATTTCCTCTTTATTTGCAGTAGGTTACATTTTCACTCGCAGGACTTAACTGGCCTAACCTACCGCTGAAAACATCCAGCTACCTCTCACATCTTAAACAGACGTAAAGGAGGGTGGGATGACTGAGGACGAAAAGGTTGATGGCCCAAAAATTGCGGCACAGATTCTAAGCAGGATGCCTTCGAGCCACCGCGAGAAGCTTATGAAGGCAATCGCGCTTTCCGATCCTAATGCCGCCAAAAAAATCGCAACTAACATCGTCACATTCGATGATATCGCTGAGCTTACAAGCCAGAGTATTCAAGTGCTTATAAAAGAGGTGGACCACTATGATCTGGTAGTCTCACTTAAGCTTGCAAAGGAGAATGTTAAGGCGGCCTTATTCGCCAATATGTCCGCAAGAAAGAAACAAGTTGTCGAGGAGGACTTCACTACCTTGCCGCCTAAAAAAATAAGTGAGGTAGAAGAGGCTCAAAAAAGAATAACTTCAAAGATGGACCAGCTAAAGACCGCCGGTCTTATTCGCTCCAGTGCTGATGAAGAGATGGTTTAAAGCACATAATGCGAGGTTCTGTCTTGCGAGAGGCTAATTATTGATCAAGTCTGGCCCTAATTCTTGCATTGCTTTGTGGCCTTAATTCAATATGCCGGATGAATATTTTCCCTGGATACGGGCGATTCTGTCTGCTTCCGCCGCCGGCTTGGTTTACTTATCTCGCCCTTTCCTAAGCAAATTGCTTTTTCTTTTCTTAGCAGTGGCAGGCCTTTGGGCTTTCACAAACTTCGGTAGATTTCATACCCCTCTTAACGAGAAGATTCACTACTGGGATTCCTTCCACTATTTTCTAGGGGCTAAGTACTTTGATGAGCTCCATTATTCTGGTCTTTACAGCAGCGCTGTAATCGCCGGGAAGGAACAGGGCGTCTTCGGTACAGTGGCCTCGTTTCGTGATCAACGCAGCTATAAAGTCCTGCCGGTTGCTCTTATCGATCCAACTAAAGTAATGAGCCGTTTTACGCCAGAAAGATGGAGAGAGTTTAAACATGATGTTCTCTTCTTCGTCCGTCAGAGCGGGCGTCCAGACGAGGCTTGGCAAAGGCTTTTTCTGGATCATGGATATAATGCTCCGCCGCTTAAGTCGAAAATTATGTCTTTTATTCTGAATGCCGCTCAGCTCAGCGAGGGATTTCTCAATTTCATAGTTGCCATTGATTATTTCCTGATGCTGGCTCTCATAGTCTCGGCGTCACTCTTTTTAGGAGCCGGACCCGCCATGCTTTGCACGTCGGCATTTTCCTTAAATGCTCTTGCCCCTTTCGACTTTACCTTCGGCTCGGTTCTGCGCTACGACTGGTATCTATTTCTGGGGATGGCTTTAATCGCTCTTAGTAAGCGGAGGGATGCTCTCTCAGGAGTGCTTTTTGCCGTTTCTACGCACTGCCGGATCTTTCCTCTGATGTTGACATTGCCGGTGGCCCTCCACCTCATTAAACACAAAGAGCGCCTCGCGAAATTTTTATTAGGCTTTTTGGCGGCAGGGGTATTGGGCGTGATTCCGGCTCTCTTCTCTCCTAGCGGGGTCTCGCTATACTTCGAATTTGCCGAAAAGATGCAGGTACACAGGGAGCAGGTGTACTCCAATACCATAGGGATGAAACAGCTTGCCCTAATCGACACACTCTCCCTTACCGAGGATCCGGCGCCTACCGCTCAAGCCGAGATTGCAAGGCGGATTAAGCAAAGAAGCGAAGCAGCCGAGGGCCTTGGCATTTTGTTCGCGCTGTGTGCGTTGATAGCTGCTATAGCTGGGAAATGCTTGCTGTCTGTTGTGATCACAGGCTGCTTTCTAGTATTCACACTGATAGGTCCGGTTAACTACTACTACGCGTTTCTGGCGTTTCTACCTCTAATTGCTTGGGCGGACGACCGACCGGTAGGAAGAGCAATATGCGCCATGGTTTTTCTTGCGTTTTTCCTGCTGCATCTAGCTCAATACTATTTCTCAAGTCTATTGAGTCAGAGCGTTGTTTCCTCGTTTATAGTATTTGCGCTGCTCTTGGTAGCGCAAGTGCTTCTGCTGCGACGTGAAGGAGAGGCGGACACAGGATCCATAGAAGCCTTTAGTCGATCCGCGAAAAAGCAGCCTCAAGATCAAAGACCTTCATAAACTCCTTCATCCGTTTAAACATCGCTCGCCTATCTTCCAGCGTCAGGTCCTTTCCGGCATAGTGATCAAGAGCACGTTTTAGCCCGGCTAGATCCTTTTCCAGCTTCTCAAAGACATTTTCGACCTCCGGCACTACTCTCTCCGGGAAAAGCTGCCGCTCTGAAAAGAGAGCATGAAATCTCCCTACAAACGCGCTCATCTCTTTGAGGTTCACATGGTGCGGGGTAACTACCTGGTCCTTCATCTCCTCGACGGTTTTATTAAGAGAGTACAGTTTGCCGATCACATGAATCTTGATGCAGGCATCCATGGCCTTTTCGCGATCGCGCGCCGTTAGCGCTACTTTTAACTCTTCAGCCGTGCCGCGCAGCTTCTCCGCGACAGCCTTGAAAGGCCTCAGGGTAACGTTGTTAAGCGGGGTCACGGACACTCCCAGCGCTATCATTAGCCCCTGTACATTATTAGCTATCTGCCTCTCGCTAAGGGGAGCATCCGAAAAGAGTTGCAGCGAATGTTTCAATCGCTCCGCTTCTGCGGCGACTTTGCAAGTTATAGACTCTATCGCCTCTTCATGCTCCGCAAGTTTATGGCGGATCATCATGTGATCTTGTTCGTTATAGCCCCCCTTTTTCGTCATCTCAGCATAGCGGCGGCGAAGCGCTCTCTCTGCTGCCCCTGTCTTTGCCATAATAGGAGCAACATTGGGGCGTCCAAGGCTGTCAAGGAATGCCGCCTCTCCCCGCTTATCTTCGCCGGTAGTAATTCCATCCATGAGCTTAAGCGCGTGGAGCTTGAAGCGGTTTTCACAGAACCGGAGCTTTTCAATACACTCGGCGATAAGCTCTCTGCCCTGCGCGACCAGGTTCTCTTTGGCCTGGGGTGATACGCCCGGCTTCCACTCGCTCTGAAGAGTCCCGTTCATGGTTTTAAGCCTCGCTCCCAGTCGGCTAATCTCCTCTATCTCCGTAGCATACTCTTGATACTCATGGCGTGTCTTTCTCCGGGCCGCATAAGCGCTAGAGAAGTGCTGCGCCGAGAGGCGGCGAGGTTGGAACTTGCCGGTGAAGATAGAATCCTTCTCGCGATTAATTTCACGGGTGTAAATTATACCTCCGAGAATCGAGCTATCGGGCACGCTTACTCCGGGATAACGGTGCCGCACGACATCTGAAGGCTCGCTAATAACTAACACCCGATTATTAGGAGGCCACTGGTCGCGGTGGTTAATAGGACGGGCAGAATCAAAGATTACCTTGAGGCCGTTCACAACAGCCAGATCTGCTTTCTTAGCTATTCTATCAAGAGGTTTATCCCCCTCCTCTACCGTCATAAGCTTAAGGCTAACCGCAAGCTTGGTTGGAAGAAGGTCTGCGCTCACTATGCAAGGAAGTACGGAATAAAGCTCAAGAGACCTTATGGTGCTGGGCCGAGCCAGCCCGAAATCCGTGCGCGGCGACTCCATCTCCTCAAGCGCCCGCTTTGGCACCATCATCTGTTCAGGACGCGAAAAAAGCTCTTGGAACCTGCGCGCTACAGAGTTCCCGAGCTGCAGCCATGTGGCACGAAGCGTTGCGTCTCTTTTTTCTTGTCCCCACGGAAGCTCCATCTCCCGGATAGCGATAAACCTGTCGCGCCAGTTTCTGATATTAAAATCGGGGAACAGATCGGGCGGGTCTATTCTGCCGCTTCTTATAAGATTTTCGACCGCCTGAGTATAATACTCGCGCTGCGGCTGACCGGTGGCCAAACTCTCGATTAGGGCGCGCTTAGCATACTCCCCTTGAATCCGAGGAGAGCCGGTGCCGGTGGTTTGAGAGATGTCGGCAGCGGCCTCTCCGTTTGCCTGGAGATGTCCCGCCTTCTCAAGCCGGCGGTTACTCCGGGTGCGAAGGTCATCAAAAGAAGGTTCTGAATGCGGCATGGGGGCGAATTTAGCATAGTAGGATCCCTTACTCCACTGATGTAGCATGCGTCATTAAAGGGTTTGATCCTACAGTAATTTTTGTCGTACATTCTTGATATGGCGCCCAGATTTCATACTGAAAATACGAGTGAAATTCAGCAAAAAGTATTTTATGACATGATGCCCGAGCAGCGTTTTCTGGCTGCCCACCGTCTTTATTGGTCGGCGAGAGAACTTAAGGCCGCCAGTTTGCGTACTTGGAATCCTGATCTATCTGAAGAGGAAATTCAGCGAAAAGTAAAAGAATCGTTCGTGTATGCAAGAAGTTAATCTTTTCGAGATTTTTTCAACTCCTTTAACCAAGGCAGGCATCTCTTATTTCGTAACTGGCAGCGTAGCCTCGATGCTCTATGGAGAACCCAGATTAACCCCATCAGCTATCTTTAAAAACTGAACTCTGATAGTTCTATTAACACGTTCGCAGTTACGCTTCACGGTTTCACAACGGCCGGAAAGGAGGCCACATGCTGAGAATCGTGCTCGTTCAGGACGCCAGCGGTAGCTGGACAGCAAGCGCCAGGACTCATGTCCCGATTGCTGAATGCAGTGGGGCTACCCAAGAGGAGGCGCTGCATAAGCTCATCACCGGTCACGCCGCGATGATGGGTGTGGATTTCAAGGTCAGACCGTTAAGGGATCTGCCGAAAGATCCGCTTCAAGGGCGAGAGGACGGCTTTGACGACATCCCTGTCGGCAAGCTAGTCATCTAGCCCGCGTCTTCTATCAACGACACGTTCGCCTGCCAGCAAATAAACCTCCAACGGCCTTAAGTTTAGGGTAGTATGGAGGTTGTTAGCGGCCGGCGAACGTGTTTATCCCCTTTTTCCCGCAAGCTCTCAAGGGAACTCTTTATTCTGATAATAATGATCTGCCCGTAGCAGTTTTTGGAAAAACTTAGTTTCCCGGCTCTTGTTGTAATCATAAATTAACACTATCAACGATAGCTGCAGGGGATCTCAATTGAAGATATTAAAAACAGCGGCAATTACCGCTTTCGCAGTGGCGCTGCTAGCGGCGGCAGTCTATCTCTTCCCGGCCTCCACCATTGGAT
>JAGFJO010000004.1 GCA_024102635.1 Deltaproteobacteria bacterium
CCAGCGATAGTCATTTTCGATGAGCTTAGTCTCATCGAAGTTCTCAACCAAATTGGCGCCAGGAGCCCTTCCATTAACTGGAATGTCGGCCGTTACCCGAAAGGTGGAGAGGTCCAGTTTATCGAGATCATAAAGTCCTACGGCGATATACTTTAACGGTTTAAGATTGCTTCCCGCTCGCGGGCTTGTAAGAGTCAGTGTCGGCCTCTGAGTATCAAGATCCCACCCGAGCGGATGAAGATTCGAGTCCCTATCGCGCAAAGTAACGGGGCACCCTAAATCAATCCATCGCGTCAAAGTCATCTTTTCATCTTCTGTCAAAGGAGGGACGCCTGAGCCGGGAGGAGGCATAATCGTCCCGAGAAGGTCTATGTCATACGCATGCCGGCTTGCGCCGGCGGGATAACCGCGATTGTCGGCGTCTGTCAAAAAATCTTCGTTGCTAAACCCGTCAGTGCGTTCGCCGCGAATCTTCCAATACAGCAAGCTTCGGCGCGCCTGCATTGCGCGAACATAGTGAGAAGCGTTCATCCTTGTCCCAAGTCCGGCATCCTTCGTTTTACATAAGGTGTTGTAGCTTGCCTCGTATCCACTAATAACGGTCTCATCGTCCAGTACCAATCCGCCCTCTTGCGGTCCGTTAACGCTGTGACAGCTAATGCACTTTGCGTTCAGGATCGGCTTAATATCGGCATTATACTCAACAGTCACCGCCGGTTTATCCAGCCATTTCACCACGGTCGGGCTGTTGGAATCGCTTTGATTCTCTTTGGTAAGCAGAGGAGTCTTGGTAGTCAGATCCCATATTTTATAGTCTGTTTTGGAGGCAGCTGAGCCGTCGAACGGCACTCCTACCTTGGCGTGAGCATGGCAACCACCACAATCCGCGCGCCGCTCGCCAGGCCTTACTTGATGCCAGGTTTGTGACATGTTTAATACTGCTCCGTGCCTATCAATGGTTTGGAAGGTGAAAGAAAGGTCCGCCGGAATACGAGCAAGGAAGCTGGTGTCGACGGTGTGGGGATCTTTGTCGTAGGTAACCGGGTTTCCGTTTGCGTCGAATTTACGCACCGGAATCTCCCCTAATATCAAGAAGCGCTCATTCCCATAATTAAAAAATTGGCGATTGAATGAACCGTTATGCTGACCGCTGGGCAACTGGCCCAATATTCTGACCGCAAAGATGTCATCATCGGTGTATTTTCCGGCATCGGCCCCGTTGGCAGCCCAATTTTCAGTTCCGCTGAAGAACGGATCCACAGCACCCCACTTGGCGATTAGCAGAGGATCAATCATCCGTATCGGGCGGGGGGCGGTGTTTCTATGGATAAGACTTGACGACCCCACCTCCCCAAATGGAGTAGAGTAAGGCAATTCAACAAAATCCTCGCCTTTGTTCGGAACCCAAGAGAGTTTGCTCGGCTCCTTCTTTCCATATATTTTTTCGTAGGGAAGAAGTGGCCGAGGAAATATTTCGTGTGCTGCTATCAGATTCTGCATACAGAGAAATTCAGAGGGTGACGACACAAATTTGCCGCGGCTGGCGTCCGCATAGCAGATCTGACCGTCATAATATGTAGAGCGGCTGCCCTGCGCGCGAAGCGGGCCACTCCAGGTCAGAACTACCGAGTTATTTGGTCCTCCCGCCGGATAACTCACCTTGCCCATCATGTTGCCGTTAGCGTCCAATGCTGACGGTATGTCAAAGGAATTCGCGAACCGGGTAAAAATGTTGGTATAACCGACGTTGAAGTTACCTTGAGGAGTAAAGGCGAAAGAGTAATTGATCTTGTGGTTCCCGTAATCGATCTGGAACTTAGGATTGCTCTCATGCCTGTCATCAGGGTCGCCGAAAGGCGGAACACCTTCAGGCTCACCGGAAGGTAGTGTCACAAGAGTTCCGAACCCGTTATTGTTCTGATTATAGTACTCGATGACCATCGGACGCCCGTCCGAAAGCTCACCGTGAAAGTGGAAGGCTCTATCTGTTCCGAAGGCGCTCATGCGCGGCTTCCAGAGCCGGCCGTCGGGCCATATGGACCATAATGCCCACATGCGGCCGTCCCGCAGAGCCTGACTCTCGGCGCTTGAGAACAGCACTTCTCCATTGGAGAGTACGTGCGGGTGCAGTGCGCTACCTAAGTTTAGGTGTCCTATTACCTCTGCATTTTGATTTGCATCTTTCGAATCATCGACATCGTCAGTGACGGCTAGCTGAAAATTGAGATGCGGGAAGTCGTTGCCCGGGAGATAAGCATTTTGGTTGGTAGCATAAATTATCTTCCCTCCCGGGAGCGGCGAAGCCCCCATGTTGAAAACTGCCCGTCCAAGTTGCTTTCGTGGAGTAACCGTCTCTCCGATAGACCAATCGTCAGTGCTGGAAAGCGGGGTAGACTTTTGATTAGTTAGCTGTACTATCTTTCTGGTTTTGAGGTGAATCTTGAAAATGTCGGAACCGGACAGGGGGTACACGTAGTAATTGAAAGTGAAATCCTCTTTCTCAACGCTATATACGCGCGTGTAGTAAACCCACTCTCCGTCAAATGAAACCATTGGATCCCAGATTGCACCCCGCTTGCCGGTAGCGGAATCGAATCCTGATACCAAGACCTCATCCGTGTAAGTGATCTTGCCTTCCGAGTCGAGCACCGGATTGCCGTTTGCATCAAGCACCGGCTTTCGCAGTATTAAATCCGATTGCAATTCGGCCTTCCAACGGAGCGCGAAGGTGACCTCATTTAGTGTGAACGAATCTCCGTCGGTTATCTCCCCGTCAAAATTAGTGTCTCTTGGAACCGAGACGTAAACCAACGGCCAACTACCGAGGGGCTCCTGAGCGTATGCCGCGTCGGATATAAGAAAAATACTTAGTAAGATAGTGATACAGTAGGTTGCAGTATTTTTCAGACATGATCTGATCAGCGCGTCGAAGTACGTCCACATAATGACAACTCCTTAAACTACGGGAAACAGGTCACTAGGATGCAATTGCCGGGCCAGGAAAGACGTTTCGAAAAAGCTGGAGGTTAACTAACTTGGATCGAGTCCTGATATAATCGGGACGATGGGGAGCGACTCTTTTGGGACCGCAGACTAAAGGACCTGAGCTATTTTCGAGTTAGTAACAATTTTGCCCGATCCGTACGATCAGTCTGGTATTAAGTTTGCTTTTTGTTATAAGACAGCAGAGTCCTTTACTGTTTAGATAGATCAGAGATTTGAAGGGTACGCTATGGACTGTTCGCAAGAAGAATCTACTAGGAAGTCAAAAGGAAGCGCCACAACGGCGGGATTGCTGGTGGTTGCATTTCTTATTTTTTTGTCATGCGTGGTAAGCTCGATCTCTGCACAAGAAAGGCCGGGTGCGGCTAATCGCAAGCATGTTGATCCTCTTGGAATGACCGTGCGCGGAGTACATGCATTGACTGCGCCAACTCCTGATCCAAGAGTCTCCCCGACGCCTCAGGCAAGCTATTCTCCGAGCCCCATTTCAACTCCTGTATCAACTTTTAGCTCTTATTGAAGTTAGAGGAGAGTGTCATGAAGCACACATTTACGCGTCATGTAAAACGATTAACCCACCCCTTTGTCATTAGCGTCCTGGCGCTTGCGGCGCCGGTGTTGCCGGCACAGGCTCTGGATTCAGAGGACTATTTTCCTCTAGCTGAGAACAATACTTGGTCTTCAAGTTTGGGATATGAAACAGTCGTTACTTCAGTTGAAGAGCTGGGTGACCTTTTCATTTATCGGGTAGCGCTTGAAAACCTTGCTGGATACTACGGTGTTAATCGCACTGCTGACCCATCGCAGTCCGGACTATATCTTGCGGGATTGGAGTTCAATGGCAATGTTTACCCATATGACACACCTGTCCGGATCCTGAGGAAGGAGTTTCAAATTGGAGACACTCTTAGCGGGTCTACCATGGTAGAGGGGCCGCCGGGAATTACTTTAGTTAATACCTACATTTCGGAAGTATTAGATCAGGAGGATGTACAGTTAGAGAGCGGAGTAGTGCTTAAATCGGTCATAAAGATCGGATTACGGACGATTGTAGAGCGAAATGGAGCGCCGTTTAGCGATTCAACAAGCCATGCATGGCTGGCCCCAGGGATTGGACAGGTAGGATCGGACGAAGCAGATAGTGGAAGTGGGATTTTTACACCTGAAGTGACTAGAGCGCTAATTTTCTATACCTCCGGCAGAAAGCGCACCCAGCTATTTGATTCGCCTGTGATGCTGGCGGGGCGGGAAGGAGTCTTTGTCGTCCATTACATGGATGATACAGAGAATAACATAGGCCAGGTTCAGTATCTGGACGGATCTTACACGCAGTTTGACCTGTACTATCCATATACTTCCGTAGCTCGCTTTCAAAGAGATTATAACGCCGCATCACAGCTTATAGCTGAGCGCGAGTACAATTCCGACGGACAGGAAGTGAAGATTGGCGATGTCAATGAGGACGGATTGGTTAATAGGACCGATGTAGCCATTCTTGTGGGCAACTTTGGAAAGCAGAGCGGAGCCACCCGCTCACAGGGTGACTTAAATGGTGATGGTGTGGTTAGTCTGCTCGATTTAGCTATCGTTCAAAGGAACTTAAGCTCGTAATGCCAATGACGGGAACAGGTAATGCACTGCAGGACCGAAGGGCGTTTTTGGCGGTCGGAGCAGGATGCCTTTCGCTTGCAGCTTTTGATTTGCCGGCCATGGCAGCCGAGCAGGGCCGCCAAGATGAGCCCGAGCACCGTTCGCTTAAGCTGCCCTCGGGCCGCTCGATGGGCTACCGTACAATTGGCCAGGGAGATACCGACCTGATTCTCGTTCACGGCTTCCCTGGATCCTCTCGTCAATTTCTATCATTTGAAAAATTCCTTACTAACAGTGGATTGTGCGCACTGGCACCGGACCTATACGGGAAAAAGACCGATTGGCAACAACGTGGGTCAGTCCTCGATGCGGGAGAAGATATCGCTGACCTTTATTTACAAGTGCGTGGAAAGGAGCGGCGGCCAGTGGTGCTGTGTGTTTCAGCAGGCGCAAAAGACGGGATTGCCGCCACTATCGCGCTAAATCTCAAATTGCAGGGAAAATACGTTCCTGCTCTTTATGTTATAAGCGGTCAGATGGATTTAGGGCGTGCCGACACCTTTGGCTTGCTTCGCGCGGATCAGCAATTCGAGTTTAACTGTATACGAGGGGTAAGCCGTCGTGCAGTATTGCGGGTAATACAGCCCGTGCGCAATTTGGGCGCAAATATTCGCCGGTCTGTAGCGCACAGAAGAGTGGATAGGCTGTCCCATGACCCAGAGGCTGCTTTTCGGAGGATTGTAGGCGCGATGTCTATTACGGAAGACATCCCGTTGTTGCGGGAAGATCCAGAGTTTAGAAGCAACCTTCGCAAAGAAATAGCGGAGTACACAGGGGGCGAGATTATCCATAGCATTCACCGGCTTTTCAACTGGGATGTAGATTTCCGGCAGCTTCGTGGCACACCTGTAACCATAGTGCACGGCACCAAAGACAGTATGGTGCCACATCAAAATGCCGAAATTCTCCGCCGTGAATTGCAGCGGGCCGGCGTGGAGGCAGTAGTGAAACTCTATCCTGACGGACACCTACTGCTGAAAAGGCGGGCCGAGGCAATTGCGGCCAATATAAAAGAGGGACTTAGAGCTACCGATGTAGGTCCCTTTCAGGACCGATAAAGCGGCTCCCATTTAAGGCGCCCCATGCCGAATCTGGACGATTCAGTAGGTTATATCCGACCGAGGCGTTGAGTAGATGCTTAGAGAAAGGTATTATCTGGCATCCTCTTATTCGCCATGGCCGACATTCTTCAACAAAGACGCTCTTTAAAAGAGCGAACCGCTAAAGAACCGGAAGCTTCGCGGGAAAGGAATACACTTGGAGTCAATAGTACAGAACTCGACTTTGAACTTCCGCCCAGAGGTACAGAGCTGACGGGCCCGGCGGACTCGAGAACCGAAACATCGGGCGATCGCCGTGAACGGCCGCAGCACAAAGCTGGCCAGCGCTCCTTACTGAAGCTGAGCAGTGACCAGGCACCCCCTGAGGAAGAGCAAAGCCGTTCCCGGCTTACTTCACGCTCGCAATCGCTCCTTCAATCGCCGCAAAACCCAATTGAAAGAATGCTTTTAAGTTCCATTCCCGGCATGAGCGGAAGCGAAGCTCGCAAGCTTTTGGCAGCAGTGGCGGAGAATCTGCGTTTGGTGAGCAGCATTCCTGAATCAGAACGTTATCAGGGTGCACATTCAAGCCAAATGACGGTTAGTGAGCAAAACCTGTCGGCCATGGCGCTAATGGACACACTTGCCTATCAGGCACTAAGAAACAAAAATGATCGTGATGCATCAAGCAGATCGCTTTACCAGTTCGCGCTTGAAGTGAGCGCTTCGCGCGCGCAGCACCGCCCACTCCCGACACGAGAGCCGGGCTTTATAGAGTTCTATCAGAGTCCCTTTGGCTCCCAGCCATTCCCCGCGCCGCAGCAGCCGCGTTACCGCCCGCAACCTGAACCGCACCAATTAGAGCGAGCTGACTCTTTCCCCAAACAGCAGTGGCAAGAAAGCAGCCGCGCATTCACGGCTCTGTCCGTCGGAAATCGCGAGCAACCTGCCCAACCACAGCTCACTACAATAATCGACTCCTCGCTGGGAGCCCGCTTGGTCGCGCAGCTGCTTCCGTCCGTATCACGCGCTATTAGTGATCTAACAGGTTCGATAAGCACAGAGGAGCGCTGGTTCTTACGAAAGCTGCTCCGCGAGTCAGGAGAAGTACAAAGTCTGGCCGAGCAGATCCGCCTGCACGAGAAAACCACAGGCGAACCATTAACCGATAAAATAAAATCCTCCCTCGGCGAGGTAGTTAGAGTCGCCACGCTGAACCATTCTCTCAAGTCATCCTGGGCAGATTGGCAACTTCCGGCTGCAGCAGAGGCTCCGGCTATAATAGCCGAAACGGTTGATCGCCTGCGTGTTCTACACGGATTACTGCGTGACCAATCAGATAATACAAAACACCCCAGTGCTGCTGACCAGGCTAGGCAAGAGCAGCGCGAGATCTTATCTCAAGAGCCTACTGTTTCTGGCCCCGAAAAAATGCCGTCATCATGGAGCAGTGACTTCATTCAAGAGAGATTCTCCTCTGAGATCCCTTACCAGAGGCGCGAGGAGCTGCGGCGGTCAGAATCGGCCGATTCCAACATCAAGCTTACTCAACCTGCGGAGCCTCCTAGAGATCGGCATAGCGAGGACCATTTGCAAAGTGGCGCGCCGCAACGAGGACTAGAAGCGTCATCTAGCGCACAGAGCCCGCGCGGTCCTCATGACAATTTAAACCCCGCTCTTGCAACACGGGAGCCCTCCGAAAAACATCCCTCATCGGCCGCCAAATCCGCGGAAGCACCGGAATCAAAACTGCATGAACCCGCTGCGAACGGCGAGGCAAAGAAAAGATCACCGGAGCATATTGAACCTGCCGCAGTTCGCCCCGAAAGACCGGAGAACCCGGCGCCACGGGTTAAGGGACGCACCGATCCGGTCGCAGCCACGCCAAGCGAACCTTCAGAGGCGCCGAAGCCCTCAACTCAAACCGAGTGGACAAGGAGGGAGCCCTCCTTTGCCGCTCCAGCCGCACCTCCCTCGATTGATCAGCTCGATGAAGCGTCAAAGCAGCAGCCTGGCACAACCCGGCCGCGCCACAAGGAGAAGCGTGAAGGTGAGGATGACGCGCCGATGCATCTTCCAAGATGGCGGCCGGCAACCGTTCCAGCACCTCCGCAGCCCGCACGTTGGGACAGCGTCGCAGAGATGCCCGCAGAGGGTAGAGACGGCTCAGATGCTGCAGGTGATTTTACTTACAAGCCGGCGGCTGTCCCAAGTCCTGACCATATTCCGGCGCAAGCGACCTGGGAACGCTCGCCGGACCGGGAACTTAGACCACAAAAGGCTTACACCGTCACTGGCCGGGTTTATGACTCTCAAAGTGGTTACGGAGTACAGGGCGTTTTCGTCTCCGGCGGATTTTTAGGAAACGCAGTAACCGACAAACGGGGCATGTTTTCGTTTATGAATGTTCCGCAAGGCTTCACCTATACCCTTTCGCTTTCAAAAAAAGGCTATCGCATAGCGCCTTCGTCACGTACCGCCACAGCTGACGGCCCGAATCATCACACCTTTAGGGCGAAGCGCCTAATGGCTTAAGCTGCGCGCTTTGCGCGAAGCTCTTAAGCCAAAAATAAACTTAAGGCCACGAGAGATGGAGCGGCCCCGGATTAACTCATCCGCACTATGCCCGACCAAAAGCTAAGATTTCTGAGGGAGATTGACAATCCTGAAAAATGAGACTATTGTCTCAGTAATAGATTGTAGTCTCATTTTTATCGGGAGGATACGTTATGCAGATTTCACCGCGAGATATGGACCAAAAGCTCGATGAGCACTTTCACTTTGAGCGCACGGATAACGTCGAAGGAGTGCTGTCCACTTTGGCTCCGGACGCTGTACACGACATAGTCGGCTGGCCGAGCGGTCCGACATTGGGCCGCGAGAATGCCAGACCATTTTACGAGACGCTATTCGCCGACCTCGCCGAAGGCGAAGTCACTTCAGTGAGCCGTTACTATGGGGAGCGGCTATTGATCGATGAGTCGCTCTGGAAAGGGCGCGCCTCGGGACGTCCTTTCGGCCTTGAAGGCCGCAATCGCCCGCTTGAGTTTCGCCTGCTTCATCTAATTGAATTCAACGATGAGGGCCAGATAAAAAAGGAGCAGGTATGGATTGACCTAGCCGCAATCATCCAACAATTGCCGCAGGACTAGTGATGCAGTCGAATGAGGTCGGCACAAGGAAACTTCGCACACGTAAAGAGTTATTGCGCGCCGCGGCCCGCCTGATCAAAGAGGGCGCTTCCCCGACCCTAGAGGACGTCGCCCGGGAGGCGCTTGTTTCCAGAGCTACTGTTTACAGGTATTTCTCGAGTATTGATGAATTGCTGGTCGAGGCTCCCATCGACGAAGCGGTTCCGGACGCGTCGCAGCTATTCGCTTCTGATGACGTCTCGACCCCCGAAGAAAGAATCGATCGCGCCGAATCTGTCATGCATAGGACCGTGTATGAGAACGAGATGGTTCTAAGACACATGCTCTCACACAGTATCACACGGGCGATACGGCAAGAAGGCTCCGCGAAAGATCCGGTGCGTCAGAATAGGCGAACGGCATACATTGACGAGGCGTTGGCCCCGCACCGAAAGAAGTTCGACCCAAAAACCTACAGTAAACTGCGCTCGAGCCTGGCGCTTATCTTCGGCACTGAGTCGATGATAGTGTGCCGTGATGTCCTTGCGTTGCCGCAGGACGAGGCACGCGAAGTAAAAAGCTGGGCCGTGCGAGTCCTTGTGCGCGCGGCCATGGAAGAGTCCAACAAATCAAAAAAGAGTAAGAGAAAGTAAGATCAAGTTGGGAGCACACCAAAGTCCTATTTCGATGACGGGGTAGGAGCGTTGCTAGCGCCTAAAATACTATAAATTTGCTTGAACCTGGAGCGGGAGAAATCAGGAATCCGCGATGCACTTCGTTCTCGCGCCGTTGCTTTTCCCTTTCTTACAGGCGCGGCAGATCTTTGCGCCGGCCTTCTTGGCGATCATGTTCTTGGGACATTTAACGCAGGCCGATGCGCCGTCCACCGGAGAAAATGTTCCGGCAGCGCATGGCGAACACTCCACTTTGCCTGGGGATTCGCTAAAAGTTCCCGCGGAGCATTGAGAAAGCGAACTCTGCCCTGCGGAGGCTACAAATGAGCCGCTAGGCGCTTGAGTGCAGGCGCTCGCACCAGCTTTCTCCGAGAAACTCCCAGCCGGACAAGGGGTGCAGGCTGCCGCGCCCGCCTCGGAGAAGGTACCAGCGGGACAAGGTGTGCATGAGACGCTTCCGCTCCCAGCGCTGAATGTTCCTGCGGCACACGAAATGCATTCGGCTGAGCCTGCGGGGCTGAACTTGCCTGCCGGGCAGCTTTGGCAGCCGGCACTTTTTGTAGTGGAAGAAAACGTACCAGCTGCACATGCACTGCACGAACTAGAGCCCTCGCTTGCAGCAAAGGTCCCAACCGGGCAATCAGTACAAGAGGACCTCCCGCTCACCTCGCTAAAGGTGCCGATCGGACAGGCGCTACAGTTCGGCGAACCTGTATTGGTTGCATAGCTTCCCGGAGCACAAGCTGTGCAGCTATTGGCACCCGCGTCCGAGAAGGAGCCGGCAGGGCAGGCGGTACATTCCGCCGCCGCCGTGCTGCTTGCCGTTCCGGCGGCACACTGCTTACAAGCGGTTTTGCCGCTCTCGTCCTGAAATGTCCCGGGGTCGCACGGTATGCAGCCTGTGGCTTCCTGCGAAGGCTGCACGAAGCCGCGCGGGCATTCGGTACACTGTGAGGAGTTCGTGAATTGAGTGAACCGGCCAGCCGGACAAGGGGTGCACGTATTTGCGTTTTCGGTCTCTGAGAATCTGCCGGGTGCACATGGCACGCAGCTAAAACCTCCCGCCGGCAGAAAGCGGCCGGCTTGGCAGGCAGCCGGGCAATCCGGGAAACCGGAGGATCCGGCGTTCTTAAAAGCGAATGCGATCTTTCCACATTTCCCGCTCGTCGCGCCGCAATCGGCATCTGCCGCGCAGTTTTGATAGAGCGTCTCTCCGTCGCTAACGGCGATACATTTATTATCGAAGCTCTTAAGATGATCGGCGATGGTATCAATAAGCGGCGTCGATTCTCGTACAGCAGTGTTCGCGCGGCATCCCATTCCACCGGGAATGCGATTGAGAAGGTCTGTCATTAGATTAATGGTCGAGACGTCCCCCGCAAAACCGAGACCAGTTCCTCCTGTCCCGAGTTCGGTATTCATCGCGGTGTAGCAGTCGGCATTAATAGAATTAACGAAGGTTATTAGTGACTGATCGAGAGCTGCTGGAGAATTGTTCGCGACCACTACAGCGGTATTAGCCATAGTTTCTATTCCGGAATCCAGCACTCCCTGAGCACAGGCCCCAACTCCGACCTCCAACAATGCCGCGCGGCATGCTTCTGCTGTCGTAGCATTCGCCGCACCTTCACAGTCAAGGTAGGCATTGACGCACCCGGTAATGGCATTGACGCGGCCCTCTATGTACGCAGCGGCCGCGCTGAGCAGGTCGGCCTGACAGTCTTGTGAATCTTCACTTATCTGGTTACCGGGATCAGCATCATTGCCGCCGATGGCATAAAGCGGCGATGCGCTGAGACTTATAACGATACTTAATCCCAGCGAAATGAAGTAAGTATAATATTTTGATTTCATCGTTTAACTTTCGACAATTGTCATTGGATAGGATGATTTTTTACCAGAGTTATTTTCAATGTAATATTACAACACCTCTAGCTGAGGCGGGGCAGGGGTGTATTTATTGCCTAGAGTTTAAAAGTTAGTTGGAGCCTGGATGCGGGTCAGGGGTGGGGCCCATGCTGACTAGGGATTTATAGTGCTTAATTAGGAAAACTTTCCCAACGAATCTTCGATAAAGACTGGATCTGGGTACGTCCTTGTACCCCTTAACCTCCATTCAAAAAGATTTGTCAGATTAAATCATTTGAGCAATTGGCGGAGCAAGTCGGCATCCTCAGCCGACTCCACTTCTGGAAGTATCCTTTCTACTTCAGCCAGAAATGTTTCCCTTGCTTCTGCAATCCTAATCCACTTGGCTACTTTCCCTCTCGGATACCAGCTTGCGGCTACCCGCTGGCAGCACTCAAAGTGTGCCATGTCGTCGAGCAGTGCAATGGTTCCCGGAGCCAGATCGAGGCTCTTAACTTTCCAGTCGAGCCCGAACGATCCCGGGAGGAATTGCATGAAGATCTTCCGATCGATCGTAGGAAGAAGCGAGAAGCCTCCTAATAACCCAACTTTCTCCCTTCGAGAAGGTCCAATGTATGGATTGTCGAGCGTCCCAACAGTACCGATGTCGAAGCAATATGGCCTCTTAATTAACTCGTTCATCTCCCGCGTAAACTGGCTTGCGCCAGTTGATGAAGATTTCGTAAATATAGAGATGCTGGCCAGAAAAAATGGAATCCAACAAATAGAATCTGCAGAACAAAAAATCTATCCTTACGTTCTCTTCACTCGATATTGCACAGTTGTAAAAGGAGTTTAATTCAGGGAGGCGCCCAATTTACCCTGGAATAGGATTGCTTTTTCTCTTCTCTCACACAACTCTGTATTGCATCAGAACTTCTCTGCGAAAGTTAAACTAAAATAAATTAACGCTCAAAAAATTTGCTTCTTCAGAAAACTTTTCCAGCCAACCTCCGATAATGATCCCACCATACGAATCCATTAAGGCTGGTTCTGCCAAAGATAAAACTTGACCGTCTATACCACTATCCGGTATACTAGCTATTAGATGGCCATAAAGAGCTTTAAGGACAAAGTGACCGAGGACATAAACTATGGTCGCAAGTCCAAGGAGGCTAGACGACGTCTTCCGGAGAATTTGCATCAGAAGGCGCAAATAAAGCTTGCACGGCTCGGAGCAGTAACTTCGCTAAGTGACTTGCAAGAGTTACGTGGGAACAGACTCGAAGCATTAAAGGGTAATCGAAAAGGACTATGGAGTATTCGGATAAACGACCAATACAGAATTTGTTTTAAATGGGATCGGCAAGATGCGTATGAAGTTGAGATTGTTGATTACCATTAAATTACGACGGATTTATTATGAGTAAAGTTAAAGAGCACACCACTCCGATCCATCCCGGCCTTGTTTTGCAGGATGAACTTGACGAGATTGGAGTTTCCCAGACCACACTGGCAGATCACATTGGCGTCTTGCCTAAGACAATTAACGAAATTTGTCGGGGCAAGCGTGGGATTAGTGCGGAAATGGCCTTGAGGTTATCTCAAGCTTTGGGCGCCAGTCCTCACTTTTGGCTAAATCTTCAGAATAACTGGGAGCTGAGCCAAATTCAGGTTACAAAGCTTCGTCGAATTGGGACGGTTGCGGCATAACGGTCAGGATAATCGGGAATTTGCCGCCTGGCAAATTCTCCGATTGATCCGATTGACAATCATAAAGGCCCCCTGAAGCGCAGTACTTTTATGGTACTGTGCGAGTTGCCTAAACTTTATTTTCAAGGAGACCTTTATGAGATTCTATAAGAATCAACACCGATATT
>JAGFJO010000056.1 GCA_024102635.1 Deltaproteobacteria bacterium
GTGGTGCGTGAAGCCTCCGAAAGCTTTGAAAACTTCGACTACGCCGGCGCTTTGCAGATCTCCGAAGAGATGTTTTGGACCTTTTGCGACCACTACCTCGAACTTGTGAAGGTTAGGTCATATGCCGAGGAAGATAGTGAGGGGCGGCGTTCTGCATTGGCGACTCTGGCTTGGTCACTCAAAACGTTCATCCGATTATTTGCGCCCATTCTTCCTTACATTACAGATGAGATATGGTCTTGGACGTTTGCAGGCGCAGGCAAAGACGCCGGCAGCTCTGTCCACGTCGCGGCCTGGCCGTCGCTAGAGGAAGTACTTGCCGTAAAGTTTCCCCCGTTCTCCAATTCATTTGATGCTGCAGTAGAAGTTATTGGCCAAATCCGTGGGGCGAAGACCGATGCCAAGAAAAGTCTTCGCTGGCCGGTCGCAGAGCTTACTATAACCGCAAGCGGCCCTATGCTTGAGGCGCTATCGGCGTGCCTCCCCGATGTACTAAAGGCCGGCAATGTAACCTCTCATCGGTTGGAGCAAAGCTCTGAGGAATCCTCAGTGATCACGGTAAAGGTGGTGCTCGCGGATAGCTAGACAGACGGCCCGATAATAAAAGCTCGTAGATTGTCCGGTTTTGAGGAGTCACCCTTCAACTCCTCGGACTGGAACTTACCCTTAAGCAGTTCGGCCGTGGAGGGACAAACGATTATTTTTTGAGTAATATCTTCAATCCCTTCTTCCAGCAGAAAGGCCGCATTGATGGGATCGCCTAGTATAGTGAAGTTGTTGCCCTTTTGCTGAGCTCCGCCAACCATGCCTTTCAGTCCATGGCCTGAACTCACAATCAGCTTGGCCTCGATTCCGCAGCCACTCATCTGCGAGGCAAGTACCGTTGTCAGCTCGCTCAAACGGCGCGCCGCTTTAACAGCATTGGCCGCCACCTCGCTTGAGTTGCCTCCGAGCCACAACGCCACTATGTGATTGGATATCTGTTTGTCTACAGCGCCACCGAACTCTTTTACAACCTTAGCTGCATGAGCGCTCCACTCTTCGCATAATTGCGGGGACGGCACACTCAATGGCAAACGCTCTTCCGTTTGATAAAGCGTCCCCACAAGGACGGTAACCGAAATCGGCTTCAGTTGTGCGGTCATCGCCCGCGATACGCTTGACGAGGATAGCGATTCCACAACCTTGCTGGTCGCTATTTCCACTGATATTTTAGATGATCCGATGTCAATCACGTCGCCCGATTGGACATCGCGCAACGTAACTTGCCTTCCGTTCAAGAATGTACCGTTCGTGCTCTTATTATCAGCAATTACCACTCCGGCTGAGGAGGCTGAGATAGTGGCGTGAACACGCGACGCTGCCGGATCGGAAAGAACAAGATCGTTATTCGCATCGCGCCCTATACGCACGGACTCACCCTCATGAAGCACATGGGATTTCTCTGCTTCATCCGGGCACTTGATGCGGAGTGTGGCTATGATCTGATTCGGCATATCGCTTCCCGATGCTAACCATCGACTTATGATGGGCTTTACTTAAGTCGAAAGTCGGCCGGCGGAACGTACTGCTTTTATTCATTTATATTGTGCCAAGCATGGGGCTCCGTGGGCCCCGTTACTCCGTTCTGGCCGGGCCTTATACCGGCATGAAGTATTGGATTCTGTCGGGCGGTCTTGCCGCCATGTTCAAAATAAGAGAGAAACTTTGAACAACTTTGATTTCGATAAATACCGTGGAAAGGCGCCGCGCCGGCTTATTTTATGGATTGGGGGCTTACCTAAGCTGGGGCGTGTTTCCGCTCTACTGGCAGTTGTTGGACGTGCCCTCTTCGGAGATCTTAGCTCATCGCATCGCCTGGTCATTGGTGTTCGTGACGTTGCTTCTAAAGGCGATTGGCTATCGCTTTAGGTTGCCGCCGGTTGCCAGGAGCCTCAAGGGAGTGCTGAAATTTGTACTGTCTGCTGTGCTTATCGGCATTAACTGGTGGCTTTATATATGGGCCGTTCAAAACGGCTTCGTAGTTGAGGCAAGTCTTGGGTACTTTATTTCGCCTCTAATGAGCATACTAGTAGGAATGGTGATTTTCGGCGAGCGCCTGTCGGTGCGCCAAGGAGCCGGAGTATCACTCTCTTTTCTCTCCGTACTCTATCTCTCTTTAACCTACGGAAGAGTACCTTGGGTGGCACTCACTCTCGCGCTCAGCTTTGCCCTCTATGGTGTAATGAGAAAAACTTCGAGTCTAGAGTCGCTCGAAGGGCTGTTCGTTGAAAGCCTGATTCTTTTTGCACCGGCTCTCTACTATATAGTGCAACTGGATGCAGAAAATAAGGCCTCCTTCTTGAACGGCGCCATTCAGACTGATCTTTTGCTAGTACTATCAGGAGCCCTAACCGCCCTTCCTCTAATTTGGTTCGCCGCAGCGGCACGGCGGCTGCCACTGGCGACGCTCGGCATGCTGCAATATATCGCTCCAAGCTGTCAGTTCTTGCTCGGTGTTTTCTGGTTCAAAGAGCCCTGTGATGTGCACAGGCTATTAGCATTCATCGCCATCTGGTTCGCTCTTTTTATATTCTCGTACCAGCCGAGAAAGGATAAAGGAGGGGCCATTCTGCATGAGCTTTAAAGAGGTCCGATTTTAGATCAAAAAGCGTGTTCCGAGCGACCACACCGCCATTGCGGCTATACTTAGCAGAAATGATATGGTAGCGGCTGCGGCTAGGCGCATCGGATTCCGAATGGCCGCCAGCCCCACGAAAAGAGTGAATACCGGAGCGGAATATCTGGGATAGCTTTCGAAGGAACCGGAAAAGATAGGCATAATGAGCAGAACTACGGAAACAACAATGTATTCAACCGGCATTGACACTCCTGTTCGACGCTTCCATGCAAACAGTGAATATATGAACAGCGCAACCGATGTGAAGAACACAGCAATCTCAAGTATTCGCTGCGGTCCCTCGTCAGCCGCTCTGACAAAAGCCGCATAAATTGCCCCAAGACTGAACTCCCTCCCCCAGGTGGCCTGCAGACTCAAGAATATGAAGGGGTCTCCGGTCAACCGCTTCAAAAATAGGCAATGAATTAGAAGTGGCATTGCGGCAACAGCGGCGAAGATTAGAAACCTCGCCACCGCACGGAAAGGCGAAATGGATTCTTTAAAAAATCGAGGAAGCGCTGAAAGCATAAGCATGGGAGAAATTGTCTTCGTTATCAATAAGGCCGCAAACGGGAGGATACTAGCCAATAAAGTACTGCTTCTAATCAAATAAAGCGCCCAAATTAACAAACCGAAAAACAATCCTTCAGCAAGAAATGCAGAAAGCATAAAATTGAAGGGAGAGAGCAGAAAAAGAATACAGCAGCCTATTGCCAGCTGAGCATCTGCATCCCTTGTGAGCAGCTTGTAAAGCAGCATTACACCGAGTAACAGCGAGAGATTAGAAATTATCACTCCAGCAAAAACTATATCTCCGGCAAGTACCGATCCAATGCGTGACAACATCGGATATAGCGGTAAGGCAGCGTGCTGAAGATGATGCCCGAGTTCGATATGACGCTCCGCAGACGGTAGATACTCGAACCCATGACTTGCCGTCGCGTAATAAAATCCGCTGTCCCATACGGTCCACAGATTGAGGGCGCGATATGGAGAGCCATAACTCCATGTATAATAGGGCGTGTCATTTTCAAGCCATCGTGCCCGCGCCCACAATCCCGCAGCAAGATATGTTAGCCGCGTTAACAACCACAGCACTAGCAGGGTACAGTAGGGATGTGCGCGTAGGTACGCAGCCGCCTGGGAGCAGATCCCCTTAACAATTCGAAGTAATTCTCGGTCCTTTTTCACTCGTTTCCTAATTCTACAAATCGCAACGAAATCGGTCAAAAGGCTCTATAGGAAACAAACCAGACCAAGTATTGCGAGCAGGGCAATCTGGAAACTTGCGTCAGTAAGTCCCAGGATTGCTGAGCAAGCATAATGGTGCAAGGCAAAGTTATCTAGGAAGCCTCATAATGCGATGGGCGGTGGCGGCTTTACAGCATTTCGAAAAGCCTGCTACCATACAAAAGTGTTTTGAAAGCGAACCGCTTGTGCAACGATCCACCTTTGTTCTTAACGTCACCACTATTTTAACCGGCTCTTACGCTGCTTTTGTTTTAGTCGGCGTAATGGCGGGGTTTTTGACCACCGATAGGATGGTGGCCTGGGATCTATATCCTCAGTATTATCTTGCGGACCTCATGGTTCGCAATCTGGAACAAGGTTCGCTCCAAAGTTATGATCCTCTCTGGTTCGGCGGTTATCCCAGCTTCACCTTCTACGGCGGCTTTCCTTACCTCATTACAGCCCTTCTACATTTTGCAAGCTTTAAGTATTTGGAGATCGCCACTTGCCTGAATCTCGTAATTTTCTCCCTTCCACTGCTATTCACATTATCAGTCATATATTACAGCCGCGCCTTTAATGGCCGTCAAGGAGACCCATTCGCAATCTCCTTTGCCCTTCTATACCTGACTCAACTGAGCAATCCTCATCAAGGTCCGTTCGGAATTTTCGGCAGTTTGATGCATGGACACTTTGCCGCGTTCAGTGCGGTAGTGCTCATGACCTTATTTTTCGGGTCCTTGGAACGCGCCATGGCATCGGGGACTCGGACGAGGCTTTTGGTTACAGGGGCATTACTGGCCGCCGTAATTACCTCGCATGCACTGACCACTATCTTTTGCGCTTTTTACCTTGCCGTTCGTAGCCTCTTTTGCAATCGGACTGCTTTTTTTCGGCTTCTCCTAACAGCATCGTTTGCATTGCTGCTTAGCGCCTATTCGTGGATGCCGCTGTTATTTGAACTGAAATATTCCTCGTCAGAAATTCAGGGCATGATCAAGGATCCTTTATTGATCCTCTTCCCCGGCTTGCTACATATCAAAAATTGCCTCTCCTCCTTTACGACGGGGTTTCCTTTCGGGTACCTGACTGTGACTTTTGTAGTACTGGCATGCAGCATAATGGGGGCGATTTCACTGATACGTTCCAATCATTTCTTTTTGCCGGTTGTATTTGTACTAGCTTTGCTTATTTTGCCGCGCAACTTTCTGACAGACCTTCTTCCGGTAGGAATACATTATAATCGATTCATCTTTCCGATGGTGCCATTGCTGATTGTTATCGCGGTCCACGGTGCAAATTGGCTGGCCGCCATGATGTCTCACCGTAAGCCCGGTATAGTGCGAGCCATGGTAGTTGCTGCTCTCATCGCGCCGCTTTTTTGGTCCCTCTTGTGGGCCGGTGTGCAAAACTACACTGCGAGGCCCTGGAATAGCATCACCGGCAGCGCCTTATATGAACATGCCTATCGTGCCTGTGATTCTGCCGGCCTATTCTTGCCTCTACAAAGTGAGTCGGAAATAAGTGCGATTTCCGCCGCAAAACAAGTTGGAGACTTTCTTGAAACACAGGAGAGTATAAACCGAGTTGCTGTTCAAAGCGCACAGGGAGATGTACATCGGCTGGGAACGCCGCACTTTTTAGCGACATGGCTGCCTCTTATGCACCGCATTCCCGTCGTTAACGGTCTTCTTGCCGAATCTTCATTTTCTTCCGGCTTCATCATTCCTGTTTTTGCTTTTCTGACTGATGGTATGTTCTGGGGCCGCGACAGGATATATGACATGTTCATTGACCGGCCCACCCCCGAGGCCATGCTCAAAAGGCTTGCAATGTTTGGAGTTCGGTATCTAGTGGTAACAAATAGGGAGTTTTTGCCGCACTACGTACACCGAACGGCGTCAGTTATTGGTGGCGTCCCCACCTCCCCCTTTGCCGGAGATTTTACCGCCGAATCGCGCTCTTTAATACGGCTGGTTAAAAGCGTATTGCCCTTCCATATTTTTGAGATCGACAAACCGCGCCCTCTATTCTCCGCAATTGATTACAAACCATACTTTTATGTTGAGGAGGGAGGACTCAGCTTCCGGTCGTTTTCGGAGCTTTGGTTTCAGTTCGATCGGCTGCTCGATTATCCTGTAATCTTCTCGGAAAAGAGCTACCAATCTTTGGCCGAGACAGAGAAGCAGGCTATCGGAGGAATCATTCTGTCGTACAAGAAGGGCAGAGTACTCTCGTCTGATGACTTGGAACCTTGGCTGGCCACCGGGAAGAAGGTGATAGTTCTCGACGGATTAGTCGATACTACCGTTAGTGATTTAACTGGAGTCACAATTATTAACACTGGCCAGCGTGACAAATTTTTTATCGATTTTGCGCGCGCCATAGGTTCGTCTGATGTGAGTTATGAAGAGATCGTGCCGACTACCAACTCAGCAACTCGATTTGAATTTGAACATCACGGAGGTACCATCATCAATTATTCTTATTTTTCAAGGTGGGAGAGCAGTTCACGTAAGCAAACCATTTTTCAAATCACCCCGAGCTTCATGTACGTAGTCGCAACGGGCCCCACAACTCTAACGTACAAGTAATTTCATGCCTACGCGACCTACGCAGGGAAGATCGAGTTTGATTAGTTCGGACAAGAGGTTCCCGAAGTGCATCCGGGACGCTACCGGTAGGCCGGAGCGAGTAACTTTGGTTCAAGCTTTGGCACCCCGTCGGGCAACATATAATCAATGCCATCCTTCACGAAGTAGGCTCCACTCCCATCCGCCCAATACTGAACAGTTACCTCTTTCCATCCGGGCCCTGTTCCGTCAATCGACCATGGGAATGGGCTTTGCATCGGGTGCCATGGCGACCAATGCCCATTGGGTTCGTTTTTTACACGAAAAAAGTCAGCTCCTGGGGCAGCATGATACAGTTTGACAGATGGGCCCCGTGTCGTTCGAGCTCCCTCGTTAATTAGTTTGGGATCGCTCTTAAGCGAACGGTTAATAATCGGATTACGGTCGTCCCCAGATCTAAAGCGATGCTCGAGGGGCGCGTGCATTTGCATGCCAGCCCGGTTTCTTATCCCCCTTGTAAGGTTTAGCTTGTTAACTCCTGACTTCATGGTCACCGTCAGAAGAACCTTACTTTCACCCGCGATAGTATAGTTTGGAGGTTGTAATGTCTCGCCGTTAAATCTAATCGATCCTGAAAGGGAGGCGGGTTGAATCGGCGCATCAAAAAGGACCTCTATTTGAGTGCTTCCGCCCGGGACAACAGAATCGTGGGGCGGATCTATTCTAACTACTCGAGGCTTATATTTCGGTGCTTCTGTTCCGGTTAATAGAAGTTTAGCAGAGAAAGGCGGGAACTGCAGTTCCGGCAGGCCGTTATCCGCTCCGCTCCATAGAGTTTTTCCACCTAATAGATCGGCGAATTCACATTTTTGGCAGCTCGAATTGAGTGCCGTTCCGGACGGCGATGTCTCCACAAGTTGCGGCGAGATATTAAGTATTACCAAAAGCTTCTCTCCTTTTTCTCCTTCTCTAACGAATGAAAGAAGCATTCCCTCCCTCAGCTTAATAGCATCGACTATCTCTATTTTGTCAGACGCTAAAATTGGCCAAAGTGCCCGGCGTATCTCCATTAGTCTCTGAACGAAAAGATATGTTGGCGTAGTATAGTTGAAATTATCAAGTGATGCCTTATTAGGCATCTGCATCGCCGGATGGCCGTCCCAAGCAATGCTTGACATCATGTCCTCACGCGCATGGCCATCTAGTGCCGTGCCGTATGAAGTTAATTCCTGCTCATCGCCGTAGTACCATACCGGCACTCCAGGCCAAAAAGAGATGAGAATGGCGGCCAGCTTTGCCCGTTCAATTCCATTTTCAATCGCCTGAAGGCGCCGCTGATCATGGCTGTTGAAGAAGAGCTTCATCCGTCTTAAATATGACTTCGACTTCGGGTCGAAAAGGTCCAGCATCTTGCGCTGCAAATCCAGAAAGTCGGTGAAATATTCCTTTGGATATCCTTCTAAGCGCCAAAAGATCGGCTCAATAAAGGTTTTGTAGAAAGCGTAGTCGAATCCGGCATCCATTGAGCTGACTTCGTCTATGAATTTACTGGGATCAGAATACATCTCAGGAGTCTTGCCTCTTCCAACCAAGACGGCGGCCTTGCGAGGATCGCAGTATGTCTCACCAAACATAAGGAAATTTTCTTTGCCGAGCGAGCGCGCATGCTGCTTAACTGCCGGCGTCCACTTTTTGAAGAAACTAAGAGGAACCTGCATCGGTGTATCTATTCGTATGCCATCGATATCGGTTGAGCTGATTAAGCTCTTCGTCATGGCGATGATCTTCTCCTGCACCCGCTCCGAGCAGGTTCTAAGGTCGTCGTACTTGCCGTAAATTGCGCCGAGGTTATTGTTCCAAGGATCTACATAGTCCGTCAGGGCTCCGTTGTGGTTCAAATCGCTATTCCAATGGCTGCCCTCACCACTGTCAACATGTTTGGTTCCTGCGGTATCATAAACATCGCAGTAACTGCCGCTTTTCACGAAAGTGTTGTCCACCGGGAAGTCCGCATAGGTAAGGTGCGGGAACCGAGGCAAGAGCTTGTACTCACCCGCGTGCATTTGGAAGGGCGGAGTCAGGTCTTTATACCCGTCAGCATAATAAACATAACTTAAGTGGTTCACCACTATGTCAACGATAACGTACATTTCCCGGCGATGAGCCTCGTTCACCAGATGCCGAAACTCCTCCAACTTGCCGAATCGATCGTCAAGAAGGGTATAGTCAACCTGCCCATACCCGGCGGGGCTGCCGTATAAATTCTGATAAATAGGAGAGATCCATATAGCGTCGAATCCGAGACCCTTAATGTAGTCTAGCTTTTCACTTAAACCGATAAAGTCTCCCCCATGGCGCGCTCCGATCTCACCCGGAGCATAGCCACCATGAGCACCATCGTTGTTAGTTGGATCCCCATCTCTGAATCGATCAGTAATTATCTGATAAATCCCGAGACTTCGCCAATCAGAGGGAGACGGGTAATACTTGTGACCGGGCCATTCTCCGTAATAGTTGGCGGGATTCACAATGCCTACGGCTCGATTCACATTCCTTTCGTCGTTTTCCGGGGTAAGAGGCGCAGCAATCGCCGCGGCTGCGAATATAAAGCTCGGAACAGAGAAGAGAAGGCAGTGAAAATATTCGTTCAACATGAGGCGATATAGAGAGGCGTAACAGTGCAACCGCTCTAGAAAATATAGGAGCTACCACCAAAGAGCAAGTTGATTTCGAGCCTCGGTAGGCGAGAGGGCGGGCCGCGCTGTTGTCGTGTGACATACTTGATTTATAATGATCCGGGCTCGATAATCGCCGCTCAGTTTAGTGTTAGCTATTTATGATAAAAGTCCGAGATCTTCATAAAACATTTAAAGTTCACGAGAAGCAGGCCGGCATCAAAGGGTCGTTGAAGAGCCTGTTCGCGCGCAAGTGGCGTGAAGTAAATGCCCTCGACGGTGTATCATTAACGATAGAGCCGGGTGAACTCGTCGGGCTGGTCGGATCGAACGGCGCCGGCAAAACTACTCTAACTAAGATACTGTCGGGAGTTATATATCCTACTTCAGGAGAGGTTTCTGTACTCGGCTATGTTCCATGGGAGCGCAAAATAGCTTTCCGGCAGCAGATGTCTCTGGTCATGGGACAGAAAAATCAGCTTTGGTGGGATCTCCCTGCTGCAGACTGTTTCTTACTATTGAAGGAGGTATACGAAATACCCGACCAAGCTTACAACCAGCGGCTTGCCGAGATCTCGGAACTGTTAGAAGTAAAGGATCTTCTCTCCATTCAAGTTAGACGGCTGTCGCTTGGCGAGAGAATGAAAATGGAGTTGATTGCGGCGCTTCTACATCATCCTAAAGTAGTTTTCCTGGATGAACCGACGATTGGTCTGGATATAACGGCGCAGCGATCGGTACGGCGCTTCTTAAGGGAGTATCAAACGCGCTACAAGCCAATGATGATTCTTACTTCGCACTATATGCAGGATATCGCGGAGCTTTGCAAACGGGTGGTAGTCATTCGAAAGGGAAAAATAGTGTATGACGGCGCTCTGGCGAATCTGCGCACACGCTATGAAAATACGCGCCTGGTCGTAGCTACGCTCAAGAACGGCGTTTCTCCATTTGACCACGTCGGAGATACGGCTGTTGAATTTAATCCGGAGAACCGTGAGGTACGCGCTCACGTATCAAAGCATTCGATACCGGCTTTCATCAATGCGCTGTTTTCTGCACACGAGGTTGATGATCTCTCGGTTGAAGGGGAGGATATAAGCACGGTAATCGAACGGGTAATGCGCCATGGGCCTTAAGATCGCCGCCCCGCTGCGACATAGCTGGCTAGTGTTCTCGGCTGAAACTAAGCGCCTTACGGCATATCGCGCGCAGTTCTGGTTTGAGCTGGTGCTATCGTCCATAGTAGAGCTGCTCATCGCGCTCGCCGTCTGGCGCACGGTTTTCGCTGCAAGTGGCGCAACACAAATTGGGGGCTATACCCTCGAAGGCATGATGCTTTATCTGACGGTTGCAATCTTTTTCGGACAGGCTACCAAGGGCACAGGAGTTGGAACGTTTCAGCGCGAAGTTTACGACGGAAGCCTTACAAAATACCTAATTTATCCGCTGTCGGTATATAGCTACAAACTTGGAACGTTCATGCCTCGCTCGCTGTTCGCGTTAGGACAAATGCTGCTGGCTCTAGCGGGAATTTGGCTGCTTGGATATTGGCCTCCAGAAACAAGTCTTAGCTTCGAATGGATGATGGCAGGAATCGTATGTTTGTTCTTTTCATGTCTGCTCTATTTCTTTCTGATAATACTTCTTGAATCACTAGCTTTTTGGGCAGACAACATCTGGGCTCTCTCATATGCACTGCAGATTGCTATTGTATTCTTAAGCGGCAAGGCTGTTCCTCTTGAACTGTTTCCTTCATGGGTTCGATCGGTGCTGGAGATCTCTCCCTTTCCCTTTCTGGCATACTTCCCCGCACAGGTTTTTCTGGGCACAATCGATTACCACAACTTCGTGGCCGGGGTGCCGGTGCTACTCGGCTGGACTGTGGCAGCTTATGCCGGAAGCAGAATAATAATGAGCCGCGGACTGCACAGGTACACTGGAGTCGGCCAATGAATTTTTTGAAGCGTCATTTAAGAACCTATGCTGCGCTTGTGAGGTTTTCCTTGAGCCGGACATTGGAATTCCGGGTCGATTTCTTCTTTCGATTCTTCATGGATTGCATCTTTTACGCATTAAGCATCGCCTTTTTTGAAGTTTTGTTTCTTCATACCGATCATCTGGGCGGCTGGCAGCGTCATGAGGTTTTGCTGTTCGTCTCGGGCGGGCTCCTACTGGACGGCGTGTTTATGACGATTATAGCGCGGAACGTTTGGGAGCTCCCCCGCTTGGTAAACAAAGGCGAGCTGGACTTTCAGATTTTGCGCCCCGTGTCGCCTCTGTTTTTCGTTATGACCCGGCACTTCGAATTTTCATCCCTGATGAATGTTTTCCTGGCGATCGGCATTATGGCTTATGCAGTGAATCTTTTTCCGGAGCCGCTATCGGCAGCTCAGCTGGCGGGATTTTTATTTCTGTTAGCCAATGGCTTTATTCTCATGACCGCGATGAGAATGTTTACGGTACTCCCGGTCTTCTGGACTCATTCAGATCTAGGATTTCACATGCTTTATATGAGTCTTGAGCAAGTCAGTGAGAGGCCGGAAGTAATTTTCCGCGGCTTGACGCACCTGCTTTTCACTACTCTGTTGCCGTTTATAGTCATTACTTCGTTTCCGGCTCGCTGGTTTTTCGGCTCTTTATCATGGTTAGAGTTTTCATACGCGGTAGCCTTGAGCGTGGGATTCTTCGGCTTAATGGTCTTCATCTGGGGCCGCGGACTGCGGGTGTACAGCTCGGCATCTTCCTAAGATCGAATCGATTTTAGAATTCCTGTTCGTCGCCGAAAAATTTCATGCGCACATTGCGAGCCGCGCTGGCAGCTCGAAAACCAAAAGAATGAAGCAAGCGCCCCTTTAGTCCCTTGCGAAATATATAAAGGTTGGCGTGCTCCCGCACATGCGAGGTCCACACGCATTTCCACTCCATGCGGGGGCCCAGAAAATCGAGCTCCTTTATTCCGCGCTGCGATAGGTCCGTAATCACGTCCTCCATCAGCAATAGACCCGGTGAGAATTTCCCGTGACGCTCACTATAAGCAATTTTGGGAATGTAGTAATGGTCATCCATCAATAAGCCGAATTGCATTGCTATCGGCTCATCATTCAAGGTCATTCGGTACATTCGCAGATTCCCGCTACGCGCGGCGCTTTCGGCGACCCCGCGATAGAACCTTTCTAGCACCGTATTTCCTTTAATGGCGGAGCCCTTACGCCCCTTCCACCCGGACGCCTCGAGGGTAAAGAACTGATCTACAGCCTGCTGGCATTCGTCAGCGATTATATCGACAGTAAGAGCGCCTTGCTTATGAAGCTTGCGCCGCTTGGCCTTCAACCTCGACCTAGTGCCTTCATATTCAGCGGGGCAGTTAGCGAAGGGGTTGCCCGGATCGGCCGGTATGGGAAGGAAGGGACTTTTTCGTGTGGGCCAAATCCCTACCGGGTAGCCGTCCCGGGCGGCGCTTCGCAACATCTCCTCGAATGCTCCTCCCTTCGGCACATCCAACGCCTCAATAACCTCCCATAAGCCATCGTCCTTCAATGTCTGCCAGCACCTTTCAATTGCTACTTCGCGGTTCTCCTCACCACTGACTAGGTCAAAGCGGCAAGAGTGAATTCCCGAGAGACTGCGTAAAACTCTAGCGGGGATCTTCCTAAGAAACCGCTCACTCTCGACAAGAGGCAAGATTGCAATCAACCTGGTGTCGGCTTTGGCCTCTAAAAGCGCTATGGTTGCGTCAGGTTCGAACGCCTCTGCAAAATTCTTGAACCAATAAGGCTGGAAGAATGGTTGGCGATGGGCCGCAGAGTAGCTGAATGTTTGCCATTCCGTTAAGTATGGCAACAACTGACTAGGCTTAAGCCGCTCCAAATGGCTGTTCTTGACAGGCTGTGCTGTTTCTGGAGCTGAATAGGCCATGTACATCTGCTGATTCGATGCCGACATTGGAATTCCTTGCTTGTGGGAATTGGTGAGTTAGGCCCGGTTCCCCTTTTGGGTCGCGGTGATCTAGCTCCAAATAGAGAAGTTGTATCAGTACTAGAGTTGATTAGGGATGAGCCCGATCATTGGAGAACGCCCGCCCTCAATTAAAATGTGACGGCCTTCTCAATTTAGAAGCGCACAAGTCTCCATGTAGAAATTACCATAGGATCCTTACGATGATCACGATAACGCAGAATAAGTTTGGGGCGTCCGTAAGTGATGTCTTTTTCGCGGCAAGCCCTAACGCTTATCAGGGAGGGGCGGCTGTCTGCTACTTTGTGCAGTCTGAAACTCCATATCGCGGACTGGCGCCGTTCAAAACTAAATTGATTAACCTTTCTCTGGATGAGGGTGCGCTTTTTGCCGGTATCTCTAGCGGCGCGCGCTATAAAATAAAGCGTGCTGAAAGAGAGGGGCTCGAACCGCAACTCATTACTTCCCCGGACGAAATGCAGATCAAACAATTTGCCGTCTATTACGACGACTTTGCATCGCAAAAAGGCCTCTCTGCTTGTAATCGCAGGAGGCTTGCAGCGCTGAGTAAACTTGATTCGCTGGCCCTATCGTGGGTTAAAGACAAAAATCAAAGGGCATTATGCATGCACGCATACATCGTCGATAATGAACTCTTACGCGCGCGGCTCTTGTACTCCGCGTCCCATTTTAGAGCCGAGCAGGATAGTTCGCAGCGAAACATGATTGGCCGGGCAAACCGTCTGCTTCACTGGCACGAAATTTTGAAATTCAAAGAGCTGGGGTACCGGCACTATGATCTAGGGGGAGTGGCGGAAGGAGATTCCGATCCACAAAAGGCCGCTATCGCCCGTTTCAAATTAGAATTGGGGGGAGAGCCGGTAACCGAATTTACCGGCTACGTGCCTAACTCTGTACTTGGAGGGATTCTCTTGAGGCTTAAACGGGGAATAAGTTGAAAGCACGTTATCTTTTCCGCATGGATGACATTACCCCGACGATGTGTTGGGACCGTTTCTGGGAGTTGCTGAGAATCTTCAGGCACCACGGCGTCTGCCCACTGATTGGAGTAGTGCCTGACAATCGGGATCCCGCATTAATGTGCCAGCCTCCGGCGCCGAATTTCTGGGAAGCCATTCGCCGGCTTCAAGAGCAGAAAATCGTCGAAGTGGCGCAGCATGGTTACCGTCATATTCTGCACCCGGCGCCGGAGTGCTCAATACTTGGCCGCCGATATGGTTTCAAAGAGAAAAGCGAATTTGCCGGGCTCCCTTTGCAAGAGCAGGTCCATCTTATACGGCAAGGCAAAAAGATACTGAACGCCAATGGAATTTTTACTGAATACTGGTTCGCTCCTTCTCATTCATTTGACATGAATACAATCCTTGCCCTCGAGCAGTGTGGATTTAAGGCGATCTCAGACGGGATCTCATTAAGTTCTATCCGATGCCGATCAATTGCAAGTGTCCCTCAACAGCTTTCGAGGGCCAAGTGGATGCCGTGCGGAGTCTTCACGGTATGTCTGCATCCGAATACAATTACCGACAAGGAGCTAGATCGCTTGCAGCGGTTTCTCAATGGCAACAAGCACTTCACCAGGTTTTCCTGCGAAGTGGCGCTTTGCAAAGCCGATCAAGACGCCTCTCTTACGGACGAAATTTATAGAGTTTCGTATATTTGCTGCTGGGCCTTAAAATCTAATCTCGCAAACACCATCCAAAGGACGCAAAGAATGATGAAGGAAACCGTAAAATGGTGGAGTTCCTCGCCTGATCGCATTAACGAAAAAGGTAAGCAGCCGTTCTCGAAAGAAACAGTCAAATCGCGGGCAGTTTCCGCAATCAGAAGCCGGGAGAACCGCCTTACGGCGGGGAGAAATACCTCCGCCGATTACAGATACCATGTTACAGGCCCTGCTCTACGCCGGCCAGCCTTTCAGGATGAATCGACCCTGCCCGGGAAATAATGCCGAGGAAATAATCAAACCCTTTTTATGTGACGGCGATGGATGCCGTTTCTTGGATTATGAACAAGGTGCGGCAATGGAATCTCTGCAGGGCTCAAAGTTCCTTCCGGCAGCGACGCATCTTCAAGCGGAGACTGAGACGTCAAGCCTCTGTATAGCGCAGAGATTTTGTCTATGGCCTCTGGAGGCAGACTTTTATATACACTAAACGCCTTGCCTTTGAACTGCTGACTGCGGGGGAGCTCTACTTGAAAGCGGCTATTTAATCCTTGCACAGCCGCAACAATGGTCTCCCCTTTAGGATTCCAGTAAAGCTCCATCTGCCGTTTGCCGTCAGCGCTTGTCCCTTTCCATACGGAGGACCATGCGCGTGGTGGCGTCCATCCTTGCTGCATCATAACGGAATCTACATTGCTGACCGAGGAATTATGGCACAAAGAGCGGACGTGTAGCAAAGATTTTAGCGGTAGCATCTAAGGAAGATGGCTGTCATCACCTTCTCGCATCCGCCTGGCGTCCTGCATTGATCGTATTATAGTCGCCTTCGATTCCGCTGGTCCATGAAAGCGCGGAACGCTTTGATCATAGTCATGCACTACAGGGGCGTGTGCCGCGATTGCTGAAACAGGGGCTTCAACGGGCTTCGCGAGCCTTTCCCATGAGAGCCCGAGCAATGCCGCTAGAACCGCAAAGGCAATTCCTATATTCAAATAAGGTAGCAAGGTGGGGCCACTATTGCGCGGCAGCGTAGGATCCTCATACTTGGACGTAAGAGCAGTGGATGTTCCTCGTTGCGGGCGGGGAGCCGGAACACCCTCTGTGTCATCGTGGGCGATTACTTTGCCGCTTGCATCGATGTTGCGATGCACTTCGAATAGGTTTCCCACTAAATGGCGATCGGTAGTTTTTCGGGCACGCTTCTCTTGGGATTGTTCCATTTTCAGTATCTCCCTCTCTACCTCATCAGCGTTTTGAAAGCGCTGTGCTGGATCTCGGGAAAGGAGCTTCATAGTTATCTCACTTAGCGGTTGCGTGCAGGCCGGATTGATTGTGATTGGCGGCTCCGGGTCCATTTCGACCTTCTTAAGAAATAGCTCCGGCAGCGTTGCGTAACAATGTGGAACGCGCCCGGTAAGCAGTTCGTACATAACAGCGCCCACGGCATACAAATCCGAGCGCAGATCGAAAACTCCTTCCGCGATATACTCGGGTGCAAGGTACAAAGGGGTTCCGACTATTCGGCCAGCCATGCTGCACTTCATGACACGGGCATCGGTTGAAAGCTTCGCCACTCCCTCAATGCAGCTTCCCTCCTGAGCTTCCGGCAGCTGGTGATTTGCAATGCCGAAGTCAGAGATCTTAACCTCCCCTAGCCGGGTGAGCAGTATATTTGATGGCTTCACGTCGCGATGAACAATTCCCGTCTTATGAATTGCCGACATGCCGCGCAATAGCTGCTTCATTACGCGCACCATTTCCCTCGCGCTAAGGTTTGAACGATCGGCAATTAGCTCCTCGAATGAGGACCCGTCAACCAGCTCCATACTATAACCCACAACGGATTCGGTCTGTATGCAGTCATAGAATGCCGCCACATTGGGATGGTTCACCCGCTGGCAAGCAAGCATCTCCTGATGTATGCGCTTTGATCGTTTATGGTTCTTTAATACAGCGCGTGAAAAGAGCTTCACGGCCACTGCAACATCTGCAAGCATTGAATCGGTGCATTCGTAGACGGTGCCAAAGGAGCCTTTGCCTAGAAATCGCACCACTGTATATCGGGAAGCGACTTGCTCACCCTCTTTGAGCAGATCTACGGCGTGTAAAGCCGGGCCTTGTGCCACAGCGATAGCACAGTTTCGGTGACTTGACATGACTACCTTAGAAGACAAAACCTTCCGTTTACGGGTTATACAGAGGTTATGCTCATTTAGCAGAACAAAGATGCTTTAGAGGTCCCCGATGCGCGTGGAATTATCGCAAAATCTCGAATCCATTAAGCTGGTTAGGGGCCGTGCGACACTCACTCTCTACCTGGTCGACTATGGCGTATGTTGGGCCCGTTTTAAGCTCTTCCAACATCTCTTGCAAAACTTCTTGCTCTCCTTGAAGTATCGCTTCCACCGAGCCGTCCGCGCAGTTTTGCACCCACCCGCAAAGGCCCTTTCCTTTGGCGGTACGGGCTGTCCATGCACGGAACCCCACCCCCTGCACGGTACCGAAAATCTTCACATGAAGTTCCATCACTGCCGAAGCTGTCACGCGCTAATCTCGACTGAATGTTTCTGACGAAGTTCGTTCAGAATCAGGTCAATCTCACGGTCCACTTCAGGCGTTTCCAGTGTACGCTCGCCGCTTTGGAAGGTAAGCCTGAAGGTAGTGCGGCGGAAATTTTCTTCCGGCTTGCGGAAATCATCAACGATACTAACGTCAGTAAGAAGAGCAGCGCCGCAGGAAAAGATCATTTTACTTATTTGCGAGGCTAACCTTTCAGGTTCAACCTTGAGAGTCAAATCGCGCCGCACGGACGGGTATTCAAAAGCCTCCCGGTATGAACCGTCCCTCATGGAACGGGACAACGAGTTAATGTCCAGTTCGGCATAAAAGAGATCGCTCTTAAGCTCGAGCTCCTCTTTCAAATCAGGGTGTATCAATCCAAATCGGCCTACGTTCTCCTTTCCTATCACAATCTCAGCTTGTACTCCGGGATGAAGCAACGGATAACGCGCCGCTTGAACTTCCAGCCGTAGCCCAAGGGCCGCGAATACTGACTCAAGCACTCCCTTGAATAAGTAAGCGGACTGGTCCCGGCTCTCGGCTTTGCGCCACTCATTCTCATTCCACCGGCCGGACGCAGCCAGCGTCAAAACATCCCTCTCATACTCGTACGGACCGTCCGAATTCTCTTTCGCATTGAAAAGCCGGCTAAGTTCGTAAACCTTAACGGAGAGCACACCTTTTCTATGATTGGATTCGGCGAGTCTGGCAAGATGAATAAGGTTGGTGATCTTCATGTGTGAGTAATTGCTTTCAACAGCATTGATCACACCGATATGCTGCGCCGCCAATTCCGGCGATAATTTGCCCAGCATCGCTACATCGGATGCAGAATAGAATCCCTTCGTAATTACTTCAGAAAAGCCGCTGCCTAACACACTTGCTTCAATTCGGTCGACTAGAACTTCCATAGGCGAAGGAGAAGGAAGATCGTAATCAAGCGGGGGCAAAACCTGCTTAACTCGTGAGTAGCCGTGACTACGCGCAAATTCTTCGATCAGATCTTGAAAGGAGTCGACATCCCATAACCGCCATGACGGCACTGTAACCGTCAACTCTTTGTCACCCTCGCCGGTCTGAACCGAAAAACCGAGATGCTTTAGACGAGCTGCCACCTCTACAGCTTCGAGACGTGGCAAATTCATATGCTTGCGGATAAGGCCGATATCTAGATTCAGCCGCCGCTTCTCCAATGCAGCGCCGTCCACTAAAGTCAAACCGAGAACATGAGCTGAGCCATCATCTTTGGCTCCAGCTGTCGCGGCGCACAGTCCAAGCAGCCGCTTCAGTGCGGTGATCACCATCTCCCGGTCACTGCCGCGTCCGAAAAGTTGAGATGCCTCGGTGGCAATACCCATCGATCTGGCCGTCTTCCTAACTGAAATGGGGTCAAATGCCGCCGATTCAACTAGCACTCGCTCTGTCTGGGCGGTCACCATGCTATTAGAGCATCCGATTACTCCCCCAACTGCCAGTATCTTCTTTTTGTCTTTTATAACTATCGAAGCCGGAGGAACCTTGTATTGCCGGCCATCGAGCGCGTCAACGACCTCCTCTTTTTGAGTGAGCTCTATAACCACCTCTCCTTCCACTTTCTCCTTGTCGAAGGCATGCATCGGTTGTCCGAGTTCCAGCTGCACATAGTTAAGCAGATCAACTATCGCATGCTTCCCTCCGCCGGCATCCAAAAATGATGCTACGTCCTGGCGCAGCTGCATTCGCGGTGGAAGGGTTAATTCCATCAATGCATACCGAAGGCATTTGTCAGTCAAATTGCGAACTGGGATTGACGTCTTGCGGTCCGATATCTCAGGAGCGATTGCAGGCTGCCGAACGGCGGAGAGGTATCTTGCGCTGATCTCTCTTGCAATGCCGGCCACACTGAGATGATCTCCGCGATTTGCAAGAGTTTCTATCGTAAATACCGCCTGGTCGGCGGCGCCTTCTACGGCCTTTACTTCCAGCCCGAGATCATCAAAAACTCGCCGTAGGAGATCAACATCGTTCTCCGGCAGGTCGATAAATTTCTGAAGTAAAGCAATGGGGAGTTTCATCAAACGTTCTTTAAAATTCGTAGGTCGTTCTCATATATCATCTTGAGCTTCGGTACTTGAATGGTTTGAGCTGCAAGCCTGGAAGTGCCAAGCCCGAACGCAAATCCGGATACGACGGAGGGATCATAGGCAAACTCCTCCAACACCTTTCGATGAACCATGCCCGAGCCTCCCACAGTCACCCAGCCTGCTCCGCCGCAAGCCGGGCAGCCGCCTCCCTTGCAGATGGTACAGTCTATCTGCGGGCCCAAGCTCGGTTCCGTGTAAGGATAATATTTAGGAACAAAATGGATCTTCCTTTTCTTGCCGTATAGTTCGCGTAGGATATGAGAGATCAACGCCATCAGGTTCGAAAGGGTTAGCCCCTTGTCCACCCATACCAATTCAAACTGATGAAACATCGCCTGATGCGAAGCATCTTCGGTCTCATTCCGGTAAGTACGGCCGAAAGAAGCAACCTTAACTGGAAGCCGGCCCCCTTGGCGCTTTCCGCTCTCCTCCAGAACGCGCGCCTGCACGGACGTTGTATGTGTCCTTAATACATGTTGATTCTCGGTATAAAAGGTGTCCTGCATGTCTCTAGCAGGATGGTGCGGAAGTATATTCAGCGAATCAAAGCAGTAGTATTCTTTCTCAATCTCGGGGCCTTGAACGTTCTCAAAGCCGAAGGGTCTGAGAATCTCTGCAATACGCCGTTCAATTTTTGTAACCGGATGGGTTCGTCCAAGTCCCGGAAATATCGCCGGCAGAGACAGGTCAAGCCGCTCGGCACTCAACGCCACTTTAACCTTATCAGCCCTAAGCTCCACCTCCCTCGTGGCAACGAAGCCCTCTATTCGCTCCTTTATCGAGTTTAACTGTGCTGCATATTCGGCTTTCCGTTCCGGCTCAATATCCCGGAGCTGCTTAAATAGGACTTTTATAGTGCCTTCCTTCCCAAGCCAGTCACGCCGGAAAACTTCCAGGTCGGGAGCACTAGATACAAGCGAAAACTGGTGCTGTAGCGACGCTTCTAGCGCCGTGAAATCAAGATCCTTAAGTTGCATACAGGCAATTAGGGGAATACAAAACTGGGGCGATCCTATAGAAAAGAGCCAGCAAAATCAATTCTTTCGGCCTGTAGCAACACTTCAGTGATGCGCAACGAACCTCTTCTCAAGGCATGAATCGCTTACCCGCTCACTTTCAAGTTCTCCGAGCCTTTCGCGCTCAAGTTCGCTACATGCCCACTTGAAAGACGAGCTTGTTCATGGTGAAAAAACGCAGTATGCTCCACCAGTCGATTATAAAGCCTTATTATTATTAGGATCGTGGACGCGATCAATAACGGCTTTAGGGAGTTCCGCTCTGTCTTCAACGCAGAAGCAGGATGATGATCGAAGATCGATGTGACTAATCCAGATTAGGAGAAATAATAATGTCCCGTATCAAATCTTGCCTCTCAGCCGCACTGCTAGCGGGTGCTTCGTCCGTATATGCGATCAACTGCTATGCAGAGAAGTCCCCCGCCAAAGCTGATCCGAAATTTCAGGAACAGATCGAAAAGTACCTCGAGTCGGAAAGAGGCCAAGAGCGTATCGGCATGGCTGCAGAGAAGTACTTCCGAGAGATGCAGATGCGGCAGGCAAAGCAGGCTCAGGAAAGAGAAGGTGCTCTTCTAGAAGAGCAGTTTAAGAACCCAGTAAAGCTCGAGATCGGTAACAGTCCCACAAAGGGCCCGGCAAACGCAGCGATCACCATTATCGAATTTTCCGACTTTCAGTGTCCTTTCTGCCAGCGCGGAGCTAATGTAATGGACGAGGTAATGAAGGCGTACCCCAACCAAGTCAAGTTGGTATTCAAGAATCTGCCTCTCGCCATGCACCCACAAGCTACACCGGCGGCAAAAGCTGCTTTGGCTGCAGGAAAACAAGGGAAATTTTGGGAGATGCACGACAAGCTTTTTGCGAATCAACAGAAGCTCAATCCACAATACTATGAACAGGCTGCAAAGGAGCTGGGTTTAGATGTCGAGAAATTCAAAACAGATATGAATGACCCCGCAATTGAAGAGCAGATTAAAGCGGACGTGGCCCTTGCTGAGAAACACGACATCACGGGTACACCCGGATTCTTCGTGAACGGCGTGGCTGTGAAGGGAGCCTATCCGCTCCAACACTTCAAGAAAATAATTGACCGCTGGCTCGCCAAGAAATAGCGCTTTGAGCAGTGCGGTAACTGCAAAGGCGGGAGAGGGCTATCGCTCTCTCCCGCCTTTTTCCATTTTTTGGCTACTTCACCGTGCCTAATTTCTAGGCTCAGGCGCCTTACTTAACCGGCAGCGCCATCTCTTCCCTTCCGATCTCTTCCAGTACATGATTCATCACTTGGATGTCATCAATGAATCCGGTCGCAAAGCCATCATCGGGCACCGAGTCGTCGAGGACAGCGAAGTAACGCACCGCCCCTATTATGAGGCCGCGTTCTCTAAGGCCGAAGCTTTGGTAATCTCTAAGTAAAGCTCGTGATACCTCCGCAAGACGCTTGGCAACGTCGAAGTCGACGCGCGGATTCTTTTCTGCCATCTGCTGAAGCAGGCTCAAACAGTCCTCAAGTTCCTGGAGCAAGCGAGGAACTGCCTCCGGATCGGCGATCTCGCAATAGGACTTAAAATTTTTCTCGACCGATTCTGGAAACTTCGGCAACTTATACTTGCGGCGCTTTCCGAATATCATAGTACCAAGGAGATCCCTTCGGTAAAATCATTCATTTCATGTATATTAGCCCGATAGCTCGGTTCGATAAACCTCTTCTTTATGTTCATCCGTGCATGAGATCCAAATAATCGAGGCTCGGCAGGACCGGATTGTTGCCTATCATCTTTAGGGCAACTGCAGCTAGAATTTCTTTGAACCCAGGCTGTACTACTGCTAACATCATGCCTGCATGCAAAATATCGTAGTGACAACCGACCTTTCCGAAGCTTCTAAAGCCGCGTTTCCGCTGGCTACAAGGCTAGCGCAGGCATTCGGCGCGAAGATCCATTTACTGGCTATAAAAGAGAATCCTCTTCAAACAGCCATGATCTATTCAATGGACTTTCCGGTATTCCCTGACCCTGAGCTGGAAAAACAGATTCATCAAAAGCTCGCTGCTCAGCTCGATGATATGCGTACCAAATATTTTGCCGGCTCCAAGGTTGAAGCAAACCTCATCGATTCTACCAACTCGATCAGTTATGAGATTCTCAACTTTGCTCGTAATCATAAGGCGGATCTCATCATCATGGCCACTCACGGGCGCAGCGGACTTTCCCGCTTGCTAATAGGTAGCGTGGCCGAGCGGGTGGTAAGGGAAGCGCAATGCCCTGTTCTTACCGTTCCAGCACAATCAAATTAGATTCGGCGCTAGGAGAAGGATCGTCTTACTCATGCGCACTGACCTCGCCGCCATCTTAGTTAATTAGCTCTTTCTCTTATTGAAGCTAAGCCGCCTTCGTCAGGCTCTTTGTATTTTGAGAATGTCGGCCACATTGGAATAACGATCGAGGCATGAGGCAGATAATTGAACAAAGAGTTCAGCGATAACGGTGCGATAAGAACACACAAGACCGGCTCGATCCACGCTCACACGGTATCCCTCATCCTGGGTTCCTGATGGGAGATATCGTAAAGTTCTTTTAACTTCAGTTGCACGTCTGCAGGCAGCCTGGTGCCGCCGCTTCCCGTATAGCCGAGGCTAATGAGTTCACGATAGAGAGTGAATGCCAGCTTTGATTCGTTGGTTCCCGGATAATCCCGGATGCACTGCTCTAAAAACACCTCTGGCAGCTCGTAGGCGAAAAAAGACGGCAAATGGCTATAACCGAGGCCGAGCAGATAAAGAATACGTGCCCTATTTCTGTCTCCCTCGCCGCCTCGGCTCTCCATCAGCTTATGAAGGATGGCCGTGCCGCGCAGCAATTCGACTGCCCCTTTTGCGTCCGCAATAGAGTCGTCCAATGCAACCCCCTGCGCAATTAGGTGCTCCGCTTTGCGAAGAGGTTCGATCTGCACTTTACTCTCATTCTGCCAGCGGCGCAGAGACGACAGCCACGCTTTAAGCTCGTTGTCTTCATACTGAGATACATTACTGCTGTTGCGAATTTTATTGATTTGATGAATCGCTTCCAACGGATCCGGGCTGATTCTGACATATATTACGAGCCAATTGCGCAACGCATCCATACGTTTGATTTTCAGAGCCGGGTCTGTAACCGCAGTGAGAAAAGCGTCCTTAGCCTTTTCAAACTGGCGGGTAGCCATATAGAACTCCCCCTTCTCAAAACTGTTAAGTCCTGTGAGAGGCGCTCCCGGATCGTAGTACTCGGAGCTCAGTTCATATCGCGCATGGCAAGACACGCAATAGCTGTAGGATGCTCTTAGCCGCCAAAGTGCATATTCTTTATTACCTTCAGAAAAGCGGTTCTTAACATCATCCAGCATGTCATTGGTGATTTTAATCGTCGATGCAAATCCGGGCTCCTTCGCGTACTTACTGTCTAATCGCTCAACTTTATGAAAGCGGGTGCTCATAGTCTTCAAAAGGCGGGAGATCTCCGTCTCATTCTCGGCGGAGTGAAAGCGTGCCGGACTCGCCATGTATTTCTGAAGATCTTTGAAGGCGCTAAAAACTGCCGCCATATCGGGGCGAACCGAACCATCCGGGTCCTCTCCGTGAGCACCGAAAGGGACTAGAAGTACTGCTGCTGCAAAGAACAAACGCTTAAAGCACCGATCCGCCATAAATCTCCGACGATTATTCAAGGAGTTTAAATGATAGTGAAACTCAATCGAACTTGGATTTGACCAATCTACAATAGCTACTATCCGTCTTCGTGAGCCGCATCAAGCGGCCCCTCGTTACAAACAACGCGCCGCTATGTAGAATTATTAGCAAAATTAACCTCCGCCTGCCAGCACTCTGAACTGGTAAGCGCCTGGTGAGAGCTAAGAGCTACGGGTATCACAAGGTGTTTGGCTGGTAAACGGTGGGCCATCGTAGTAACCTTTGGCTCTGTATTGTAAAGGTATTCGCAACAGATCTGGAAAAGACATGCCTCACGCAGCCGGGAAGGATGGAAAGTTTGGAATAATCGTAAGCGGCGGCCCGGCTCCAGGAATCAATTCAGTAATTGCCTCCGCCGTCATTGAAGCCAACAAATCCGGGTACGGTGTTATAGGATTCCTTGATGGATTTAAGGGGGCCTATTCGGATAAATCGGATTCCTGCGTAGAACTGACCATACCTGACGTCTCTACCATCTTCAACTCCGGTGGTTCCATTCTCGGCTCGTCACGATTTAATCCCTTCAAACATCCAGCAGGACGTGAACGGCTTGTTTCCTCTTTCCAACGTCACAAGATCGATAAGCTTATTGTGATCGGAGGAGAAGGCAGCGCGTTCTTAAGCCGTGAACTGTTGCGGCACATTCCGGGCATTAAAGTGGTTCATATACCGAAGACCATAGACAATGACCTGGTTCTTGCTAACAAGTACCCCAGCTTCGGTTTTGAAACTGCGCTTGACGCCGGCGCTAAGATTCTCCATACCCTTTCTGTGGATGCAAAGACGACCAAAAGTTTTTTTCTGATTTCGAGCATGGGCCGCAAGGCCGGCTTTCTGGCGCTGGGACTGGGATTAACTTCGGGAGCAATGCTGACATTGATCCCAGAGGAGTTCGCGCGATACTCGGTTACTCCCCGCGACATATCGGCAATAATTGCAGCAGCCATCAAGAAGCGATTCGAGATGAAAAGGCCCTATGGTATTATAATCGTGGCCGAAGGAGTGCTTGAATGCATTGATCCTTCCTCAAGTGATGTGTTGCAAAATGCTCCACGCGACGAGATAGGACGTCTTGCCTACTCTCAAGTTGAACTGGACGACGTTCTTATGCCGTCTCTTAAAGAACAGCTCGGCGAATTGGGGATTAAGACCAAGATTAACGCCAAAAATATAGGATATGAGCTACGCTGCCATGACCCAATTGCTTTCGACATCGAGTATACGAAGTTCCTAGGATACGGTGCAGTACAGTTAATGCTGCAAGGTAAAAGCGGGGTTATTGTGACTCGGGATTTCGACAAGATAGGACATCAGGATCTGCGCACGGTGGTGCCCGACGAAGGAGAGATTATCACTCGGCAGGTACACCTAGACTCTGATCTTTATAAAGTCGCATGCAGATTCATGATTCGGTAGCGGCGTTTCCTACCCGCCTCTACAACCGCTTTACCTGCCCGTGAGAAATACTGCCGATCATCGCGCCCATAAACATTAAAACGAACTGTGCAGCAAGGATTATTCGAATATCGAATCCCTTATAATATAAAGTACTGTAGATAGGACTATATATTAATGCTGTAGTCGGATATGCCAAAATCAACGGGAGTGGAAAGGCTCCAAGCACCAACCTCCGCTGACCGCAAAGAAATCCCAAGACGGAGAAAGTTAGAATATTTGCAGTGAGATGGAACGTAAGCGCGCTGTGCCCTTCAAGGCTTTCATTTAGAAGCTCAACAATAGCATATTCTTCGGCTTTGAACTTATTCAGAGCCGGGACGGTCCTAGCAAAGGTTTCGAGAACGATCTCGCCGGCCGGAAGGTGCGTAGTCCGTCTAAGACTACTGAAAAACGAGTCCCTCTCCCTAATGTTGGAAGTTTGAATTACTACTATGGGAAGTACCGAATAAATTAGACCAAGAAGCACGTACCCAGACAGAGCAAGAATAAAAATGTCTTGCATCCAGTTCAAAATAGAAGCTAAGGCGTGAGTAACTTTTAGTCGCATATAGCCCGCCCAGTTACTTTAGACCGCTGCCGCGGCGCATGACAACCTGTTCGCTGGACCACGCCAAGCCTGATTAGTTCGGCCTCGCTTCAGTAGCTTGTCAGCCCAGCGGAAAAATCTTACTTTCGAATAGGACTAATTCATATCGTAAACCGCCTTTTTAATTCACCATGCCTACATCCGGCAGCCTGCTAAGAGGCACCTCCGTTGTTGCGTCGCTAACGCTGCTAAGTCGCGTATTCGGCTTCGTGCGCGATTTATTGCTGGCGCGCATCTTCGGTGCAGGGTCACTTTCAGACTGCTTCTTCGTCGCATTTCGAATTCCCAATTTACTACGAAGCTTCGTGGCGGAGGGCGCTCTAACATCTGCTTTCGTCCCGGTCTTTTCGGATAGCCTTTCACAGGGGCGCTCGCAGGCGCAAAGTACTCTTGCAGTTGTCACTGGTTTCATATTGTTCATTACTTGCGCGCTCTCCATCGCGGGTATAGTTTTTGCGGATTTTATCGTGGGAATTATGGCACCGGGCTTTCTTCGTGACCCGCAGGTTTTCTCGCTGTGTGTGCTGCTAACTCGACTAATGCTTCCTTACATCATTTTCGTCAGTTTGGTTGCCATGCTCAATGCCGCTCTCAATACCGTTCAAATCTTCGGAGCGGCGGCCTTCGCACAGGTAGTCATGAATTTGGTCCTGATAGCGGGAGCTCTCATAGCTGCGGCTTTTACTGGCGCCGCGGCTGTAAAAATTCTCGCTTACTCAGTCGTTGTAGGAGGAGCCGTGCAAGTGCTGGTACAGCTGCCGGCTTTGTCGAGGTCGGGCTTTACTCTCCGTCCGAGTTTTAGTCTGCGGAATAGCGCCATTCGGCAGCTAACTGTTCTTATGGCTCCGGCCCTGGTGGGAGCCAGTGTTTATCAGCTCTCCCAGTTCCTGAACACACTCTTCGCTTCAATACTTGGTATGGGAAGTGTCTCCTGGCTTTTTTATGCGGACCGTCTTTCTCAGTTGCCGATCGGCATTTTTTCAATCGCCCTGGCTTCGGTGCTTTTGCCTGCCCTTTCAACGGCACGTGCGGCAGGAGACGATACGAAGTTTTCATCCAGTTTGATCAATTCCTTGCGTTATACAAGCTTTTTCATAATCCCCGTGGCGGCTGTACTATTCATTTTTGCAGAGCCTTTTATCGCTTGGATGTTCGAACGCGGCGCATTCACGTCGGACGACACTGCCATGACTGCACTGGCGGTTCAGGGCTTCGCCATAGGAGCTTGGGGAATCAGCTGTCACTCTATGATCTCCCGTGCTTTTATAGCGGGCAAGGACACCGTTACTCCCACCGTGGTGGGAATCTTCACTCTCATTCTAAATGTCTTCTTTGCACTTTTGTTTATGGGCCGCCTGCAGTCTGTAGAATCATCAGCGCTGTCACAGTTCGCGGCGGCCTTGCAGGCTCCGCTGCTCCAGGTCTTTCCATCGTTTAACCTGCAGCACGCCGGACTAGCGTTGGCTTCCAGCCTCTCTTCTACGATTTCCTTTCTGCTAATGCTCGCGATATTCAAACGACGCTCGAATCAGGTGCAGTTTGGTGCATTTACAAGCGCAAGTGTGCGCGCTGCTGCTGCCGTCGCCATTGCAATAGCAGCTGATTTGACGGTTAAGCAGTATCTGCCGCAAGCAGGAGCTGCTCAAGTTTCCCGTCTAATTCTCTTTGCAATGATTTATCCGGCGGCAGCGCGGCTAATGAGCTCTCGTGAACTGACGGAAAGCCTCCAAGTCATTGGAGCACTCCGGTCAAAAATCTTTAGAAGTTCAGGCGGATAAGCGACATTTCTGCTTTTTGACTAGCGGCCTCCAACTGCTAGAATTGCCTTAATTAGCTGAAGATTTATATGGCTCCAACTCCAGCCTCTAACCCATCACACCATCCCAAGCCCCCCCATAGCGATGTCACCGTTCATCTAGGACAAGATGAATTGCTTGTTAAATGGAAAAGTCGCGGAGGCTTCGAGGTTGAAGTAAGTATAACCGAAGGAGATTTATCCAAGCGCAAAGAGACCATAGAGCGCCTTGCCGCAAGCAATCCTAAGACTCCTTCCGGCAGTGCGATACCTCATCAGCAAGAACTATTTAAGGAACTTGCCAAAGAAGGCGAATTCGTACGGCTTAACGGAACTTTCTCGCATGGCGTAGTTACTCCTCTGCGGGTAAGAAGCGGGGCATCAGTCGATTTGCAAGCAGACAATAGTGTCTTACATATCATAGGTCAAGATGCCGCATCAGTAAGGGTCAAGGGTACTTCGTCCGATATCCTCCTTCAGTTACCTTGCGCGAACGGAAAGCAAAAAGTTGCGCTTGAACTCGACTCGGCGTCCTCCGTCGCAGGGCAGCTCTCGGGGTCGGTTATGGATGAATCGACCTCCATTCGCGGCTATGCGCTCAACCTGAAATTAAAGGGAGTGAGCTGGGAAAAGCCTGAAAGTGCCCGTGACCGCTTGAAGGGGATGGTCTTCGCTTGGTCAAATGTCGAGAGGACGGACTTTGAACCTTTCAGTAAGCAGCTAAAATCTTCCGAACTTCGCAGCATCCAGCATGAGCTGAATATTCGGATGAACTCCGGTAAATTGCAGCAGGTAGCTGCACAGCTCCCCAACGGATGGCTGATTCAATCGACTGACAAAGCAATTTCATCTTCCTTTGCCGCAAGTACTGCGTCGAACTTCTTGCAGATAGTTGCCGCGCCTGACGGACCTCAAAAAGTGACATACGAGCTGCCTGCTGATTCGGCCGAAACGGGAGTCGCGATCGTTGCAGACAGCAGCTTGCCTGATGGACCAACTCAAACAATTGAAATCGCCTTTTTTTGTAATTACGACCTGCTCTTCAGCATGCTGCAGATAAATGCTGCCATCGCATTCGGCGCCCAGCACAAAAAACATCGCGAAGAGATTGAACAGGCCGTCTCAGCCCTTGCCGCCGCTCTGCAGGCTACGCAGGAAGAGGCCGACAGACTGAATGGTGCTTCCGCCAAGCTCAAGGGTCTCCTGAACAACGAAAAGGATAAGCAGAACGATGTAAGTGACGCTGAGAAAGCCCATCAAGCTGCGGCCGAGCAGGCCAGGTCGGCCGCCGAGAGGTTAGCCTCCGCCCGGCATGATAGACAGAAATTCGATGTCCCGATTGAAAGCGAGGCAGTCTTTACAGAGCTTCTTGATAAACTTCAAGATTCAGAGCAGCAAAGTCAGCACTTTAAGGACATGATCGATATTGCCAGACGGCAGCGGGAAGAGGAAAAAAATGCTGCGGAAAGGCTCGCAACGCAAGCTGCCGAGGAGCAGGACAGAGTGAAGCAGGAGGCCGACAAGCATGAGAGAGCGCTCAACGAGGCACGGCTTGCCTTGCAGGAGGCGGCTTCCAGAAGGAAGGAATGCGAAGACTTAGTCTCCCAGGCTGAAGCCAAGACTAAAGAGCTTGAATCACTAAAGGCAGGAATTGCGGCGCTTACAACGCTCAAGGACACCCTGGCGCAAAAGGCTAATCAGCCGCTGGACATTTTGGCTCCGATCAACGAAACAGCCTCGGTACTTAACGAACTCAATCTTGACCCGCTTAGCGACGATGCTGCGCGGGTGATCTAATTACTCTCCGCCCAATGCGCTACCGATCTTTTCCAGCGACTCCACAAGCTTATCACGTTCAGGCAAGCCGGGAATTACATCACCGCTTGAGACGCCGCTGCCCTTATCAGGCTGCGGATTGCCTGCGACATTAGAAACTTTGCGCTCCTCTTTTGGCGGCCCGAGCTTTCGGGCAGCATCGAGATCTACAAAAGGGCTTTTTGAGCTTCCGGTAGAGATGCACGGCTCTTCAGTTGAGCCTGACATCCGGCGCGGCGCAAAAAATTTGTTGCCGGAGCTTCCACACACCTTTGAGCCTTCAATTGGCTTGCAATTAGCTTTTCCGCTGGAGTTATTGGTGTATACACCTCCGCACTTCCAAACCTCGGCCCAAGACGAACTCGGAGCCGAAGCAGCGGTGAGAATTGCAGCAAAAAATACCGAACGCGCCGGCTCTAAGACAAATTTGATGATATTACAAAATCCGGTCTGCTTACTGCACATGCAGCCTACCCCTCTTCCATATTGAGCAGCTTCATGACCTTTTCTGACAGTACTTCCGCTGTGAAAGGCTTGGATACGTAATCGGAAACTCCAAGACTGACCGCCTCCACCACGTTCTCTCGATACGCTTCGGCGGTGAGCATTAGGAACGGCAGCTTAGCAAAACGTTCATCGGCCCGCACCCGCCTCAAAACATCAATTCCAGACATCACCGGCATGTTCCAATCGCAAATGACAAAATCTATGTCGCCTTCCAAAATTCGCTGCAGCGCCGTGCTGCCGTTCTCCGCAGTTGCAACGTTCTCTATACCAATGCCTTTTAGTATAGCGCGGACCATATTGCGAATTACCGCATGATCGTCGGCTATCAAGACATTTGGCTCCAAGTTGTTGGATTTGCTCTCTGTCATACCTGTGTTTTCATACTATGATTCGCTTGAACGCTCTTCAAAAGCAGAGCGCTCTAATGCATATCACCATCTTCAGACACCGCTTGTGCAATACCAGGAGTTATTGGTAAGGGCTCCGCCGCTGAAACGCCCTCCGGCTGCTCGTCTGAAAAATCATCCTCTTCCTCATCCGGCGGATCACCGTCGTAAAGCAAACCACGGCGATACTGATAATAAGCGCCTTGAGTGAATAAGTAGTAGTCAATCGAGCTTTCTTTGGCCGTTTCAACTGCTTCAAGCAGATCTGCCCTGGTATCTATCGCTTCGATTATCTTGGCGCCGATAATAACGGGGATCGCTACATCATCATCTACATCAGTATATGTAAGGGCGCCGATCGGATCGAGAAAGGAATCCACGACTTTTCCAACTCCATCCCGAAGATTCGAGGGGCCGAGAATCGGAATCACCAGATAGGGCCCGGGAGGCACATCGTAATAGGCCAATGCGAGTCCGAAATCCTCACTATGCTGCTCAAGGCCGACATGCTTTGCCACATCAATAAAGCCCAACAGTCCAATGGTGGAATTGATGATAAATCTTCCGGTATGCTCCGCGGCCTGGGTGAACTTTAGCTGCACAACATCGCTCACTAAGTAACGTGGGTAGCGGAGATTCTCAAAAAAATTACCGATGCCCTCTTGAATCGGGTCGGGCACGACATCGTCATAACCCCGCGCAACCGGTTCCAAGATGTAGATATCGAACTGATCATTGAACCAGAAGATCCCGCGATTGACCGGCTCAATAGGGTCCCACACGTCCACTTCTTGAGCCGCCGCAAGTGGCGGCGCCGACAAGTCCGTGATAAATGAAATAGCGGCACAAAATGCCAGAGCGGCCGCGCTACAGCTACATCCTAGCCACTTTCTGTAAGTTCCGAGTTTCAGCATATTAATGATCCAATAATTCTTCTCCAGCTCACTTCGAAGCACAACCTTGCTTTAAAGTGTATAGTTTATCTGCGCCGTGTACTATGTACTATATACATTTTGGCGGTAAAGCTCCGGCTGAATTAGCCCCGCGGCCGCCTACAGTAGGATGCATGCTATGGTTCCACGTGGCAATAAAAACACCACCCGCCGGCCGTACTCCGGCAAGAGAGGGTTCGGCAAAAGAAGCAGAAAGGTTAGTCAGAACCGCGCTGAATCTGCAATGCAACGCGCTGCAGCCCAGCTACTTGCCGCATCCGGCCATTGCGACAACTGTGAAAAACCACAAGCCCTTTGCACTTGTGCACTAATCAAGCCGATCGCTCCTCGTACAAAGCTTCTTATACTACAGCATCCGCAGGAGCCCGACAAACTCCTGGGGTCAGCCCGCCTTACCAATCTTAGCGTAAAAGAATCAAAGTTAAGGGTCGGTTTATCTTGGGCTAATCTGGATAAGGCCTGGGACGGCCAGTGTGAGCGAAATAAATGGGCGGTTCTCTACATGGGGAGCTCTAGACTACCGCAGGGGGTCCCTTCCGGATTTTGCGGACTTTTCAAGGTCGACAAGCAAAATTGCGGCGTTTGGATGGAAGATAGCGAACTCCAATTGATTGAGGGCATAGTCCTATTAGATGGCACCTGGAGCCAAGCAAAAACGTTATGGTGGCGCAATCCATGGCTCAGCAAGCTTAAGAGAGTATCAGTATATTCCAAGGCACCCTCGCTTTACGGCGAATTAAGAAAAGAGCCCCGTAAAGAGGGGCTCTCAACGCTTGAAGCAGCTGCCTGCGCATTATCAATCCTTGAGAGAGATCCATCCATTTTTAACTCCTTAACCGCTCCGTTTGAGCAGCTTTTAAAACTCTATCGAGCCGCGATCCAGACCGCTTAGTTCAGCTTTCAATCCCGCTCTCCGCATGTTATAAATGGCTCTTCCAGATCGGGGTGTTCGAGCGGTGCGCGCTCGGGCTGAGATTATACCCGTTGAACCTGATGCGGATAATGCCGCCGGAGGGAGACTAGTTTCGCCTGGCTTACATCAAATTCTGCATTATGAACCTTCGGCCAAATCAATCATGGCCGATAGGGCAGAATAAAAAGCCTAACGCGATAAAGAACCCCCTTTACGCGCATTCTCAAAAGGCCTAATGCTACGAAGCAGCAGCCTTGCCGCTTTAGCTGGATATTTTCTGGTAGTGGCAGCCTGATGAGCACCGAAAAATCTCTTATTCAGATCTCCATCAACGACGCGCCATTTTCATTTTCGCGCGAGCTCCCCTTGCAGGCATTGCTCGATGAACAGCAGCTCTCTTCCGTAAAGGGTATCGCGGTGGCGGTTAACGATCACGTTATAGCTCGGCAGGACTGGCCCAGCACCATAATACGGGATCGGGATCAGATAATCGTAATTACAGCAACTCAAGGAGGATAGATGAGTAAGGACAAGGTTCCCAGCAATAACGGCATTACCCGCTCCCCTTTCCCGAATTCACGAAAGATTTATGTGAATGGCGCAATCCATCCCTACCTTCGTGTCGCGATGCGGGAAGTGAGGGTTGACGAGACGGCCGCAAACGGCGCCCAACCCCCTTCAAGTATCGCTTTGTACGATACAAGCGGCCCCTATACTGACCCGGATGCCGCTATCGATCTGCTGCAAGGGCTTCCCAAATTGCGAGATGCTTGGATAGAGCGGCGCGAGGACACTGAACTGCTGCCCGAGCCGACTTCAGTAGCGGCAAAAAACGCGCTTTCTAATGGCTCTTCGGCGATCTCGTTTCCGAACCAGAGGCGTCCCCGCCGCGCCCGCTCAGGGGCTTATGTTACTCAGATGCATTATGCGCGCAGGGGCATAATAACCGAAGAGATGGAGTATATAGCGATACGTGAGAACCAGAGAGCTGAAGAGCAACAGGACAAGGGGCTGCTCATTTCTCACCCTGGGGAAGCGTTCGGGGCGGGGCTTCCGAAGGGTAAAATTACTCCGGAGTTCGTAAGGGACGAAGTGGCTCGGGGCAGGGCCATTATACCTAACAACATTAATCATCCGGAATCCGAGCCGATGATTATAGGGCGTAATTTTCTTGTAAAAATTAATGCTAATATAGGCAACTCAGCCGTGACCTCCAGCATAGAAGAAGAGGTCGAAAAAGCTGTGTGGGCTTGCCGCTGGGGGGCCGACACCATCATGGATCTTTCGACAGGCAAGAACATCCATCAAACCCGCGAGTGGATATTGAGGAATTCTCCAGTGCCGATAGGGACAGTGCCCATCTACCAAGCGCTAGAGAAAGTCGGCGGCGTAGCGGAAGATCTGACTTGGGAGATATACCGCGACACTCTTATTGAACAAGCGGAACAGGGAGTCGATTATTTCACAATTCATGCAGGTGTTTTGCTGCGCTATATTCCGCTTACAGCATCACGAGTGACTGGAATTGTATCGCGCGGAGGGTCTATTCTTGCCAAGTGGTGCCTTGCGCACCATCAAGAGAACTTCCTTTACACCCGCTTCGAAGAGATCTGTGAGATCATGCGGGCATACGATGTGGCCTTCTCATTAGGGGATGGCCTGCGTCCCGGATCGATTGCAGATGCGAATGATAGAGCGCAGTTTGCGGAGCTGGAAACCCTGGGAGAGCTTACTCAGATCGCATGGAAACACGACGTGCAGGTTATGATCGAAGGTCCCGGCCATATCCCTATGCAGCTTATCAAAGTGAATATGGAGAAAGAGCTCGAGATATGCAGCGAGGCTCCCTTCTATACTTTGGGGCCTTTAACAACCGACATTGCTCCAGGATATGACCATATAACCTCCGCCATTGGAGCAGCCATGATAGGTTGGTATGGCTGTGCAATGCTCTGTTATGTAACACCGAAGGAGCACTTGGGGCTGCCAAACAAGAAAGACGTAAAGGATGGCGTTATAGCATATAAGATCGCCGCTCATGCCGCCGACCTGGCGAAGGGGCATCCTGCCGCTTATATCCGCGACAATGCACTGAGCAGGGCGCGTTTTGATTTTCGCTGGAACGATCAATTTAATCTTTCGCTCGATCCCGATACGGCGCGGGAGTTTCATGACGAGACTCTTCCGTCCCAGAATGCAAAAACAGCTCATTTCTGCTCGATGTGCGGTCCCAAGTTCTGTTCGATGAAGATCACACAAGACATCCGCGACTACGCCGCCCAGCGCGGCCTTGATGATGCAGCGGCGCTGGAGTCCGGCATGCAGGAGAAGGCCAAGCAATTCACCGAGCAGGGAGGCGAGATTTATATAAATTCCGTCAGACAGAGTTAATGCAATGGAGCTGAAGATCGCTGATAGAAGTTTTGCCTCCAGACTTTTCTTGGGTACCGGAAAGTTTAGCTCTAACGAGGCGATGCGCCAGGCCGTACAGGCCTCCGGGAGCCAGCTTGTAACTGTAGCGCTTAAGCGAGTGCGAATGCAGGATCGACAGGACAACCTTTTGGCTCATTTAGAGATCGAAGGGGTAAGCTTGCTCCCCAATACATCGGGAACGCGCACCGCGCGGGAGGCCGTGTTCGCCGCAAATCTTGCGCGGGAAGCCTTGGAAACAAACTGGATAAAGCTCGAGATTCATCCGGATCCGAATTATCTTCTGCCAGATCCGATTGAAACCTTTGAAGCGGCCAAAACGTTGGTGCAGCAAGGTTTCATCGTTTTGCCGTACGTTGGGGCCGATGCCCCGCTATGTAAGCGGCTAGAGGATGTGGGCGTGCAGGCAGTCATGCCTTTAGGCGCACCGATCGGGAGCAATCGCGGCCTTGAAACCCGAGCTATGCTCGAAATTATAATCGAACAATCCGGCGTGCCGGTGATTGTGGACGCCGGTTTGGGCGCGCCCTCCCATGCCTGTCAGGCGTTAGAAATGGGGGCAGCCGCGGTACTTGTTAATACGGCGATTGCTGTAAGCAGCGACCCGACATCAATGGCGATAGCTTTCAAGGAAGCCGTACACGCAGGACGCCGCGCTTATGAAGCAAGACTGGCTCATGTCTCGAGTTACGCAGCGGCCAGCAGTCCGCAGACCGAGTTCTAGGAGGGTTGTGGCTTCATTCTACGATGAGCTGATTAAGTTCGATTGGGAACGCGTTTCCGAGCGCATTCAATCGAAGAACGATCGGGACGTGCGCGCGGCCCTCGAAAATAGGCGCTGCACTCTGGATGATTTCATGGCACTTGTTTCCCCGGCCGCAGCTTCGCACCTCCCGGCTATAAAGAATCGCAGCTCGCAGCTTACTAAAAGGCGGTTCGGCAACGTAATTCAGATGTACGTGCCTATGTATCTCTCCAATGAATGTACGAACATCTGCACCTACTGCGGCTTTAGTCTCAATAATCAGATCAAACGCCTTACCCTTAATGAACATGAAATTCTGCAAGAGGCCCACGCCATTAAGCAGATGGGTTTTGACCACGTGCTGCTTGTAAGTGGAGAGTCTCCACGTAATGTAGGCGTCGACTACTTTCTCACCGCGCTGCACTTGTTGCGCCCCCATTTTTCAAATATTGCTCTCGAAGTGCAGCCTCTAGATGAAGAGGAGTACCGCATCTTGCAGGCGGCCGGATTACACAGCGTGCTTGTCTATCAAGAGACGTATAATCAGGAGAACTACAGAAAGCACCATCTCAAAGGAAAAAAGGCAAATTACAGGCATCGCTTAGAGACTCCAGACAGGCTGGGGCGCGCCGAAGTCCACAAGATCGGCCTTGGGATTTTGATAGGACTTGAGGACTGGCGCACCGATGCATTTTTCATGGCGGCTCATTTATCTTACTTGCGGCGCAAGTATTGGAAGACCCGCTTCTCGGTTTCATTTCCAAGACTGCGCCCGGCGGAAGGGATGCTTGAACCGAAGGTAGTAATGAGCGAAAGCGAGCTTAAACAGCTTATTTGCGCATTCCGCTTATTTGATGAGAACTTAGAACTTTCACTCTCAACCCGTGAACGCGCTGCGTTTAGAGATGAGGCTATCAATATCGGCATCACTTCCGTTAGCGCCGGTTCGCGCACTGACCCGGGAGGATACTCAACCAGCAGCGGCGCCTTGAAGCAGTTTGAGATCGACGACAACCGCACGCCTCAAGAGGTGGCATCCGCCATTCGCTCTAAAGGCTTCGAGGTGGTGTGGAAAGATTGGGATAGAGCATTCGATGCGGGGATTAACGCCACAGGAACTTAACCGTTACGCGAGGCAGATCTCGCTTGATGAGGTAGGCCGAGCCGGCCAGGAGAGACTTAAGCGCTCGAAGGTTTTGGTGATAGGAGCCGGCGGGCTTGGGTGCCCAGCTCTCACCTACCTTGCATCATGCGGAGTTGGAACTTTGGGTATAGTCGATGGCGACAGGGTGGAAGAGAGCAATCTCCACCGGCAAATCCTCTTTCGCCACGATGAGATAGGAAAGCCGAAGGCCGAGACCGCTGCCGCAAGAATTATCGAGATTAATCCTAATATCCGTGTGCAGCCTTACAATGAGCGGCTTACAGCTGCCAATGCTGTTAATATTATAGGTGATTTTGATCTTATATTAGACGGCAGCGATAATTTTGGCACACGATATCTGGTAAACGACGCTTGTGTGATATCCGGTAAGCCTTGGGTATCTGCTTCACTATTCCGGTTCTCAGGACAGATCTCGGTCTTTAATCTTCCTGATGCAGACGGTGGGCGGGGTCCCACCTACCGCTGTCTTTATCCGGAGCCTCCTGCTGCTGAAAGCGTGCCGAACTGTTCGGAGCTAGGCGTTCTGGGTATCGTGCCGGGGATACTCGGCGCATTGCAAGCAAACGAAGCTCTAAAAGTACTGCTCGGTATGGGAACTTCTCTTTCGGGCAGAGTTTTAATTATTAATCTCCTGACCATGCAGAGCAAATTTTTGAATTTCGAGAGATTGTGCGATACAGATGGTATCGGCGCATTACTGCCAAATAGGATTTATGACGAGATGAATAGCAAAACGTGCAGCGTCCCCTCTGAGGTGGTCACTCCACAAGAGCTGCTCGCCTTAAGTAACGACGGGGAGATTTTGTTTGAATTGCTGGATGTAAGGGAGAGCTTCGAAAGAGAAGCTGCTAGTCTAGGCGGCATCCATATCCCGCTGGCCCAGCTTGACCAGCACCTCGAAAAGCTGCCGCGCGATCGGCTGCTGATAGTTTATTGCCACTCTGGAATACGAAGCGCAAAGGCGTGCAGACAGATCAAAGCCGTTTTTCAGGGTCTCGACGTACGTAACCTTCAAGGCGGGATCATTGCATGCCCGCCGGAGCTTCTGAGCCAAGATAAATAATCCTTAGACCTTAGGAGCGCCGATTCACAAGTCCGAATCGAGCACGCTTAATGCCTCCATCCTTAGTGTTGAATAGATGAATAAAGAATCGCGTAAAAATACCAGGTAGTATCGGGCAGTTAATAAGCAAGATATTCCTTTGCTAAGATGGCGGTGGTGGTAAAATTAAAGACACGGTTTTGCACTAGCGACTAACTAGTGGACGGGTTTATATGATGCGGTTAGCGGTAGCCCTCTTGATTCTGGGGATTATTGCCGTGCTGGCAAGCCCCGAAGAGACCTCTCCGCGCACGGTTGAAAATCTGCTTATAGCCTTTCCTTGAAAGCGCTTATAAGTAGGTTTAATAATCCGGCCGAGTAGTTCGAATGCAAAACATGCGTGCAACCCACAACAACCGAATATCGCACTTTCTCCCAGCCCTCGCAGAAGCCGACGTTGGTGCAAGGCCACCTCGAAAATTGTCTAAGTCCGACGAACAGCTTTTCAAAGACTTCCGCTCCGGAGATCAATCAGCAATTAGTGAGCTTGAGCGGCGTTTCGAAAGGCCTCTAAGAGCACTGATTCGTTGCCGACTTGCCAATTCTGAAGCAGTGGATGATGTTGCCCAAGAGACCTGGATAAAGGTAATTCGAAATGCCTCCAGATTTGATGGCGATAAGAAGTTTTCGAGTTGGCTATTCTCTATCGCTGCAAATGCCGCTGTCGACTGTAATCGGCGCGAGAGCAGGCACCTGAATGTGCTCAGTCTAGACATGAGAGGAAGCCAAGCTCAGGGCGGAGAGGGCGAAGGAAGTTTTGCCGCCCTTATACCTGCATCCACGGCCGATCCGGCTGAGATCGCGATGATAAGAGAGGCACGGCAGGCAGTAAGAGTATCATTTTCTGCATTAGGCCCCCTGCAGCAGCGCTATTTACGGGGCCGCTTCGTGGATCAGATTCCCTTCAGAGATCTCGACCCATCTGCGCTGGCTTCTGGAACTGTGAAGAGCCGCTATAATAATTCTCTGAGGAGAATGAGAGAGGAGTTCATTGACAGATCTTTTCCTGACAAATCTATCTCACAGATCGCCGATATCATCAGCCGCCATGGACAAACGGTCGAACCGCAGATTCTTAGGGCCAGCTATCTCCGATTTGTGGAGAAGAGGCCTTGGGAAAGTATCGCCGAGCAGTTACATATCGGTGAGAAGCGCGCAAAGTCATTAGCGCGCAAGGGGCGCGAGATTATGCAGTTGGATTCGGATTAGAACACATCACTCAGCCCGGCTTAGGTACTTGCCCTCTGCGGTATTCACAACAATTCTGTCCCCCTTCTTTATGAACTGCGGAACAGTGAGGGAAAGTCCAGTCTCGGTTTTAGCCGGCTTAGGTGAATTCGTGGCGGTGGCTCCCCGCATCTCGGGCTCAGTCTCCTCGATCGTGAGCACGACGGTTTGCGGAAGCTGCACGGCTATCGGCTCGCCATTGTAAGTGGTGATATCGACCTTCATCTCATCTTGCAAATAATATATGCCATCACCGATAAGCTCCCGGCTAAGCTGGATCTGCTCGTAGCTTTCGCTGTTCATGAAGTGATACCCTTCGCCGTCCGCATACAAGAAAGTCGCGGGGAAAAGAAAAACGTCCGCTTCTTGCACATCTTCCGTGGCGCTGAATCTTACTTCCGTCTGGCTTCCCGAGATAAGATTACGCAGCTTGGTCTGCACCATTGCGCGCAGGTTGCCGGGAGTATGGTGGTGGAAATCCATCACTTTGTACGGGGCTCCGTTATGTAAAATAATGCTGCCTTTACGAATATCGTTTGCTTTCATAACTGTTTTCTAAATGGTAAGACGCTGATTAAGATAAAGGAAATCGGCTGTTAAAGCAACTAAAGCAACGTACTCTCGACTAACGTCTTCTTTTTATGCGCACCAAATTAGAGGCCATAAATCTCCTGCACGCTTGAGCAAGTGAATTGCGCTTTCCCACGATGCGAGCATTCTTAAAAAGCGCCTCCCGAACCTCCGTCATGCCGCCGCCATTGAATTCTTCGAAGTAGGTACAGTAGCTGCCACTTAAAGACTGGTCGCTTTGTATCGGCAAAGGATCACTCCCCGCTATAATGTGAATTCTCCTTTTCCCGGCGTACGTAAACAGTTGCGGTTCGCAAAAGCAGCCCGGCCTCATAGCGATATCGCCGACAAGCAGTTCCTCCGGAGAGTAAAAACGAAGCAGCTCTCCCGCCACCTTTCCGCGAGAGAATGTCCATTTACCGGGAGACCAGCAAAGCACGGGAACGCCTCCGGCGGCATTAATTGCTTCGACCAACTCGCCTGCGGGGCGTCTCTCCCCTACTTCGGCGCTACTCACCAGCGCCAACAGCTCCAGGCGCTCCTGACTAACAAGTTGCCGGCAATGCATTATCAAAAGCGAGTCGCCATTGCTTGCGGCAACTTCGGCTATTCCATCCGCTGTTCGCACTAAAGTATAGGAGGTCGGAGTGTAACTTTCCGGGCGCGAGAAAACCGTTCGGAAGTTTTCCTGTCCCTCGCGGTCACAGACGAAAAGCGCTTTATGACACTCTGCCGGAAGCTGGTCGCTTCGAATTGCGCTATTTAAATTGTTGAACGCTCCGTCCAGAAAGCGGGATAAGTCGTAGGTGCTGTAGAAATGTACGTGAGTATCTGCTAGAAGACCCATTAACGCGTCTCTTAAAAGTACCTTACTTTTATCGAACGAAGCGGCGGCGGCAACTTTAAATTGTGATATCCGGAAAGTTATCCATGACCCGCTCTGATATTAATCTTTTGATGCGGTCGATGAAATTGTCCCGGCTGAGCGAGATTTGCTCCTTCACACAGTAACGCCTCAAAGTCACATTGCGGCTCTCCGCTTCTTTTCCTCCGATGATGGCGATATTAGGAATCTTATGCGTGACCGCCTCACGTATCTTTTTATTGAAGGAATTGTCCGAGGTATCGAGCTCCACTCTTACCAGCTCGCGCTGCAGCTCTTGCACGATCTCACGAGCATATTCCAGCACCGTGTCATTGACCGGGATAATTCGCACCTGTATCGGCGCCATCCAAGTCGGGAAGGCGCCTCCGAAATGTTCGATTAAAAACGCCACGAATCTCTCGTGAGCCCCAAGCGGCGCGCGGTGCACGATATAGGGCCGGTGTTTAATGCCATCCTCACCTACATACTCAAGGTCAAAGCTGAGGGGCTGCGCAAAATCGAGCTGTGTTGTACCTACCGACTCCTCACGGCCCAAAAGGGTCTTCGCCTGCAGATCGATCTTCGGCCCGTAAAAAGCCGCCTCTCCCTCGCCGACATAGTACTCTACCTGCAATTCGTCCAGCACTTGCTTTACCGCTGCTTCCGAAAAGCCCCACAGCTCAGGGTTATCAACGAACTTGCTCTTATTGTTTACATCGTGTGTCGAAAAACGGATCTGAACGCCGTGGAAACGGAACATTTTGTAGTACTGCAGCGCCATATTGAATGTCTCTCGCAACTCGGACTTCAATTGGTCAAGCGTACAATATATATGCGCATCATTTTGATCGATGGACCGTACCCGTAAGAGTCCCGAAAGGGTACCCGATGGCTCGTACCGGTATACCATGCCGTACTCGGCGAGCCTCAACGGAAGTTCTCTATAACTCCTGGGACGATGGCTGTATATCATGTGATGATGAGGACAGTTCATCGCCTTTAGGTAGTAATTCGATTCTCCCTCGAGATGCATAGGGGGAAACATTGAATCCTTGTAATAAGGAAGATGGCCCGAGGTGTAATATAGGTCCTCCTTAGCAATGTGAGGAGTGGACACTCGCACGTATCCATAGCGCGCTTCCGTCTCTTTCGCTAAGTCTTCCAAAGCCTCTTTAACCACCGTCCCATTTGGCAGCCATAGCGGCAGCCCGCTTCCCACCTGGTCTGAGATCATGAAAAGCTCGAGCTCCTTGCCCAGTTTCCGATGGTCGCGCTCCTGCGCTAACCGGCGGTTTTCGATATACTGAGCAAGTTCGTCTTTGTTTTCAAACGCCAGACAATAAATGCGGGTCAGTTGGGGGTTCTTTTCACTTCCGCGCCAATATGCTCCTGCAATTGAATCAATCTTGAAACAGTCCGGCGGAATCTCCCCCGTACTATCAAGATGCGGACCGGCACACATGTCTTCAAAAGGGCCGTTTACATAAAACCCGATCTCCTTCTCCCCACCCCGACCAAGTTCCTCGCAGTACTCTACTTTGAAGTGCTGATTCAGCTTTCTTAAGTGCTCGATGGCTTCGGCAAGCGGGCGCTTAGAAGCGACGAACACCTGCTTCTCTTTAATAATGCGTCGCATGCGCTTTTCAATGTCGGAAAAATCCTCCGGAGAAAGCGGCGAGTCAAACATAAAATCATAGTAGCAGCCGGTATCGATCGGCGGGCCGAATGCTAGCTGCGAGTTGGGACGGACTTCAAGGATCGCTTGTGCCAGTACGTGGGCTAGCGAGTGACGAAGTTTATACAGCCGATCGTTTTCTTTATTAAGTTCCACTGAATTACAGATCCTTATTGCTGAAGCATAAGAGAACCCTGGTCATACTTAAATACCAAGTATTGACGATATTTTATGTTATACTTACGCCCCAAAACGGTCAATCGCGCGGCGCAGAATGCCTCGATACTCCGTTCTCCTACGCACCGTATTACGATTCACTGTACCGCTATTCACCATACCGCGACCAACTGTGCGGCTGCGCGCCCTATGGCTGCGGACTGCGCTCAGCCATCCACCCGACCGGATCCACTCATTTAAAGCCTGAATCTGAAGATGCCGCCCCTCAAGCTCACGGAATGCCCTCCCGTGCCAAGCTCTCCTCCCGTTCACCTTTGGAACATCTTTTCCGAAGAAGGCGTGACACATCTCATGATAAAGAATCGGGGATAGCCATTGATGATAACGCGGATCGTCCAGCTCCTGCGCGACCACAACCCGCCGCCGCTGAACGTTACATACCGCCAGCACTCGCTTTTGACGGCGAGGGCTCCAAGAGACGAGGTACTCGTCAAGGTCCGGTCGCTCAGGAAAATACTCGCGCCGGATGGCCGACCAATAGCGCTGCAAACACCGGAAAGAAGAATAGTCAGAAGCCGGAGGGGTAAAAAGCTCAATTTGCATTCTGTAATTGTAACCAGCGAGGCAGTATTTTGCCAGCCGATATAACCCGCCCCGGCAGGCTCAAATCAAAATCGTGATTCGCATTCAGGCCGGAAAGGTGCCGGGTCTTACTTACTCCAGAAATTCTATCTTATCCATGGGGAGAGAGAGCAGGAATGCAGTTCCATTCGATGGGGAAGATTCCAGCTTAACTTCGCCGAAATGCAGTTCCACAATGCGCTGCACAACTGAAAGGCCCACACCCAAGCTATCTCCATTGGATGAATTGCTGCCACTTCGAAACATCGAGAAGACCGCTTTGTGCTCTGCTTCCGGAATGCCGGGACCGTTGTCCGAAACAAATATCTCGGCGAATCGGCCGAGCGTGCGCTCGAATATGCGGCGTGTTCCTATGTTGATTATAATGGATGGTTTGTCGTTGTATTTGACCGCATTCCCTAGAAGATTGATGAATACCCTGCGTAGAAGGTCCGCATTGCCCCAAACCTTCGGAAGATCCCCCAAACCGATCTGTATGTCGAGCTTCTCATCGAAACTCATGTCGTGGATTACTTCCTGGACCAGCACAGCCAGATCAATCTCTCCCATCTTCGCAGCCCTTGAACCGAGCTTTGCGTAGGCGTACATCGCCTGCACTATATCGACCAGTCTTTTGCTGGTTTGAAAGGCGCGCTCCATTAGTGTTTTAAAGCGCTCATCATTAGACGGGCCGTATCGCTCTAAAAGATACTCTAGCTTCATGGATATGCCGCCCAACGGTCCTCGAATGTCGTGAGCTACGGTGGCGCTGAATTCGTCGAGCCGTCTGTTCTTATCCTCGAGGAACATCTTTGCTTCAGTCAGCTGCGCGACCAGGCGCTGGTTCTCCTGCTCTAGCCGGCGAATCCTTAAAAGCTGGCGAATCGCGGTTCCTAAATGTGTTAGCCAGTCGCCGTGCTTGAAGAGATAGCGCTGGCAGCCCAGATTGTTAACTTCGTTTAGTATGTCAGGATCGAATGATTCGCTGACGAGAAGTACCGCTGGCTCGTTATCTTTCAGTTTCAGTTGATGTACGAAACTAATGTCTCTATCTGCGTCGAGCTTATAGTCCAATACGACAATATCAAAGTCCTGGCTGGCAATAACGCCCTTGCACTCATTGATATCGTGGACGCTGGTAACTTCAGCACTTGGAAAGCTCTGTTGAATTGAGCGCGCGGCTTGCGTAGCAAGTTCGTCGTCCTTTTCCAGTACAAGGATTGCGGCTGCCTTGGCAACGAATTGGGGTTCCATAACGACGCTACTTTTAGGTCCCTGCAGCCAGTACAGTTACATCGCTTTCTTAAGGTAATTCTTCAATCTTATTAGTGCACGGGAGCGTATCTGAGAGGCTCTCGATTCAGTAACTCCCAGAATCTCTCCGATTTCCTTTAAATTCAGCTCCTCGTAGAAGTAAAGGCTGATCACCAGCCGCTCCTTCTCCGGCAATCGATCCAATGCTCGCGCAATCAATCCAACTTTCTCCGAACTAAGTAGCTTAGCAAGCGGATCCTGGCCTTTGCTTGCAAGCCACTCGTCGGCTTGAAACCTCTCCTCACCGTGCCCAAAGCCGAGTTCCTCGAAACTCAGCATCACTATGCTGCCGACCTCGCCCAGAAGCTTCTGAAGCTCAGTAACATCCAGCCCCACCTCCTTAGCGACCTCTTCATCGGTAGCCGGACGGCCCAATCTCTGCTCAATCTTTTGATAGGCTAGTTCGATTTTGTGTGATTTGAATCGGAGTGATCGCGGCAGCCAGTCTTGCGAGCGGAAGCTGTCGAGGATCGCGCCTCGGATGCGGAATTGGGCGTAGGTAGAGAAATTGGTCTCATGCTTAGGGTCGTACTTTTCAAGCGCATCAACCAGCCCTATGATCCCCGAATTCAACATCTCGCGCAGGTCGACATCGCGCGGGAGCCGGCCCGAAAGGCGGTGAACCACCTTTTTTACCAGAGGAAGATAGGCCTTTATAAGATCCTCCTTCTCCTGCGTGCTTACGTTCTTGTATCTTTCGACTGCAAGTTGTTTAGGCTTTGCCACTGTTCATCTCCTCGTAGCTCGCTAACACCTTAATCACGATGCGATTTACAACATATACGGCGAACATCGCTGCGGCCGCTCTGTAGGCTATAGTATTCAAGCTCACCTCAGACTTCAGTCCGCTGATTACCACAACTACAAACGCCATCATGGCCACACCAGCTAGCAGCTTCTTGATCACTACATACCGGCCGACTTTCGTGCTCTCCTTCTTCTTCTTTGCCACGAAACTACTCCTCTAAATGTTACGCCTCATTAGCCGCTCAGCACCTGAGACTCCAGCAGCTGCTGAAAGAAAAACTGCATTCCACCCTTCACCCGGTATTCCGAGAACTCCTGATCAATCTTTCGCGCAAGTCCGTCGATGGCGCGGCTTGCCGCTCCGCTCGGAAACACCTGCACCACCGGACGCTGTTGTCTTATCGAATCAGGCACTAGCTGCTCGGCCGGGACATGTCCTAAGTAGCGCAGCTCAACCTGTTCTTTCTGCAGGAATCTGGTAACCGACCCCGATAGCCGGCGAAAGGCCGATTGCGCTTCGGCCTCCGACGAAGTGCCCTCACCCGGCGCAATGTTATTGGCGAGAATGCATATTCGCCGCTCCGCGTAATTTTTTGTGAGAATCTTGATCATCGCGTATGCGTCTGTCAGCGACGTCGGCTCATTTGTGATTACGCACACGATCTCGCTGGCAGCGCTGTTGAAATGAAGTACATCAGCGCTTATCCCTGCCCGGGTGTCGATAAGAAGATAATCATAGTTGATCGCTACATCTTCAATTGATTGCATCAACACAAGGCGTTCGTCGCCTGTGAGATTACAAATTGACTCGACTCCGCTAGCCGCCGGAATAATTGAAACACCCTCTGGCCCGTCGATTATTACATCGCGAAGGGACTTCCTGCCTTGTACGACATCGTGCAACGTGTGCTTAACCCGCAGACCCATCATCACATCGACATTGGCTAGACCGAGATCTGCATCTAGAATCAGCACCGATCTTCCCAAACGCGCCAGGCAAACCGCTAGATTGACTACTGTGGTGGTCTTACCTACCCCTCCTTTACCACTGGTGAAGCTGATGACACGGGTGATTCCGGCCTGCCGGACCCGCTTTTTAGAAAAGTTTGTCATACGCAGCGAATGTGCTTGATCTCTAATAGCGCTATTTCTCTCTTTATAAGATTCTCGCATAGATAGCGGGGCCTCATTTTTTTGTAATCATTTAAAAATACTTCCTTTTTCAGCCATTAGCCGGCCCCACTCCCAGGATCCGGCCATCGTTATAACCTGCTCAGTGCAGCGTACGCTTCAACATCCAGGCCAGCCGCTTATAAGAGGCCGGCTCAATGTCTTCCGGCACCCTCTGACCCGTGGTCAGAAACGCGAGCGGCTTGCCGCAGCGATAAGCGCTGTTAAGCGCGGGTCCGAGATATCCGGTTTCGTCTATCTTTGTAATTACCGTTCTATCAATTCCGACCTGACCGAAGCCATCTACGGCGGCATAGAGATCCCGGTTATTGGAAGGAGCGGGCAGCACCAAGATGCGCTCGATATCCGGAAAGCCGTCGAAGTCCTTTGCCAGCTGCCGCATATGCTCTTGATTTCTAGGACTGAATCCCGCGGTGTCGATCAGAATCAGGTCATAACCTTCAAACTCCGCCAGTGCCGTCATCAATTGAGATGAGATACTAAAACGCGGGTCCAGGGCGCGGAATGGTATCTTTATCAGTGATGCATATGATTGCAGATGAAATCCGGCGCCAACGCGGTAACAGTCGGCGCTGACAAGCGCAATGTTGATGTCGAATGCCATCCGCATGCGGGCAGCAAGTTTCGCTATGGTTGTAGTTTTACCAACGCCCGTAGCACCTAGAAAGGCAACGGCCCTGGATCGGCCCGGAAGGCGCGGATCCAATTGGAACGCTTTTGACAGGCCTGCCGAGAGGGCCGTCGTTATTTTCTTAGGCCGAATCTCTATTCCTTCAAACTCGCCTACTATCTTCGGATATAACTCCTCAGAAATCCCTTGATCTTTCAGCAATGATGAAAGAAGAGAGGGCGTGAGTCTCGGAGACGGCTCACTTGTTTCCAGGATCGGCATTTTCCCCTGCATCTCAACGCCCGTGAAGCCGGCTGCCTCTCCGGCTGCAGGCTGCTCACTTTCGAATCCCACCTGCACCTCGATCAGCTTCTGGCCCAATTCGCGAGTAGAAAGAATCACTGCGTCCTCGCCGTGATTCTGTTTAATCTCACTCATCACTTCCGCTATCTCGCGTCCCCGATAGGTTCTGGTAGCCATATTAGTCATCCCTCTCTTTATGTCCTACTCCTCAACCGATATTACGCCCAAAGACTGCACCTTGGTGTTTGGCGCTATCTCTTGATGGCTTATCACTGCAAAACCCGGCGAAAAGCGCTCTACAAAATGAAAGAGCGCTGCGCGCAGATGCGACGGAGCGAGCAGCAGCGGTGTCTGCCCCAGCTCCATGAACCTCTCCGCTGCCTTGCTGAGTTTATTGATGAGCTGCTGAGCATACCCCGGCTCCAGCGCCAGGAATGAGCCCTCATCAGTCTGTTGAATCGCCTGGCCTAGAGATTTCTCGACACTCGGGGTAAGGCTTGCAAGTGGCAGCACTCCATCGTTATTGAGATATTTAGCCGTTATTGTCCTTGCCAGCTTGCGGCGCACGAATTCGGCAAGTTTTTCAGGATGCTTCACATGCGGAGCCCAATCTGCGAGCGTCTCGAGTATAGTTCTCATGTCTCTGATGCTTATCTGCTCTCGCAAAAGATGAGCCAGTACTTGCTGGACCTGACCGACCGTAAGCAGCCCCGGTACCAGCTCCTCGATCACCTTCGGTGCCTGCTTCGAGAAGTTATCCAGTAAGCCCTGGGTCTCTTGCCGCCCTAGCAGTTCGTGCAGATTGGAACGAATCATCTCCGTAAGATGAGTAGTGATCACTGTCGAGAGATCGACCACCGTGTAGCCGGAGAACTGCGCGCGCTCCTTATCAGACGCATTAATCCAGAGAGCATCGAGGCCGAAGGCCGGCTCTTTGGTGGGAACCCCTTGCACAGGATTGGAGACGTTCCCTGGATCCATAGCCAGCAGATAATTAGACTTCAGCTCGCCGCCACCGATTACAGCCCCCTTCAGCAAGAAGCGGTACTCACCCGGCTTTATTCTAACGTTGTCCCGAATGTGTATCGGAGGCACAACAAAGCCATAATCGATTGCAAACTGGCGGCGAATCGATCGAATACGTTCAACCAGATCACCGCCCTCCACCAGACTGACAAGCTCATATCCGACCTCGAGCTCGAGGATGTCCATCCCAAGCAGACCCATTACCTCCTCGGTGCTTCCGGGCTTCGGCCCTGTCGGCTGAGGTTGCTCTCCCTCCGCTTCGCTCTGCTTCGACGCACCCGTCGCCCCTTTCGCGACACTGCGGCGGACATATGCCATTGCACCCGCTAAGACAGAAAGCGTAGCGAATGGGAAGAACGGCAACCCAGGCAAAACGGCGAACGCCGCGCACACTCCGGAGGTAAGCAGGAGAGGCTTGGAGGATTGTGAAAGCTGGCCGACAACCTCGCTGCCAAGGTCGGCACCTGAGGCAGCGCGCGCGACGATCAAACCTGCTCCGGTTGAGATAATGATTGAGGGGATCTGAGCGACCAACCCGTCCCCGATGGTGAGGGTTGTAAAGGTCTGCAGAGCCGTCATCCAGTCCATCTCATGCTGAACGATGCCGACGAAAAGCCCGCCTAAAATATTGATGCCGGCGATAAACAGTCCAGCTATGGCATCCCCGCTAACGAATTTTGCAGCACCGTCCATTGCTCCATAAAACTCTGCTTCTTGCGAGAGCTCCTTGCGCCGCTGCTTTGCCTCAGCTTCTCCAATCAGGCCGGTATTTAGATCGGAATCGATCGCCATCTGTTTTCCGGGCATGGCGTCGAGGGTAAACCGCGCCGCTACTTCAGCTATGCGGCTAGAGCCTTTTGTTATTACCTTTAGATTAACGATGCTGATTGCAATGAAGATCACGATACCGATCATGAAGTTTCCGCCGATCACGAACTCGCCGAAAGCGCGGATCACTTCACCGGCTGCGCCGTATCCCTGATCTCCATTGAGGAGAATAAGCCTGGTAGAGGCGACATTCATCGATAGGCGGAACATCGTAGTGATTAGAAGAAGGGCCGGGAATGAGGAGAAGCTGAGCGGCTTCTCCATATATAGTGATACGAACAGCACCACTAGCGAGACAGTGATGTTGAGCGCGATACATATATCAAGAACAGGGGTCGGCAGCGGAAAGATCATTATGGAGAGAATTCCGATCAGCGAGACCGGAATCGCCATATGAACCCACCATGGAGTTTCGCCCTTGCCCTTTTTGCCCGCGCTACCTTTCATTACTGTCTAGCCGCCGCCTGAAAACCTTTATTCTTTATGCGATATACATACGCCAAAACCTCTGCCACCGCCCGGAAAAGCGAGCCTGGTATTTCGGTTCCTACCTCTGTCGAGCCGTAAAGAGCGCGCGCTAACGTTTTGCGCTCCATCACCGGCACCCCATGCTGCTTAGCAATCTCCCTGATTCGCAGCGCAAGGAATCCTTTGCCTTTTGCCACTACCACCGGCGCGCTCATTTTGTCCCGATCATACTGCAACGCCACCGCATAGTGAGTCGGATTGGTAATGACGACGTCGGCCTTCGGAACGCTGCTCATTATGCGCTGCATGATGCGGGCAAGCCCCTTTTGCACGATCTTGCGCTTTGTGACCTCATCACCTTCAATCGCCTTTCGTTCGTCCTTAACCTCATTTTTGGTCATCTTGTTGGTGCGCAACCACTGGTTCCGGCCGAACATGAAATCGAAGATCGCTAAAGCGATAAGGATGTAAATTATCTTCCAGAACACACTGCTCATCGCCTGGCCGGTGAAGAAGAGCACGCTATCCACGGAGGTATGTATTAATTTGCTCATCTGCGGCGCGAAGCCCTTGAGCACGATGTAGGCTAAAGGCAGAATCAAGGCCAATTTCATAATGGCCTTCAACGTGTTAACGACTCCCGTTATCGAAAAGATTCGCTTGATGCCGTTTATCGGATTCAGCATCGAAAATTTGGGCGTAAGCTTTTTCTCTTTGACGTTCCAGTTTGTCTGGAGCATCACCGCCAGGCTTGATGCTATAGCCACGCCTAGGATAATGATCAGCAGATCGGGCCCGAACATCCCTACGACCGCTATAAATCCCTTATAGGCATTGTTGACCGTTAGCGGTTCGGGGGATGCAATCATGCGGTAGCAAGCCGTAAGCATTAACTTCAAGTCGGCATACAACCCGTTCCATGCTAAGCTGAGCATCGTGAAACCGGTGACAAGCGAGGCCACCGTAACAACGTCGGTAGACATGTGCAGCTGCCCTTCTTTGCGCAGCTGGCCCATCCGTTTATCGGTGGGCATTTCGGTACGTTCTTCGGGCGTCGAGTGTTCAGCCATTTGATGAAGCCTGGAGAGGGCGCATCGGCCCCTAACTAGATTGCTAGCTTACTCTTATTGAGCAAAACGCATGCCCAGTTAGGGTGTGATAAGCTATTGATGCCACGCGCGCTTTTTCCAGTCAGCGGCAGTGAAAGATGCATTTCAGGCGGAAAGGTGTCAAAACGATGACTTCCGATCACTGGGAGAACTTCGCTTCTTCGGTAACAGCAAGAACCGAAGTTTCAATACCTGTAAATTCCCGTCGCACAAAGGTAATCACCTCCGGCAGTGAAACGATGGTAAGCAGTAAGCCGATCGCAATTGTAAGCGGAAACGATACTATAAAAATGTTGACCGACGGCACCGCTTTTGAGATTAGCCCCATGACGAACTGCGTTAGTAGCAGAGCCACTATCACAGGGGCCGAAATCATTACCGCCATTCTAAAGATCTGCGAGGTGCGATTTATAAGCAGCTCGGCGGTAAATTCAGTCGGGATGAAGCTGCCTGCAATAATCTGCCCCCCTAGGCCGGAGGCAGCCATAACAACCACATGATGTCCGCCCAGTAAAAGAAAAAAAACGATAGTCAGATCCCCCAGCAGCCGTCCCAGGTCGGACTGCATTCCGCCGATTGACGGGTCAAATAGTTGCCCTGCGCCCAACCCCATTGATGTACTGGCTAACTGCCCAGCCATCTGCACTCCGGCTACTATAAATAGAGGTATAGCGCCGAGCACCATGCCAAAAAGGAACTCGCAAGCCATCATAGCCGCCAGCACTACTCCATCCGGCGGAATCTCGGCATAAGCGCTGGGACGCATGGAGGCAAATGCAAATACTAGTATGGCCGGGTAGCGCACGGTTAGTCCGCGAATTCCTTCCCCAATACCCGGAATTACGAACATAAATCCCGAATATCGCATTACTAGCAGGAGAAACGTCCATACAATATGGAGATTGTCTGCAAACTGCTCAACGAAACTGAGAGTTGTCACGGCAGTACGTTAGGTATTTGACCAAAAACCCAGGTGGTAAAGGTTGCTATGCGATTAATCATGAAATGCCCGAAGATAATCAGGCCGATAATAGCGGCGCCGATCTTAGGGAGAAATGCAAGTGCGGCGTCGTTAATCTGCGTTGCAGCCTGAAAGATACTGACAGCCAATCCTGCCGCCAATCCCAGTCCTAATATCGGCATTGCAACTAAAACTGCCGTTTCGATGGAGATTCTGCCGAGCTTCAAAAAATCATCGATATCCATAAACCTCCTCAAGCGCAATCAACTCAATTAACGAAAAACTAAATCATACCGTGTGATATGTTTTCACAACCGACGCGATAATAAGATGCCAGCCGTCCACTATAACAAATAGCATTAACTTCAGCGGCAACGAGATCACCACTGGCGGCAGTGTTATCATGCTCATCGATGTGAGCACCGAGGACACCACCATATCCAGCACCAGGAACGGAAGCGCTATTAAAAACCCGATCTGAAAAGCAGTGTTAAGCTCACTCAGAACAAATGACGGAATAGCGACCATTAACGGCAGTTCCTCAGGTGAGCCGGGCGCCTCATTACCCGTGATCTGAAGAAAGAGAGCTATGTCTTTCTCCCGTGAATGGCGTACTAAAAACTTTTTAAGCGGCACCAGGGATTTTTTAATTGCCTCGCTCTGATCCATCTGCCCTTCCAGCATAGGACTGATTCCTTCCTTGTACATGCTTTGAAAAACCGGATTCATAATCGCAATGGTAAGAAACATTGCAAGTCCGGTAATCACCGTATTGGGCGGCATTGACTGCGTGCCGAGCGCTGTACGGGTCATGCCGAGCACTACCGCAATACGGGTAAAGCTCGTCATCGTAAGAATCATGGTGGGAAGAAACGAGAGAACTGTAAGCAGGGCTACGATTTTAAGCGCTGCCGATACGTTACCTTCACTTGCTAGCTCAGAGCCTCCAATCGAGATGGCGATATCTGGAATGGCGGAAGACTCTGGCGCTTGGGCGGCCGATAATTGCGGAAAAATTGACACTGCCAGCAATAAGGCGGCAACGGGCAGTAATGCGGTTCCGACTCTTCGCATCAACATATCGCCTCACGGTGAGGCCCAGCTGTCGGAGCAGCCTCCAGCTGCAGTTCGCTCTCCTCATTGAAGGCTTCCACGGAGAACTCTTCCGGCTGGCCAACCCTCAAAAATGAGAGATTAGACTGTCCGCTTGCTATGAGAATGCGCTGGTTATCCACCTCGACCAGATGAATCTGGTTCTTTGATGATAAGTTGAGCGTCTCAATTAGCCTCATAGCGCGCTTGTTTGAAGCTGCGGCACGCACATGAAACCTTTTGAAAAGATGAAGGCCGATTAGAAATACCGCTAAGCAGTAGCCAAGTCCCTCAAGCATCTTTAGCGCTTGAGAACCAGTGTCCACCTGCGATGAGCGAGCCAGATCGCCCACCACTTTCTCCTGTTCCCCCTGTACTCTTGACTGCCAAGATAACTGCGGTGCAGCCACAGTATCGTCGGCGCTCAATGCAGGATGTGAGAAGCAGAGAATGATCAGTAAACTTGCTGCTGCACATAGCACTCTGGCCGCTAGCCTGCTCACACTCGCACTTTCATCCTTGTTTCGGCGTTGCATGCTCTCCTTGCTCCTAGACAACGGCCGTGCTATCCGAGGCTTTCGATGCGGTCTTCAGGCGAGATAATGTCAGTTAACCTGACACCGAACTTCTCGTTAACGATAACCGCCTCGCCGCGTGCCACCTGTTTGCCGTTGATGAAAATATCCAGCGGCTCCCCTGCCAACTTTTCAAGTTCTACTACCGAGCCTTGGCCCAGCTGCAGGAGATCTTGTATGGTCATGCGAGCCCTGCCTACTTCTACGGTCACCTGCAAGGTCACATCGAGAATGAACTCTAGAGTCTGAGGAGTTTTAGCCCCTGCTTGAGTGGCGGCTGTAGCGACATTGCCTGCCGCTTGAGCCACCTTCTCTAGGCCCTGCACTTCTTCTTTATCCCCCATATTTCAGTAACTCCTGTCTATTCTTGTAATTAATCAGATCACGTCTAGGAATCGGGCGCGTAATCCGCACCGCCCGGTTCCCACGAAAACTACCGACATATCCATAAAACTTAGGCGTCCCCTCAATCATTACCATCGCCTCATCAGAGGGATTGGTATCAAGGCTCACGATGTCTCCTTCCTTAAGATTCAGAAAGTCGCGCGTTTTAAGGAGTCCGGTCGCAAGCTGCACGCTCATACTAGCCGCCGCTTGTTTAATATTGACCTCCATTCTCCTTTGTACGCCCTGGTCCACTTCAAGCCGGGTGCTTTGAAAGCCGGTGGCAAGTTTGCCGCGCAGCGGCTCAATCGTGGAATAAGGAGTGCAAAGGGTAAGAGTTGTGCTCTCCTGCTCGAGCTCCACCTCGATAGTGACAATAATCACCACGTCGGTTGGCGGCACTATTGCAATGGCGAGCGGATTAAACTCGGAACGAACGTAAACGAAATCGACCGGGTGAATCGGTGCCCATGCGTCCTTTAAAACATCGAGGGCCATCATCACGACCTTACCGATCAGCCGGGTCTCAATCGGCGTATACTCACGCCCCTCTATCTTAACCCTGCCCTGGCCGGAACCGCCGAAAAGTGAATCTACGATTCCGAATACCAGGGGCGCCGAAACCACCATCAGCGCATAGCCGGATAGTGGAGGCATTCTAAAGATATGTAGCGACGAAGGGAGCGGCAGCTTTTTCATGAAAAGGCCGAACTTCACCATCTCGATACCGCCTACGTTCGCAAAGCAAGTCCTTCCTATGAATTTGGCGAGGTTTGTTCTGAACTGACGGGCGAAGCGATCATGGATGAGCTCCATGGTCGGCATTCGGCCGCGGATGATCCGTTCCTGGTTGGCTAAGTCAAACTTCTTCGCATTTACCTGGCTGTCGGCCGCCTGAACAGAGTCCTGCTCAATGTCTCCTTCCGACAAACCCCGCAAAAGCGAATTAATTTCATCCTGGGTAAGAACCTGATTCATTTCCCCGGCCTCTACTGAATAAGAAACTGCGTAAAGTACACCTTCTTAACCTCTTCTTTTCTCAGAATCTCATTAACTACGTCCTTAATTTCGTTCTTAAGCTCCTCTTTGTCCCTTTTCGATTGCAGGTCTTTAGCGCTTCGGCTCGATAGCAAAGTGATAAGAGCATCGCGCGCCAGCGTGATCCGTGAATAGAAGCGCTGCGGAACGTCGCGGCCGTGGAACTCCACCTGCGCCTGGAGTCTTAGATACCCTCCGCCCTCGAGATTAACGATAAAGGTATCGAAAGGGAAAAATGCTCCGAGAGGCTCTTCTCCCTCAAGCAGCTCTTCTTCATCTGCATGACCTTCCGGCAAAAGCTTTGCATGCTGGGCTGCCTCTTCATCCAGCTCGCTGATCTCCTTGTGGTCGCCGCCCTTTGAAACGAACAGGAGAACCGGCACTCCGATGACCAGGGCCAAGCCGATTACCGAAGCCGCAATTATCAGAATTAGCTTCTTTTTGCTCTTACCGGCCGGCTGCTCAGCTGCACCTGAACCGTCCTCGCCTTCTTCTTTTTCTATCTCTTCAGCCATTTTTCAAATTCACTCTTACTACCGCCTCAATCCACTTCGCCGAATCTGCCCCCGGGAGCGCGCTGCACCGGCTGCCCGCATTTCTAAACCGGAACTCAGCTGCCGGGCGGGTGTCAATTAGGTGACGCTTGAGACTCGCCGCTCTTCGCGCCGCCTTTTCAAAGGCGATCTCGGATCCGCCTACAAATTCCGTCGAACAGCTCTCAATCACTACCGGGCCGGCGAGGTAACTTCCTTCGGCGAATAAACTTTTAATCGCCTTCTGACCGTCTCCGAGAAGCTCACCGCCGTAGGGGGAAAAGTCCTTGCCGGAGAAAGCTAATACGACCTCTCCCAGCGGGAGCCCAGCTTTGCCGCTTATAAAGTTAACTTCAGCAAGTTGGGTGCCAGATGAGGTTATGCGCTGCTGCGGAGCCTCAATTGGGAGATTTGTTCCGTCAGATGAAGCATTTATCCCGTCCTGGCTTGAGCTCGCAGCGGGATTAAGGGGGCTTAGAGAGATAATTGATATGAAAAAGCAGAGAAGAAGTGTCAAAAGATCGCCAAAGCTGACCATCCATGCATTGCTGCCGGTATCAAAGGGGCGTTTTGACGTATTACTCATCCCCCTCTCCTTTTGCCAGATTATGCTGCGAGTCCTTAAATAACGTAAGCGATGCTTGATGTTTAACGCGAGTGTCTACCGCATAAATAGTCACCGCATGCTGCGGAATACCCCCTTCCTCAAGATACTCCTGAAGCATCGCAGCACGGCGCATCGAGCGCTCTAAAAGCTCCCCGCTAATCGGTTCGGATTCGCCTACTCCAAGCTCGCCTTTGAGCCTTAGATCGTGGCTTTTCAGTATTGAAAGAAGAGCGGCGGCTGAATCTCCCAACGCATCGAGAGAGCCGTTTGCGATAAAAAGATCGTTATAGTTAAAAGTAGAGAGCTCTTCCAGCACCGGAGCACTAAAGCTCACAAGCCGAGATGAGATCCCGGTGGGACTCTGCGGCAGCGGCGCGGTGTGCTTTACAGCATTCGAAGCGAAAGCTCCAAGGATAAATGCAAGTATGGTGAGGATAAGAGAGGTGTACTGAAGCGAGAAGGCGTCAGGCGCGAAGCTGTTTAATCTTAAATCTATCTCTGCCTGCTTCATAGCAGCGCGCTCCTATCTACTGGCCGGCAGAGGCAAGAAACTTTGCAGTTTCTGCTCGATTACTATCGGGTTTTCCTGTTTGCCCAGAGCAAGAACTCCCTCTACGGTGATAGCTTTTACAAGCCCCTCTTCCTCAACCCGGTTTCTTAATTTTCCGGCGATAGGAAGAAACACAAGATTCGCCATGATTGCTCCGTAGAGCGTGGTTACAAGCGCCATCGACATCGCAGGGCCAACCGTAGCGGGGTTGTTTAAACTCCCGAGCATCTGAATCAGCCCTATCAAGGTTCCGATAAGTCCAAATGCCGGAGCATACGCCCCCATTGTCTGGAAGACCTGGATAGCGCGCGCGGATCTATCAAATGAGGTGCGGGTTTCCGTATCGAGAATCCTCTTAACATCATCGTGCGGCTGCCCGTCGACGGTTATCTCGAATGCCAGCCTTAAGAATGAATCGTCACACTGCTTGGCTTCGCGCTCCAGCACCAAAAGCCCCTGCGATCTTACTAAATGAGCAAGCCGAACAAGATACTGAATCCGCTCATGGGGATGGTACTGCCGTTGAATCAGTATCCCCTTAAATCCAAGCCAGGCTCGCCGCAGATCGTAAAGAGGAAACTGCACCAGCGTGGCGCCAAGGGTACCGCCTAAAACGATAAGCAGGCTGGGAAAGTCGATGAAGTTATCACCCCGCCCGGAGATTATAATTCCGGCTAAAACAAGTGTGGAGGCTAACGCTAAGCCCCCGACAACCGCCCTATCGAGCTTGGGCGCTTCATCAAGGTAATTTAGCGAGGCTGGTATATTTTGCATGCTTGCTCCTTTTCCGGGAGGAGACGCACCTCCCCCACTCAAGAGAGAGCAAGCGATATGCCATATCTAAACAATAAGAATTTAAGTAAATTCACTTGGTAAGGAGTGCGTGGGAGGGCACGCCGAGCGAGAGGAGTCAAAAAAATGACTCTTTAAATTGAAGAAAGCGACTCCCGCACCAGCCGCTTGAGCTCATCAAACACCGGCCTAGCAGCGATTAGGACCGGATTTGAGCGCGCCACAGTCCAGCTATCAAAGGGAACCTGCCTGCCGAAAGGATCGGCCTCAGCATAAAGTCCAGCCTCTATCGGAATTAACACCGCCGCAAAGTCCCATGCCTTCACCCTGGTCTGAAGCTGCACCTGCTCCCATCCCTCTGCGAGCCTTATGCAATCGTTTGCAAAGCCGCCGAACCTGTAACTATTTTCTATCGAGTTAGTGTTGCGAAGATAAAGGACTGCTTTTAACTCCTCAATGCTCCCAGGGAAAAATATCAGCGCGCTTTCAGTAAGCGAAGGTGGGTTGTCGATCCTTAGAGAGCGCTTCGGTAGCTCACGATCTATATCCTTTGCCGCATCAGTTATCTTAACCGCCTTGGCCCCTTCCCCTCGCTGCGCCGTATAAAGCGTTGCAGTTGGAACGTTATAATAAGCCGCTCCGCAAAGCTTCCCTTTACATACCACGCCTACCAGCGGCCCGAAGCCTAACTGGCCCCCGCTTACTGACCCTAAATACCGCTTGCAGCTTGAAGTTCCATCGATAGGATCCACCGTAAAGTAATCCCCAGACGAATCAATAAAAGCGTGGCTCTCCTCGTCCTCCTCGGCGGCAACCGGCAACGCATTCCCTAGAATGTCCTTTATGATACGCTGGCATTCGATATCCAGGTTCATCACCATGCTGCTGTCGTCTTTGAAACTTACAGTGACCTGGTTGCCGGAGGAACAGTGGGAATTAAGATGCGCCCCTGCGGCCAACACGGCCCGCTCGGCAAGTTTGACTTTATCGGCTAATGCATGCATATCGGCTTTAGTGAACGACTCCTTCCATATTGACAGAATATACCAACCTCCGCATGATCAAAGATATGGATGGCTTTAGTTTAGATCTCGATTCTAAGCCTTCAATTCGCGATATACAAACCAGCCCCCTGCCTCGAGTTGTTGAAAGCTATATCCGCTATTACGCATCCGGCAACAGCCACACCGCGCGCGCAAAGCGATTAGATCTCAAGCACTTCATGGAGTTTCTCTGCTCGCTATACGGCTGTTCGAAGATTGAAAAATTGAAGGTATCGCACTGGGACTACTCCTCTGTGCAGCGATTTGTCGATCACGCCCTTAGAAAAGGCGAGTCGCCATCTACTGTGGCCCGCAGGCTCGCCACGCTAAAGCACATGGGAAGAACGCTCTCCGAAAAGGTAGCCGGATTTGTAAACCCGGCACGCGAAGTAAAGCCGCCGCGTATCCACGCCGAGCGCCCGCAAGCGATAGAACAACAGGAAGTAAAGGTCATCAAGAAAAAGGCTGTCACCCGCCGCAAAGAGAAAGACTCCTTTATCCGGATGCGCAACGAAACGATCTTCAATTTTCTTCTTGATACCGGCATCCGAGTCGACGAACTTCGAAACCTCCGAATGGCGCAGCTAGATGAGAATCTGGAGTGGGTAGAGAATGTCCGCACAAAAGGACGCCGCTACAGAAACGTCTACATCACCTCCGCTATGAGAGAGCAGCTCAAAGCCTATCTTGAAGCACGCGCGGAAGTACTAAAAAAATTCTACGCCAAGCTAACTAAGACCCAGGACCGCCTCCTTCCGCTATTTATCAGCACCTACAACGCAGTCGCCGGAAAGCCGGAGAGTTTTCTAATGGGAAGCAAAACTATCTGGCGCGCGATTAATGAACTCTCCACCGACACCCCCCTTCACCCGCACCTTCTACGGCACTCATACGCTGTCGATCTTCTTGAGAGCTCTAACGATGTGCGCCTTGTCGCGCAGGCGCTTGGGCATAGTGATGTGCGCATAACGATGCGGTATACGCAGAGGAAGGATGAGGAGATTGCGAAGGCGCTTGAGAAGAGTAGGAAGAGGGCGGGGTAGGATTGAGCCGATATAGGTGCTAAGACGTCTGCCACTGATCGCTCTTACGCACGGGCAAGAAAAACTCAAAGCCAGGCTCCAGCCAACCTTCTGCGAGAACGGGCACATTGCATTAGCGCTTTCGCGCGAAAGTTACATTATGATGTATGCGTTTTGGCCTACCAACACGCTCAGTAGCCCAAAGTGACAGTCCCGCCCGCGGGCGAAAGAAAGTGACCTTTTAAAAAAGACCGGCATATAACAGCCAGGCCGAGTGAATACCTAATCCTATTCCTAGGAAAAGGAAAGGATCAACAGAGTGGGATCTCCCTGTCTCCTTCCACCTGTTTGATCCTGGCCTGTTAGATCAACATAGACTGCCAATTGCAACCAATTGTGATCTCTTAATATTTTGGGAATTGATTAGTGTGGGGTAGTGCCGTTACTATCGATCAATGACTTGGTTATGATCTTGTTATACCGCATGAACAATATGCTCATCCAACGGGGAATTCTTAAAGAAAAATCCATTAGTAGCATTATCGCGAGATGCATCAATCTATTTCTGGTACCAATCCTCACGTGGAACGCTGTGCCGATGTCAATCGTCACGTTACCACCCTTACCAGAAGAAAACGCATTAGGGGCAGTCCTCGGAAATGGAATTCTACTAGTTTTGGTTTTGGGTTCGGGGCTCGTGCTGGGCGTCGCAGTAATGCAACGATTCAGTGACCTCGCGCACTATTTACTGACATTGATACTTGTCTTGCTTGCTGGCGCTGTGCAAAAACCCGAGAGTGTTGCTGCCGTCGTGTTGGTTGCTGGTTTTATGGGCCTTGTTACTGCTCTAGCGCGTCGAAGGCAAAAGGTACCTGCACCTGATCGTTGACTAAGTTATTGAACGGAAATGCGGTATAACACCTATAAGGCCCCCCGTAGTCAATAAGCAAAAGAGCAGTGTTGAGCAGAACCTTTAAGGCTCTTTTGCTATTGAATTGTCCTTTTGCGTTACGGTATCTCGTAAGCTTTTCGATTCACGTG
>JAGFJO010000064.1 GCA_024102635.1 Deltaproteobacteria bacterium
GCAGCCTCTTCTTCTGCGCTGCCGCCGATCTCACCTATCATGACAACAGCATCGGTTGCCGAATCGTCGTTGAAGAGCTTTAGGCAATCAATAAAGTTTGTGCCGTTAAGCGGATCGCCTCCGATCCCCACGCAGCTTGATTGGCCTATTCCAAGCTCGGTAAGCTGAAAGACCGCTTCGTAAGTAAGTGTGCCGCTCCTTGAGACAACGCCGATTCTTCCGGGCTTATGAATATGTCCCGGCATAATTCCGATCTTGCATTCCCCCGGAGTTATAACGCCGGGGCAGTTCGGACCGACAAGTCTTGTGCGCCGTCCCTGCATAAATGCATTAACGCGCAGCATGTCCAGCACCGGAATCCCCTCGGTGATGCAGATCACAAGGTCGAGGTCGGCATCTACCGCCTCCATTATCGCATCGGCTGCAAAAGGTGGAGGAACGTATATTACACTTACGTTGCCGCCGGTGGCTTTCTTAGCATCAGCAACGGTGTCGAAGAGCGGAATATCTTCGAATTTTTGACCGGCTTTTCCTGGTCCCGCTCCGGCCACCATCTTAGTGCCGTACTCTTTACATGCGCGGGTATGAAATGACCCGGTCTTCCCGGTCATCCCCTGAGTTATCACCTTCGTATCCTTATTTACCAGAATGCTCATAACGCACAGCCTCTCGCTACTGAATCATTTACTTTGTCGCTTCAACGACCTTTTTGGCGGCATCTTCCATGGTGTCGGCAGGAATTATCTTTAGTCCTGATTCGCTTAGTATCTTCCGGCCGATCTCGACATTTGTGCCCTGCAAGCGCACCACAAGCGGAACTTTTACTGAGAGCTCCTTGGCCGCCTCTACAATTCCGCCGGCGATTACATCGCACTTCATAATGCCGCCGAAGATATTAACGAGAATTCCTTTTACCTTGCTGTCAGAAAGCAATATCTTAAATGCCTCTGTCACGGTCTCTTTGCTGGCGCCGCCGCCCACATCGAGAAAATTGGCAGGGTTTCCGCCGTACATCTTGATAATATCCATGGTCGCCATCGCAAGACCCGCGCCGTTAACCATGCACCCTATCGTGCCATCAAGGGCGACATAGCTTAGGCCAAACTTGGAGGCCTCGAGATCTTTAGGATCAAGCTCATCATAATCCATCATCTCGCGAAGATCCGCCTGGCGGAAAAGAGCGTTGTCATCCACTGAGCACTTGGCGTCAAGCACAACAAAGCCGCCCTCTTTAGTGAGCACAAGCGGATTGACCTCTACAAGAGACAGGTCCTTCTCCAGAAAGAGCCTGTAGAGCCGCAGCACCAGCTCCGACATTCCTTTTAGCTTCTCAAGGGGAAGCCCGAGCTTTAAGGTGAGCTGCGTAATTTGGAAAGGCTGCGGACCGACCTTTGGGTCAATCTTTATCTTTATGATTTTTTCAGGCTCGCGGTGCGCAAGCTCCTCAATCTCCATTCCGCCTTCGGCTGAGGCGACAATCGTGATGCTCTTAGTCGCCCTATCGACCAACAAGCTAAGGTAGAACTCTTTATCGATATTGCACCCCGCTTCGGCGTAAACTTTACGAACGAGTTTACCTTTTTCACCTGTTTGCGGAGTAACGAGCGTCATTCCGATAATCTTCTCGGCATGGGCGCGAACCTCCTTGGCGCTTTTGCCGAGCTTTACACCTCCGGCTTTACCGCGGCCGCCCGCGTGCACCTGCGCCTTCACGACACAAACCGGAGTGCGCAGGTTATCGAAGGCAGCCTCCGCCTGCGACGGGGTATAACAGACAAAACCTTTCAGCACAGGCAAGCCGTAGCGCGCCATTAGCTCTTTGGATTGGTACTCATGCAGATTCATTCTACTTCCTTTTCAAGCAGCAGCCGCTTTTACAGCAGAGGGATAAGAGCTTTCACGCTCTGCACACTCTTTTCAAGCTGCGATTTCTCTTCGTCATTAAGTTCTATCTGGAGAATTTTTTCAACTCCCGACGCGCCCATAACCACCGGAAGGCCAAGGTAGATATCTTTCACCCCGTATTCTCCGCTGCAATGTACCGCGGCAGCCAGCACCTGCTTGCGATCAAAAAGGTACGCTTCGACCATCTGAATCGCCGAGGCTGCCGGTGAATAAAACGCGGAGCCGGTTTTCAAAAGCGCCACGACCTCCCCGCCCGCGCCTCGCACGCGCTTCTCAATGGCATCAAGGCGATCTCCGGGGATAAGGTTTGCAACAGGAATTCCGCCACAAGTTGTGTAAGAACGCACCGGTACCATATCGTCTCCGTGCCCTCCGAGAACGAAGGCCGATACGGAGTTGACCGACACATTAAGCTCCTGCGCCAAAAAAGCCCTGTAGCGGGCTGAGTCCAGCACGCCTGCCATACCCACGACCTTCTTCGGGGCGAAGCCTGTGACCTTTTGCATAAGATAAGCCATCGCATCGAGGGGATTGGTGATCACAATTACGAGTGAGTCGGGGGCATTCTTTTTAATCCCCTCGCCGACTGCCCGTATGATATCAGCATTTGTTTTTACAAGATCGTCACGGCTCATCCCGGGCTTGCGCGGCAGACCGGAGGTCACAACGCAGACATCGGCCCCTTTTATATCTTGTATGTCGTTGGTGCCGGTAACGGTGAAATCCAGTCCGAACACCGGGGCCAGATGCATTAGATCAAGCGCTTTGCCCTGCGGCATCCCTTCAACCACATCGAAAAGCACAACATCGCCGATATTTCTCATGCCGCAAAGGAGCGCCAGCGTGCCTCCAATCTGCCCTGCTCCGATAAGCGCAATTTTTTTTCTCTTCGCCATCTTACCTTTCCACTCCATCGTTTTTGCCCTCTCTAATTACTTTCTCGTTAGAGACGGCTGGTTTCTTGTCTTCACCTTTCATTGCTTCAATGAGACCTATCTGGCGCAGCAGCTCGTTAGCATCCACCTTCTTAACCTCCATGCTGCCCTCGCCGCTCCCCATGATGAAAAATTTCGGGTTGGCCTGAATAAGGTGCTTGGCGAGTTCGAGCTTGAGAATAGCCTCGCCTCCGGGGCCTGAGAGAGCATTTATCTGTTCGATTAGCCCGTCAACTTCGGCCCTTCCGGCGGCCAATACAGCCTTGGCCTCGTTGGTCTTGGTCTCCAAGTACGCGTCTCCCCGCACCTTTGCCTGGTTCTTATAACCCTCCACCTCGGCCAACATGCGGTTCACTTCAGCCTGCATGTCATTAAACTCTCGAGCCTTGTCGGCCTCAACTGTTGCTTTGCGCAGACGCTCGCGCTTCGTCTCTTCGTCTTTGGTTTGCACCTCATTGATCTTCTCTTGATAGCTGGAATCTATAGTTCCGTCGCGCAGCAGCCTTTCGAAGCGGTGCTCTCCCAGGTTAACGCTGTGAATTACAATGCCCCACTTCTCGAGGCGCTCCTGCATCGCCTGTTTTACCCGCTCACCACCTTCGAACTTGCGCTTGTTGTCGAAGAACTCGGCGGTACGCAGCTCATTCATATAAGTTCTAATATCAGCGCGCGCAACGGCTGTAATAATCTCCTCCACCTCCTGCTCGCTTGTTGCCACCTCATCGACGAGTTTTAGAAGTTTTTCAGGGTCGGTTGATATGCTGTACTGCACCTTAACCGCCAGAGCCACTTCATTCCCGTCGAGAGCCCGCGTTTGAACATAATCGGAGTGCTGGTTCGGCCCTCTCTGCCCCCACTCGATCTCCTTAACTCGTGTGTCGAACCGGTAGAATGAATCCCACGGCCAGTAAGGGACCGACTGTCCGTGGTGAATAATTGAGCTGCTGACACCGCCGCCGAACGCCGGCGGAAGTTTGCGGAAGCGCACTCCCATCTCGGTAGGGCCCATCTTTGCGCAGCCGCTGGCGATTATGGCAATTGCTAACAATAGTGCGCGATATAGGTTTGAATGCTTCATTCTTAACTGCCCTCCTTTACGCCGAGCTTGGCGGCCCATTCTTTTAAGTTATATGGATCCAGCTCTGTCACAAGTCCGCCCTTTAGTGAAGCAAGGAGTGGAGCAAGAGACTTGCCGACAAATATATCGGCCCCCACGCTTGATGCTAATGCGCCTGCTTTTAGGCGATCCACCTCTGCCCTGGCCTTAGCCACCATAAGATCCCCTTCTGCCTTCTTTTCTGTTTCATAAAGATCGGCCTGTGATCGTACGACTCTCACTTCATTTTCGCCTTGAGTTCTTAAGGTGACGATCTTTGCGTCCCACTCGGCTGAGACCTTCTCAAGATCCGCCTTAGCTTCAGCTAAAAACTTTTTAGCGGTATTAAGGCGCTCCTCCTGGTCTTGTAGGTTTTTCTGGAAAATGGCGGTGTCTATCCTCTCCTCAGTATATGTGTATCGCCTGAGCAGGATTGACTCGACCTTAACTCCAAAGTTGTTCAGGCGGCCATTTAGAGATTCAAGAGCATCCTGCACCGCCGCTTCACGCAGGTGCGGGTTATAAAACTCCGAGGTCGAAAGCCGTCCTAGGTGTTTCCTGATCTCATTAATCCCAGCGGTGCGTATTCTATCGGTCCAAAGCGAGCTACGGGTGCCGAGCTTCTGGATCAGCTCGGAGGGGCCGCCGCGATCTTCCCCGCCCGATGGGAAAAAGCGGGTAAAGATTGAAACGTCAACCTCGACGCTTGAACCGTCCGTTGTCTGCACCTCGATTGCGCCTCCACCCTGAGTGCCCTCTGTCCCGAGGTTTAGGATGTTAACGGTTTTCGGCACCATGTGAATGGTTGAGTACACCGGCACTCTCCAATGGTATCCGGCAGGAAGAGCTTCTTTTGAGAAACCACGATAGGGGCCGAATGCGATCTGGCGCACCCCCATCTGGCCGGGAGGTACCACGGCGCCGAAAAGATAACCAACCGCTACTACTGCAAGCAGCAGAAGACCTAACAGGTAAAAAAGTCCCTTCATAATTTTACTCTTAGCTCTAAGCTTTCTAGGCTGAACGGTACCATCCAAGACTAGCCGGCATCCGCAATTACCTCCGCATGACGCTTTGAGTGCGGCGAGGCCGATTAAGAGTATTTCACTTTAGCCACCAGGGGCAATTCCAAGATGCCCGTATTATGAATAAAAACGAGGTTTGATTATTTGAAGAAGGCCATCGGATCGACAGCTATGTTTTTATTGTTCGAGTCTCTAATGCGGGTCTCGAAGTGGAGATGCGGACCGCTCGATTTGCCGGTCGAGCCTAGATCCGCAATCCAGTCCCCTTTTGATACGCGCTTTCCTACCTTAACCCGGTTTCGGCGGTTATGGCCGTAAACGGTAAGAATTCCATCTCCTTTAATGACGACCAGGTTCCCGTATCCCCGCAGGCCACTCCCCGAATAAGCGACAACTCCATCGTGCGCGGCCAAAATCTTTGTTCCCTCTTCCTCTGCTATATCAACGCCCTCATGGAAGGAGAACCATCTGCGGCCGAACTGCGAGCTAATGCGGCCTTCCGTCTCAAGCGGCCAGAGAAGCTTTCCCACCCATCTTTTTGCGGTGCTAAGGCTTACCTGTTTAACGGAGCTCTCCTTGGCGGCCGGCCTCACAATAAGGTTTGTGCGTAAGGCCTGTTGATCTTCTTTACGTAGGACCTGTCCGCGGTATGGGATTCTTATTTTTTGGCCGACCTTCAGTCGAACGGGTTCACCTAGATCGTTGATTTCGAAGATCTCCTCGGTGGAAACATTGAACCGCACAGCTATTTTTCTCAAGCTGTCTCCGGAATCTACAGTATACCTAATAAAGCGTACTGTCTTACGCTGGACAACAAGAGAACATCCCTGCATCACGAGAAGCAGAGAAAGAAGAATAAAAACCGCCTTTGACCCTTTCAAAAACCGGCGTAAAGAATGTCGTGGTAGCAAAACTATCACCTCGACTCATTATAACACCTGCCGCACTTGCAGCTCGACCCATAAAATGGCGAGATTTTTATTGGCCCTCTACGAAGTTACAGGGCTCAAGCTGATAAAGCGGAACACCGCCTCCTTTAGCCTCCCACAACGTAAGGATCTGGCCCTTATTGTCGCCAACAGGAGCAACCATACGGCCACCGGGATTGACAAGCTGAGAAACAAGCTCAGGCTCAATTTTAGTAAACGCGGCGGAAACCACAATGGCGTCATAAGGGGCGTGCTCCGACCAGCCGCGCCTCCCGTCTCCCCGCCTGATTAGTATCTTCTGAAAATTCATCGAGTCTAAAAGCTTGCGTGTCCGCTGGGCGAGAAGCCCAACATATTCAACCGCAAAAACTTGAGCGCCGGCCGCCGCCATTATCGCGCTGCAGTACCCTGATCCGCACCCAACCTCCAGAACTCTCATTCCAGGCCTAAGGCCAATAAGCCCTAGCATGCGAGCAACAGTTGAAGGCTTTGAAATCGTCTGGCCATATCCTATCGGCAAAGCAATATCTTCCGCAGCTCGAAGATTAAAGGCGCTTGCGACAAACTTGTCACGCGGGACCGAGGCGAAAGCCCTTACCAATGTTGCGGCGGTTTCATCGTCTATTACGCCGGCCTGCTCGACGATATTTTCAGCGAAGCGAAGCCAAGCGTGCGACACATGACGTTTGCTTAAGACCATGAGAACTGCCCTTGAATCGGTTTTTGAACTGCTATCAAACTATTGAGAGCCTTCGGTTTAGGCAATCCCCTATTTTGGTCGGAACGGGGCGAAGCATCCGCTCCAATTTTCCCTCTCATGGGCAACTATGCTTTGTGATACAGTCACTTAATGCAGGATCATTATAAGACATTGGGCGTGAACTCATCGGCGACTTTAGATGAGATTAGGAGAGCTTACCGCATCCTCGCCAGGCGCTATCATCCCGACCTCAATCCCGGACAGGAGAACGACAACAAGTTCAAAGCCATTGCAGCTGCCTATGGGGTATTAAGTGACCCTAAAAAACGTGAGTCCTATGACATGGAGTACGACCGGCTCCAAATGTCACGGCTCGCCGACAAATTCAAAAGCTACAGCAACTTTCAGCACGGCGGAAGGAGGGGAGGCACCACCTTCGGTCAAACTCCGCCGGAGAGTAAATCCGGTGCGAATAGGCAGGAGGAGAAGCGCCGCAAATCTTCGCAGGGCAGCTGGTCGAAACTGTTGGAAAAAGCAAAGGAGAGGTTTGCCTGGGCTCATGGAGCGGTGAAAAAGCCCGCCGCCAAGCCTATGGTCAAGGGCGGACCGCGCAGCGTTTCTATTATAGAGGTATCCGTCAGCATAAAAGATGCCGTCACCGGGATTAAGAAGACAGTTGAGATACCGGAAGCTAGTGGAGCCCGCAAGGTTTCGGTTGTTCTCCCGGCAGGCGTGCGCTCAGGAAGCGTAATTAGAATGAAGCAGAGCAGCGGAGGGAGTGAAGAACTGGTGCTTATTGTCAAAGTGGCAAGTCATCCGGTCTTAAGCATTCAGCCTAAGGGGCTGGTGGTTGAGATTCCAGTGAGCATAAGCGAGGCTCTCTTCGGCGCCAGTATCACGCTCCCGACACTTGATGAGCCGGCCGTGGTTAAGATCCCTCCCGGTTCGCAGAGCGGAGCAGAGATCCGTCTCAAGGAGAGAGGCATTAAGCACAAGGATGGCGGTAGAGGAGATCTAGTGTACCGGCTAATGATAAGAGTTCCTGAATCGAACGTGGCTGTTGGAATAAAAGAGCGAGCCGATGAACTGGAGAAGTATTATGAAGAGCCGCCGCGCCGGCATTTCCCACAGTCGCTTCTTGATTTCAGCTGAATGAATTTAGGTGAGAGGCAACATGAACATTAGAAATGTTCGCCAGCCCCGGAGAGGTCCGAGAGCAAACCTATACTTCCTATGCATTACCTTCCTATGCCAGGCTATCGGAGCCGGCACGGTGGCTTTATATCGGCAGTGCTCCATATGGATCAATCCGCTGAATCCGTTTCCAAGGAGCGAATGGGAACTATATCTGGTATTGTTGCTCCATAGCGTTGTCGCTTTCTTTGCAGCGCGCTATATAAACCTCCCCTTCATTTGGCAGCTTTTCAATCTTCTGATCGCCCCGGCAATAATCGTTTATCCCACACTCGGGCTGCCACAGGGGTTTTTACTTCTAGTTGTCGTGATTACGGTCTTACTTTACCTTCCCACTTTATGGACTAGAGTCCCCTACTATCCAACTAGCAAACGCACATATCGTCATGTCCTGGATCTGATACCCGCTGAAAAAGAGTTTCGGGTAGCGGAGCTAGGATGCGGGTTCGGCGGTCTAATGCTGTATATTGCAAGGCATCGGCCACTTTGCCGGATCGATGGATACGAGATAAGCCCCCTGCCATTTTTGATATCACGCTTCCGTGTTTTGCTCTCGCGGCAGAAAAATATAACGGTCTATCCAAAAAGTTTTTGGAACGCGGACTTCAGCGTCTACCAATTGGTGTACGCCTTCCTATCGCCTGAGCCCATGGAGGAGTTGTGGAAGAAGGTTAAGTCCGAGATGAAGCCCGCCTCGATTTTTATCTCCAACTCTTTTCAAGTGCCCGCGGCACCTAATCAAGAGATTGAGATTGGAGACCGGCGCCGATGTAAGCTGCTGATTTACCATACCTAACACGAGAGTGATTTCTTTCCTATTGATATGCCTCTAAGTCCTGTCTAAGATTCTTCTCCCGCACGTCCCTCCTGAAAAACGGAACTGGAGCGAGCCGTTCCTTAACAATCACTTATGAGTTCGAGGACGCCTGGAAGCGTTTTCCAGGTGGTTTTCTCTTGTTCTATCCTTTTTCAAGGAGGAGCCATGAACAGGTTCTTGCTCTGCTCCGCAGGTGGGATTGCTCGATTCGTGGTGTTCTTCATATTTCTTTCAGCTTCAATCCTGGTACATGAACTAGGGCATATGTTGGTAGCTGAAAGGAACGGCGTAGTGACCGGGCCAATCCAATTAGGGTTCGGCCCGCGTGTGCTGGAGTCGGAATGGTGGGGCAAGCCCCTACATCTGCATCTTTTTCCCTTGGGAGGAGAAGTTGCGGTCCTTCAGGGAGTCGACCCGGAGAAAGCTCCGATCGAACTTCTGTCGAAGTACCATTACGACCGAGAGGCAATGCGGCGCGGTCCGGAATGGCAGTCGGTGGAGAACCGAACACTGTCAGGACAAAGTCTGTTGGTTCGCCTAGCAACCATGCTTGCAGGCCCCGCCGGGAGCTTGGTGGCCGGGATCGTTTTTCTCTTTTTGTACTCCTCCGGCACCCCGTTAAAGCGGATCAAGAGCGGCATAACGGGCTTTTGCCGTGCTGTTCTGCAAATACTCTGCGCTTTCGGGATACTGAAGAGTGACGAAGAGAACGAGGTCGCATTTTGCGGACCGATCGGGTTCTTGGCAGCGGTCTTAAGGCCGCTCCCGGTACACGCCCAGCTTGAGCAGCTTGCTTATCTCAATATCGGTTGGGGCCTTTTTAATCTTCTGCCGATCCCCCCAATGGACGGCTTTTGGGCTCTAGCCGAAATCGTGGTGGCGCTTCTCAATCTTGACCGCGAGATTGTCATCTCAGCGGCTTCATCGATGGGCAATGTTCCGTTCTTCGCCCTTTTTGCCGCGCTGATAGTAGTTGAGATCTATTGCAGCGTACGCAGCCGGAAAGGAGAAGTCTCTTGAGAGTAGTGAGGTAGTACGAAGCGGCGCGGAAGTGCAGAAGTCACTTCCGCGCCGCTTCAGGCAGTCCTCGGCTCACCATTTCGTAGCCGTTTCCCTTCGCACCATGGGTGCAACCGGCAATAGGCCACGCTAAATGACCCCTGTCATATTCCGACAAAGTTAGCGGCTGTAACATAAGCACAGAAGGAGGGCGGACTTATGCCATCAGCATCTAATGAACTTACCGTCGAACCGGGCCAATGCGGTTTATGTTCCCATTTTGGAGAGCACCATAAGGAGCATCCTCAAGATATCGCTCAGATTCGCAACTCACATAGAGCGAAGCTGGATATCTTGGAAGAGTGCGGCCACCCTGCCCATGCGGCGCTTCATTTAAGAGTTAATGCGGTGAGCGGGTGTGACGGTTTCTCACCCGCTGCTCGATAGAGACTTTCATAGAAGCAGCCATTCGTAGCGCGGAGCACTGCAAGCGCGGGCGCCCAAATCAGGTGTGTGCTCCGCCTCAACAACACTTCTCTTCAGCTCAATGGCCAAATAGCTCAATGCGGCTTGTCGGCACAAGGAAAGTAAAGTGAGAACACTGCTCCACTAGCCGGCTCGTGCTCAAGGGAGATCCATCCGCCGTGCGCCTGCATTACTCCGTAGACAACCGATAGGCCTAACCCGACGGCGTTGCGCTGTGTGCGAGTGGTGAAAAAGGGTTCGAAAATTCGATTTCGAATATCCGAGGGAATTCCTTTTCCGCTATCCTTCACGGTGAGCGTTTCATACCAACCGGCCTTAGCCTTTGGATTGAAACGGCCCGGGGCGGGTTCATACCGCTCCTGCCCAAGTATGGTGATGGTACCAGTGCCGCCTACTGCTTCAATAGCATTCAGCACTACCGCAGTGATGGCGGCCTGTACGGCTTCCGGATCAATGTATACGGGATCGCCACCTCCCTCAAACTTACTTTGAAAAACAATTCCCTTGGGAACGTATGGGCTAAGGTCCTCCAAAGAGCCGGCAACCAACTCTCTAAGTTTCACAAATCTTAAAGAACGTGAGGCCGACTGCGTCGCCCACATTAGCTGTTGAATTACTGCGCGCTGTCGATCACACATCTCAATTGCGGCAGACACGTGCCGCTTCTCGAACTCAGGAATAGTTTCACATAGAGCCAGCCAGTGAAGATAGCCGTACATGGCGGAGAGAGCATTGTTGAGATGATGAGCGATCCCGCCGACCACTGAATTGACCGCGGCGCTCCGCAAATCGCTCGAAGGAATGTGGTCCCGATTTGTTCCGGGGGAAGATTCGTTGTCTCTCAGAATAAGGCGGCACTGCTCCAGCTCGTGAGAAATTTTTTTCCGCATACGATGCTGCCCAATGCCGAACTCGATGCTCAATTCCAGCTCTTTGTCCCGCACTGGCTTTATAAGGTAACCGAGAGGATTTGCCTTACGAGCCTGCTCCAGGGTTTCATCGTCAGCGTAGGCCGTAAGATAGATAGACGGGATGTCGAAGCGCTCAGCCAAGATTTCAGCAACCTCCGTTCCCGGCACGTCGCCTTCCAAACGGATGTCCATGAGCGCCAGATCGGGGGAGTGTCGCTCGGCCATCTTAATGGCTTCTTCAGAATTTGACGCCACCGCCACTACTCTATGCCCTAGTTTGCTCAGAGTCTCTTCGAGCTGACTAGCGAATAGGCGCTCGTCTTCACACACTAGTATGTTCACCGGCTCTGTCATCGTCTCTGCCCTCTTTAACTGCGTTCAACTCTTCCTTTGCAGCGAAATTTAAGCGAAAAACCGTTCCGTTCTCCCGAGTGACCTCAAGCGTTCCTTTAAGCTGCTCGCATAAAGTCCTCACGACCCGCAGACCCATAGATTTAGGATGTTGTAAATCGACATAGTCGGGAAGCCCGCGGCCGTTATCCGCCACGGTCATCTCGAAAGCCATGCGCGGTGACGATGCGCGCTTCACCGAGATCTTGACCCGTCTCTTATATTCTTCTCCGAATCCACGGAAGGCGTGTTTTAAAGCGTTCGAGATCAGCTCATTCAAAATGAGGCCGCATGGTATAGCCTTTTCAATGTTGAGATCTATCTCGTCAAGCTCCATGTCGAGCGTCAACGCCGCCTCGTTGAGACAGTAAGTGCGTCGCAGCTCATTGGCAAGCTGCTCAACATAGGACTTGAACTCAACGCGATTTAGCTCGGCTGAGCGGTATAACCGTTCATGTACGAGTGCCATTGATCGCACTCTATCTTCACTCTCCCTAAGGACAGCCTTCGCCTGAGGATCGCTGAGATAGCCGGACTGGATCTTGAGCAGGCTTGATATAACTTGCAGGTTATTCTTTACCCGGTGGTGAACTTCTTTTAGAAGAAGCTCCTTCTGTTCCAGCGAACTTTGTATCCGCTCCTGAGCCTCGCGGTGGGAAGTCATGTCGACCACTGCACTAATGACCATCGATCCCTCGCTGGTTTCTATCGGGGTGTGTCCGACTTCTACCGGAAAAGACCTACCGTTTTTACGGACAGCCGAATAGTCCTTCCGAGTACTGCCTGTCTTATGACCATTCAAGGAATTTTCCTCCCCTTCAACGCCTTGCAACGCCCCTCCCGGTATCAGCATTTCGAAATCGGCCCCCATCAGCTCACGGTTCGAGTATCCAAAAAGATGTGAACTCTGGGCATTAGCCAAAACGATTTTTCCCTCGGGGTTCACTAATAACATCGCGTTGGGCGCCGCCTCGACGGCGATTCGAAACCGCTCCTCCTGCCGCTTGCGGTCGGTTACGTCGCGCACAATGATTGAAAACCCGTCAACGAGAGATGTTTTGTGATTCATTAGGGGCGACACAGTCAGCGATACAAGCACCTGTCCTTCTCCGCGGCGCTGCCATGCTGTCTCATGATCTGGAAACGGATCTCCAGATGCCACGATGTCTCTTATCTGGCCGAACTCGGCCGCCCTCTCTTCGTCCATTAGCTCATCTATCGGGCGCCCGATGATCTCTATCGCACGGTATCCAAAGATTCGCTCAGCAGCCCTATTCCAGCTCGTAATCAATCCCTCCAGCGAAAGCGAAATTATACCGTCGTCTGATGAATCAATAATCTTGGCCCAGTGACTAAGCCGCGCGTTGACCAGCTCCAGCTCATTGGTCCTTTTTCTCACCTTATCCTCAAGCTCGGTTTGCGCCTTCTCGAGCTGTCCTTGAGCGGCACGCCGCATCGCTATCTCATCCTGTAAATCGCGGCGCGACGGTATAGCGATAATCTTCGGAATGAGCGGCCACAACACCGCCGCGGTTGCAACCGATACCAGAGCCGTAAGCAATTTTACCGCACCCTCAAAGCGGTATGTGCCATTCCAGGTAGACCAAATGCTGACTAGATGAGTGGTGCCGCATAGGAAAATAAAACTGGCAAAGAGCAGGAACATCCAGTGATAAACTAGGTCTCGACGCTTGCGAACTATCGATATAAGGGCCAGGGGGATTGAATAATAGGCCAGTGCAATCAATGCATCCGATCCGACGTGCAGCCACAAGATCTCCGGCCGCCAGAAGTAACAGTGGCCGTGTGGCATAAAATCTGAGCTAAAAAACTTACTAAAAAATTCCCACACCAGAAAGCCGCCTTTTTAGAATCAAATGATTAAATAAATTTTATCACGCGTTAGACGCACCTTAAAAATAATTTAGATTATTCGGCCGCTATTCCGAATGCGCGATCGTTCTCATGTATGCAGAACGATAATGACTTGATTAAAATCAAACAGCGGAAGCCGGGCGGCTATCTTGCGATAATGCTTCTTCGAGTTTTTTTGCATCAAGGACTTTGATGAAGCGGCGGTGCGAGAGATCGACAAGCCCTTCATTTGAAAATCTACGCAATACCCTTACGGCAGTTTCAAGTGTTAGACCGGCGTACCCGGCAAGCTCCTTGCGGCTGACTTCGACTGGAATATCTTTGGTTGCATTTGACAGCCGCGAGAAATTCGGAATGAGGGAGAGCAATGCGTGTCCTACCCGGCGCTCGGCCCGATCCGCCGCAAGCGATCCCGCAAAAGAATGCGCCTCTAAAAGTCGTCCGTAAATCTCCTGCGATAGCTTACGCGCTACCTGTGGATTCCGATCCAGAAGCGACACCAAAAGCCTTCGTGGAAGCGAAACTATTGTTGAGGGGCGAATCGTTCTTGCATCCGCGGATCCGTATTTAGTATCAAAGGCAGAGAACAGGCCGAAGGAGTCGCGCGGCGTAACTAGCGCAAGGATCACCTGAGGGGTCCTTTCGGGAGGTGTAACCAAAGCAACACAGCCCTGCGCAACAATGAAGGGAGTAGGCTCGTTCTCAAAGCGCGAAATTACGGTCTTTCCTGATTCAATCTGGTAAACCTGGGCCGCTTCAGCAATAAATTGCAGCTCATCGGAGCTAAGAGCGGACAATACCTCCACCGATGCAAGAAATTTTTTGATCTCTTCTGTGCCCGATAGATCCGGCACCGATGGAGAGGCCACACTTCCCAAGCTGCTTTCACCGTTGCCTGCCCGGTTCTGATCGAATTGATAAACCGCCGTCATAACAGAGGCGAGAAGATCCTGGTCCTTAAAGGGTTTAACCAGGTAGCCGGACGGCCGTGCCGTTTGCGCACGCTTGACGGTTTGCTCATCCCCATGAGCGGTAAGAAACACCACCGGGACATCCCACTGATCTGCAATCTGAGAGGCCACCTGAATTCCGTCAATATCGCCGTTAAGTGCAATATCCAGAAGGACCACATCCGGTTCATGACGCCGCATCGCAGCAATTGCATCGCCGCCGGAAGCGACCGTATCAACTACATCAATTCCTCCCGATTGGAGACAGCGGGCCACATCGAGGGCGACAATCTGTTCATCTTCTACAACAAGGGCTTTAATCATATCCGCCAATGATAAGCACACCTAAATGGAGTAAGGCAAAGGTGTTGACCATGATCATGGTCATGCTGCTAAGCATCAATGCTCGGCAGCTATTGTCTGCGATATACGCGGTAAGAGGGATGCCGTCGGGAGGTTTTAAGCTGCCTCGCGCTTCTTATAGCGCTCCCATGCAAGGGCTGCCGGCGAGGCAATGTATATAGTGGAATATGAGCCGGTGATTACTCCAGCGACAAGAAACAGACTGAGATCGGAGATTGAGCCACCTCCTATAAGCAGAAGGGCCAACGCTGAAAAAAGGGTAAGCAAGCTGGTGATAATAGTGCGTGAAAGAGTAACGCTGACGCTCTCATTCAATATCTCCGCCAAGCCAGTGCCTTTGCGGCGGCGCCGTTCCTCTCGCACCCGATCAAATATTACGATCGTGTCATTTACCGAATACCCTATGATCGTCAGGGCGGCTGCAACAGTTCCCATGGTGACTGTGTAACCGGCCGCGAGATAGATTCCGATCGCAACGATGACATCATGGAAAAGCGCAACCACTGCACCAATGGCGTACGCCATTTCAAAACGGAAAGCGATATAAGCAAGAATACCTATCAATCCAACCATTAACGCTACAGCAGCTTGATTTCGCAGCTCGGCGCCCACGGCAGGACCAACGTAGTCGCTCTTTAATATCTCCACTTTTTCACCGAAGGATTGCTTAAGAGTGCCGCTAACTTTATCGCTTACCTCCTTGACGGTACCCTCGCCGCCGCCCAGCCTGATTGAGAACTCATTGCTTCCTTCAAATGCCTGCACTACCGAATTCTGAACTCCGCCGCCGTCAAGAGCAGACCTTATAGCATCGACTTTCACATCTCCTTCAAAGCGTACGATGAACTCGTGACCGCCCAGAAAATCGATCCCATACTTACTGGTACCGGAGGAGACCCAGAAATACACGGAGGCAGCAAGCATCAGCAGAGAAAACACGAAGGCGTACTTGGCCTTGGAAAGAAAATCAATTCTTAGATCGGGCGAAAATAGCTCCATTTAATTTAATCCTAGCTATATAGAGAGTTGTTTTTGCCCCTTTAGTTCGAAGTAGTCGAAAGCCAACCGCGAGGCGAATGTTGCGCAGTATATCGTTGTGAGAACGCCTATAGAAAGCGTGACTGCAAATCCTCGAATAGGGCCGGTTCCGAGAAAATAAAGTATCGCCCCAGCCAGCAAAGTTGTAAAGTTTGAATCAAGTATTGCAGAGAGCGCTTTTTCAAAGCCCGAGCGAACTGCTACATCTCTCGTCGAGCCATTGCGGATTTCGTCCTTTATCCGTTCGAATATAATAACATTCGAGTCGACCGCCATACCGACTGTAAGAGCCAGCCCCGCGAGCCCCGGAAGTGTTAGAGTTGCTCCGAAGAGAGAGAGCGCGGCAACAACCAATATCATATTTAAACAGAGCGAGAGCGAAGCGATCATGCCCGACTTTCGATAATAAACCACTAGAAAGCAGACTATTGCGGCGAAACCTACCAGAATTGCCAGCACGCCGCGGCGGATTGACTCAGCTCCAAGTGTGGGGCCGACCGTGCGCTCTTCGACAACGTTTAGCGGAGCCGGTAAAGCTCCTGCTTTGAGCACGATCTTCAATTCACGCGCTTCTTCCATGCCGAAGCTTCCCGTAATCCTCGCATTGCCGCCCGTAATCGGCTCCTGAATTACTGGAGAGCTATAAACAATGTTATCAAGAATAATTGCCAGCTGCCGCTGTACGTAATCGGTAGTAATACGCGCAAAAGTGCGGCGGCCCTCTGGGGTAAATGTGAGATACACCTCGCGCTGGCCTGTCATAATTTCAACGCGGGCGTCATCTACTGAATCGCCGCTCATAAGTACGTTATCCTCGACCCAAACTTCGCCGCCCTCTTTCGACTTCATGCGAACAGCTCCGCTACCGCCTCCGGGGGCAATGAGCCTGAATTCGAGCTTAGCTACCCGGCCGACGATATCCTTGACTGCCTGTACGTTAGATACGCCTGGCATCTGCAACATTATGCGGCTCTCGCCTGTTTTCTGGATAATCGGCTCGGTCAATCCGAATTGGTCTACACGCTCCCGAAGGGTTTCAACAGCCTGAGAGATCGCCTCAGATTTTATTTTATCAGCCTGGTCGGGACTTATGCCGTAGACAAACCGCAGTCTGCTCTCCTCCGGCGTTTTCTCAATAAGCGAAATAAGAGGGTAATTTTCTTGTATCAGGCTTTGCACCCGCTCAGCCGACCTGTCGGTTATCAGCGAAAATTCTATCTGGTTACTGTCGTTTACTTTGGCGCGTACTAGCGAGATTTTCTCAGCTCGAAGAGCGGATCTTAAGGAGTTAAGCACATTCTGAAGCCTGCTTTTAACCGCTTCGCTTGCCTCTACTTCATAAACTAAATAAGCACCGCCGCTCAGATCGAGGCCTAATTTGATCGGTTTAGAAAAATAGGTATTAATCCCGCCCTTAGTTACGGTTGGTAGGAGAAGAACTAAGCTCGCTGCAAGAACAGCGAAGAATATTATGACGCGTGATTTTATATTGCTCGACATCTCAAAAACCTGGATATCCCGGCATCTGACTCAATTATTTACACTCTATTTATTGAATTCGACTAAGTTTCCTACTTCTCAGCCTTCTGTTCTTTCCGCCTCGCAATGTGGTCCTTTTCAACTTTAAGCCTTACATTATTAGAAACATCAAGCAGCACGCAATCCTCTTCTAAAGCGGCTACTTTACCTATAATCCCGGCGCTTGTAACCACCGTATCGCCCTTCTTAAGTGACTGTATCAGGCTCTGCTGCTGCCTGACCTTGGTGGTTTGAGGCTTTATGACCATGAAGTAAAATATGAAGAATACAATGATAAACATCGGAAACATCTTTCCGAGTACCTCGGAGAATGGGGGTTGCTCCGGAATCTCCGATTGAGCTTGAACCAAAGCGGCATAAACGGACAGAATCGTATCAAGCATGGCTGCAAGTAGGTAAATCAAAATTTACCTGTTATTAGCATGATTTAAGCGACAAAACAAAGTACAGCCGGAGAGGCCATAGATTGAGCTTGGTCACAATATAAAGGAGCGTTGATGCAGGGCCGTGCTAGAGAGATAGCCATTCTCTACCTAGAGCACCGCGCGCTCCAGTGTCAGGTGATCCTTTACACTTTTTTAAGGATTGTGACGAAACTGCCCAAATGCAGCGCTCATTATTGCTCCTACTCCCGCAGCCACCAAGACCAAGGCCCCAAAAGAACCCTCAACATAGGTCAACACGGCATTTGTTGCTTCACAGAAGCGCTCCTGATTGACCAGTATCGGCCGAGCAAAGCTCTCCGCATTCAGTCCAAGCAGCAATAACAATAAACCGCCGGCAAACATCACTGCTTGCATCTGGCAGTGCGAAGGCGCATGCATTGCAGCGCCGATGAACCGGCCCAGGCAGACATAGCTCCGCCGCAGCCTGTAAAAAGACAGACGTGTACGCATAGGAATAACCCCAAATCAAAAATATTCTAATGTCGATTAACGGTGCGAACGGTAGCCGCACCCCGGTTTAATAAAGATGTTATGCCGGCCAAGAAAGAGCAGGTTCCCTAACTCAAAAACCGACCACCGCCTATTTCTCTACTTCGAGCTCAAAATTCTTCCATCGCTTTCGCATTTCCTTATGCAATGCGGCGAACTCTCCTGCGGTTATTTTCTCGCGTATCTCCGCCATCAGCCGGAGATAATGAGTTAGATTATGCAGCGAGAGAAGCTGCGGGCCGAGCATCTCCCCTACTTTGAACAGATGGTGAAGGTACCCTCGCGAATAATTGAGGCATGCAAGGCATGGACAGCTGCCGTCTAATGGCTCTCTATCCAAAGCAAAGCGGCTGTTTTTGATGTTGATGTGCGGTTCATCCGAATCTATAAAAGCACGTCCGAACCTCCCGGCGCGTGTCGGCATTACGCAGTCGAAAAGATCCACCCCTTCCGACACAGCCTGTACAATATCCTCCGGAGTGCCCACCCCCATTAAATAGCGGATCTTGTGGCCTGGAAGATCTTTCACGTGATAGCTGAGCACCTCGTACATCGATTCTTTTTTCTCCCCGACGCTGAGCCCTCCTATTGCGAACCCATCGAAAGGGTGCTGCGCAAGTGCGTGAGCCGCCCGGCGGCGCAAGTCGGGGTGGAGCCCCCCTTGGGTGATAGCAAATACAGACGTAGTGCTCTTTTTCCTAGCGTTCAATGAACGCGCCGCCCATCGCAATGTCATTTCCAGCGACTTTTCAAGGTCGGCCCGCCCTATTCCTGCTGCCGGACACTCGTCCAACACCATAGCGATGTCGACTCCGAGCTGCTCTTGAATGTCTACGGCCAACTCGGGAGAGAGGAAACAGAGAGCTCCATCAATGTGCGATCTAAATTCGACTCCCTCTTCGCTCACCTTCCTGATATGCCGCAGGCTGAAGATCTGAAATCCTCCACTATCACTTAAAATTGGGCCGTTCCATCCGGTGAACTTATGAATACCACCTAATCTCTCAACCGTTTCCGGACCGGGCCGGAGCCAGAGATGATAGGTGTTCACGAGCATTATTTGAGCCCCGGCTTCGTGCAGCCGTTCGCAATCAACCCCCTTTACGCTTCCCCGTGTTCCGACCGGCATGAAATTGGGAGTGTCAAATCTGCCATTCGAAGTAGCAAAACTCCCCATGCGAGCTTTGCCGTCTGCGCCCCTTAAAGTGAATCCTGAACTCTTTTCGCCGTTTTGGAGAGTCATAATACCAGCATTCCGTCCCCGTAGCTCAGGAACCTATAGCCATTCTCAACAGCATATTCATAGCTTAACTTTAATGCCCGCCGCCCCATGAAGGCCTCCATTAACATTAGATGGGAACTGCCGGGCTGGTGGAAATTGGTAATCATAAGATCAATCAAGTTGAATTGGTACGGAGGGCGAATAAATATCGACGTGCGCAGTACTGTACCTTTTTTCTGCACAGGCACCGCTCGCATACTCTCGAGCGCGCGCACCACCGTAGTCCCAACCGCTATAATCTTTCCGCCGGAACTTCT
>JAGFJO010000067.1 GCA_024102635.1 Deltaproteobacteria bacterium
TTCCTTTACTTTGAACTTTCTTGCGAGTTACCTCGGCATCTTCATCTTCGCTAAGATAGATAAATGCGATATCGGCTCCCTCGGCGGCAAAGGCTATAGCAACCGCGCGGCCGATGCCGCTATCGGCCCCGGTTATGAGCGCCACCTTTCCTTCAAGCTTTCCACTTGGGCGATATCCCGGCAGCTCATCAAGCGGTTCGGGTGTCATCTCCGACTGCACGCCGGGGGGCGGCTGCTGCTGCTTCGGGAAACCGCCTGACGTTGGCGGCTTATGACTTTGCGGCTCTCCGGATTTTTCGCTTCTCGGCATACCTTACCCCTAAAAATTACTCTTTTGTGAAAACTTCCTTAGGAGTCTAGCAATCCAGCGAATTGAAATGTTTGATCGCTGTCATACGGAGGCGTCACAAATGTCTGTGCAAGCGAGGCTCCCTTGAGCGGAAAAGAGAACTTCAAGCGCAAACACCCGGTATGACATTGCTTTCTCACAGGTGAAAAAATTGAAACCTTCCTTCCCGTAAAGCGTACTAGCTGATGATAGGTTTTAAGGGTATTGAGGAGTACATGAGAGAGAAGCCCGAGCTCCCGCCTAATAGGCAGGGAGAAAAAGGCAGCTTGAACGAGTCATCGGAGATCCGCTCCCTCCTCGCCCGGCATTTAAAAGGCGATAATCAGGCGTTTGGCGAGATCGTATCTATGTACCGTTCAGAGATCTTTACATATCTGGCCCGCTGCGGAGTTCAAGAAAGCTGTCGTGACGATCTCTTTCAAGAGATATTCCTTAACGTTCACCGCTACGCCTCGAGATACGATCCGGCGCTGCCGCTTGCTCCTTGGATCTTTACTATAGCCGTTAATCGCGTCCGCTCACATTTTCGCTCGGCGAGCCGCAATCGTGTAACTGCCCATGAAGAGCACAGCGAGACTCCGGCTGCAGACGCCAGCCCCCACGAGAAAAGCGAAGCCGTAGAGACGGCAGCTTGGCTCGAAGGTGAGCTTGCGAAGATTCCGCTTAGTGAGCGCGAGGCTTTTATACTGTGCTGTGTGCAGAACCTAGAGCAGCGCGAGGCAGCCAAGATTCTTGATATTCCACTTAACACAGTAAAAACGAATGTGCGAAGAGCGCGCCTGCGCCTTGCTAAGGCGCTAGCACTCCGCAACACCGCGCTCCGCCGGGAGGTGCTCTCATGAAAAGTTTATGCGATACGGTTCAGAAGGAGCTGGCTCTTGAGGGAGCTTCAGGTCTTGATGCAGAGTTAAAAACTCACTTCGATAACTGCCTTGACTGCCAAACAATCTCAAAAGCGCTGCGCGAGATAGACGCCGGTGCGGCGAAACTTACTCACTATGACGCAAGTGATAAGAGTGTAGAAGAGCTTCTGGTAAAGGTCTCCGAGCGGCCTTCCCGCATTAAATTCGGATACCTGGCCGCATCGGCTTCCCTGGTATTAGCCCTCGCTTGCGTAACATTTATTAACTTGAGTTTAAGAAGCACTTCGATAGTAGATTCCACTTCCGCACGTATCTCATCCCAGTTAGCTCATACAAACAATCACGGCTACCAGACCGACACGGTGCTGCACTATCCTAACTATGACTCGCTTCCGTATGAACCGGCCTTTACGACAGTATCCATGACGGCCCATCAGTACGAAGATATGGTTGAAACGGGGCACAAGCAGCCACTCTCCTCGGAAAAGTTGCCAATCGCTCCTGGGAATCGCGCCATTAACTTGCAAATTGACGCACTTTCTGGAGTAGAGGGGTGGGCAAGACCGGGCACTAGAGTTGATGTGGCGCTTACCTACAACGAGGGAGGTCAGCTTACTACCAAAATAATCGCGCAAAATCTTACTGTAGTTAGCCATACTGCAAACGCGCGCCCTCACACACCGTTTCTTAGTAGCGGCGGCGTTCCAGCTCCAAGTACGTCTGTCACACTGGATGCATCTCCTAACGATGCGATGACACTTCTGACCGCTCGAAAGCTGGGCACCCTCTCGTTGGTACTGCGTGGGTCCCATGACAGCGGCGTCTCTGCTGTCACTACTGATGACCTGATCTCAGGCACAGCCTCAGGGCGGCTCGGCAAAGATAGGGATATATGCGGCACGGTAAAGATGGGGGATCAAGATTTCGTGTTAAAATGCGGGCCGGGAAGAGGCCTCACGACAGTGGGATCGCCCACTGTCGCGGCTGTGCAGCCGCGCCCCACCCGCACGATTGCGGTAAATGCCGGAGGAAATTCAGCGCCCCCTGCTCCAATACCGGATCTCTCCTCTTTTTGGAGCCTGCGTTCGGTTACCGAGGGGCTTCAATTCAAAAATCCGAGTGGTTACTGGGCGAATACTTATGTTCCCGGAGACCCAATCGCGGCAGAGCTTAGTCTAGCGCTGTCAAGTTCTGGAAGGGCCCTGATTCAATCTATGGCAGGCATAACACACCCTCTGGACACAGCGTCCGAGAAGGTGCTGCAACCGTTTGATCCCCCGAAGTCTGGCGGTATGGCGCTTTACCTCCACAGTGATAAGTCGAGCATTGATGGTAAGACTCGCACTCTCCTGCAAGTGGGATTAAAGGGCGCATCCATTCCTCGCGGCCCCCGCCCCCCTCTTAATGCTGCGTTAGTTTTAGACCCCTCCGATGTCCCGGCCGCGGCAGAACGCGAAATGTTCAAGGCTGTAATTGAAGCCTTTGAAAGAGATCAAGCAATCGGTGACAAGTTTTCAGTAATCGTAGCCGGAAAGGGTGGAGGTGTTTTGATTAAGCCCGGCGAGCTGCGCCATGGCACGGCCGCCGTTGCGATCCAGAATTTATTTCCAGAAGCAGATAAAATGGGGGGTTCTCCGGTCACTTTGAAGGATGCTTTGGCGCTCGCCGCAAAGCAGGTTTCATCTGCCGACACCATAGGCAACTCAGCAGTTCTACTTGCCACTGGCTCCAGATACGGGAATGAGATCGATGCGATACTGCAAGCTGTTCACGAGCTGACTCTTAAAGATACTTCTATCAGCGTTATATCTCTCGGACAGGGCGCGAGCCGCGACGAGCTCCGCAGGATCGCCTTAGCCGGGCAAGGAAGGCGGGCAGAGATACAATCACGCGACAATGCGGAGGAGGTCATTTCACGGGAGCTTAAGAGCGCAAGCCGCGTAGTGGCCAGAGCGCTTAGAGTAAATATTCAACTGGGCGCTGGTGTAAAACTAGTGGATGTGCTCGGTTCTTACCCGCTTGATGTCAAAGCCACTGCCGCAGCCAAAGCAGTTGAAAAGCATCTTGATCGCAAGATCGCCAAAGTAAAGGGGATTGAAGCCGACCGCGGGAAAGATGACGGCGGAATTCAGATTCTCATTCCGGCCTTCTATGCCGACGACTCGCACACCATACTTCTTGATGTAGTCGCAGAGCAGCCGGGCCGCCTAGCTGAGGTTACGTTGGCATACAAGGACATGGTCGGGTCGCGAAACGACAAACTGCAAGCGGAGCTTGCTTTAGGCCGCACCCCGCAAGATGCTACCAGGTTAGAACTTAACGTGACTAAGAACTTTCTAGCCCATCATACCTCAACTGTCTTAAGACGTGCTGCCCAGCTGGTGAAAAAGCAGAGAGTCGCCGCGGCAGAGGCTTTGCTAGGTGACTTCACCGCTACTATCTCCGCTTTGCAGTCCACTCAGCAGCTGCCATCGGGAGATCCGGAGCTTGAAAAAGACAAATCAATGATGCTGGGATACATCGAGATTCTTGGCAAGACGCAGGGGTGGCCTCCCTCTCATATTGCGCATCTCGCCGCATCTCTTGAACTTGCCGGTCGATATAAGATTTTTCCGAGAAGTGAGTTTTTTTAAAGGTGAAGTATGAAAATAAAAATAACATGGTTGATCGCGGTCTGCGCTGCGCTAGGTTTTTGGTTCAGTGAAGTTTCTGCGCAGAGCGTCCGCGTTTCGCGCTACCAGGAGAGGGCGGAATATGCCATTAGCAGGGCCGACTACAAGGGCCGGCTGGCAGGCGATACGCTGATTTTTAACGCGCAGCTTACAGTCGAGCTGTTTAGCGACCGTGCCACTAAAATAATATTCTTCCCCTCAAAGGTGACACTTCGCGAGGTGCGGCTGGACGGCAAACCGGCCGCGATTTTTCATAACGGAAGCGCATTCGAGCTATCCGCACAGGGGAAAGGCTCACACAAAATATCGGTGGAGTTTGAAAGCCCGGTCAGCGGCGGCCAAGATAGGCCTGCAGTTCAGCTGAGCACGCCATCCATACCGGTATCCCGATTCGAAATCACACTTCCGGGCAAAAAAAAATTGGTGGTAAGTCCCGCTGCTGAAATAAAGCATTCAGAGCACGGCGCCGACACCAAGGCCGAATTCTTCTCTCCGATCAACGGCAGCTTTTCCATCTCCTGGAGTGATGTGCTGCCAAGTACCCGGGCTGAGGCGCGTGTCGACGCTGAGGTAGCGCAAGCGCTCTCAACCGAGGACGGCATAGTATCGATCAGCACTCTTGTAGAATCAGAGATATCCCGCGGAGCGGTAGGCGGGGTGAAAATTCGCGTGCCCTCGCTGGTCAACGTTATAGAGGTAGCTTCCCCGCAAAAAATCGTTGCCGACTGGCGCGTGCTAAAAGGCAGCGAGGAATCGAATATCCTGGAGGTGATTTTTCCCCGGCCAATCGAGAACAGCTTCAACATTGAGATCCTCTCTGACTTTGCTTTGAAAAAGGAAGACAATCATTTCAAGGTCCCTGTTTTTGAGGTCGAAGGCGCTTATCGCCAGCGCGGGATGGTTGCTCTGGTTCAGAGCAAGAATGCGATGCTAAATCCGGTGCAGGAGGAAGGTGCGACCCGAGCCACAGATAATCTCCTTCCAAATTGGATAAGGTCAAGAATCGACGGTCAGGTAACGCGCACCTATAAGTATGTAGCCGGAATTCCGGCGCTTAGAGTTCAGCCCGTTGCGCCTGAGCTCCCTCCCGCTCGCTTTAATGCAGAGAGTATAAGCCTTCTGTCTATAGGAGACCTCTCCTTGCAAGGACAATTCATCACGGATGTCGTAGTTAAGGCCGGCGCCCTTAACGGCCTAAATATCAAGACGCCCGCCGCCATCAACATTATAAGCGTCAGCGCACCCTCCCTCGCCGGCCACAAAGTTGACCCGCTTCAAGAGGGCCAGCTTATCAGACTCGATTTTACTCAGAGAATAGAGGGGCAGTTTCGCGTGGAGGTGAAATATGAACAGCTGCTTGATGAGAACAAAGCTGCTGTTTCCTTCCCGATGTTCGAGGTAGAAAAGGCCGAGCTTCAGCAGGGTTATCTGGCGGTAGAAGCCCTTAGCGCGGTGGAGATCTCAGCATCGGGCGAGGAAAACTTTACTTCCCTTGAACCAAAAGAGCTGCCGCAACAACTGGTGCAGAGGAGCAGTAATCCTATTCTTTTGGCTTACAAATACCTACGCACCACCCCGCTTC
>JAGFJO010000074.1 GCA_024102635.1 Deltaproteobacteria bacterium
CTGCTTCCACAGCTCGCCAATGCTTTCGGATCGATAGTCGTAACCGAGGGGTGCATGCTCCTTCGTTAGCGCTACCAATACCTTTGAAAAAGGAACCTTGATAGCTATAAATGGAGCAGTCGAACTACAATGCAATCAACCGCAGAATTTTCCTGGCGGAAAATTCGCGGTTATTTTTAACGTTCTATCGCCCATGAAAAGTAACCTCTTAATGACATTTGCGGCCGGTTTGATTGGCGGTGCTTTAGGTGCATATCTGCTACCTTCGTTTACCCAAAATGCAATTAGAGCGCATAAATTGGTCCTAGTTGATGAAACCGATAAAGTCCGCGCACTTTTTGAGGCCGAGAATTCTGGAGCGACCATTTCCATGCTGGGAGACAAAGATCTGCTATTTATCCTTGGCACGCAGGGCAACAAGTCCACCTTGGTTCTCGGATCAGAATCAGGTCATCGAGTTTTGATTACAAGCGAAGAGAAGAAATCTAGCATCCTTACAGGTGATAAAAATCAAGGTCCAAGCATAGATCTGTACGCATCTTCCGACCATAGCGCGCTTCGTATGTCCGGCGGTGCAAAGGCTCCGCCGCTTGAATTTGTCACGGGAGTTGGAGAGAGCGGCTCGGGCATAGGAGGTATTTATCTGAAGAATATTGAAAAAAGCGATTGCGTGGGACTATGGTACGATGATGCCACAACTCAGCAGTGTGGCATTGAACACGCAGAAAATCTGCGACAGAACAAAACGGCGGATTCGAGGTCGGGCAAGGCCCTCCCCGAATCGCCGTGAAGTTATCCCTCTTAGGCAACTAGCTTCTTTTTGAGAGCTCTCAGTTCTTTTTCGATCCGCTCAATCCGTTCAGAATTATGATTCTGGCCGGCCAGGCTTTCCGTGAGAGTTCGGTTTATGAGTCTTTGGTACGGAATCCCGCTCTCGTCGGCAATGGCTCGCAGCTTTCCAAGAGTATCTGCATTAATATTTATCGTTATCTTAACACTCTTCTGTTTAGCCATATTTGAACGAATATGTTTCGTTTCTACTTCGTTAAGCTTTAGACTTTTTAGATTTGGTTTTTTCATCGTATAGTCTCCTGAAGTCTCTCCATTCCGCCGACCCTATAATTCGAATTACTCGCTCCCGGCGGGTGAATCTGGTAGTTAGTACCCTCCCAGACGCTGATTTGCCTACCCAAAAGAAGCGCTCTTCGTCTTTCGAGTGCTTCACATCTTCCAGGACAAATCCATTTGGATCCGAAAAGGACTCAACTGCCTCGACAAAATCAACCTTGTGCTTCTCTAAGTTCTCGGCTGCTTTCGCCGCATCCCATTCAAACTCCATGGAACAGCACTACCATATCCATATGTATAATACCATATAAATAATAGGATTGAATACAACTATTTTGCCGCCTAATATCAAAGGGGATAACAATTCGATTGATTCGAGGTTGGTCCTGGCGGACCAACCCGAATCATCGCAACCGTTATACCCCTTACGGAAAATACCGGTAGATTTCCTTTCGGTGCATGATTCGGACGAATGTAATGCTCTGTCCTTCTACTATTACCCCAACTCGATAGTCACCAAGCCTGATTCGATATAGGTTTTTTCCACCTGCGAGCTTTTTAATATTTGGAATATCCGAGACGGCCTTGGCGACTTCAGTCCGAACTATGAGGGACTTTACCTGATTCTTGATCTTACTGTCTCTGATCGGCTTTAAATCGCGCTCAAAACTTTCTTTGAAAAAGACCTTCATTTGCTACACAGCCGAAAGAGCCCGCAGAATTCGGTCCCTCGAAACTCGTTTGGTTCGGCGCCCGTCCTTGATTGCCTTGGCCATAAACGCGTCTTCGATGGCCTCTTCTAGAATGCGCTTTACCAGTTCTTCATTCTCCTCAAGTAGCTCGCTAATTACCGATTTTACCAGCCTTTTGAGGGAATCTTTTTGCTTTGCTTTAGCCATAGACATATCATACGGGGGTATAACGATCGGATCAAGCTGAGGTTTCGCTGGCGCGAAACCCGGCTTGTCCTTAACGTTATACAATTGAGCCGATTGGAGGTCATCTCGCTGGCCCCAATCGCTATAACCTTTATTCGTCTGACCATTTGCCCATGAAGAGAGGCGCGAATTTGCCGCCTGTGCCTTAGATGTTATGCTGCCATTAATATGAATAGATATCCTTTCTCTATTGGACTCTTTTTAGTTTTGTTCAACGTGATCGAAGCATCGGCGCAAGGGTTGTCGTTACCAGAGGAAAAAATAGCGGGGGTCGAGTTAATTATTTCTCAATCACAGCCCGGGAAGCTTGCATATGAACTCAAAAACAACTCCGGTCAGGATATCGGACTTGGCATGATGTCATGTAGTACTTTTGATCAATTTTTGATTCAAGGTAAGGTCGTCCTTTCCTGGGGAAACATTTCTTGTTTTATTAACATGTGCACCAAGACAGAGATCTCCTCTGGTTCCTCACTCAAGGGAATCGTCCCGATAAGAAGAACTACGAATGATTCGGATATAACAACCAAGCTAGGATTCAGCTCCTGTGATGTTTGGGATAAACGGAGAAAGCCAGGACTGAAATATCTGGATCGAAGTGTCTACTGGAGTAATGAGCTTTCAATTCCAAGCACGAATATTCCGGCCTTAACTAAAAAAGAAAGAAAAGGATTAATAGTAAACGACAAACCTCTCTCTACCAAAGGAGGAGTTCTCGATGTTCAAATCAAATGAGCAGCATAAAAATTCACGCAACGCGGAGACGAAACCGTGGGCAATTTTGGATATCTTGAGAGAAGGTACCGGTTTCGTCACGGAGCACTAGCTGGATATTGCCAAAAAAAATCTAGATTACGAGTGGTCTAAGTTTTTGGCACGGGAAGAACCCGGGAGTTGGGTGCCAGAGTTTCAAGTGTTTAAACTCTTAAATGACAGTTGAAACATACAATCACCGGGAAACCTCCGAATATTGCGGGTAATCTGCTCATTCAACCACGTAGTGCTGACACCATACAGCGCTGCAAGATCGCTATCTAGAATAACGCGCTGTCCGCGAACAACTATAATTTTCGATTCAACCAATTGACGCATAGCTCAATCGATTATCGAGAAAATCTGTGAAAAGTTTCCCATTTTTAATCTTCGTGTCCATCGCGTCCTTCGCGTTACTATAATATGTTCGCCAAAAGACAGAGAAAGTTGCTGGATTTCCACTGAAAAAGTATCATGCGGGGAGAACAAACGAATCCAGGCTACCACGAGTACGTGGCGCGTGATTCTTACCGTTATACCGCGGAAGGTTAAGGTGAAATACAAAAGAATCTCTATCGAATACCAACCGATGGAGCAAAGTTTGCGCTTTACTGCTTTTAACTTTTGACTAGATTATTAGTTAGCGAGAACCGTTTCATCGCGATTTATATTGCTAATGAGGCCGCGCTCTCTCAGAGAGTAGGGGAGGAGGATGGTTAGATATGCGCTGAGTGGCGGGTTATTCTTGCTCTTCTTAACAAATTTTTGCTTCGAGATCTGGCCGGTAGTAACGGCTCTCGAAACTACCGACTTTCCCAATTACTACTTAGCGGGAAAACGGCTTCTAGCAGGACAACCGATATATGCCCCGATTAGGGAGACACTAATAAATGATTTTAATTTTTCAGATTATAAGGCTTACACAGCAGATACGCCGCTAGCCGTAATTATCCTTTCTCCGCTCAGTCTTTTAGAGATGAGCATAGCAGCTCATGTGCTAAATATCATCTCGATACTTTTACTGATTACCTCTGTCTACATACTTTGTAAAAGGATGGCGATTGAGCGCTCGTCGGCAGTTCTTTTACTAGCACTTTGTCTAAGCTCTGTGCCGTTCTTGTTCTTGTTGAAACGGGTGCACATGGAGAGCATTTTACTTTTCGTGATGAGTCTTGGCCTTATCGCGCTCTTAGAGGGTAGGCACAAAAAAGCCGGAGTTCTATGGGGCTTTTGTGCGGCTCTAAAGCTTTTTCCCTTAATGCTGCTCGTGCCTTATCTGCTTTGGAATAAGAAACGGGAAGTAGCTATCTTTGGCTTTGTGACTTTTCTGCTGCTTACTTCTATATCCATGATATTGGTTGGGGCTGATAACAGCAGATCCTTCATCCTTGAAGTGATACCGAGATCTAGAGAGTGGTATGGAAGTGTGGGCAATTATTCACTAGCTTCATTTTTCGCAGCGCTGAGCCAGGATAATTTCTGGCTGCCTAGCATTACGGCAATCCTATTAATTGTAATATTCTACGGCAGAGAATTGGGAACGAAATTCAAATCTACAAATGATGCCCGCGCTTTTTGCCTGTCACTCCCTGCGGCTCTATTGATTTCGCCTCTATCCTGGATCAATTATCTTGTTTTGCTCGTTCCGATTGTCGTCATTATCTTGAAGAGGGTTCAAAGCGGCGATATTAACCGCACTTATTTGCTTCCGCTTTTCATATCATTCTGGAGATGGCCCGATTACATAGAAACACCCTATTACTCGCTAACCGTCACACTTTCTTCATTGCCGATGTTCGGGCTCCTATTTCTTATGTTCTACTATCAGAGAAACGTTTCAGGTTTTAAGGTGATTGGCCCGCCCTAGATAACTACAACGTGCGGTTGAGAAATGAATAGCCCTAATGAAGCAAGTAAAGTAAACATTACTTGATCCTCATTCAGCGCAAGTGAACGTTCACCAAAGGTACTAACAGGCAAAGCCAGCCACCACTATTAATTGGCACAGTGATTTAAACAATGACTTTCGCTTAAATATAGGGGAGGCTAGATTCGCGTGGCAGAAAATTTTTATTTTGTCTTATCAGCGTTTCCGCCTGCTTTTCCGCCCTGAACTCAAAGGGCGATACCAGCTGATGCATCTAGCCGGATTTTCTCTGGTCAAGTACGCAGCCGGCTGCCCAGCTCATTAGTCTATTGAAGTGGGCGATCGCAAACTCAAGGTCATGGTGGTTAATATCTCTTTCAATCAGGGAAGATTCAGGATGGGACTGGAGTGATAGATCTACTGCTCCGGAAAGAAAGTCGGCGCTGTATCGCTCTATTCCGCTGTTTGCAATCGGGTTAGTGCTGACATCCATTGTTACCGCTGCTAGTACGCCTTGGTTCTGCCCTGAAGCGCTTACGGACCCCATTCGCAGCGTGTAAATAATGAAGGCATCACCCTGTCGCGCAGCGGCAAAAATTCCATTAGAAGCAGCTACTCCAAGATACGGATGAGACGATGAGAATTTTAAAAAATCTATGCACTGTGCTGTTCGGTAATAGGCTTCTAGGCCCCACTTGGTGTCGAAGATAAATGCCTTGTCATGTTCAAGGAGTGTTACATCGCACCACTGGCCGCGTCTCTCTGCGTTTACATATCGAACTGTGCCTATTCGCGTGGTGTCATCTCTCTCCGCAACTTCCAAATACGATCTGCACTGGTCGTCCTTTCGAAGAATTGTATGGCCTAGATCGAGAAGTTCTCCGGCGATTCTCTGTATCAGGTAGTGCTTGGCGCCCGGGTTAAGCGCCACGTCTGAATTGGAATAAAGATATTCGAGATCGGGATAGGTGCACGAGACGGCGGTGCGTCTCCAAGAGGGGAGTATGGATTCGTTGGCCAGCCCGAAAACAGGTTCGGTTGTTGAGCGGACCCTATCTGGTGCATGGCTGGCCTTTTGCGACATGGTGGATAATTTAACACACCCTGCCGGCCTAAAGTAATGAGGAGAAAGGCGAGCGCATGCGCTACGTGCTCGGCGCTTTTTTGATATCGCAATTTGCGCTATCAAGCCGCTAATGGGCTGAAAAGACGATGTAAAGCGGAGGAGAACCGCGCCTGGCCGAACGGATAGCCTGCACATTCTGGGCTGGCGTGCCGGGCTAAGCCGGCTTCGAGATTTCGCAGCAGCCGGATTATTCGACTTTTAGTGAGCCGGTTGCGCCGGCCCAACGATTGCAAAGGCGGTGGCGTTATTTGGATCGTGGTGAACGGCGCTTGCGAGAGTCTTAAGGCCGTAAAGTTTTGCAGCGCGAGCCGAGGCAAACACCGCCTTATCCTTCGGTATTTCTCCGCTGCTCAGGAGCTTGGCGGAGAGGGCGGTGTCCATTTCATCCGTCATAGGCTCGATTTTCATACCAGGCCAGCGGCGAGCGAGCGTCTTTCTACACTGTGCAATCGCGACAGGGTGACCATAAAAGGTGGAGATTTCGCTCATTGATTCGACGGAGCTGTGAGCGAGGATGCACATTGAAATCGGCATGACAAAAAGGGCCAGCAGGCGGTAATTAAACTGCCCCATAGCCTCGATTGAAGCGAGATATCCGCCGCTGCCCGAGTTTGCGAATGCAAAAATCCCGTAATCTACCTCGCCGGCATTCACAGCTCTAAGGACATTATGGGAGTGGACAAGCTCTTTGATCTCGTAAGCGCTTGGGTCGGACTTAGGATTCTCGGAGAAGAAGCGATATAGAGCTTCGTCAGTAAATGAACCTTCAATGCCGTGAATGCCGAAAACGGGCTTTCCGTCACGTGCCGTGAATTTATCTTGAGCTTCATATTGAATAACCAGAGGTCTTTGCTCGGTCTTCTCATCTGAAAGAAGGCTCTCTACCTTCTGATTGAGAAACGAAAAGGTGCCTATAACTATATCGCGCACCCCGGCGCGAAACTCCTCGCCCAGTCCTTGCTTGGTGAGCGACTCAAGCTGCGCAGAGAGTTTCGAGTGTAGCGATGGCGGGTCCGTTATCTCGTCCGCGGCTTTCTTCATCGAGAGCCTGAACCTTTCGGGAAGAGTTCCGCCGCTGCCGCTTATAAGATCGGCTCTAAGCCATGGGGCAGTGGAGCCGATGGTGTGAATGTATGAGGCCATAAGTGCTGCAAAGGCGGGAGATCCTGCTTTGAGTATCTCCAATAGGTTCGGCTGGTCTGCCATCTCTTCCATCATGCGGTCGATAGCGATTGAAGTGAGCTCCGGAATACCAAGCACCACCTCCATAAGTTTGTCGTGTGCGTCTTCCGAGGAAACTTCAAGTACCGTGACCCCGAGGCTTTTGAGATGGGCTAATAGCTGCGAAGCAAAGGGGTGCTTGGGGACGTCGCCGACAACAAGCCACTTCTGCGCTTCCCACTCGATGAGCGGGCCGTTCATCGGATGGAGCGAGAGGAGATCTCCGCCGCGGCTCTTTACGGCTTTGCTGATACCGTTTTTTAAGCTGCAGATATCAATTATAAGCTGGCCGGCTCTAAATTGATGCGCCCCGATGATCGCTTCAACTCTTTCGCGCGGCACTGACAGGACAATTATATCGGAATGGAGCGCCTCAGCGCTCGCCGCGTTGGACGAATTGCGATCGATGGACGTAACTTTTCCGAAGCTTGGAAAGAGCGGGGTCAAAAGCTTTGAGCCCATCTCACCGAGGGCGCCGTATAGGGCGATTGAGACGACTTCCTGCCTCTCTGTCACAATGTATCCTTTTTATCCTATGGCCTCGCGAAGTGTTCTCTCGGAGAGCGGAGCTCCTATAGTGAATATCATGTTAGGCGCTCCGAATACATGGTGGGTTGTAAGTCCGTATCTCTCCCGCCCGGATTCGGTGGTAATGCATAGATCGGCTTCTCCTGCCCGCACCATCTCGGCTGCGGCGGCGTTGGAGGTGGCCTTGACATACTTGGCGATGCCTCGCTGTGTCCAGGCGTCAATCAGTCCCGCGGGCGAAGGGTGAGAAGCAATCTTCAAAGTGCGGCCGGTGTCGAACGACTCGGGCCCGGCAAGCTGCATTGCGTCTAGCCGCATGTAGTAGTGGTCTGCAAATACCATCTCCGGCTGACGCGCCCGGTAGAGATCCCCCATACGGTAGTAAACCGCGCACTCCATATGCAGCGGCAGTGTTCCATCTACTAGGCGGTTTCTCGCAATCTGCGCATAGTCCATGGGCTCAATCCCGCTTGGGTGAACCACCACTTCTCCTTTGTGTTCAACACCGATTGAGCGGAGGTAGAGCTCCGAGGCCTGCGCGATGTTAGTGCCTTTAGGGCCCAGTGCATGGAGTTCAATTTTTTGAACCTGACTGCTGCGTAAGAAATCGCGGAACTGAAAACAATTGACCTCATTCGCAAAGATCGACTCTTCAGATTCTCGCCGCTTGCCGGACGCGGCAGCAGCGGTCTCGGGGTCGGCCTGGCATATCAGGTCAATTCCGAAGGCGCTAGTTCCTATGGTAAAGAGCTCGCGCGACCCGCCGCGCGGCGCATAGTGGTGGTCGGCAAAATAGGTAATCTCGGGACTCGAGAAAAAGCGGTCCTTGAGAGTCGGACTGGTGGCGGAATCCACAATGAGCGGGAGAATCCCGGGCCCGAAAGGTCTACGAATAGCGTCTAGCGTTGCTGATCCCTCTGTCAAAGCAATTGCCGATTTAGCACCGACGCCAGCTGAATCAATATATCGCTCAGCGACTTCTTTTAGTTCGGGCGAGCAGTGCACTATTATGGCATTTATCTGCTTTGAGGCTAGCGCCGAATGGAAGCTGTCTTCCATCGGATGATCCCTAAGCTCGAACTTATTAAGAAGACCGGAATGCGGAATGGCTGAAGCCGGCGGGCTTAGCTTCTCGCTAAGAATTTGCTGGACAAGCGCCCCTATGGCAAGTGAAGCGGGTGAAATCTTGTTCATAGACTACTGCATACCAACAGAGCGGGCATTGTAGCAAATAACCGCCGCAATAGTCTATTTCTAGGCCTGCCAATGTGTCCGGGAAACGCGCTTACTGGAGCCGGCAATTGTACTCTTGTAGCGGATCCTTCAGCCGGACTACATTTGAATTATGCTTGGATTTTTAAAGAAAATCTTGCGCGTTAAGCTCGAGGAACTTGAGGCTAAGCTTCTGCCTACCCAGCAGTGTAGTTTTGGCGGAGCGGGCGAAATTGAAGTTAAGAGTTACAGCGACGGTTCTGTGATGCTTGAACTATCATTGAAGCACACGGGAATCGCTAGCGGGCAAAAAGCAGAGTTCTACTGCTCCGGTGAGCTTGTCGGAAGCGCCATTGTTCAGAACGGTTATGCAAAAAACTTCATCAGACTGGAGCCGGGGGCAAGGAAGCCAATGATGACTGTCGGATCGACAGCGGAAATCCGTGTGGGAGGGACCATTCTGTATTGTGGAACCTTTCGGCCGGATTAGAAAAGCCCGCAGAGGACGAGGAGCCGGTGAACGAGGATCCGAAGATATTGCATATTACCGAAGCATCCTCGGTCGAGCACTTGAATCCGCTAATTCACGATGAGTATTTTGAGCTGTGCCAGATCGGTTTTGACGCGGATCGGCAGATTGTCACGATTCCCTTTCGCAGGATATTTCATGGAGTAAGGGAGCGGATTGTCAGGCGAGGACTATTTTCCACAATATATGAAGTAGATGTGCTCCGTGCTCGGCTTCTTATCAAGAATGCCTCAGCAGTGAAGATAAGGGACAACGCGAATCTTGCTATCTGCAGCTTCAATACCATCTGGTACGAGTCATCACTAGATGCCATCAAAATATCCTGCTGTGAAGATTGCGAGCTTGAGATAGGCGTCACAGCCATAGACTTATTTTATGAGGCGTTGGATTACGGTGGAACAGCTGAGATTAGACGCTGGCTGTTCGGCATTGAAACCTCCGGCAGCCGAGTGCGGGAGTAGCGCATTCGCTTTCATAGGCGACGAATGGATATCGAAAGATTCATCCTCTATAAACCGCTTTGTTTGGTCAAAGTTTCCGACTATTGAATTTGTTAAGCAGCTTCGGGAAACGGATTTAGTTATTGCTCATGGAGCGATGGATCGGATAGTGCCCGGCAGCCACTCAATTGAGATTGAGAAGGCATACAAGGGAGAGGGAAGAGTCTTGCGCCTCAAATCACAGATTGCAGGGCACAACATGGCCTTTTATGATCTCAAGGACGAGCTTAAGAAAGCAATAACGATTTTGTTATAAACTTAGCGGGTTTAGTTCGTGCGACCGGCATCGGCCGCAAAGAAAGACGGTCTAGTTCGATTCTCTTATGGATAGAATCATTTTTTCACTGCTTGAAATGGCGCAGCAGACACTTCTGCTTGCATTCAATCTAATCTTGGCTGATGCCGCTTCGGAGAGCTGGTACTCTCCTCTACTCACCGCTAAGGGCATCAATCAGATTAAGCAGGTTATCGCAGTGACGGGGATGCTCGTCCTAACCGCTCAGCTTATGCTGTATAAGAGTGGAGCGGGCGAAGGCTCGGCAAAGTTGCGGCGAGGATTGGACCGCGCTCTGGTGGTGCTTGCGGTGCTCGCTTTTTGCAGCTGGTTTAATTTTTTTCAATTTCACTTCGGACGCTTCATTCACAATTGGGAGTTCTTCCACTACTACACGGGCGCCAAATATTTCGCGGAGCTAGGATATACTGAGCTTTATAACTGTTCGGCTTTAGCAGAGAGCGAAGCGGGGGGAGAACTTAGCGGGAGAAAAATTCGGGATCTAGAATCCAACATAATTCGGGATACCAGCGAGCTTGGCGCAAGAATCAATACTTGCAAAGATCGCTTTACCGAAGAGAGATGGGAGGTTTTTAGGGGGGACATCCAGTATTTCCGTCAGCTGCTGGGGCCGGATAGGTGGGCGAGGGCGCTTTATGATCATGGCTTCAATGCCACTCCGGTGTGGATAGTCGCGGGCTCGTTTCTTGCGAATCAAGTTCCCGCAACGGACGAAGGCTTAGAGCTGCTCGGAGCTATAGATCTCGTGCTTATTGGCGTGATGTGGTGTCTTGCATTTTGGGGCTTTGGAGTAAGGGCCGCGAGCATAGCTATTATCTTCTGGGGGACTAATTTTCTATCGCCTTATTACTGGACAGGGGGAGGTTTTCTTAGGCATGACTGGCTTGCATTTGGGTTAGCAGGATTAGCCTTATTAAAACGAGAAAAGGCTTTTGCGGCGGGAGCAGCAATCACTTATTCGGCGCTTCTAAGGCTCTTTCCCGTGTTTCTTATTGCCGGAGTCATATTTAAGGTTTTGCATGCCATCCGGCAGGGGCGCGGCGCATTGCCTAGAGAGGAATTCCGTTTCCTTTTCGGGTGTGCAGCAGCTTTGCTTGTATTGCTGCCTCTCTCAGTTTTCACATATAAGGGTGACGGGAACCTTTGGAGGGAGTTTGTCGCTAATATTGAAAAGCACGCAGCTACTCCACTTACGAATTACATGGGTCTTAACACCGTGCTCTCCTACTCACAGTCAGAGAGAGCTGCTATTACTCGTGATGACTCCTTGGCAGATCCATTTTTACGGTTTAAAGAGAGCCGCTTAGAGACTTCAAGCGATAGGAAAATAGTTCGTGCCTTGGTGCAGCTAGTATTTGTGGTGCTCGTTTTCTTTGCCGCATCCCGGCAGCCGGCCTGGGTTTCTTCCATATTAGGAATGCTTCTGGTCCCTATATTTTCAGAGCTTACAAATTACTATTACTCCTTTTTGTTGATGTTCGCGTTTTTATCGAGTATGCGGCCATCGATAGGGGTTGAGCTGTTGACCATCGCCTGGCTTTCGTTTCTGGTGCCGCAGGTATGGCACATGTATGATCAAGGGTTTACATTTATGAGCCTCTTAGTGCTCCTGTTTATCCTTCGTCAGGCGTTTTCTTTGTCATTCCAACGCCCCCCGTACAAGAGAGAGTCTGACGGCTCTTAAGCCGCTTTTATCCCCTTACCCCTTAGTACCAGGGCCGCTTCGGCTATCCAAAAAATCTTTCCCCCCTTTCTTGGTTACTTCCAAATAAAGTGATAGGTTGCACTCGATAGAAGTTGGTAGTTGCAGTAAATCCGATGGCGCACCTTCAAACCCGGATATCCACCCCCGAATCGCTTCACGCCCTATCAATTGCCCGCGACCAAATTGTACGAAATAACGCCGAGATAGGTCTTTTTGATCCCAACCAGGTGCATGATGCGTGTGGCGTTGCTGCCTTTGCCCGTAAAGACGGCAGGCCCACCAATGAGCTTATAGAGCTGGCGCTCCAGGGGCTTACCCGCATGGAGCACCGCGGCGCATGCGGCTGCGACCCGGACTCTAGCGACGGAGCCGGCATCCTTACTCAGATTCCACATGAGTTCTTTGCCCGCATAGTGCCCAATCTCCCTGCGGCCGGTCAGTACGGCGTTGCCACCCTTTTTATGCCGCGCTCTGATTATCAAGCGGTCAAGGACTTAGTAAGGTCGATAGTAACTGCAGAAGGGCTTGAGGCGATTCACTGGCGAGAGCTTGGAGTTGATGACTCATCGATTGGCTTTGAGGCCAAGCGCGCTCAGCCCGTGACAGCGCAGCTTTTCGTTTCGCGCCCGGATAATATAAGGGCAGCAGAATACGAAAAGCTCCTTTATTTTTTGCAGAAGCGCATCCGAAAAGAGTGTGTCTCGGAGCAGGCTCCTCTCTCTGCCGGAAACCTTTATTGTTGCAGCTTCTCCTCCAAGTCGATTGTTTATAAGGGGCTTTGCCTCCCGAGCCGATTGGGGCAGTACTTTGATGATCTTAAGCAGCCTGACTTTGCAAGCTCCCTTGCTATCGTTCATTCGCGTTTTGCCACTAATGCTCTTCCTCAGTGGCCGCTTGCACATCCCTATAGGGTCCTTGCGCATAACGGCGAAATAAATACTGTGCAAGGGAACCGCAACGTGATGGGCAGCCTGGACAGGCTCTTTGCCAGCACCCTGTTCGGCGAGCGCGCGGAGGATGTCGGACAGATGGTATCGCAGGTGGGCTCTGATACCAGGTCATTAGATGGAGCGCTTCAGCTATTAATCCATGGCGGGCTCAGTTTGGAGCACGGCCTTCGGGTTCTAATCCCTGAAGCGTTTGAGGGGAGGAAAGACCTTTCCCCGGAGGCGCGCGCTTTTTATCGTTATCACTCCGGCCTTATGTCCCCGTGGGACGGTCCCGCCTCTGTTGTAGCAAGCGATGGCGAGCGGCTCGCGGCTGTATCGGATCGCAACGGCCTCCGGCCGCAGAGGCTGGTTGAAACTAACTCCGGCCTTCTAGTTATAGCCTCTGAGGATGGAATCATCGATATAGAGCCAGGCGATATTAAGCGCCGCGCTGCCGGTACCGCGGGGGGAATGTTCGCTTTTTCGCCTGATACAGGCCTTCGTACCAGCGATGAGGTTATAGAGGAGCTATTTCGAAAAGACCCTGAGCTGTACAGAGAGGCTGAGACGCGCCGCGTGATGCTGGCGCCATCATTTAAAAGCTCGCCCGACCCGGATAATGAACTCAGCAGCGAAAGGCGCCGTTTCCTGCAGCGCGCCTTCGGTTACACCGAGGAGGATCTTCGAATACTGATAGCGCCGCTCGTAATCGACGGTGAGCAGCCCTTGGGCTCGATGGGAGATGATACGCCTTTGGCAGTGCTCTCTACTCAAGCGCGCCCGCTTTTTGACTACTTCAAGCAGCTTTTTGCGCAGGTTACTAATCCTCCTATTGATCCGATTCGAGAGGAGCATGTAACAAGCCTTACAACCCATCTGGGTCCTAAGGGGAATATTCTTCTGCCTGACGCCAAAAACGGCGAGCTGATTGAACTTGCCTCTCCGTTGTTAAGCCATGCGGATATCTCAGCGGTGCGAGAGATTGCGGAGCAGCGGGAGCGTTTCAGAATTGAGACGCTTGACCTAACCTTTGATGTCGGCAAACCGGGCGCCCTCAAAGCTGCTCTTAATAATCTTTGCCGGCAGGCGGAGGAGGCGGTGCGAAATGGCACCGGGATTCTTACTCTTTCAGATAAGGCGGTGGATGAAAACCGCGCGGCTATTCCGAGCCTTCTTGCTACCTCAGCACTTCACCAGCATCTCTCAAGGAAGGGGATAAGGCATAGCACGTCGATTGTAGTTGAATCAGGCGAGCCTCGCGAAGTTCATCACTTTGCCTGCCTGCTTGGATTTGGAGCAGACGCGGTTCATCCTTATCTTTTGCTTGATCAGCTGAAGGAGTATGCCGATTTTGCAGGTAACGACCCGGAGAAAGCGCAGTACAACGGAATAAAAGC
>JAGFJO010000079.1 GCA_024102635.1 Deltaproteobacteria bacterium
CTTCACCTCTTGAAAGCGACCGGTATCTTTTGCGGCTTGGAATCAAAGCAAAAGATGTCTCGCACTCGCCGAAGCCTTGGAACTTGGTATTTCTTATCGATGTTTCCGGCTCGATGGCGGATGGCAACAAGCTTCCTCTTGTTAAAAAGGCGCTGCGGCTAGTCGTAGATAGGATGAAAAGCAGCGACAAGATAGCGATAGTTACTTATAGCGGCGAAGCAAGGGTGGCGCTTGAGAGCAGCTCCGCTGACGATAAAGCAAAGATTATATCGGTAATTGATTCTCTCTCGGCCGGCGGCAGCACAAACGGCAGCGGTGGTATTAACGCAGCATATTCGCTTGCCGAGCGGGCCAAGATAGAGGGCGGGGTGAACCGGGTAATTTTGGCAACCGATGGTGATTTCAATGTCGGTACTACCAGTTTTGATGAACTTATTAAACTTATAGAGAATCAGAGAAGAAGCGGTGTTACTCTCACTACGCTTGGTTTCGGCTACGGGAACCTTAAAGACGGGACCCTTGAGCAGCTCGCCAATAAGGGGAACGGCAACTATTTTTACATAGACACCTTTAGCGAGGCGCGCCGCATATTCGAAGAGCAGCTTCTTGGAACGCTAGAAGTTGTTGCAAAGGATGTGAAGCTTCAGGTGGAGTTTAATCCTACCAAAGTGGCCAGCTACCGGCTTATAGGGTACGAGAACCGCAATCTTAGAAGAGAGGATTTCAATAACGATGCCGTAGATGCAGGGGAGGTAGGCTCAGGCCACAAGGTGACGGCTCTATATGAGCTTGTGCTTAAAGGCTCGCCGCTTGAAGCTAAACTTGCGGATAACTATAGATACCAGGAAGCGGAACGAGGTACGAAAGCAGTAGCGATAGGAGAGCGGTACACAAATGAGATGGGGTACCTAAAAATCCGCTACAAAGAGCCGGATGGTTCAGAGTCTAAGCTTTTGGAGTTTCCGCTTGAAGCCGCAAAGGTAAAGGAGAGCGCCGCAGAGGCAAGCTCGGACTTTAGGTTTGCGGCCGCCGTCAGCTACTTTGCTCATCTACTGAGAGATAGCCAATACAAGGGGAACTATTCCTTTAAAGAGGTGCAGAAGCTCGCCGAGTCAGCCCAAGGCAGCGATAGGAGCGGCCACAGGCGTGAGTTTGTGGAGCTTGTGAAGAACGCTGCGGCGATTGCCAGAAGATAATACAGTGCTGACGGTCTCTCTAAATATTCGCAGCGACAGGCCGTCCTTCAGTGCGCGGAACGATCTTTCTTGGGGCTTCAACCTCGGCAGCAAAAAGCGCCCGATAGGCGAAGCCGCCAATCACACCACCGATAAGCGGCGCAATCCAGAACATCCACAACTGCCCGACAGCCCAGCCTCCGACGAATAGGGCGGGACCGGTGCTTCTTGCGGGGTTTACTGAGAGATTTGTGACCGGGATTCCAATCAGATGAATGAGCGTAAGACCGAGCCCAATTGCCACCGGAGCAAGCGCACTTGGGGCGCGAACATCAGTAGCTCCCATGATGATGAATAAAAACATGCCGCTAAGGACACACTCGGCTAGGAAACCGGCACCCAGCGAATATCCGCCGGGGGAATGCTCTCCGTATCCGTTGGATGCAAAGCCGTCAAGCACTGAAAATCCCGCTTTGCCGCTGGCGATGAAGTAGAGCGCTGCGGCACCGAGCAAAGCGCCGATCACCTGCGTGACGATGTAGGGAAGAACGTCGCGTGCCGGTGTGCGTCCAGCGGCCCATAGACCGATTGTAACCGCCGGATTGATATGGCATCCCGAGATATGTCCAATTGCGTACGCCATGGTCATTACCGCAAGCCCAAAGGCAACGGCCACGCCGAGAAACCCTATTCCGGTCTCAGGAAAGCCGGCGGCGAGGACCGCACTACCACATCCCGCGAACACCAACCACGCTGTTCCGATACCCTCTGCTGCACACCTTCGTCCCAAATTCATATATTCTCCGTAATGACACGCCAGGCCGATGCGGCCCCGCAGTGGTCAAGGTCAAACAGCCATGAAGATTATCGGGCTCACCGGGTCCTGGAAAAAATTCAAATTTTGGTTCTTCCTGAAACAACAGTATCTACACCACCCTTAGTGAGGGCGCCGCTCCAACACTTCGCCCGGCTGCGTCATAACGCCCTCGTTAATAAAGGCTCCTCGCCCTCGCTCGAACCAGGTGTGAGTCAGTTCGGATGCGACTTCCCTTCCTCCGAGCCCGAAGGCAAGTCCTACCGACAGCGCCACTGCTCCTACCAATCCAATAAACAAGGTGTGAACGATCACAGGGGCAATGCCGAGCTGGCTGATGGCAGCTACAACGGCAAAAGCCATTATGGCCCATCGAGAGATCGCTGCCATCCGATCAGGATTTCTGATACCTGCACGGTCAACCGATGCGCGCACGGTTCCACTGACAAAGCGGGCTATTACCGATCCAAAGACCAGTAGTGCAATCGCCACCGCCACGTTCGGAATAAAAAGGATAATACTATTTATAATCGTCGTTACTTGCGGCATCGCGAGGATGGATGCGGCAGCTTGAATGAAGATGAGCCTTAGGAACCACTTGACTAGTTCGCCGAATACCTCGACTACTGACCACCTAGTGCCTGAGCTACGGACGAAATCGCCGATCGCGGACTTGTCCGCGGCACGCTCTACTCCTGCTGCGCGCAATGCTCGCACAGTCAGCCGTGCCACTACTCCCGCGATTACCCAGCCTATTACAAGCAGGATTATCGCTCCGAGCAGCTGCGGCAGGAATGCCATTAAACGTTCAAGGCCGGTAATGAACGAGGCCCACAACGCCTCACCAAAGGTTAATAAGGTCATAGGTACTCCCTATTTTTCTCGTTACTGTATTTGATTGATGCCATTACACACCATGCGTAGCATCATCTGGTTCCCAAGGCAGTTTGGCGCAAATGAAAGATGTTGAGGGAGTAAGGAATGGCGAACAATCGGGATGATTGACCGATGTCAGTACGCTAGATTGATATTGGTAAGAAGGAGCAGGGTTTAATTAATCTATAAAAGGCGAATGCGTGTCTCACCATACTCTTGAAACATTATAGGCATCAAAAGAATCGTCACGGCTAATAATCTGCAGCTTCTCGCATTGAGCCTGAGCTACTAACAGCCTGTCGAACGGGTCGCTATGGTGAAACGGAAGGCCTTCAACGGTATAAATATGAGGGAGCTCCAGCGAAACTATTTCTAGCCCGAGATCTTGCTGGGAAGTAGCGATGAACTCTTCAGTGCTGACAGGCAGATTCAACTTGCCAAGGCTCCGCTTAAGGGAGATCTCCCAGATGGAGACGATACTTAAAAGCTTTACGCACTTCTCTCGCTCCAGGATAAAGCGCCCCTTAGAGCTAAGCTTCTGCGGGTCGGAAACGCTCCACAGCAGTGTGTGTGTATCAAGAAGATATCGCTTCACTAGTGTTTCGACCGGAAAGTTTTTTCACCTGTAAAGAACAGTTTTTTGCTATTGTACATTGTTCTCTTTCTTGAAAAGCTTCGCTTTTGCCCATTTTTGATGTCGAGTTAGACTGTGCGGCACAGGTGATACCTACTTCAAGAGCCCTTTGTATAATCAACGAAGTCGGAGGGGGTTTCGTCGAAGTCTTTAGCTATCTCCACCTGGCCCTTGAATCTGCCTAGCCTAACCTTCTCGGCTGCAAGTGTTGTCAATTTGACTAAAGGGACATTCCGCTTCGCAATGACTACCTCTTCGCCCCTGAGGGCGCGCTGAATCAGCTTGGAAAGTGAAGTTTTTGCTTCGTGGATAGTATAGTACCTCTTTTTCATAACTTAGTCCGAAAATACGACTAAGTTTAATAATATGCCTAATTGCCGCTGTTGTCAATTTCAAAGGCCTCTCTCGCTAGGCCGTTTAACATTGTAAATTAATTGCAACTCCTTAATCGCGATGGCGCAGACGCCCGTCTGCGGCTTAAACTCTTGAATCTACATGCTAAATAACTGGTCATAACCGGCCGAAAGAGGCGCAGCTAGAGGTGAGTTACAACGTAACGGCGCAGTGTTAGATGAGCGGCTGACCCCTCTGGTAGTCTGATGTATATAGACCCAGCCGGGAGTGATTTCGGCGACCATTACGACTAAGATGCCTCAACCGAGATGCTTTATGAAAAACTACAAACCGTCATTAGCAGCTGCCGCAGCACTTCTCCTTTGCTCGCTTATTCCAGAATTGAAACCTGCTGCCGCTCAGGAGGTCGACCGTAAGGTACAAAGTCAAGCCGAGAAGTTTTATTACCTGGCGTCTCAGACGGGAAGCAATCTTTCTTATGCTGGGTTAAAGCTTTTGAAAACGAAGTACCCGTCTCTTAATGTTTCGGCAGATTCTCTTCAACACTCACTTTCTCCTCACTCGCTTAGAAGCGGCTACTTCGGGGAGTTTTTGGGGAGCCGCCGCTCGGCCGGCTTTGACGGAGAGCTTGATATTCTTACAGGAAAGCGCGCTGTCGATGAAACATTGCAGCTTCACAGCATCGATCCTGCCGAACCGAGATGGGGACAGCAGAATATTAATCCGGCTGATCTTGTTCCTTCAATTCCAGTCTCAGAGGTAGAACCGCTCAAGATCCGCTCACATCCTTGGAATGAGATGTTAAAGCACGTTACTGTGCAAAAGCAGCCTGAGATTTTTAAGCTCGTCCCGAGAGATCTCTTCTTTGTTTACTTTAAAGAGATGGATAAGCTTTCTCAGCTTGAAGGAGGCTTAAAAAGAGTTGCTGTTCCGCTTAGCAGCATGCTTAACGCATCATCGGTGCTAAATCTTAAGCAGCAGGTGTGCAAACGGCTGGGAATTGAAAAGCCTGAGGTTTTTGAGCCGCTGGTAAAGGAGGCCCTATTCGTAAGTGAGGATTTTGATTTCTATCCCGGCACTCATTTTGCTCTGATAGTAAGCTTTAAGTCTCCTCTTGTCGGCTCGCTTACCGAACTTGTGGCCAGCGATAAATCTTACGCGGCACAGATAGGAAACTACGCTGTCTTATCTACCTCTGAGAAGCTTTTAGAGTCTATCCGCGCTGTTCATGCCGACCCCCAGAAATCTATGGAAACAGCAGAGGAGCTTACCTATGCGATCTCAGCGCTCGACCCGCGTAAGGATGGAATGGTTTATCTATCGGAGGATTTCATTCTTAAGCTCGTATCCCCTCGATACAGAATTCAGGCTGCAAGGCGTAACGCAGTGCTAAATAAACTTGAGGCGCTGCAGTATTCGGTGTTTGCCTACAAGGTAATTACAGGAGAGTGGCCTAAGTCTTTAGAAGCGATTGTGGAGCAGGGGTACCTCGATAAGCAGGCGCTCGTTGGGGGTGTAGGTCTGGATGAAGGTGGGATAGTACGCCATGCAGAATGGGGCACGCTCTATGAAGTTAAGCCGCTTTCAGAAGTGCCTTTAACTCTTGTTTCCAAGCGGGAAAAGGAACGCTATGAAGCATTCCTTGGCGGGTACCAATCTTTTTGGCGCGAGTTTTTTGATCCGGTCGGTGTGGGGATAACTGTCAGTGACAGGCTGTATTTTCATACAATCATCCTTCCGCTTATCGATCACAGCGATTATCGCGGCCTCATGAGCTTTATAGGAGCGAGGCCGTATGCCCTTAGCGCCGTTTCTAACCCTCCACGCGCCACCGCTGTCTCGCTTGTAACAACGCTCGATATGGATGGGTTTATTCTTGATAATGCGCAGTCATTCATCCCGCGCAGCGAAAGGGATGTTAAGGAGATCTCGGTTGCAGAGAAAAAGGCTCTTATAAATGAAAAGATAAAGCTAAATCTCGGCCTGCCGGAAGTATTAGATGTCTTTGATATGTTCGGCAATGAATTAATATTGGGTGTCGGAGGGTCGCAGAGCTTAGAGATCACCAATCTTGCCGATGCTGATATATTTATCGGTTTTGCGCTCAAGGATCAGGAGCGGTTCAAGAAGCTCATTAACCAGGTGTATAAGGTCGCCTTTCAAAATATGGGAGGAAGGGGAGCGACGCCGATCTCGCCTTTCTTTAGTCTTTCATCAGAAGAGCCGCTGAAAAACGAGTATAAGGGGCATACCTTTTATATGATTCCGGCTGGGTTCACGAACCTGTTCTTTATGTACGACGAGCGCTTTGTTTACTTCACGATAAGTCAGCTCGCTATAAACAAGCTCGTAGATGGATTCGATAAGAAATCCTCAAGAAGCCCGGCAATGCACCGCACTTTAGAGTATCTACCTGAAAAGCATAATGTGCTTCTTACCGCTGACCTCAGCGAGGCCGGAAGACTGAAAGAGGAGCTAATATCTACTACTGCGAGCGGCTACTACTTCGATAAGCTCACAAGAGATCTACTTGGCTATGTAGCTGACGTGGGTCTTCTGGCGGCTGCTTCGGATGAGGCTGCTGGAGAGCCCTCAAAGTATTTCCGCTGGGTTCCCGCGGAGATACACGGAATACAAATCAGAATAACCGAAGAGGGAGTTTCTTTAGGAGAGAAAGGTGCTGCGCTGACAACGGTTGATTTGAAGGCTCTTCCAAACATTACCTATCGGATAAACCAAGAGGTGGTAGAGAGAGTTGCTCCAAAGGGAGGTGTGCCGGTTCGATCTCTGGTGAGTCCCTCCTTCAAGGACTCAATCGCAAAGGGTTGGGGTGACCTAGGGAATATAGCGCTTTCCCTCGCATTTACTGAACACGGCTTAGACACCAAGGTTGTTTTCTCGAATCCTTTGGTCACGGAGCCGGATGAGCGGTTTGAATGTAAGCCCGCAGCCAGCCCGGAGAGCGGGACTGACAAAATGCTTGCATTAGGGATAGCAGCTCTAATCTTAGCTGGAATTGTAATAGTTCTAATAAGAGGCCGTAGGCAGAGGTAAGTTCAAACTGTAAAATCGGTATGATACACGGCAGTGATTCCCTTAGCGACCTCTTCCCGGCCCCACCCCCATAACATCTAGTGGGCTCGGAAATGCGCCGCCCTTGAGTTAGGATCGCAACCGAGTTGCTGGCTGAATTTTTTAGATGGGTAGACGCAAGCCCTAAGAGTGGGGAGTGAAGGAAGCACTCAAAGGTGCATCTTCTTACCTTTCTCTTATGGGAAGCAGCCGAGCTTTCTGGTCCGCACCTCAACAAGGAAAGGACTGCAACTATGCATGATACCAAGTGGTTCTGGAAGGGCCTCTCGATTTTTCTGTTGATCTGCATCGGGGTGTTCCTGGTGTTCTGGTCGGCGGGCAAGTTCGAGTTCACAAGCCCAAGAAGCAACGCGGTGGCTGAAGCGATTCAAGAGCTCTCGGACTACGACCTCTTTGCGGAGGTTGGACGCCCGGGGAGCTGGAAGCTCGACGGCACGAACATCACACTGGTGTTCGAGCTGGCCGAGCCACCCATGAAGCACGGAGATCGATTCCTTGCCGTTTCCCGAGAGGGATACGGGTTCAGAGGGATCGTCATCGGCGAGAAGCTCGCAGAGCAGCTCAAGAGGGACTTCGATAATAAGGGAGAGGGCTGGGTCGCATTCACTTGCGACTTAGCCTCCCTTAAAAACGGAGCCCCCATCGAGCCTGTCAGGGCCGCTGCCGTACCCGCCCGGTACATCAGTAGCCTGTATTCGAATGGGAGGTGATTCCCCCGCACGGCACAGTGGTTGTCGGCCAAGGTTCAATCTGGTGCGGAAGGAATCGGCTGCTTTCCCACCATCTTTTAAAAACGAATCAGATGGAACAACGCAAAATTCATTTGCGTTCTGTAATTAATGTAAGCAGCTCGCGCGGAAGATCAATCTGGTAACGTTCAATTGAAGACTTAAGATAGGCTCTATCAATTGGTGTGCTTTTCAAGATTTCAGTTATATCGTCCAAATCTTGGTAGCGTTCAGGCGTCGTACTGATTGCAGTAAGTTTTGCAACAATTAAACTTTCAGGTGTGACAGTGGGCAAGCGAGCGAAGCCATAATCAATCTCATTACTCTGTGCTATCTTTACGCCATCCTCAATCCAAGGCTGAACCGGTAATAAGAAATCAATACCCGCAAACCGCTCGTCAGTCTGATCCCTTGCACATACCAGAGCCAATAGTTGTCCTGTAGCGTCTTGCGGACAGGGAACGAATCCGAAGTACTCCTTGTAGCCCATGCCTGATATTATTCTAATTGATAAATCCTTGGCGGCAACCAAGGGGGAATCTATGAGAGCTATATCTATATCGTCAGTGAATCTCGCTTTCTCTCGATAGATGCTAGCGGCCACTCCGCCACATACAGCCCATTGGCCCCTATATGGTTGAAGCTCTTCAGCGACCTTTTTAAGCTCTGACAATAGGCGCATTCAACTTCTTGTTCTGCGGTAATTTCGCCGAGCGGTAAATACAACCCCCGCAAGGTCAGCTATCCGTTTGAGTTTTTCCGCGGCTCGAAAATCGAAGGTCTTAAGCCGCTGTGATACGAACTCTAGGTGTTTCTGAAGTGAATCGGCCTTTTCCGCGGTCATGGGTTAATCATATCAGGACCGCTATCGCAGTGCTAGCGCAAGGAAGGCCTACAAAAACTAGGGATATTTAGGGTGGTGTTTGCCCGCCTTAATGCGCTCATGGAAGGGAGCAAGAGCTTGTACGTATAGCGAACTCCGGCCTATATAACCAGTTCAGTCGCGCGTTCTTTGACGTATGAAACTCCGTCCGTTCGGGAATGCGTCTGCGTATTGCTAGCGTCGGGCAGTTTAAAAATCCAGCTTCCATCAGAGTAAACTTTGTCAGGCTGCCCTAACAATTCGTTCACAGCTTTCATCAGTCCGGGATCATGAAGCGTATAGTCGTGCCCGCAAATGAATCCGCCCGGGACAATTTTAGGTAGCCAAGCGAGAATCTCCGCTTTTACATGTTCATAAGTGTGCGCTGTGTCCAGGTATACGGCGTCGCAGACCTGATCAGGAAGCTGAGACGCAAGTTGTATGCTCTCGGCTTGAAGACAGGTTACATGAGAGTACTTCGAAAGGCGATCGCGGGCCTCGAAGCAGATATCGGTATCAACAGTCAGAACCTGCTTGGTATAAAGGGCAAAAAGCTCGGTTGAAATTCCTCTATGGGTGCCGGTTTCTATTACTGTTGAGCCCGGCGTCAAATTCTCCTTTATAAGTTCGTAGAGGCCGCGGCAGGAGTTGATGCGGGAGCCGCATCCATCGTATGGAAGAGCACTGCCGTTAAAGAGTGTGCGATCTACTCTCGCTTCATTTAGTAAGGAATCTAGACGGACAAACTGTGCGCGCGCCTGTTCGAGCTGCCGCAGCTTTGATTCAATTCCCATCGTCCAGTTGGCATGGTGCATTGCAAGATTGGGGGTTACAGGCAACGGCTGCCCCGGTTCCCACTTCCTTCCCGGGCACATAAACTCCTCATGAGAGAGCATGGCCCACTTGAGGGGAACCTGACGCAGCATCAGTGTTACTAGCTCCTGGTCGAAAATCTTGGTGTTGCTACGGAGGAGCGTCCTGAACGCTTCCCAGAAGGCCAGTGTCGCTGCATCGCACCATACTGCAAAAAACCCGAAATTTATTTCAAAGCCTGGTTCGCCCGGAGCCAAGTTATTCTGGAAAGCCATAGAATGCTCTTCCAGCAGCTGTTCGAGCTGCCAGCGGCACGGCCTAAAAAACTGAATATCTGCATCGGTGAATAGAATGTTGGAGCCCATGTTTTCTCGGACTGCCTGCACGATTACATCCGCCTTGTAAAGGCATAGGTCTGCCCAGTTCTCACCTTGGAAGACGTAACGCTCTACTTGCTGATCGAGCCGGGCCTCCCTCAAATCAAAATCAGAAGGCATGAATGGTAAGAAATACCTGTCGACAATTGTCTGATAGTGCGGCGTCACAAAATAGTACAGCTTCATCTTGTAACCTAAAAAGTTGATACTATTTGCCGGGGGTATTTAATTGGGGCGGGAAATACACCAAATCCGGGCGGGCTTACTGCTTTTATATAGTATCGGACCAGGGGCGCCGTCCTTGAGCGATTTCGGGCCTCAAATCCCTGTTTCGTATCAGGAATTAACGTATTTTCTTCGCTTATCTGGTAAAGCTGGTGAGCCCTGCTGACTGTCTAAAGCAGTAGCTTAAACCGGGCTGATTTTACTAGCTCTATATGGTGGTATAAAATTTTCCGCTATGGCCGTCACACCTGGTCAGCACCAACAGCAATCTAAGGAAGCCGCCGGTCCTGGCTCGCAGCAGAGGCCATTCTCACATCTCGGGGAGGAGGCTATAAATGGAGCTGATCCGCTTGCAGTCCTGCAAGCGGCCTTAGGCTATCAATTTGATGATAAACGACTCCTCACCCAGGCGCTTACCCATAAAGTTTGGGATCAGGCCTATAACTATGAGCTGCTTGAATTTATTGGCGACAGAGTCTTAGCGCTTGTCGCAGCCGAATTTGCCGTCGGAAGTGCGTCGCAAGATTGCAATGCAAGCACAATTAGAGGAATAACCGAAGAGCTCACGCGTAACAAGTTTTTCGCCGAACGGGCGAGAGAGCTTCAGCTTGACGCATTGATGATAGCGGTTTACGAATCAGCCAGAACAAAAATTCCGCTTTCGCAAGTTGAATCTGTAATCGGATCATTCAAGGTGCTGGCGGATGTCTATGAAGCTGTTTTCGGGGCGATATTTATTGACGGCGGGTTTGAGTGCGCATTCAACTCGGCTCGTGGATCTATTGCACCGTTCGCCACCCCTGCCATAGACCCGCAAAAGTTTGCGGGCCTTCCGGACGGGATGCTCAAAGCGAGCTTCATCAAGGATTTTGAATCAATTTTTGATTACCGCGTGAGCGCTCCGGAGCTTCTATTGCCACTTTCGTACTTTGTATCGACCGGGCGTTTCGGCAAGATGGGGCTGTTCTCTCAATTTAAGGCGGCCGGAGATGCTGTAATCGAACTTTGCATAGTCGATAAACTTTACTGGGAGGTAACAGGAGACCGACTTGCTACCTTTGATAACCTGAAAAACGAGTACCTTGGGAATCTGCGTCATAGTCAGAAGTTGCTCGAAGGTTACAAGGAGGCGAGGTCGGCTATCTGTTACTTGTACAGGGATCGCAAGGTCGCCCACAGGTTTCTTTCCGCTGCCGTCGGTATTGTTTATATAGATGGCGGGTATGAAGCAGCGTCAAAAGTTGTAGATAAGTTTATCTCGCCAACTCCTGCCGGGCAGCCCTCAAGTGCAGCAGATCAGAGTGTGCAAAAGGAGCAGAACTATAAATTCGAGCTCGAAACAGAGCTTCAGGGCTACAAGCACGGCAAGGTACTTTACGAGACTAAATCGATCCCCCGCGACGAGCGCCCTGACCTCCACATATGCAAGCTTCGGGTCAGCGGCAAGGTTGCCGGCAGCGCTTTAAGTGAGAGCTCTGCTGCCGAGGCAGAGCAGCTGGCAGCCAAAGAAGCGCTAAAGACCCTGCATAGCGGCAAACTTGGATTACAGCCGCGATAGTAGTATCAGTCGGAGCTTTTTGGACAACATTTTCTTTTGTTTTGCGTGCTGCTAGCTGCTGCGCGAATAAAGCTTTGGAGGCGGAGCGGGAAGGGAGTGCATGCAGCTCTCGCAGCAGCGCCCGTGCGCGCCTCGATCACGGTTCGCTGATTGCCATTAACTTTTCTTAATATATAGATACAAAAAAGCGGCTGCGCATTTTCTTTTAGGAGAGACCCTATGCGCAGCCGCCGCAGCCTACTAAAAGGCTAGGACTCTTTTACTACAAACGACCCTCCCCAGATGGCGCTCTCGTCCCACTTCTTGAAGGCTTCCGAGAAGCTCTCCATATCATCACGGGTCACTTTTCCTATAGGGGTCACAAAGTAAACGACTGTTACCCTAACCGGCTCATTGGCTCGTTTGCCTTGAAAGCCCGAGCCGCGATTGTATTCGCCCTCTATCTCGCCGTGTCCGATTGCGACTCTGTCTAAGCCGCTTTTGCTTTGCAGCAACTCTCCGGTCGATGCCCCGGCTGGAGCAGCCATATCAGCCATGCTTTCGTACTCCATACCTATTCCAAAATTTGGGGCAAATGGTTGATAGCGAAGCGGGGGAGTGCCCATATTCGAAAGCCCGATTCCGGCAGCGCCCTTCTGAAGAGGGATTTGAATCAGATAGTAGCGCTGCACATCAACGTCCATTCCTTTGGCTTTAAGCTCAGATTCCAGTTTAAGAAGATCCTGCCGCTCCTCGGCACGGCTGGCGGTAAATGGAGCCTTTTTCCCGTCAATATTGGCAAAAAGCATCTGATGTGTGCCCGGCCCGACTATCGCTTCGGAGCTTCCCTCAATCACGTCCGTAATTACAAAATTCGTAGAGCCGTATGGGAAGATGCTGAAGTTAAATGCTGCCCGCGGCGGCTCGCCATTTTTGTTCGTTACGTTCATGGAGCGTGAGGGAACAGGAACTATTGCAAATTGGTTTGAAACGATAACGTTCTTGTCGCGGTCCGGCGAATCGAGCTCAAGCTGTTTAAGCCGCTCAGCCAGTGTTACTTCACGAGTTTCTCTGCCATCTTTGATATGCACCTTTATCTTATCAGAAGGCACCACAAGAACTTTGTCTCTGAAGTTACTATCACGCCTTACCGATAGCGCCAGCTCTGCTGAGGCGGGATCAGATTCATTTTTTCTCACCCAGATACCGACGTCGCTGATTCTGTCGCCCCAGACGCTATTCTCATACCG
>JAGFJO010000111.1 GCA_024102635.1 Deltaproteobacteria bacterium
GGCGGGTTGTCGTCCGCGTCAGCGGACGAAACTAAGAATTGAGCCGAGAAAAGGTTCTCGGCGGGTTGTCGTCCGCGTCAGCGGACGAAACTAAGAATTGAGCCGAGAAGGACTCGAACCTTCGACCCACTGGTTAAAAGCCAGTTGCTCTACCGACTGAGCTATCGGCCCACACGAGAAAATCTACCGACTGCCTGTCCTCCGTAGCCTTGATTGTCTATCCCAAAACTGAATAGCAGTTCAAGGCGAAGGGGGAAGCTATCGGCCCACACGACACTGTCACTCTGACGGTCTTTCGGGCACCATATTGATAGCTCAAAGCTCGGCTTATGGCAAATGGAAGGGAAGGGCAGCAGCGATGCTGCCCTGCGGAAATCACAGTTAAAAGATACTTTTTACAAGCGAGACCCCTTTCCCTATCAGGCCTCCTATTCCGCCCCCAGCGCTACTCATTAATCCGCTCAGAGTGCCGAAGATCGATTTACCGATCCCGGTGATCTCCTTCAGCAGACCCGTTCCGAATGTCGAAGAGTGAGAGCTTTGCGGAGTTACTGCCCCAAAAAGACTCGCCCCCCCTGAGTGGCTGCAGGAGCTACTGGTATCAGTAGGCGCGCCGCCACCCGTCAATTGAGACAAAAATCCGGTAAGTGCCGTTACAAGGGTCTCAATCGCCTTTCCTAATCCCTCTACCAAATTAGCTATAGGATTATAGGGAAGAGAAGTTGTCGGCGGCTCAAATCCGCAGCCGCCATGACGGACGGAACGATCTAAGCTTGCAAATGGCAAGTTAGAGGTTGGCGGTACCACAGCTTGGTTTCTATTGAGTGATGGTATGTGCATAAATTTCCTCTCATTTACGTGTGTAAAGTCGCCGGCTCGCCCTAGCTGGCTGAGGCCCGGTTTCTTTCCTATTTTCGGCATGGATTGACAAAAGTTTCCTTCGGCCCGGTCCTAACGAGAGAAAGGACGAAAGAATAAGAAGAATAAAAATCGTGGAGAGTTACACGTTGAACCGGAAGTGAACTATATCTCCATCCTGCATCACATACTCCTTACCCTCTACTCGGAGTTTGCCGGCTTCTCTCGCCTTTGCTTCGCTGCCCGTGGAGACAAAATCAGTGTAGCTGATTACCTCGGCCCGGATGAAACCTCGTTCAAAGTCGGAGTGAATTTTTCCGGCACACTGCGGAGCCCGTGTCCCGAAAGGGGCCGTCCAAGCATGCGTCTCCTTTGGACCGACCGTGAAAAAAGTGATCAAATTAAGAAGTTTGTATCCGGCTATTACAAGCCTATCCAAACCTGAGCTTTGTAAACCCAACGACTGCAAAAACTCATCCCTTTCGCCGGCCGTTAGCTCAGCAAGCTCCGATTCAACCTTTCCGGATATCGTAATACATTGGGAATCGTGTTCTTTCGCATAACGCGCTACGCGCGCGATCGTACTGTCTCCCTCGATCGACATAGGGGCTGTTATTTCGTCCTCAGATACGTTGAGCACATACAACACCGGCTTGCTGGTGAGCAAAGTCTCTGTACAGGCTATCAGAACATCGGGGAGTGCGTTGCTTTGAAAGTTGACGGCCAACTTTCCTGAAGAAAGATGCCTTTCCAAGCTATTTAGTACATCAAGCCGGGCTTTTGCGTCTTTGTCTCCTGATTTGGCGATCTTTTCGGTTTTCTGAATCTGCTTTTGAACCGAATCAAGGTCGGCCAAAACCAATTCTGTATTTATAGTTTCGATATCGGAGAGCGGATCGACTTTACCATCGACATGTACGACGTCTGAGTCCTCAAAGCAGCGAACCACATGGGCTATAGCGTCAACGCTTCGTATATGTCCTAAGAACTGATTCCCTAGTCCCTCGCCCTTGGAGGCTCCCCGTATTAGACCGGCGATATCGACGAAGGTGATCTGGGTGGGAATAATTTTCTGAGAGCCGGCTAGTTTTGCCAGAATTTCTAGTCTTGGATCGGGGACTGGCACTGCACCGGTATTAGGTTCGATAGTGCAGAAAGGAAAATTTGCCGCCGCCGCTTTGGCAGAAGTTAGAGCATTGAAGATGGTCGATTTTCCAACGTTAGGTAGACCAACAATGCCGCATGTAAAGCCCATAAAATTCACTCCTCGCGCGCTGCTCACTCCGTTCGGGTGCGCTCGGAGCACACGCTTGCCCCGTTTTTTTGGTTCAAGTCCCGCTGGGGCAAATCATCCCGCTGCGAACGCTATTCAAAACATGGCCCCACCAGGACTCTTCGCGCGCAGCTCACTTCGTTCGCATGCGCTCAGAGCGCTTCGCGCTTGCCCTATCTCTCTGTTTCCCCCTTCGCCTTGTTTTGACAACCTCAATTCAAGTAGCTTTTCAAGGCTTCGGAGGACAAGCAAGTCCTGTCGGGGCAAGTCATACGGTTGCAACTGCTATTCAAAATATGGCCCCACCAGGACTCTTCGCGCGCAGCTCACTTCGTTCGCATGCGCTCAGAGCGCTTCGCGCTTGCCCTATCTCTCTGTTCAAGTCCTGTCGGGGCAAGTCATACGGTTGCAACTGCTATTCAAAATATGGCCCCACCAGGACTTGAACCTGGGACCAACCGGTTATGAGCCGGCTGCTCTGACCAACTGAGCTATAGGGCCACATACAGGACTGCTATGCAGCCCCCAATTTAAACACACAAAATCACTCCGGTAAAGAAACGGCCGGCCCGCGTTATAGTGGTAGATATTACAGCTCTACCGTAGTTGAGAGTCGGGATAGGTGGGGAGGGGCGGTTGAAGTTTACGTCTCAACCGGCTTAGTATTAGGCTTGGGCGGGTGATCTCTTTTTGAGATGACCCATTTATAAGGCATCAGATGGGGGATGAGAAGAAGACTCTTTTAGAACAGTTGATCAAACTTAGCAAAGTTGATTCCTCTCTAGCGGGAATTTTTGCTGAGAAGAAAAGAATGGAGAAAACGCTAGCAGAGCTGGCGTCAGAATTCAAAAAAGCGGACCAAGAGCGTCAGGGCAAAAAGAAAACCTACGAAGAGAAAAAGAACCGTTATCAGAAAGAGGAAAAGCGGCTTCGAGACGAGCAAGAGAAGCTCGTATCAAGAAGGAAAGCGCTCACGACCCTCAATAACTATAAGCTGCAGCAGGCCGCCGAAAAAGAGATTGAGCATGCCTCCCGGCAATTGGGCAATCAGGAAGAGGTTTTGCTGGGAACACTAGAGGAGGTTGATTCACTCAGTTCGGAGGTTGATAAACTGGATAAAGAGGTGCAGTCGTTTAAAGAGCGCTATTCTTTATTGGTAGGAGAGCAAAAAGAAACGCTGGTTAACCTTGAACAGCGTGAACAGGAGTTGCAAGAGCAGCGCCTCGCCTTGGTAAGCGGAATCGACGCTAGATCTCTAGGTTTATACGATAAAGTGCGTGAGCGCTTCCCGATGGACGCAGTGGCTGCCTTAAAGGACTCCTCCTGTTCAGGGTGCTATATGCAGGTGGGACCGCAGGTTGTCGTTCAGATCTCAAGAGGCGATAGTTTGGTGCGCTGCCCGGGCTGTGGTAGAATAGTGTACTTGGAAACTGAGCAAGCCGGGGCGTAAAGTAATTCGTCTGGGCGAGCAGTTCAGAGCTTTTGAAAGGAGTCCGGCGTGTGGTTGCTGGCCGCTTCCGGCTCCGCAGCAATGCGGTGTAGGCAAGCGGCTGGAGGAAAGTCGGGACTTCATAGGACAAACTGGCCGTTAACGACGGCTTCGGGCGACCGAAGGAAAGTGCCACAGAAAAGAAGGTGCCGAACTGCGAGTAATGAATGTTGCTTGCGGAGGCGAAAGTGAAACGGTGGGGTAAGAGCCCACCAGCAGAGGGGTGACTCTCTGGCTTGGTAAACCCCAGTTGAAGCAAGACCGAATAGGGGAGTACATGGTGCGGTCCGTACAAACTCCCGGGTAGAGTCGCTTGAGCCCGTTGGCAACAGCGGGCCCAGAGGAATAGCCACACCCGCCGTATGATTGTCGGCAGGACAGAATCCCGCTTATAGCCGGACTCCTTTCAATAGCTTTAACTGCAACTAGATCTTCTGCCCCAAGGAGCCGACAACCCAGTTCAACCCCTTGATTCGTCAAGAAAATCATTTGATAATAACGTCCTGAATTACGCTCCGGAGCAGATTCGTAGAGACTTATTTATCCGGCTTTAAGATTAATCTTTTACCTCCCTCTGACGTCGAGATGTCGGTAACACCGTTGTTTTCATCCGGCCCCGATAGCCGTCCGAATGGGGATGCTATATCGCCGGAGGAGTTATTAGCGAAGAAGGACGCCGAGATTCAGAGGCTTGGCGAGGAGGTAAATGCTTTGCGCCGGCAAAAGGATGGGCTCGAGCAATCCTTGAATGCCGTTTTGAGCTCGCGGTCGTGGAGGGCCACTGAGCTGCTTCGCCGAGGCGGACGCGCGTTAAAATTATTCTGGCCACTCTGGAGAAATAGGAAACATCGCTTTGAGGCGGTGTGTGGCCGCAATGTGTCATTAACAGAGGGCTGCTTTGAGGTAACTGGCTCAAGCCCGACCCTGGCGTTAATGCCCGTTCGGGGGCGAGTTCCTACCGGGTGGGCGAAGCTTACAGTCCGAACCAGCAGTAATAATATCCCTCTTTTTTTTCTACTTTATTTCGGCCGTCAGGGAGAGTTTAACCCTGCCAACCGAATATGGCTATCGCTGCATGCGCAAGAGGTTTCGCAGGTTGTTCGCATCCCGGAATGGACCGACAATCTAAGATTAGACCCTTTTGATAGCGGGGTAAGATTTCAATTTGAGTCGTTTCAGATTCAGGAGCTGGGGAAGCTTCAAGTTGCGGCAGGGATCATTTCTCAGCAGCTAAAGCCGATCCTTCTGCATCCTCCGCTGCTTGTAAAAAAAGTCGCTAAGCTAATTAGTTTACTTAAAGAGGGTGGATGGCATGCGTTAAGAGTCCGCCTTTTTGCCAACGACTATACCAGCAACTATCAAGAGTGGGTGCAAAAGTACGACACGCTAGATGATGCGTCGCGGTCCAAGATTAGATCTCACTGTTTGCAGCTTTCGTATCGCCCTCTCATCTCGGTAGTAATGCCTGTATTCAACGTCCCTGAAAAATGGCTGAGAGCCGCGATCGAATCGGTCTTGAACCAAATTTATGACAACTGGGAGCTGTGTATCGCAGACGACGCTTCAACGGAGCCTCATGTTCGTCAGGTGCTCGAGGAGTATCAGTCGAAGAATGATAGGATTAAGGTGGTTTTCCGTAATCAGAACGGCCATATCGCGAAAGCTTCGAATTCGGCTTTGGAGCTGGCAGGCGGGGATTACATTGCTTTACTTGATAACGACGATGAACTTACTGAAGACGCGCTTTATCAGATGGCAGTGGCCGTCAATGCTAATCGAGAGGCCGGGCTCATATACAGCGATGAGGATAAGATTACGCCCTATGGAATGCGCTTCAATCCATACTTCAAGCCGGATTGGAATCCGGAACTTTTCTTGGTGCAGAACTACATATGTCACCTCAGTTTGTATAGGCGAGATATAGTCTCTCAGGTGGGCGGCTTTCGTGAGGGACTAGAGGGTGCGCAGGATTGGGATTTGGCGCTGCGGGTGATCGAGAAACTAGCGCCTCATCAGATAGTCCACGTCCCGCACGTGCTTTACCATTGGCGTGTTATAGAGGGCTCTACCGCGCAGTCCACCGGCTTCAAGCCCTACGTTATGGCGGCACAGACACGCGCGGTTAGTGAGCATCTGGAGAGAGTGGGTGTGTCAGGTGCTCAAGTAGAAGTGTTGCCTGCCATCTCTCATCTTAAGGTGTCACACCCTCTACCGGCTGAGACGCCGCTGGTCTCTATTATTATTCCTACTCGCGATCAGTGCGCCGTACTGAAACGGGGGTTGGATAGTATATTCGATAAAACCTCATACAAAAATTATGAGGTCATTATAGTCGACAATGGAAGCAGCGATGCAGACACCCTGCAGTATCTCGGCGGCCTTCGAGACGAAGGAAAGATTACGTTGTTGAGAGACGAGCGGCCTTTTAACTTTTCACGTCTCAACAATGAAGCCGTGTCATCTGCGCGCGGGGAGATATTGGCATTTCTTAACAATGACCTTGAGGTCATCTCGGGGAAATGGCTGAGTGAGATGGTTTCGCAGGTAATACGGCCGAACGTAGGCGCCGTCGGCGCGCGGCTGCTTTTCCCAAATGACTTAGTGCAGCATGCCGGTGTTATTCTTGGAATCGGAGGAGTAGCGGGGCACAGCCATAAAGGAAGACCTCGGCAAGATCCGGGCTATTTTAACACCTGTATACTTACCCACACAGTATCGGCGGTAACGGCTGCCTGCATGCTTGTTCGTAAGGAGGCATTTCTGCAGGTAGGCGGATTTGATGAGGAATCTCTTGCTGTGGCCTTCAATGACGTTGATTTCTGTTTAAAATTGATGGCTGCCGGATATCGGAATATTTACTGTGCGGAAGCCGAGTTATATCATCATGAATCTGTGAGCCGGGGCCATGAGAACACTCCACAGAAGTTCCGCCGTTTTGAACGGGAGATTGAAGTAATGAAGAAGAGGTGGGAGCGAGAGTTGTCGAATGACCGCTATTATAATCCCAATTTGACTTTGTTGACGGAAGATTACACCTTTTCGTTCCCTCCGCGATGTACTAAACCTTGGAGCGATATATGAAACTTTCCATTGTAATTCCTTGCTATAACGAGCTGAGCACCATTGAAAAGATAGTGGAGGCGGTCAAGGCCGCACCCATAGCAAATAAAGAGATCGTTATTGTGGATGACTATTCGAAGGACGGCACGCGCGAGCTGTTGAAATCAAAGGTCGAGAAGCTTGTCGACAAGGTAGTTTATCATGAAGTTAATATGGGCAAGGGGGCCGCTTTAAGGACGGGCTTCAAGCATGCAAGCGGCGATGTCGTGGTAATTCAGGACGCAGATCTCGAGTACGATCCTCGCGAGTATCCAATTCTCATTGAGCCGATTGCGGCCGGAAAAGCAGATGTGGTATTCGGCTCGCGCTTCATGGGGGGACAGCCGCACCGTGTTGTATATTTCTGGCACTATTTGGGAAATAAGTTTTTAACGATTCTTTCTAATATGTTCACCAATGTGAATCTTACGGACATGGAGACGTGTTATAAAATGTTCCGCCGTGAGGTCGTTCAATCGATTGAGATAGAGGAGAACCGCTTCGGATTTGAGCCGGAGATAACCGCCAAAGTGGCGCGCGGTGGGTGGAGGATATACGAAGTGGGGATCTCCTATTACGGTAGAACCTACGCTGAAGGCAAAAAGATAGGTTGGAAGGATGGCGTAAGGGCGATAGTTTGCATTCTCAAATACAATCTGCTTAGAAAGTATCAACCGCTAAAGCAGGCCGCTGCGCAGCAAGCCGAAGGAGAGCGGAAGGCGGCAACGCCGCCCATCGCTGCGGATAAAAATGGGAATTCCGCTGCGCTGAAGAATCAGGACGCAGCGGCATGAAGCAGTCCCTGATTGTAACCGTAATGCATGCATTACGGGTGTATCAGTGGCCTAAAAATCTGCTGCTCTTCGTGCCGCTTTTCGCAGCGCATGAGTTGACAGATCAGCGGAAACTGAGCGCTGGAATCGTTGCTTTTGCCTGCTTCTGTCTGGCCGCTTCCGGTTTGTATCTAATCAATGACATAAGAGATCGCGAGAGCGACAGAAAGCATGAGAGGAAGAAACATCGGCCGATTGCATCCGGAGCGTTGAGCGTCAATGCCGCTTTGGCGACTGCGGTGGGTTGTTTATTGCTGGCTTTTTCCTGCTCGCTCGCTCTACCGGAGAAGTTTCAAAACTATCTTCTGCTATATGCGCTTTCATCGTTGCTGTACTCGACTTACCTAAAGCGCCTGCTGGTGCTGGATGTGATTTCGCTGGCCCTCTTTTATACACTTCGAATACTCGCCGGCGGGGCCGCAACGGATATTCGCGTCTCGGAATGGCTGGTTTCATTCTCGCTCTTTCTTTTTATGAGTCTGGCTTGCCTTAAGCGGTTCTCCGAGCTGCGCGTCCTTAAGAGCCGGAGCGAGGTGCAGGCCGCAGGCCGTGGTTATTCAGTGCAGGATACCGAAGCTATTTCGCTTTTTGGCGGATGCTCGGGCTACATCGCCGTTGCAGTGCTCGTTCTTTATATAAGCAGTGAAGAGGTAAAGGCCTTGCATCGTCAACCTCAGTTTTTATGGCTTGTGACTCCGATTGCGCTCTATTGGATTACGCGCATATGGATTCTTGCCTTTCGCGGTATTGTAGATGACGATCCTGTGATATTTGCATTGCGGGACAAAGTGACTTACGTGGTGGCCTTCGCTGCTACGGGAGTACTATATCTGGCTATTTAGCGGAGCGGTGTAACGATGGCTCAACTTACTATTAGGTTAGCCGTGATAATCTTTGCCGTTGCGTCCGGATGCGCACTTCCCGGCTCTGAGATCGAAGAGCAAATTTTTGTCCCGCGGCGTGAGGTGGTGGCTGCGTCCTTGTTCACTGAGGGCAACAGATTATACAACTCAGGGCGATTTCCAGAGGCCGAACTTAAATATAGGCAGGTGGAGTATCTTTATCCGGGAACCGCTAACACCGGCGTTAATCTAGCTCTAGCGTTACGCGGAATGGGGGACTTTAATCAATCGTTTAGAATATTGGAGCGTATCGTTTCGGAAAACAGTGACTATCTCGATTACCGGTTCTTTCTTGCAGAGACATACTATCAGGCCGGGCGGTATAACGAGGCGGTATCACAGTACGAGCTTCTTCTCACTATGTCGAGTGAAGCCTCAGATATACAAAAGGCACAGGCCGCTGCTAGGGCGATGGCAGCGCTGAGTTTCGAGATTGGACGGGAGGAAGAGGCGCTGTGCAATTCTCGCCGCTCGTTTGTGATTAACAGCGGCCCCGCCGATCTGGTGCGCCACGCTAGAATCCTTATTGCTACGGCGGGTTTCACCGAAGCAGAGGAGACCATTAAAGGTTTTCTTAGCCAGCACCCCGAAAATCAAGACCCCGCCATTTTTAAGCAGCTTGCGCTTGCATTAATAGGCGGTGAAAAATGGGAAGAGGCGGCAAGTAATTTCGAACTGGCCGCTGCCCAAGCCGGAAGTTCTCCTGACGCGGAGCTGGCCGCGGTGGGGGCACTGCTCGAAAGTAAAGGGCGGGAGAACCTCTTAGCAGTAGGGCTGAAGGCAGCTTTTGGATCTAAGGACGAAGATGAAGATTCTGACCCTGAGGAGGTGCTAGCGTCCATTTTTAAGGCTTACAACCCTCAATCATACTTATACTGGCCTCCCATTATGGTGGAGTTCGTGAGGCACTCCCTTCAAGAAGCAAACGATGAGTAAAGGGCATTTCATATCGGTAGTGCTGCCTATCTTCAACGAAGAAGATGCGATTCCTCAGCTATTGCAGCGGCTTCGCGATGTGTTGCAGAGACTTCCAGGTAAGTTCGAAATCATTGCTGTGGACGACGGCAGTAGAGATGGCAGTCTAGAGTTGCTTCAGAAGGCAAAGGAAAATTTCTCTCAGCTTGCGATAGTTCAGCTGGCAAGAAACTATGGTCAAACTGCAGCATTGGCCGCCGGTATCGATCATGCCCAGGGAGACATTGTGATTACAATGGACGCGGATCTGCAGCATGACCCGGGTGATATTGAGAGGTTCATAGAGGTGCTGGATGAAGGTTATGATGTGGTGAGCGGCTGGCGGGAGGTGCGGACGGATAGTTACGCATCGAGACGACTTCCATCACTTATCGCTAATTTCTTTATGCGCTGGATGAGCGGTATTCCGATTAGAGACTTCGGATCGACCTTCAAGGGCTATAAGGCCCAGTTACTGAAGGAGATCGACTTATTCGGGGAACTTCACCGGTTTATTCCGGTGCTCGCACACAGGTTAGGTGCGCGCATGAAGGAGATTCCGATCACGGTCCATCCACGTGAGAAGGGTAGCTCCAAGTACGGGCTCGGCCGGATTTTCGGAGTTTTCGAAGATCTGGTTTTTCTGGAGTTCTACTCGAACCACCTTACAAAGCCTATCCGCGGCTTTGGCCGTTTGTTTATTCTGTTTTTTGCTATTGGATTCTTTATATCCCTCTGCCTCATGGTGATTTGGTGCTTGGGAATAATCGACCGTGTGCTTGACCATGGAGCTATGCTGCTCTTCTCGGTGTTTCTAATGATAGTTGGGGTACAGTTTCTCGTTACCGGCATATTGGCCGAACTTTTAAGCCGCATTTACCTTCAGACCGGTAATCGAAAGATCTATTCGGTACGTGAAGTGCATAAAGCGGAGGCTTAACCGGGCTAAGTATGTGCGGAATTACGGGAATCATCAGCCAAGAGGGTGCCGCTCCCGATCAAGCACTTATCGGTCAAATGAGCGAGCTTCTTGCGCATCGCGGACCTGACGGCTCCGGTATCGAGCTTTACGGAAGCGTAGGTTTCGCACATCGGCGGCTTAGTATTATCGATCTTGCTTGCGGTTCCCAACCGATGTGGTCCACTTGCGGGAACCTTCTGCTGACCTACAACGGCGAGATCTTCAATTATCTGGAATTAAGAAGCGAGCTTGAAGCCGGCGGCCAGCAGTTCCGTACTAAGAGCGATACCGAGGTAATCCTTAACGCATTCAGGTCTTGGGGAGAACGGTGCTTTACAAGGCTTAACGGGCAGTTTGCCTTCGCTCTATTTGATAAACAGAACGACGCAACCTATCTAGTCAGAGATCGCATGGGCGAAAAGCCCCTTTATTATAGTAGGGAAGGGCGCGAATTAGTTTTTGCCTCCGAACTTAAGCCGCTTCTGCACTACAGGGAAAAGCGGGGTATCCCCTCTAAGCTCTGCCGGCCGGCGATGGCGGATTTTCTGGCACTCAACTACGTTCCTTTTGACCTCACCTTAGTGCAGGGGATCGAGAGCGTCACACCTGGTACGTTTATTCAGCTCACTAAAGAGGGAGTCAGCGTTAGGCGGTATTGGCAGCCCTCTACCAGCAATTTTAATGGAGATTCAGATGCGGCAATGCAGCAGTTCGAGGCGCTGCTCGGCGACTCGGTGCGCCTTAGGCTGCGCAGCGATGTGCCTGTAGGACTGTTTCTCTCGGGCGGCATTGATTCAACCCTGATCGCTCATGCCGTAAAAAGCATCGGCTGCGAAATGACTGCTTTTTGCGCTCATTTTGAGGAGAGCAATTTTAGTGAATTGAAGAATGCCGAACTCGTCAGCCGCAAACTCGGGCTGAAGCTTCGTTCAATCAGAGTTTCGCAGCACGAGCATGAAACCTCCGATTTAATCGAGCGTCTCGTGTATCACGGGGATGAGCCGCTTGCTGATTCGTCGGCTCTGCCAGTGTACCTTTTGAGCCGAGAGGCCGCCCGTGAGGTAAAGGTGGCGCTATCCGGAGAGGGGGGAGATGAGCTGTTCGGGGGATATTTAACTTACCGCGCTACGGAGCTTGCCAAGCGCATACCGCGGGCCGTAAGAGCCTTAGGGCCCTGGCTTGCGCCGCTCGCGATGCGGCTGCCTGGAGGCAAAGGGAAAGTAGGATGCAGGGAGATGGTGACACGCTTCTTGCGCAACCTGGATCTGCCGCCGGGTGCGGCACATTTTGCCTGGAACGGAATGCTGCGCCGCCATCAGAAATTAAAATTGCTCACTCAGGAGGCGGCAAGCGGCTTGGACGAGCCTGAAAGCTTCATTTCATTGGCGAAAAATCTTGGGGTCGATTTTGATCGGCCGAAGGTCTCGCAGCTTTTGCTTGCCGATCAGAAAAATTATTTAGCGAACGACATATTGGCCAAGACCGACCGCATGAGCATGGCGCACGGCCTCGAACTGCGCCCGCCACTAATGGATTATCGTCTTGTGGAGTTTTCGCGCAGCTTGCCGGAACATTTGCTGGCAGGCGTGAAGCGAAGCAAGGTTCTGCCTAAAATGCTGCTTAAATCCAACCTGCCGTGGTACCCGCATAACGCGAAAAAGCAAGGTTTTAGCATCCCGGTGCACCTGTGGTTCCGAGGAAAGCTCAAAGATTTTGCCGACTCAATCTTTACATCGGAATTCGCTGCCAATTGCGGAATTTATGAACGGGCGGAACTAAACCGGCTATGGCAAAGCCATCTGAAGGGACAAGCCGATATCGGCTTCGAGTTGTGGGGAATCATGATATCGATTTTGTGGCTGAGGCGCTTCAAGATCACGCTTTAGGGAGACGTTGCGGGGTTAATTGCGCCGGATAGCAATCTCCGTTCTTGGCTATCATACTCTCTTCGTAATCGGCGGTGAAACGGCCATACCAATAGCGCCGGAATGATTCTAGAATCTGGAAACCCTGATCGGGGCGGCTAAGGGCTCCACTAGTGAGAGCCTGTAGCAATATAGAAGTTAAAACAAAATTCAAATGACCTGCTCGCTGAGTTTCATCGTGCAGCGGTAACAACTCTGTAATCTCGCCGCACAAGGCCTGCGCTTCTGCGCGTAGCGTAGGTGGAGTTTTATCAAGCGCATCAATGCAGCGGCTCTCGGCGACTAATCCATCATCGGAGCATCTTGTGCGGCGAAGCCATTCGGTCGCTGCGCACGAAAGCACTCCGATAAATTCATTCTGCTTGTAGTAGCGGGTTTCAACGGAACCGTAGACACGCTCTGCTAAGCAGCTGAGAAGCGTCATGAAAAAACCTTCAAAGAGGCTGCTGCCGCCAACCGACGCGCAGCGGGTTATGATTTCGGCATATGGTTTACGATGATCGGAGGAGATGTACGGCACTCGGATATACCTCTCTTAGAAAGGCTCAATCTCTATGTCGGAGATTAGCCCCGCATCTATCTGAAAATCTGATTGCTCCGAACTCTCCATGACCTGCTCCTCCAGCGTGTCGAACCTGGTAAATTCCGGAGAGAATGCAAGCCGCACTACTCCGGTAGGGCCCGTTCTTTGCTTGGCGATTATTAGCTCCGCGACACCTTTATCGATTGTCTCCGGATTATAAACTTCGTCACGATATATGAACATTATAATGTCGGCGTCCTGTTCAATGGCTCCCGACTCGCGCAGGTCGGACATTAAGGGACGCTTATCAGTGCGCGATTCAACAGAGCGGTTGAGCTGGGATAGTGCGATTACCGGCACGTTTAACTCCTTGGCGACAGCTTTCAGAGTGCGTGAGATGTCTGCAATCTCTTGTTCACGGCTATGACTGTACGCCGGGCTTCTCATAAGCTGCAAGTAGTCGACGATAATAAGGGAAAGGGGGTGCTCTCGATGCAAGCGGCGGCATTTTGCCCGCATCTCTGTTACTGCCAGTGACGGAGTATCGTCAATGAAGATCTTAGCTTCCGCAATGTGGCTTGCAGCGTCCACTAGCCGAGGGAAATCTCTTTCTGCAAGATGACCGGTTCTAACTTTGGAATTATTAACCCGCGCCTCAGAGCACAACATGCGCAGAACCAACTGCTCCTTGGACATTTCAAGCGAAAAAACGGCGACATTGTGCTTCTTGTGTATGCCTACCCACTGCGCCATGCTCAGAGCAAGGGCGGTTTTCCCCATTGCGGGCCTTGCGGCAATTATAATGAGATCTGAGGGCTGAAAACCGGCGGTCATGTGGTCGAGCTTGGCAAAGCCCGTGGGAGTGCCGGTTACCAGCTCCTTCTTATCGTAGAGCTGTTCTACCAGCCTAATCGAGTCCTGCACCAGATCCCCGACTTTATGAAATGATGAACGGATGCGGCGATCCGAAACGGCCAAAATGCGCTGCTCAGTGGCATCCAGAAAGTTTTCAACTCCCTCGTCCAGGCTGAATGCTTGGCCGATGATCTCGGAAGCTTCGTGAATCACTCTACGCCTCAGCCCCATCTCTTTTACGAGCTTAGCGTAGTAGGCGATATTCGCAGCGCTAGGAACTAGAGATGCAAGGCGCGCCAGATTTTCAATTCCGCCGGACTGTTCGAGCAGTCCCATCGAGCGCAACTGTTGACTTACACTGACAACGTCGATCGGTTCGCGGTGGTCACTGAGCGCCGTCATCGCGCTGAATATTGCCTTATTCGCCGCGCCATAAAAATCGGCGGCGCTTACAATCTCCAGGGCGTTGTTTATCGCTTCATTGTCGAGGAGAATCCCGCCCAGGACGGACTCTTCGGCCTCCCTAGAGTGGGGAGGGATTCTGGCGGATGCCAGGGCTCCGCCGCCGCTATTTTCGAAATGCTCGTTGTTAATGCGCCGTTTAGTCGACATTCACAGCACCGCCGTTAATCACGCCAAATAGTCTCAGAATCAGACAGATCTATCCATTTCGCAGCAGACTTCATCAGGTCGTGTGTTGCGAATTGCCCAAAATCGGCGGTGGTAGTATCAATGCCGATCGTCTTTATAAGAGAGATTGCATAGGTGATCTCACGGCTGGGGCATACGATGGTAACCATGCGGTGCTCCGGCTCTCCAGCTCCCGACGACAATGGCTTGACCACCACACTCTGTTTTTGAATGCTCTGTGTCTGGGCAGTTTTTGGATCTTCTTCCGGTTCTGTATGGGAGCCTCGAGGCAGCTGTCTGACGAGGGGATTTAGTCTTTGTATATGAGAACCGCGAGCCGGAGTAGTCGATGCCGGTTCCGCTGCACGGTATTCGCTCAATTCCGAGAACTGCTCCACGCCCAAGGCGAATGCGGTTATATCAGCCGCCATCTCTACATCAATGCTCACCTGCCGGTTTACTCCTTTTGGCGGCAGACGTTTGACCACTACGGTCAGTCCCGCCCGGCTAACGGCATCGAGAAAGGCTCTCTGCCTCGAATCATCTTCATAAGGTATCAGTGTGTAGTAACGTGCCACGGTAGGAAACACTCCTGACACCACTCCTCTAACCAACGCGCTCATGTCTACCTTGCGGTTGACTCGGCGGCTGGCTCGGTCCAATCCGGTACCATCTATGAAGAGACCGAGTTTTTTCTTCTCGCGGCGCCGAACGATGCCGCTGCCCAGCTCCTCGTACTTACTACCACTACCCATATTTGCTCTTTTATTGTGCGATGCCGCAAGCTAACAGATGTCAGTTGAAAAGGAAAGAAAGAGTTGCCGTTGAAAGTCAACTGCAGGGTGTGGCTACTTAACCTCGATCACCGAACCGACTTGCAACTGATTGTAGATTTTAGCCATCTCAGGCTCCGGTATTCGGATTCCTCCGACCTCCTCAGACCAAACCGGGCCACAATGTATCGGTGTGTCTTTGTTGATGAAGATAGCGTATTCGCCAAGCGCCCCCCTGCGAAACCTTGCGCGATCACCCTGTGGGGGGACGGGAAGGCTTCGTTGCTCAAAATATCGGTCAGTCGCGTACCATAGGGGGCTTCGCTGCATGTGCAGCACTTGGTAACTTCCCGGACTCAAACCTTCTCCGCCTTCGAGCTTAGAGCTGGTTATGACGCGGCTTCCTTCCATTAAGGTGAGCTCGGAAGAGCTTAGGTTAATCGAAAGCCAGATACCGCTGGGGCTTCCAATTATTGGAATAAAGCCCAGCATGTTAAGGGAGCGGGGAGAGGAGACCTCGGGTACCGGCCTAGACAACACTATTTGTCCGCTTGGGAGCCATTTTTTATCGGGTTCGGTAACAGCAGGATGCGAGCGACCGCACCCAGCCATGCCGAGCATAAGAACAAGAAGAGCAGCACAGAGTCCGCGGCACAAGCCATCACAAGGCAATTTCATAAGTCCGATCTTCATAACCTTCTCCTATTTCTAGCAACACCAGCTGAAACAGAAAAACAAAATACAAAACAACCGGCTACTGCGGTGATCACTTCTTCAAGAGAATAACTGGGTTATGTCGTGATTGGCAACTGGTCATTTTTTAACTTAATTACGGTGGCTTATATGGTTTAGGTTCAGCATCATGGCACAGCGTGCCGACATGAACTAATACGGTACAGAATGGGCAGTTTTAACTTTTGTAAAAATGTTATAGGATGGCCTCGATTTTTTGCGAGTTGACTGTGCAGGACCAGATAAACACCGACGATATGCCTACACAGGTAGCCTCCGGCAGTACCCTTCGCAGTGCAGTTTATGTAGCTTCAAACGGTGGTGTTGAAAGCAGGGGTGATTTCAGTGGGGGTCCCGCGAGGACGGTCGCACTTCTAACGATCTTCATTCTTTGTAGTCTCCCAGCTTGTACCCTCATACCCGCTGTGATTGTTCCATCCAGCGAGGATGACTCGTCTTTAGAATTCAAAGCGGGTGATGCGAAGCCTGTTGTAGAGAACGGTCTTGAAAGCGAACTTGCTGCCGACGAAGCCGGTGCGCGCTATTTCATTCCACTTAGGCAGGAGTCCACCCTGCCGAAACCGCACCGTAAGATGACTGCGGAGGTTAGGAACGAGATTAACATTTATCTGAAGGGTAGCAGGCGCTTTATCCGCGAGTCACTTGAGCGCCGGGCTCAACATGAGGACTCCCTCGGCGGCATTCTGGAGTCAGAAGGAATTCCCAAGGACCTTTTAAATCTTGCGATAATTGAGAGCGGTTTTAGTAACGATGTGAAGAGTCCGGCCGGTGCAGCCGGAATTTGGCAGTTCATGAAGTCCACCGCCCGAATGTATGGATTGAAGATATCGCTTATTATGGACCAGCGGCGTCACGTCAAACTATCAACCTTGGCTGCTGCACGGCATCTTAAGGACCTTTACGCTAAATACAGCGACTGGGATCTGGCGCTTGCCGCCTACAATGCCGGCAGCGGGAAAGTAGACTCTGCCATTCGCCGCTTCAAGCAAAGAGACTTTTGGAAGCTCGCGCGCAGTGGAGCTTTCAAAACTGAAACGGTACGGCACGTTGCTAAATTTTATGCTGTAACTCACATAGCAGACAACGCAGCAGCTTACGGCATCTCTTATCGAGGAACCTAGCTTAAGCCGTGATTTCTGGCCGCTATAGGGAGTCTTAAAAGTGGAATTTAGGGTCGGTCATGGAATCGACATTCACCGGCTGGTCGAGGGGCGCAAATTAATTCTAGGCGGAATCGAAGTGCCGCATGAAAGGGGGCTGCTCGGGCATTCCGATGCGGATGTGCTGACGCATGCAATCATCGACGCAATACTTGGAGCTGCCGGGCAAGGTGACATCGGAACCTTCTTCCCTGATAGCGATGCAAAATGGAAGGATGCCGACAGCATGCAGTTACTGTCGCTTGCATACAGCCGGGTACGGGGTCTGGGCTGGCGAGTAGTAAATATCGATTGCAATATCTTAGCCGAGGCTCCAAAGCTATCACCTCATATCTCCTCTATGAAACAGCGCATCGCTTCGGCGTTAGATCTTCACTGTGAGGCTGTCGGCATCAAGGCCGGAACTGCCGAAGGTCTGGGGCCAATCGGCAGAAGCGAGGGCATGGCGGCCCACGCGACGGTACTGCTCGGACGTTAGATGGGCCGCGAGTCTAGACAGCAAAAAGGCTGCTGCTAAGTATTTTTCTTAGTAGCCGGACCCTCAAAAACATTAAATATGGCTCGAAATCGGCAATATAGCCCGGTGGGATTATGCACCTTACAGTGATTCAGGCGGCATAACTCTTTGTAGGTTCGCCCTAGGGGTTCAAATGGAGGTATTGCCATGTGTAGTTTGAAGCGCACTAGCGCTTTGTTCGCATTTCTATTCGCTGTTCTTTTTAGTCCTTATGTTCAGGCACAAAATGAAACGGTTCATGGCGCGGCGATCGTTCCAGCGCGCGGCGGAGGATGCTTTTTTACGGGGAGCAATGCGCCGCTTTCGAATCCGTTCGTCGAACCCTCAGTTTCAAATGCGATATACTGCTTAAGCCGTTTCGGCAATATTGTGACCTACCAGGGTGAGGGGGCTCCAAACAGTCCTGCAGTGGGACAGACCACATTCGCTCCATCTGCCAAGACGACATTTAGCGACACTCTGGATAATACATACTCGCAGATGGCGCTGAATAGTGAGTACCGCTACTGCGGAGGACAGAGCTGTTATCCCGGTGAGAAAGAGGATGGGTCGGGCCGGCGCGCTTTTCTTGCCCTCAATATCCCAAAAACTGTCAAGGCTATTAATGCCAAGGATGAACCAAATGAAAATCTAGCTTTTAGAATGGCCTCGACTTACATCGTAGACGGTAAAGGCATCGGGTATTCGATCGAAGGTGATCAGCAGCTGCTTGTTCTCGCCAAGGATGAAAAGCGCATTTTCGAAATTACTCCTGTTGCCCCCGATTTTAATGATCAAGCCGCCCTTCGAGATGCAAGTAGGAACCCTTACAGCATCCGCTGGGTTACTCCGGATCTTTCGAGTACTCCGCACAAAGAGATTCCCAGCGGAATCTTTTTCAAGTCCGAATTCTATGCCGGGCAGTGGCGCTACTATGTGCACGTAGACGGCTCGCAGCTTCCGGCCATTGGAAAGTATATAGTGAATTTTGTGCTTAGGAGGGAAACGCCGGTGGTGGTTTCCGTTAAGTACCGCAGCCCCGAGTACAATCAGCAGTACTGCCCCAAGGGAACTTGTGATTTTAATGCCAAGGTCTATACAACCGGAACATTCACCGTCGCATACGGTACTGAACAGTGCCTGAAGCGAGGGGGGATTGCTCTTCCGTCGTACGCGCCGCTAATGGCTGTATACACTAATACGCTAGGGGTTCTGAAAAAGAGCTTCAAGCTGGTCTTTGAGACACTGGATCGATTGCCGCAGAACAATAAATTCCGCGATAAAGCCCGCAGAACCCGCCGTCAGATTCAGCAGGCGCACACGTTCGTGAAGGGCGCCATCGACTTCGAGCAGTCCAACCTGAGGAGTTTGACGGAGTTGTACACCTCGGCTGAACTCGGGGCTCTTAGCGAGCAGCTGGTAGCTAAAGCTGTGGAAGCTATTGTCGAACCAAAGGGAGTAAAGAATCGGCGAAATACAAACTCATTACGCAGGCTGATCAAGAACTATACCCGGACCGTCAAATACGCCAAGGCAAATGCGAAGGGCGGAAAGGCTGTGGCCCGCAAATATGCAAAACTTGAGAAGTCGCTAAAGAATGCCATAATCGCAGCTGATAAGGCATTTAATGAGTACGCCACTCAGATGCAGGTAACTATGGAGAGAGACCGCGATATTCGCGAGAATTCTTTCCGCTGCACCGAAGTGTTCTAGCGGAAGAGAGCTGCCCTGGAATTGCGTAAGAACTCGACCTAGAGCTTCAACTCTTGTCCGGGCTCTAGTACTGCGATCTCTACATCATTGAGTTCTGAAATAGCGCTGCATTCGCGCTTGAACTGCTCCGCGGTGCCCGTAAGCATGTCGAATGTCCCGAAGTGAATCGGGACTGCAGTTTTGGCTCCGATAACTTGTAGCGCTAAAGCGGCCTCACGAGGTCCCATAGTGAAGCGATCTCCTATCGGCAGAAGAGCGACCGCAGGCCTATATAAATCGCGAATCAGCGACATGTCGGAGAAAAGCAGGGTGTCCCCTGCATGATATATAGATTGTTTTTCGTCACTCAATACCACACCGCATGCTTCACCGGCATAGCGGCTTCCACTGGAAGTCTCATAGGAACTTGAATGAAAGGCGTTAGTTAAGGAGATCTTAAGATCTCCGTGCTGCATACTACCTCCCTTGTTCATGGCAAGCACATTTGTCTGAGGCACGCCCTCCTCCACCAGCAGCATTGCAAGCTCAAATGTAGCCGCAACTGTGCATCCAAACTGCTTTGCTAATCGCAGCACATCTCCCGCGTGATCGGAGTGTCCATGAGTAAGTACGATAAGATCGAGCTTGTTAGGATTAATGAGCTTTTTGGGGCAACGTGGATTGCCCTCCAGCCAAGGGTCGATGGCCGCAACAACATCGCCGGCATGGATGAACACGGCCGAGTGCCCGGCATAGGTGATCTTATCGATAGCCATAATCTCTCCTCTTTCTTCCCATAGTTTGATACGCATCGTCCGAAAACCCTGCGACTTTTCATCCGGGTCCTAGCGTACCATCTCTCCTCTATCTAGGGATAATGAAACCCTTTGCGGCCGCGTCCAACTTAGCTTGCGGCTCAATCTGCACCTGCCCATTTGTAGGTCTTATCCAGCCGCGGGCAATGGAATTGACTACCCACGGATAAAGTTTGTGCTCTAAAGCCAGCACTTCGCGCGAAAGATCATCAGCTTGGGAGTCTGGCCGAACTTTAAGTTTGGCTTGCGCGATAATAGGACCGGTATCTACACCTGCATCAACAAAATGAACTGTACAGCCGTGTTCCCGTTCCCCGCCTTCAATCACTCTCTTATGAGTATCAAGGCCGGGAAATTTGGGAAGCAGGGAAGGGTGAATGTTGATCATCTGCCCGGTAAAAATCTTGGTATACTGTTCCGGAACCAACATCATAAATCCGGCAAGGCACACCAAGTCCGCCCCAGCTTCAAGAGTACTCTCGAAAATTGCAGACTTAAATTCAGCTAAAGAGGGATAGTCCGCGCGGGAAAGAGCCTTTGTTTCGATCCCTGCCTGCTGCGCTAAAACAAGGCCCCCTGCTTCAGGATTGTTGCTAATAACCAGCTTTACTGTGTAATGCCATGCGTTCTCAATCAATTGCAGCATGTTTGAACCGCTGCCTGATATGAGTACCGCTATTTGAAATGGATCTTTCACCCGTCTAACTCCCTGACGCCCGGGATATTCGCGCTACTCCCTGAGCGACACAATATTTGTTAATGAAGCCGGCTGCCAAATCTTGTATAATTGACCAATCAATTGCAAGTTTTTAAATTTTAGGCCGGCCATGAGCAAACACTCCACAGTTAGAGGATATGCAGCTACTAACCATGCAGTTAAAGGCGCAATCTGGTCAGCTGCTTTATGTGTAACTATTCTCGTCAATGATGTAGCGCGAGCCGACGGTCCTGCTGCAGCCTCCGAACGAGAAGGCTCTCAGGAATCGGCTGCGTCGTTCGATGGGCGGCTTCCGCCGGTATTACCCGGTGAGGTAGTAGCTGACGGAGATAGGAAGATGAAAGTTTGGTCGACTTCAGGGCCTGTTCCTGTCAATGACCCACCGGCAGCACCAGGCGCTCCTCATCCCGGAATAGCGCCGGGTACGGCGGGCATCGGGGAAGTGGGAGTGATCATCGATAGGGACTCCGGAAAAAAGCGCAGGTAGCCGTCCTGTAGAAAGAACCGGTCCGGGCTGAATTACTGAAGGCATCCTATTAGCCACCGGCTATATTTTTCAGAGACAAAGCTGCTTTCCAGAACAACGAATTCAGGTGTCGTGTAGGGATGAAGTTCGTGGACGCGCCTCTCCAGCCGCGAAATGAGCTCGCTTTGTGACTTAATTACCATCAACGACTCCGGTTCTTGTTGGATCTTCTGCTCCCAGCTATAGATGGATTCGATTGCGGGAACTAAGTTTACACATGCCGCAAGTTTCTCCTCTACCAGTTTAAGAGCGATAGTTCGTCCGGTCTCTACATTCGGAACAGTTACCAGAATTATTATTATTCCCATATTCCTCATTTCTGTATGACCCCTCCAGCTTGTACTACGGGCTGACATGCCGGTCTAACCTATGGGATCCTTTAGGATCTGAAGCGAGGCTATTCGATTGATGCAGTTGCCTCTTTGAGAGTGTTATTCTATTCTTGAAGCCATGAAAATCAATAAATTCTTACAAGTAGCATTGGTGAGCGGATTCCTGTTCGTTTCTTTGAGCTTTCTGGTTTCTCAAAGTGCTCTGGCAGCTGCTGGTGATGAGAAAAAGAAGGAAGACAGTCTTCCCCGCTCGGGCAGCCTCTCTTCTACCATTACGGGTAGCTACGGCAGCCAGCAAGTGCCCGAGCCTTGGGGAGGCACCGATGTTGCCGGTCAGGGAACCGCGCCTATCTCTGGGTCAGTATCAAAAGGCCCCTCGGGCCAGTGGATTATGAGAATTTTTAATAATTCCGACGAGACCTACTCGGTTGATGTATCCGTGACTCAATATAATCGTTCGGGCGCTAGCTTAAAGAAAGATTTTTTCTCTGCAACATTAAGGCCCGCTCAATCGAGTGACCGGACAATATCAAACGCACCAAATAGCGAGAATGCTTCTCTTGAATTGGTAAGCTGGAAAAAATTGACCTCCAAGAAGGAAGCTGAGAATACTCCTGCCGCCAAGTAGCAGGAGAAATGCCAGCCGATTGAATTATGATGAAACATATCGTTCCCGTAATGTCTGGCAAGGGCGGAGTAGGTAAATCCACCGTCGCCGTAAATCTTGCGATCGCACTTGCAAAATTAGGGCACCGCGTGGCGCTAATTGACGCTGATTTTTATGGGCCGAGTATTCCAACATTAATGGGGGGCGGTGATGTCATTCCCGACCACGAAAACCGTCTTATACCTCCGGAAAAGTACGGGATTAAATACATTTCGCTAGGATTTTTTCTTTCCAATCCGGACGACGCCGTAATTTGGCGCGGTCCTATGTTCAACAAGGCATTGAACCAGCTTTTCAGTGATGTTAATTGGGGGGAGGTTGAATACTGCATCGTTGACATGCCTCCCGGAACCGGCGATGCACAAATATCACTGACCCAGAATTTGAAGTTATCGGGCGCGTTGGTCGTGACCACCCCTCAGGAGGTTGCTTTGGCTGATGTCCGCAAAGCGATCAATATGCTTTCAAAGGTGAATGTAGATGTGTTGGGTATTGTCGAGAATATGGCCGGGTTCGTTACCCCGCAGGGCGATCTTATTGAAATCTTCGGTTCGGGCGGGGGAGAGCGGACTGCAAAGCAGTTTGGAGTCCCGCTGCTCGCAAGCATTCCTATCGACACCTCGATCCGCGAAGGGGGCGATAAGGGTGTGCCGGTAAGCTCCGAAGGCGATGAGTCACAGGCCGCAAAACTGTATCGCGAGCTGGCATTGCAATTGGTGGATATTCTTGATAAAAAACATTCCTCTGAAGAAGCGCTTAGGGTGATTAATTAGCCTCCCTTTCCACAAGGAAGTCATCGTGTTTAATATTCTTTTAGTCATTCACTGCCTGCTCTGCATTTTTTTGGTGGGCTTGGTGTTGCTGCAGCAAGGAAAGGGCGCCGACATGGGCGCTGCATTCGGCGGTAATAGCACGACTCTTTTCGGCGCTGCAGGCGCAACCGATTTTGTTACTAAGCTCACCACCGGCATTGCAATTGCCTTTATGGTGACGTCGATCCTCTTGGTTCGAGGGTACACGCAGTTTGCAACATCTCCAAACGCGGTCGAGAATCCTCTCGAGGGATCGGTTATGGGACAGGCGGCCCCCGCCGCAGAGAGCGCAGTAACCGTGCCTGAAGTACCCGCACCGCAGCCTGAGCCGGCCACGGGCGGCGAAGCCGGTGCTGAAGCGGCGCAGCCCGCCGGGGAACCTGCTGCGCCGAGTGGAGAGGACAACGGCGGTGCCAAATAGAGTGCCTAGAAAGGCTCGAATTTTTGCCCAGATGGTGGAACTGGTAGACACGCCAGCTTGAGGGGCTGGTGGACGCAAGTCCGTGGAGGTTCAAGTCCTCTTCTGGGCACCATTTTTTTGTTGAAAGCTTCATATCCTTAGAGCCGGCCGGCTCCCTGTTCTGTTGTCGTATGCTCACAGTGGCGCTCCTATGGGTGGTACCCTATCATCAGATGCATGAACGTAATCATAAAGGCGTTGTTGCTTTCTCTACTGGCCGCGCCAGTTGCAGGGGAAGCAGTTAGCGCAGCTGCCCAGGGCTTGGATGGATATATGGCACGGCGCGATGAAAACTATCAGTGGAAGCGTTCGGGCCGCTTCGATCACAAAGGCCTTGAGGTGGTTGATTTGAAGTTGACCTCGCAGGTGTGGCAGGGCAGGGCGTGGAAGCACAATCTGCGTGTAGTTCTCGCTCCAAAACCGGAGGCCTATGCACTTCTATTTCTCGCCGGCAGCGAGGACGGGTCGAAGAGTTTAGATTTTTTAAGCGAATTCGTCCGAGCAAGCGGCATGTCTGCGGCGGTGCTGACCAACGTTCCAAATCAGCCTGATTTCGACGGCAGAAAGGAGAACGCTTTGATGGCGTTCACTTTTCACCGCTACTTAGAAACTGGCGATGATAGCTGGCCGGTTATATTTCCGATGGTACGGGCAGCAGCTCGCGCTATGGATACTTTGACTGCATTTTCATCCTCCGAACTTGGATTTTCGATCGATAAATTCATACTTAGCGGAGCTTCAAAGAGAGGGTGGACGGCATGGCTAAGCGCTGCGGTTGATAGCCGGGTGCAAGCCATAGCTCCGATGGTATTCGATATGCTTAATATGCGTGAACAGATAAGGCTGGCGCAGGCTAGTTATGGCAAGGAGAGCGAAAAGATCGCCGACTTTAGCCGTTTCGGAATAATCGACCGGATCGACGAGCCTCGTACTTCCCAGTTGCGAACCTGGGTGGACCCGTATTCCTATGTAGAGCGCTTAAATATTCCGAAACTAATATTGCTCGGCACAAATGACCCGTACTGGGTCGTAGATAGTTTAAATCTTTATTTCGATGAGCTTAAGGGACGAAAGCATATTTATTATGTTCCGAACGGAACACACTCGATCTCTTCAGTTAAAGAGGTGCGCGAATCGCTCGCTTCTTGGGCCTCGGCGGTGAGAGCCTGCGATCTTCCCCGCTTGCAGTGGAGGCAAAACTCCCCCTCTGAGCTACTTAGAAGCATTAGCATCACGGCAGATAGGCCGATTTTGAATGCCCGGTTGTGGCGGGCTGAATCCGCAGGAGATGATTTCCGGGGCGCTAAATGGAGTGGTTCCGAGGTGCGTACCAATTTTCAAAAGAGTACCTTGAAAGTGAGCTTTGAGGCCGAAGAGGGGCAAAATATGGCTTATTTCGTGGAATTGACGCTCGAGGCAGCGGGGCAACTAATTAGACTTTCAAGCCCAATTACCGTGATCGGCCGCAACCGGGTAGTCAAGCGGGGTATATTCGCTGCCTTACATTGACATGCCGATGGGCTTAATATAGGCTAGCTTGATTATTCAGCTACTTAAGTAATTTTTGGGTGCCATGAAAGAGGGAATTCATCCGGAGTATTTTCAAACAACTGTCTATTGTGGTGGATGCGGATCCACTTTCGATACTGGATCAACCGTGCCGGAGATCAGAGTAAACGTCTGCTCGGTTTGTCATCCTTTCTACTCAGGTAAACAGAAACTTCTGGATGCCGAGGGCCGTGTTGACAGGTTCAAAAAGAAATACGCCAAATTTCAGTCGGAGCAGAAATAAGCTGAAGATTTTCACCGTGAAAATGTTTCATTTCACGCGTGAACTAATGCTTCTTATCTTGATCCTTTTCTTAGGCGCTTGCCAGCAGCAAGACACCGGTCTAAATCCGGGAAATCATCCGCCACGAATAGAGCTACCCGATCTGGAGGGCAAAAAGCACTCGCTCGAGGACTATCGAGGCAAGGTGGTGCTTCTTAATTTTTGGGCTTCTTGGTGTTTGCCTTGTGTGGCAGAGCTCCCGGCGTTACAAAATCTCTATGACCAGCTGCGCGATAGCGGCTTTGTGGTCATTGCAGTCGGGATTGACGACGACGAAGCATCGCTTGCCGAGTTCAAGCGTAGATTCGGCCTTTCATTCCCTGTGTTAGTAGACAAAAGCGGCACGGTAAAAAGCCGCTACCGAATCAGCGGAGTTCCTGAAAGTTTCGTGCTGGATAGCGAGGGTAAACTGGTGCTTTTCCCGGATCCGCAATCCGATGTTCCTTCAATCAAGATATTCGGCCCGCGTGAATGGAGCAGTCCCGACATGGTGGCGCGCATCAAAGCATTTATTGACCAAGAGGGCCGGTAACATTGAAGTCGCTAAGGCTATTTCGAGCTCTAACAGTGCTGGTAATGCTGCTGATCGTGCTGCGTGTAGTGGCCGCAATAATGCCTTCGGCGCAGTTCGGCGAGCAGTTCCATCCGGCACAAACCCCGGCCGCGCCGTTATTCGACCGCTCCCAAGCTGTGGAAAGCGTGCTCATCGGAGGTGATGGCGGGCGTATGCATCGGCGCATGGGGACTGCGATGGCTTCCTGGCTCGAGAGATCGCCCCGTCAGCGTAGCGCTCTTTTCCTAGGTGACAACATTTATCCCGCCGGAATGCCCGACCCATCTCAGGCACGCGAGTACGAGCGCGCGGAGGAGTCTTTGAGACGCCATATCCTTCCACTCAAGCCGCTGGGAGTGAATTTCCTTTTTATACCCGGAAACCACGATTGGGACTTTGAAGGAGAGATGGGTTTTGATCGGATTCTGAGACAGCAGGAGTGGTTAAATAGAGAATTGGGGCCGGGCCACTTTTCCCCGAAGGGTGGTTGCGGCGGGCCCGGATTGGTAAAGCTTACCGATCATGTGCAAGCGTTAGTCTTCGATACGCAGTGGTGGTTGCACCAGGCACAGAGGGGGGAGTCTAAGGAAGCCGGCTGTGAGGCCTCGACACCTGAAGAGATGAGAGAATTGGTGAATAGGCATCTTTCGGCAACTCCTTCGAATGTTATTACAATTGTTTCGACACACCATCCTTTCCGCACCTATGGACGTCACGGGCGTTCAACGCGATGTCCTTCGGGAAGTTTATGTCCCGAGAATAAGCAAATGGTGGCAGAACTATCCGCGATGGTTGAGCCGTTCAATCCCTTGATCTGCGCCGGAGGTCACGACCACGGATTGCAGTTAATAGACGGCGGAGAGCGGGGGTGCAGGTACTACGTTGTGTCCGGTGCTATTTCGGACACAACATCAGTCAGTTACGACGAAGGAACTTTATATGCATCAGATTTGCGCGGATTCATGATGCTAGACCGCACCAGAGACGGTGCATTCTATCTTTCAATCATAACGGTGCAGCTTACAGGAGACTCTCAGTATCACGACCAAGTTGAGTTCTCGCTTGCGATATCCAAATAACACCCCTCAGCTCAGCGGTAGAGGGGGATGGCATAACGCTTCGAAAGAAAATTCTCAAGCCCCTTTCGCTGCCAATCAGAGAGCTGTCTGTTGAAAACGGCAAACTCAGTAAGATCCCCGCTAAAAAAATCAGTGGGTGTAGAATTGTCCCACTCTTGGCCTATAACGGCCTGAGTAGCCCCTTGAAAGCTTAATTTACCGTCGAAGAGTACCCGCGCGATGCGAAAACCGTTTTGATAGATCTCAAGCTCTTGCTCACTGAAAAGAAATAAGTAGATGGCAAAATTGTGAATATTGGAATAGTAAGGCTCGTTCTCGAGATAAATTCCTCTGTTATCGATATCATTTCGCCGTACCCAGATACGTCTGTGCCGTGTGAAACCAACCCTTACAAGATCTACCAACCTATTGCCGGTATAGGCAGCGAAAAGCCATTGCGGTTTACTGTCACGGGTGCGGGCTACGAATGCGATGCTAATTCCGGATCCGTCTTTCAACGCGCCGGCGATGCCGTCGGCAATAAAAAAATCATTCTGCCCATCAAACCTGACGGCCGGAAAACCGTTTAGCGCTGCGTACTGTAATACCGGCTGGCGGCTATGGTCCGGTTGAGAAATAACGACGCTACTAGTGCCGGCACTGCTTTTCCAAACATTAATGGCGGAGCCATTACCCACAGTCAGGCTTGACGATTCGAAATGAGCCACTAGGCCCGGAATACTCGAGGGTGTCGCTGCCCGCAGGCTGGCCATTCTATCATACCAGATGTATGCCGTTGTTATAGCCATTGCCACCAAAGTGATCACTGAGTAGATCCAGATCTTCCTTGGGGTCGTCATTTTCTTTAGAAAGATTGCGGTAGATGTGCCGATGGCGCTACTGCCTATACGCCTTGTAATCCCCGAAATTATGCTTTCAGGATTCCCAAGTGGGGTATAGGTAACTGAACTTCTGTGAAAGAGCGAGTCTACAGGGAGATTCGCGGTCAGGTCGGCTGATCCTTCGCCGGTGGCCGATTCATTTGAAGAGTTCCATTCGCCCTCAAGGGCTTTTAGGTCGCGGGACATATCTTCTGCCGATTGATAGCGGCGCGACAGGTCAAAAGACATAGCCTTCTCGACGATGCCGATAAGACGCGAATCCACATCCGGGGCCAGTTGAAATAAAGGAGTGGGTTTATGATGCAAGCGATCGCGTAGGACTGCGAGCGCATCCTCGGAAGGATAAGGCGACTGTCCTCCGATGAGCTCGTAACCTATCACTCCCAAGGCAAATATATCGCCTCGATGGTCACAGTCTCCGGTTTGAAGATATTCAGGAGCTAAGTAGCGCGGTGTGCCAACCGCGGCCCCGTTGTTAGTAAGAGTGGCGGAGTCGGAGAGCCGGGCGACGCCGAAATCACTTATTTTAACGGTTCCATCACTGGTCAACAGAATGTTAGCCGGCTTGAGGTCTCGGTGAATTATTGAACGCGCATGTATAGCGGCGAGCCCTTCCGAAATCTGGCGCAGAAATCGCATCGCCCCGTGTTGTGTGGCCCGCCTATTCTGCATGCGCTGCAGTAAGTCACCGCCATTGACATACTCCATTGCATAGGCTTGATAGGTATCCTCATCAAAGTACTCGTACGCGCGCACCACATTTATGTGGTTTATGGAATACGAAGCGATTATCTCCTGGCGGAATCGTTTGACTGCTTGGGGCTTTACTAACACTCCGGGGTAAAGGATCTTAAGCGCGACAAGAAAGTCACGATGCGTTGCATCGCATGCAAGATATACGGCCCCGGCCGCCCCAGCGCCAAGGCTCTTGATGATTTCGTATCGCTTGCCGAAGAGAGATCCCGGCTGCAGGCTCCACATAGTCCTATCTCTTAATGCAATACTATTAAGTTTCGGATCGGAGGAAACCGTCTAAATCTTTAAGTAAAGCCTGTGATTAGGCGTAACTAATAGAGCTGCCTCAGTCTTCACGAAAAAGAAGTGAAATCTTGCCCCCTTAGATTAAGAGAGCCTGACGGCGTAGTGAGACAATGATTTAAAATTCGGAACCATACCCTCTTTGTTGTGGATACTAAGAGCATTCTAGAGCTACATCACCATCCGTGGAGCTTAGGCTGATGGACTGCAAAGCTCCATCGTCAACCTCGACCTCCCCCTCGCTTTGGACTATAGCCGCAGGCGCGCCGTTTTGGGCAATGCTAAGAGCTGCCTGTGCCTCATCACCATTTACATTAATAGTGGAAGAGAAAACCACCTCGTGCCCACCGGTAACGCTGTCGGCGTCGAAAGAGATACTAAACGAATTGTTGGACGACTGAGCGGTAGAGATTGAGTTTGCGACGAATTCAACCGAGTTGTCGCCGTTCAGTCCGGTCGTAAGAGTGCAGTCTAAAGTACCGCTCAGGTTGGAGGAGAATACTGCTCCATTGATCACGGTAGTGAATTCGCGATTCGGGTGAAGCAGTTTGGCGATCACAGTGTAATTGAAGGGTAGAGCGGCTGTTTGGGGACCGATCTCTATACCTATCGGGCCCGGCAGCTCCTTTGATCGTATCTGTGAGGTGAAGAAATGTCTGTTGATAAAGAAATCAAACTGAATTGGCAGATGTTGGTACTCCACGTGAGCGACGTAGGCGTCTACGAGCAGTTTCACTCTTTCGCCTTCAACGACCGGCGTAACGGATAAAGATGGCGAGCGCCGTTTTGAGTCAAGGTCGCCGCTTATTCCCTCTGATGTCAGTGTGACGGCGGACTGCGCAGAAGCGCTCTCTGAAAGAGCTGTCAGTACGGCAGCATTGCATGCAGCAAGAAAAGCAAGCGCAACTAGTTTAGAGTGAATCGTGAACATTACTTAACCCCCCACCTTAAAAAAACACCGATCAGTTAGATGCCGGTTGAAATGGATGAAGCGCGATAAACCTAGCGCCCCTTATAACACGCCGTTCTAGCACCTGTAAATATAGTTTTATGAGTGACGATTATTGCTAGGTAGGCAGGGGGCTTAAACTTTTGCATAATCAGACAGGTGGTTTGAGTACCGGCTGTAATAATGACCTTGCTATCCGAAAGCCTTAGTCAAAAATTCCTTCGGCGTTTTACTTTATCTTTGCTATTTATGTCCGCTTACGGTTGCGGCGTGATTAGAGAGCGTGAAGATAACTCTCCTGAACTTGCTTCGATTATCAGCAAGCCGCTCCCGCCCGAGAAAAACGAGGAGTTGCTCACCGAGGTAGGAGAGAACTGGCTTTTTGGACAAGGACTTGGGAGTACCGCTCTCACTGCCGGTTCAATATTTGTTTTTCCCCCTTATGCGCTGTATGTTGTGGGCAACGGTATCCTGACGATCAGCGGCTATGAGCCGCTCTACATTACGGACGCGCTGCCCCAGTCCGAGAAAGAGGGGTTTAACGATATTTATGATTCAGTGACCGGCGCGCCCGGGCGCTTCACCGCTGCGGTTGCCGGCAAGGAGTACCGCACTGAAGAGGCTGCTAAGCAGCGCCTTCACTCGCTGCTTTCGGAGGAGGCAGATCAGGCGCAGTAAAATAGCTATGGTTTTTATTCTGAAAGATAAAAATGCCGTGATTCGCCGCCGAGCTGTAGATGGGGCCGAGTCAAACTTAGTGCGCAGGGGACAAATATAGCAATGGCGCTCATCGGTCTCGTTGTAAAACCTGGTATTCCCAAGGCACTAGATCTAGCGGCTGAGTTAATCCTGTGGAGCGAAGAGAAAAATCACGGCCTGCTGTTGGAATCCAACACCGCCAAGATTGTAGGACGGCGGGTCAAAAGCAAGCAGCTCTCGTCATGCCCACCTGAACAGCTCGCGCTGTCGGCCGATCCGATAGTTACGCTCGGCGGAGACGGTACTCTAATAGGCATCGCCAGATATGTCGAAGGCCGCTCTCCAGTAATGATCGGGGTAAACTTCGGTCATCTAGGCTTTTTGACGGAGATCTCTCCGGACGAGTTATTTGTTGTTCTTGAGAGCGTGCTGTCGAACGGTGTCAGATATGCGGACCGCTCTATGCTTTCGGCCTGCGTGCTGCGCGAAGGAAAGCAGGTTTATAGCTCGCAAGTTGTAAATGATGCAGTGGTGCAGAAGGGGGTTAAGGAGAAGCTTCTTGAGCTCGACCTGGAGGTAAATGGAGAGGACGTGACCCGCATCCGTGCCGACGGGGTGATTGTCTCAACCCCTACAGGCTCCACGGCTTACTCCCTTTCAGCCGGAGGATCGATAGTCCACCCGACTCTTGAGGTATCGTTAGTCACTCCAATATGTGCCCATTCTCTCACCAATAGACCTCTGATTCTCGGCATGGATGCGGAGATCTGTGTTACGATTCCGCAGTATGAGGGGCAGGTGTTTTTGATAATAGATGGGCAGGTGTCTTTCGAGCTCAAAGTAGGAGACAGGCTTAGCGTAACGCGAGCTCAGAATCGAGTAAGATTCGTTCGCTCACCGGCAAAGAGTTACTTCGAAATTCTGAGAACTAAGCTTAATTGGGGGGTTGCTAACAAAGCCGAGCTTTAATGTGTCTGGCGCACGCGCCGCGGTGTGATCGCCAGCCAGACCGGCTCCTTTAGATATGTTAAACCGGGATTGAAGAACAGCAGCGGTAAGTTAAGCAGTATGCTGACGGCAATTGAGATATCCAACTTCGCGATAATCGAACATCAGACAATCGGCTTTTCGCCGGGACTTAACGTCATTAGCGGAGAAACTGGCGCCGGCAAGTCTATTATATTGAGTGCTCTGGAGATAATTTTGGGGGGCAAGCCGAAAGTCTCTTCGATCCGCGCTGCCGCGGATCAGCTTGAGGTGCAAGCGCATTTTGATCTTGGGGTTCTTCCGGCGCAGATAAAAAATGAACTGCCTGACTCGGTGCGCGGAGACGAACTGCTTATTAGCCGTTCCTTCAACCGGCATGGCAAGGGACGGGTGTATTTTAATGGACGTCTGGCTTCAGCTGCCCTGCTTGAGGAGGTTTCGGGAAAGCTGGTGAACATCTGCCGTCAAGGGCAGCAGATGCTGCTTTTGGAGCCTCGTTATCATAGAGAATTGATTGATGACTTCGGGACTCCAAGCGACCTGCTTAGCGAGATGTCGGAAGCAATGCGCAGCTGCCGGGAGCTTCAGGAGCTTTTTGATAAAGCCGCTGCTCTTAAGAGGGATTTCGTGCGACGTCAGAATGAAATCAACGAGATCATAAGCGATCTTCAGCCACTCTCGCTGCGCGCGGGCTTGCGAGCCGAGCTGGAGACAAGTATACGGAGATTGGAAGGCTCCGAACGGCTGGTTGAGAATCTGCAGCAGGCATTGGCGCTGCTCGAGGGAGAACAGGGTATACTGACACAGCTATCCTTATGCCAACCCCGTTTTTTGCAAGCCGCCCGGCTTGATCCCGACGCAGCTTCTTTTTCGGAACGCGCAGCGTCACTTAAGACGGAAGCCGACGATCTGGCGCACTCCATCTCCGAACACCTATACAAGATCGACATTGATCAGCAGTCGCTCTCGGAGCTTCGCGATCGGCTTGCTAATGTTGCCCGGATGGAGCGGAAATACCGCTGCGCTGACGATGAGCTTCTCCAGGTTCTGGTAGGGGCGGAGCGTGAAATGACAGTTGCGCCTGAGCTTGATGCCGGCAAGCTGGAAGGACAGTTGAGCGCGGCGCGCGTGCGGGCCGAAGAGCTAGCTCGCCGTCTAAGCACAGTTCGAAGAGAGTCGGCGGAGCGTTTGGTGAAAGCGATCGAAGCGGATTTGGCGGAGCTGAATATGCCCGACGTAAGGCTTTCCGTGGCAATTGAAAAGGCGGAATTAAACTCGACGGGGTGCGACAGAATTGAGTTCTTGATCTCGACCAATAAGGGTGAACCCTACAAAGCACTAAAACACGTCGCATCCGGCGGCGAGCTGAGCCGCGTAATGCTCGCTCTTAAAAAGAATTTGCGCGACCGCTCCAACGTAAATGTGTTGGTATTCGACGAAGTGGACAGTGGCGTTTCAGGAAAAGTCGCTAGGGCGATGGGCCGAAAATTAAGAGAGTTGGCACAGAACTCGCAGGTAATATGCATAACTCACCTGGCTCAGATTGCATCGCTCGCAGACCACCACTTGCTGGTTGATAAAAAAGTCGGTGAGCGCACCGTAAGCATAGTAAGAGAGATTCAGGGAAAAGAAAAAGTCGAAGAAATTGCAAGAATGCTGGCTGGTTATAAGGTTACTAAGGCAGCACGAGAGTCGGCCAAAGAGTTACTGGCATCTAAGAACTAGTGATACGTCTCTCATATTCAACAAACGCCGTTTTTTGAAGTGGGGGTAGGTTGCATTGACCGTCCGCAACTTTTTTCGTAGCTTGTGAGGTTCGACGGTCGCCGGAATGAGCATTCTAGAGGCCGGCAGCGATGAAGCAACGCTGCTCGGGGGTATTTGAGCTCATATATGAAAGGTAGGGCAAAATCAGAGAGATCGTCCAGGGCGCTTTCGTTATGGATAGTGCCTAGCGGCGATGGCAAGGTTAGAAAGCTCAGACTTTCCTATCTCTCTTTATTCCTTTTAGCGTGCGCAGCCGGAGCGATCACTGTCACCTTAGTCCTTCTTGCAGGCGATTACACCCGTACACATTGGCAGAGGCTGCGCGGATACATGCTGATGCGCCAGCTGGAAGCTGAAAGGGATGCGCTGGTATCGAGAGAAAACGAACTGCACCAGGAGATTGAGAATCTGCGACTGCTGCAAGCGCAATCCCTGGACTATGAAAGGGACGTCCGCCAGAAGTTGAGCGAGCTCTCCCAGGTCCTACAACGAGCCACTGATATAGATCTGGCTGAGGACGCCGGGTCGGAACAGGCCGCTCCTCTTGAAGGGGGAATCGGTGGGGCCGAACTCGACTGCACCGCGCCGGGAGCGGCTTTGGAGCGCTGTCCGGCAGCCGGCATTTTACTCAACCGTGCCATCGTTCCGGTAATGCCTGGTGAGCAGGTGGCTTTGCTTTCCGGGTTGGGAGGCGAGTCTCAGCCGGCCGCTGAAGGGCTCATCTCCTTGCTGGACCGATATGTAGAGTTTTTTGAAGCGCTGCCGCTCGGCAAGCCCTCGAGCGGAGGTAAAATAAGCTCGGGGTTTGGTTTTCGTTATTCGCCGTTTACACGGCACCTCAGTTTGCACGAGGGGATCGATATCTCCGTTGGGCATGGATCAGAGATTAGCGCAACGGCTGACGGCGTGGTGATAAATATCGAGAATAACCCCACCTATGGTTTAATGGTTGACGTTCAGCACAATGAGCGGCTCGTAACCCGCTATGCGCATCTTTCTAAAATAGCCGTCTCTTACCTTGAAAGTGTCAAGGCCGGCTCTCTGATTGGCTATTCCGGTTCCACCGGCCGGTCTACCGGGCCGCACCTTCACTACGAAGTACACGTAGACGGAGAACCGAAAAATCCGAAAAAATTTATCAATCTTTCCGGCACTCTGAAGCAGCTACTATAGTCCTCTTAGCGCGCAGAGAGCTTTTTACGGCTCTAACTAGCCAGCAGTAATTAACTTTTGTCCCTGCTGGGCGCTTAAATGATCGGTAAAAACATAAAAGACAGTCCCAACTTGCTGAATCGAAAGTAATTTTATAGGAGCCGCTCTATTCCTTGTTGTCCCGGACGGTTGCCCGTTCCGGCAGCCTAGCACTGGCAGAGCGATTCTCCTTGCGAACTTTTTTTTAAGTGCGCTCTAGAAAATCCGCGAACTGTACGATCACTTAATTGGGCGGAATTGTACCGCTAGCGTTTTGGGGAATTTCAATGCATTTGGCAAGCGACGAGGATCAGTGGCGGCTGGCAGAGCAGCGTCTGCGGGCCAGTATGTATTTCGCCGCATCCTTCACGACAGCGATACGCACTCTAAGGGCGAATGAGGCACACAACATAGATCGGGGCAACGATCCTAAGGAGCTCTCGGAGAATAGCCGGTTCTTCCTTCGCAGGCTGTTTAGAGCCCCGAGCATCCTCGCTCCGCTGTACTTTCTGTCGCTCACGTATCACGAAGAGAAACTCGCCGACAAGAGTTATGTCTCCCGCGACTACCTTGTCTCTCTATATAAGCCGGGAGAGTTGGCAAGTATTCTAGCGCTCATCTATCTCTACCATAATCTGCGCCGGGTTTGCGATCCGGAAGACTGGGGGCGCTATTCAAAAATAGTAAATGACATAATTGAAATCGGCGGTCTTATCGGAAGGCATCTGCCTGAACTAGGTTTTGCAAATAGTCTTCTGGCGACCGGAGTGCGCCATCTTGCTGCTGCAGTATTCTTGCGAACCGATCCGGCGAACTTCCGCATATACCGCCGTGACTCCAAGATTCAGCAGCGGCTGCTCTCACTTGAGATTGAAAGGCGTATATGGGAGTGCACTCATGTGGAGATCGGTACGCGGATTTTGCAGCTCTTCGGCTTTGGTGTGCCGTTCGCGGCTTCCTTCCACCGTGCTGCTCTGACCCCCAATCGCAAGGAGCTTGACTTAAAGTCAAACCGGCTGAGACTCACGCTCGTTTGGAGCGAAGCTCTTTATCTCGGGGTTAAACCTCCTGTAATTAAGGGCGAAGAACAGCTGATTGCATCCGAGTCAATTTTGGATCGGATTCTAGATGAGGCCAGCCGCATAAGAGAGAAGGGCAGCAAGCATGCCTGGCTATCGAAGCGGAAAAACGCCATCTCGCCAACACTTACACCGCAGCTGTATAAGGCGGGGGAAGGGGACGCAGCAACTGCAAATATCAAAGCCACCGAAATCAAGGAGGTTGACGAGTTCCTGATAGACTTTGACGAGATGCCCGAGCAGATGCAGAGTCAATTCAGCGAAACTCAGATCAGCGATCTAATGAGCGAGATCGGCGACCTTATTGAAGAAAAATAGAGCCGCTCTCAAAAGATGTGTCCGCAAGGACAATTCTTTTGGCTTTCGCTCCAGCTAGTCCGCCATAGAGAACGGCATAACGCTTCCGAATTACAAGTGCGACATTTTCAGCGAACACCGGTTCATGACGGCGAAGCGCGCTTTATAAGTGACGATCCTCTATCATCTCGACCAAGCTGGTGCAGCGGCGCTTTGTAGGAGCCCGGCGGCTCGCCATCGCCAGAGCTCGTTTTGATCCTACCACAATCAAAAGTTGCTTTGCGCGAGTTACTGCTGTGTACAGTAGCTGCCGTTCCAAAAGCATGTAATGTGAATCGCTCAGTGCAAGGATGACGCACGGGATCTCCGAGCCTTGCGAGCGGTGCACTGTAACAGCATACGCAAGTGAGAGCTGGCCGATATCTCCAGACTCGTACTTTATTAGCCGGCCGTCCCATAGCTCTACAACGAGAGAATGTGACGGGCGATCTACACTGTGAATCACCCCTAAATCGCCGTTATATACACCGTAAGTGTCGATCTGGTAGTTGTTAACACGCTGGCAGACTCTATCTCCAATTCTGTAGATCGAGCCGTGATGCTCTAACTCCTGCTCCACATCGAATAGTCCTGCGGGATTCAGGCGCTGCTGCAGACGCTTATTCAACTCTATTGTTCCGAGCGGACCGCGGTTCGACGGAGTAAGCACCGTTATAGATTCCCTCGCTATGTTAAACTTGCGTGGGATCTGGTCAGCCATAAGCTTTTCGATTAGGACAGCACATTCCTCACTATCGCGCTTTGCAATGAAGTAGGCGTCACTCTTTACGACGCCATCCGGCTCAGGAATCTCGGGGAAAACGCCCGCATTGATCATCTGCGCAATAACATTAACTCGAGATTCCTCGCCTCGCCTAAAAAGCTGGGTAAGTGCAATGGTAGGAACCTTGCCAAGCGCAATCAGATCAGCAAAGAGCTTGCCTGGACCCACGGAGGGTAGCTGATCCTTATCTCCGACCAACACAAGTGTCGCATCGGAGGGAATAGCGCTGAACATGTCTTTAGCCAAAAGAATATCTATCATCGAGCTTTCATCAAGAATGACTGCATCGGCAGGCAGGGGATCGTTTATGCCGTGCAGAAACGAGCCACGGCGCGGATCAAAGCGCAAAAGGCGGTGGATTGTGCTGGCGGATTGCTGGCACACTTGAGCCATTCTTTGGGCTGCGCGCCCGGTCGGCGCAGCCAGCACTAATCGGCGTTTGGCGCGGGCAAAGACCAAAGCCAAGGCCCGTATTATCGTAGTCTTTCCACACCCCGGCCCTCCGGTCACTATCAAGATCGGATGCCGCAGGGCTAATCTGACAGCCTCTTTTTGTTCGGGCGAGAAGGTTACACCCAAGCTGCTAGCCGCTTCATGCAGGCACGACTCGACGGCCCGCTCATCTAAAAGGGGAGCCGGCCATGGCTCGAGACGGCTGGATATGAACTTGGCGACGAATTCTTCAGCTCGATACAAATGCGTCAGATAAACTTTCTCTTTTTTCTGAATTAAGAAGCGCTCTTCGATAAGCGCCGCTATGTGAGGCCGCAAGTCAGTTTGCTCCTCAAGACCTAAAAGAGCGCCAGCTCTCTTCACCAGCTCTATATCGGGAAGAAAGCAGTGCCCCTCGTCGGCAGCACGTTCGAGAGCATAATAAATCCCCGCCTTGAGGCGCTGCGGCGAAGCCGGTTCGAATCCCAAATTGAGCGCGATTTCGTCAGCAGTTAAAAATCCGACACCTCGCAGCTGCCGCGCAAGCAGATAAGGATCTTTAGAGACAACTTCGACAGTATTTTGTTTATATTGATCGAATATGCGATGCGCTAAATTTGGAGTTATGCCGCGCTCGACAAGAAACTGAATTATCTCCTGCGTTACGCGCTGTTCGGAGAAGGTCTTGTGTATAATCTCTGCCTTGCGCCGTCCGACCCCGCTTAGCTTAGCCACCTTTTCTGGTTCGCGATGAATTATCTGCAAAGTTTTCTCACCAAACGCCGCCACTAAACGCCGAGCAGTTTTGGGACCGATTCCCTTTATGAGTCCGCTTGATAGATAGTTTTCAATTCCCTCGGCCGAGGTGGGCGCCACCTCCGTGATAGATACTGCGCTCAGTTGCCGTCCAAAGCGCGGATGCTCTTTGTACTGGCCCCTTATTACAAGGTTGGCTCCGATGCGAGGCTCGATGAAATTACCGACTACCGTCACCGGATCGTGTTGCTCCGCGCTTTTCACTTGCAGAACACAATACCCGTTCGAGGGGTTGCGGTACGTTACGCGGCTTACCACCCCCCGCAGCATCTGATTATGCTCTTGAGCGGTATTTAGACTCTCTTCAAAGGAGTTGCTCATTGCACGACTATATCAGCAAATTCAAGAGGATAAACGGTAAAAGAATCTCCTACGGATAGCAGTTTCCGTTTTGCAGTGTTACATTATCGTCGAAAAGAAGCGAAAAATGCCACTCATGATGAAAAAAATCACAATCGGCACAAGGAAAAGTGCGCTCGCGCTCTGGCAAAGCGAGTTCGTTAAACGTGCTCTGCTTGTGCAGTTCCCTGACTTGTCGGTGGAACTGCTAAAAATCGAGACTCGAGGCGATCGTACTCAGAGCAGTGATGAGCCACTCCCCGAGATCGGCGGTAAGGGGCTATTCACCCTCGAACTGGAAGAAGCTTTGAAAGAGGGGCGGATAGATATTGCGGTACACTCGCTAAAGGATCTCCCCACTGCGCCGGGCGGGGCCTTTGAACTGGGCGCCATTCTGCGGCGAGCCCCATCGGAAGATGTGTTAGTAACGCGCGGGCAGGAATCATTTTGGGATCTGCCGCATGGCGCAACTATCGGCACCTCTAGTTTAAGGCGTGCCGCCCAGGTGGCCAGACTGAGGCCCGATCTGCGATGTGTCAGCATTCGGGGAAATGTCGACACCCGCATTTCAAAGGTTCGAGAGAGGTCCTTCGGGTTCGATGGGACCATCTTGGCGCAGGCAGGTATCGAGCGCCTGGGGCGTGTCTCCGAGGCATCTTATATCTTTGCGCCGGACGAGATGCTCCCGGCGCCGGGGCAAGGGGCATTGGCGGTGCAGATTCTGGCGCAAAGAGGTGATTTGAGGGACATTGTGGGTACGTTGCATGATAAAGAAACGGCTGCATGCGTGGCGGCAGAGAGGGCTTTCCTGGCGCGGCTGCAGGCCGGATGCAATACTCCGGTTGCCGCATTGGCTCGGCGCGAGGGCAGGGTAATTAACTTCAAGGGCAGGTGCCTTTCACCCACCGGCGATCGATTAATCGAGGTGAGCGGATGCAGCGATCTTTTGGAAGCAGAACTCCTCGGAACAAGAATGGCGGAAGAGGCGCTTGACAAAGGGGCGGCCGCGCTTATTAGCCGGTAGGGTCAATGGGATATCTGCAATGACCACATCTGTAACGGGATACACGGCCATTATCACCCGAGCAGAGGACAGCTGTGATTCCCTGGCGGAGTCGTTCGGCAAAATAGGAATACTTGCGATCTCCTTTCCTGTTTTTCGGATCGAGACCTGCGCCTATAGTGATCAGATCAAAGAAGCCTTCCAAGAGCTTCATAAGGGGAGCTTCGAGTGGCTGATACTTACCAGTATTAATGGTGTCAGATCTCTTCATGGACTGCTTGAACAGGCTAAGGCAGCCGGAGACGTTACCTCAACACGGCTCCCGCCGGAATTAAGCGTTGCAGTTCAAGGAAAAGCGACGGCCACAGCCTTCAAGCAGCTTTTCGGACGCGAGCATACTCTTTTGCCGGGCACGGCAGTGGCAGAGGATCTCTGCGAGGCATTGCTGCGCGCTGGGGTTTCGGGAAAACGGATATTGCTTGCTATGGCCGCTAGAACTCGCGGCATAATCAAGCCCCAGCTGGAAAGGGCCGGCGCGGATGTAAGAGAGCTGGTGGTATACAGCAACTCCCTCATCACTCCGGGCGCCGAGGCGTGCGATATAGTGCGAATGCAGAATCCCGCTAAAACAATCTTTATTTTCTTTAGCCCGTCGGCGGTAGTGGGAACGATCCAAGCCCTCGGAGAGAATGGCACTGAATTTCTTGCGAGATGCTGGATCGCATCGATCGGACCGATTACCAGCGCTAAACTGAGAGAGATAGGCGTTTCGTGCGATTTAGAAGCTTCGGAGCACGATGAGCAGGGGGTTGTGAAATTGATAAGGGAGAATTTAGATTATCTAAAGACTTCTGCCAAAAAAATTAAATCGTCTCATTAGGGAGGAATGGATGGCCCAGAATCAGGATCTAAGCTCGATGAAGTGCGTGCCGTGTCAGGGTGGGGTGCCGCCCCTGAGCAAGGAGGAGCAGGCCGGTTACCTAGAGGGACTGCAGGGATGGAAGATTATAGACCATCACCACTTGTTTAAGGGGTATAAGTTTGAAAGTTTTCCTAGCGCCGTTGAGTGGGTCAATCGCGTTGCAGAGCTAGCTGAGAGCGAGGGGCACCACCCCGATATTCACCTGTCATATAGTCAGGTCAATATAGAACTGTGGACGCATAAAATCGACGGGCTTACAGTCAGCGACTTCGTCTTTGCGTCGAAGATGGATAAGCTCCCGGGAACTCCGTCCTAGCTTAAGGACGGGATTCTCTTTCGCGACGCTCTTCGCGGTGCTAGCATACCTTCAGTTTTTGACCGCATCGTATTTTACTGCCGAAACTTAGCTATGAGACCGAATTCAATCCGTTTTACTCTCGTCATTCTTGCATTTATCGTCTCGATTCCATTCGAAGCTTTTGCCCAGACAGATATCTACATCAGAGGATCGGGAAAGCTTTTTCCTATTGCCCTCCCACAGCTCTGTTTGCAGCAGGGGGAGAGTCAAGCAGTTAAGGAGATCCCGCAAATTATCGCACGCGATCTCGATCTCTCCGGATACTTCGAAGTGGTGAGTCCGGACGCATATATCGAGACTCCCGGTAAATGCGGGGGGCCGGAGAGCGTTGTTTACACGGACTGGACAGTGATCGGAGTTGAGGGCTTGGTGCGCGGCACCGTCATCGCCAACGGCGGCAACTTGACGGTACAACTCTATCTGTATGACGTTCAGAAAAGGAGCATGGTACTGGGTAAAGAGTATAGTGGGGATGCCAGCCAGATAAAGAAGATCTCGCACCGCTTCGCCAATGAGATTCTCAAGTTTTTTACAGGGGAGTACGGTCCCTTTGGCACCCAGATCTCTTTTTCGTCTAGAGTAGGAAGATTCAAAGAGCTGTTCGTGATGGATATTGACGGCAGCGAGATTCGCCAACTTACAAACGATCGCGGTTTGGCGATCTCTTCGTCCTGGGCCCCCGACGGCATTCATCTAGTGTACACGTCCTACCGAAACCGGGTGCCCGACCTGTTTAGGATGAATATTAACTCGCGGTCAGTCACTCAATTGACAAGAGGGGAGCCTCTAGAGCTTGGCGCCAAATACAAACGTTCGGAACCAGCATCCGAGCTGTTGCTCGCCTCTATTACTACCGGCCGGGATTCCGATATCGTACTTCTTAACATGAGCGGGGCGGTCGTTCAGCGCATCACCCCCTCAAACGGAGCCATAGATGTATCCCCTGAATGGTCTCCCGATAATTCGCGCATCGCTTTTTGCTCCAACCGTGGAGGCGGACCTCAGATATACACTATGGCTGCCGACGGGTCGAACGTGAAGCGCATCAGTTTTGTTACCTCTAACTACTGCACATCTCCTTCATGGTCTCCAAAGGGAGATAAGATCGCATTCGTTTGCCGGGCCGACGCCGGATTTCAGATCTTTGTGGCAAATGCCGACGGCAGTAACGCGTTACAGCTTACAAGCTCCGGAAGCAACGAGGACCCGGACTGGTCGCCCGATGGTAGGTATCTTGTTTTTGCTACAACTCAGGGACGCGCAGGCTCTTTTGTATTGGCTATGATGAGAAGCGATGGCACTAGTATGAAGCAGCTCACCTCCAGCCGTGGCGGCGACAGCGAGCCCAGTTGGGGCCCTTGGGAGCAATAGGCGCGCTACAACATTGTTTGGCCTATAAAATTCAAATCTCATTTAAAGCATATTGCATCTCACAACCGTGTGCTGTAATTAATAGGTTGTTCAGTGTTTACAAACCATTAACGAAGGCTTCAGCAGGTTAATTTGACATTGCAGGAGCTTTTTTTTTGTGATGTTCTTCGTTCATTGGTTTTAAGTTTTTAACTTCGAGGAGACCCTTGTATGCGTATTAGGAAGATCATGGTGGTGCTTGTTGTGGCAGCCCTTGCGTCAGGCTGCGCCTGCCGCACTAAGAAAGTCGGACCTGGAGACTCAAATATAGGCATTGCCGAAGAGGGAAAGGAGCTTAAGGATATTAATTTTGCTTTTGACTCTTATCAGCTAGATTCGGTAGCAAGAAGCCTTCTACAGAAGAACGCAGAGTGGTTGAAAGCCAACCCGTCGCGCCGTGTGCAGGTAGAGGGGCACGCCGATGAACGCGGCACTAACGAATACAATATGGTCCTCGGCGCCAATAGGGCCCGCTCAGCACAAGACTACCTCCGCTCGCTCGGCATTGAATCGGGCAGGATGAGCACTGTTAGCTACGGCGAAGAGTTGCCGCTTGATCCTCGGCATAATGAAGAGGCTTGGGCCAAGAACCGAAGGGCTCATTTCAACGTCAACTAGCAGTATTAGACTAAGTACGCCGCATTGCTTGAAGGGCGGCGCCTGAGGGGCGGGTAGGCTGTGCTTACTCGCCCCTTTGCTATTTTGGCTGTATACTTAGAACCGCCTTGCCATAGTGGTATTAAAATTCGGATCATGTTTAATCTAATTAAGAAGGAAGCGCTGTGATACAGTGCTTCGGAATCACTGATTGTTCGAGGTTTGGTTTATGTTAAATGCACTACAGCTTTTTCGAATAATTCGCAGAGCCGGATGTAGCGTAGGGCTGCTGCTTGCTCTCTCCGCATGCGGAGAATCACTCTCAAGGCTGAAACAGGATATAAACAGACTTGAGCAGTCGATCTCTGATGTCCGAGGCTTCCAAGCCGAGCACACCGCTCAGATCTCCGAACTGCGAAGCGAACTACGCGTCGTGAATGGCAGGCTGGATGAAATTCAACATTCACAAACTTCAAGTATAGGCACCGACCTGAGCGCCTTGAAGCAGGATCTTTCATCCATTAAGCGAAGGGTTCCGCCTCCGCCCATCGTCCCGGCTGATGCGCTCGAAGCGGATGAGACATTTGTGTCGAACCTACCGCCGGATGTTGCAAAGCTTTTCGGCGATGCACTGCTTGAGATTCGCCAGGCTAATTTCTCGACATCGATCCCTATGCTTAGAAGCGCATTGGACATTAGCTATGGAAGAGACTGGTCGGCCAACATCCTTTTTTGGCTCGGGGTCTCTTACGACGGAACTGACGATAACCGCAATGCTTTAGCCTCTTACAATGAAGTAGTCTCCCGTTTCAGCCGGCATGAGCGCGCGCCTCTTGCACTTCTAAGGCAATCCGCTGTCTTCGTAAGGCTCGGGGATGTGCAATCTGCAAAGCTTACATTGCGAAAACTAGTCGCCGATTACCCCAAAAGCAAGGTGGTGGGAACGGCCAAAGAGAAGCTTAAGAACCTCTAACGCGTGATTCAGGTTCTCAGATATCCGAGATTGCCTGTGTCCTCATCAGGGCTTATCGCAACCCTTGGTAATTTCGACGGAGTGCATCGTGGTCATCAGCTACTGCTGAGCAGAATTCTTGCATTGAAGCAGAAGAATGAGTCGATGCAGAGCGCTCTAATCTCCTTTTACCCCCATCCGGCGTTGGTGCTCGGCAAGACCGGTGAGCTTAAAAGGCTCTCTTGTCTACACGACACGGTAGAGCAGCTAGAAAGGCTTTCGCTCGACATACTGTATCTGATCCGATTCACCCCGCAGTTTGCTACTCTTACCGCCGAACAGTTCATAAACGCCATCCTGATAGACGCTTTGAACGTACGGGTGTTGGTTGTAGGACCGGATGCCAGAATCGGCCGGGGTGGGGAGGGCGATTCCTCCGTAATAGCTGAAGCGATGATGAAGGCGGGAAGGAGTGTTGAGATAGCCCCATTTCTTTCGGAGCATGGGTCCCGCATCAGCTCGCGCCAAATTCGAGGGGCTGTTAGTAAGGGCGATATGCATGAAGCGGCAAAGGGACTCGGCCGTCCTTATCTCTTGAGAGGCCGAGTGGTCCCCGGTGCCGGTCGAGGTTCTAAAATAGGTATTCCCACCGCCAATCTCACGGTCTTGGGACGCAATAAGCTGATTCCCCCGAATGGCGTATATGCGGCCCGTGCGGAGGTGAACGGGCAGCATTATCCTGCAGCCGTCAATATCGGCACCCGCCCCACCTTCGAGAGTAGCGGAGCGGCCAAGATCGAGGCGCATCTTCTGAATTTTCAAAGCCGTCCGCTTTATGGAGAACGTGTCGCCCTGAAACTAGTCCAGAAATTGCGCGATGAGCAGAAGTTTAGCTCAGCAGAATCTCTGCTTTCCCAGGTGCTAGCGGATATAGAGCGAGTGCGAAAAGTGCTCCAATAATAACATGAGCCGTACTTCAAATTTTACTCGAATCGAGGTTACTGAGGAGTCCCGCTTGGATCATGCAATATTGCGTGACGGAGATTTTAAAGCGATGTCGCGTTCAGCCATTCAGCACCTAATAGAATCAGGATGTGTAAAACTGCAGGGGAAGGTGGTAACCCGAAGCGGCATGAAAGTGCGAAAGGGACAGGTGATAGAACTGCGGCTGGAAGCTCCGGACAAGGAATCGTTGGAGCGGTACGATCTGGCTCTTGAAACCCTCTATGAAGATGAATTCCTCATCGTAATAAACAAGCCTGCGGGACTCTCGATGCACCCCGGTGCCGGGATTCGCTCTAAAACTCTACTGAATGCAATAGCAGGCAGATTGGCTGTTGCACCGGAAAATTGGCCCGCCGGAGCCCGCCCGGGGGTAGTGCACCGGCTCGACATGGATACTACGGGATTAATAGTTGTTGCAAAGGACCCTGTAACTCACCGTCATCTCAGCGCTCAATTCGCAGAGCGCACGGTGGAGCGGCAGTACGTCGCATTGGCTCTCTGCACCCCACGCGGCAACCGGGTGCTCAGGCAAGAGCAAAGGGGCACCATCGAGACGAAAATGGGGCGAGACCCTCGCAGCAGGATAAAAATGGCGGTACTGAAGGAGGGAGGCCGTACTGCCGTTACTCACTGGGAAGTCATTGAGCGTATGCATTACGCCTGCTATCTCCTACTAAAGCTGGAGACCGGCCGCACGCATCAGATACGAGTTCATCTTAACCATATTCATTCTCCTATAATCGGCGATAAGGTATACGGAGACTTCTCGCTCCTTCCGTCGAATCTCCGCCTGGCTGCCGATAAATTTGCGCGTCAGGCGCTGCATGCTCGTACCTTGGGATTCGTTCACCCGAGTTCCGGTAGATCTCTGCAATTCGAGCGGGAGCCGCCTAAGGATTTCCTTGAGCTGGTGGAACTCTTCCGGCAAAATTAACTGATATGAGCTTTGTTGAGGTTGAGAGAGGTCCGTTTCAGATCCTTGCGCATGGGGCCTGGCTCGAAAACGGCCTCATGCATGGCTTCTGCAATGGATCGGTAAATTTCAAGGGCGATTGCAGGGGCGCCGCACGCGAGGCGTTCGAAAGGGCTTTCGGCCTTAAGCAATTACTCCTAATGACTCAGGCACACACAGATCGTGTCTGCGTCGTGGATCTAGGTCAAATCGGGTCAATGGCAGATGCTGAGGTTTTAGTTAACCTTGAGGCGTACGACGCGGCCGTTATTTGCGGCGTTTCTCCGCAGACCGAGCCAACTGCTGCTATAGGGATACTGACTGCCGATTGTCTGCCGATGATTTTGAGATGCGGCAGATTACAGACACTCGCCGTGATCCATGCAGGATGGCGCGGATTAGCTTCCGGGATAATTGCCAACACCGTCGATCGATTCGGAAGCTCGCATGGTGAACTTCTCGAGGTGCTTCTCGGTCCCTGCGCAGGGAATGATCAATATCAGGTAGGGCGAGAGGTTATAGATAGAATAGGTGAAAGTGCTGTATCGAAAGTAATGGATGATAGATTAATTCTAGATCTGCAAGCTACAGCCTTCAACCAGTTGCGCTGCTGCTGGCGAGGCGAGTTAGAGGTTATCTCGGCGCCTGTATGCACCATCTTGAACTTTAACTTCCACTCCTATAGGAGAGAGGGAGACTCTGCCGGCCGTAATCTCTCCTTTGTATCGTTCTAGGTCCTGACGTGCTGACACTAGAATGGTGGTTCTGCATATACATAATTTCGTTTGCTAAATACACTCCGGTAGGGAAGAATTTTGCCGCACTTTTCAATATTATTTTGACAGTGCAGTGTGGCAGTAAGTAAAATAGAGAGAATGCAGCCATTCAGAATTCCTGCGCAGCCTGCTTTTTCATTAGTCTTATTCTTACGAAATATAAGCCTGGAAACATCCGGTACCCCGGAGTAAGGCTCTTTTATAAGGAGGAGAAAAGATGGAGGATGTAGATCGTCAGAAAATCCTGCAAACTATGCCTGGCGACAAGAGGCTAAAAAGGCTCTACGAAAAACACCTAAAACTGGAACGTAAATTGGCTTCTTATAGCGGCCGAAGCTACCTTACATCAGCCGAAGAGGTGGAAAGCAAACGCTTAAAAAGAGAGAAGCTTCACGGGGTCGATCGGATGATGAATCTTCTCCGCGAGAATCCTTTCAATTACGCCGCTTAAACTTCTCGAAGTAACGGATTGAAAATCTGAGGGGGAATATATTCCCCCTCAGCGTCGATAAACTGAATTTGAAGTTAGGCTGCGCGGCGGCGCGTACTAATCCGCCTTGTTGCGTAAATTATGTGGTGCCGCGTTTTTTCCGGATCGAATCCCAGCTGACGGCAAATCGCATGAAAGGCAAAGATATAATCCTCTTCTTCATCGAACATGTACTTCAAGGCCTCCTCTTGAAGTTCACCGCCGGAATTAAAGTCTTCAATAGTACGGAGAATTATTGCACGCATTAACTCATGAATAGGGTCGTAGCCCTTTCCGAGATCGTAGGCCATATCCATTTGAGGAAGTTTGTCACCACTGCTCACGTTCAGCTCCTGATTTTCGGTTGACATGTTGCCTCCTTAGAAAAATCCTGTGAGCAGCAGACCAATTGGAAAGCCGCGAATGATGACCTTAAAACATGCCGCCATACCCGTCCGGTAGGAGGCTACGATTGAAGCCGGGGTGAAAAGGTCAGCTCCACCACCTGCATAATAGATTTATGGGGAATTGTTGAAGGGAGGTTACCTATGCCGCGCAATATTATAAGCGCAGGGAATGATTGGAGTTTACTCCATGCGCTCAATACAGTATGACACTAAGTCCTTAAGGCCTTGAAAACTTGGAAGATCCACCTCTACCAGGCGGCTAATTTCATCCAGTCGGCTCTCCGCCTCGACGGCGAAAGAACGGGCTATCTTCCTTGCCTCTATAATTACATCTGAGCCCCGTAGAAACTGCACTGCGTCTGCAATCTGCTGGTCCTGAACGGACTCCTCTCCCAAAAGCATTCTAGCGGCTACTGGATCTCCCGATTTCAGCCAAAGCACATTTACCAGAGAGGGCTTTTTCTCCCGAATATCAGTACCTGACGCCTTGCCAAGAAGGTCTTCCGACGCGGTTACGTCCAGAATGTCGTCCAGCGCTTGAAAGGCCATCCCCAAGCTCTCTCCGAAAGCAGAAAAGTGGGTGATTACCGTATCTCCGGGGCGTGCCAGAAAGGCAGCGCTCTCACATGCCAGCCGAAAGAGGGAAGCAGTTTTGCGACGCGCAATGTCTAGAGCAGAGTCAATTGAATGAGTTACTTTTGCCAGAGGTGTCTCCAGGATCTCCCCCTCAGTCAGCTCAACACAGGCCCGCTCCGTGGCGTCAATAATGTACTGATCGAGGTGGGCACAAAGGCTAAATGCGCGCACGAGCAAAAAGTCCCCACTAAGTAAGGTATCTCCCAAGCCGAACTTAAGGTAGGGCGACTGACTGTGCCGTCTTAGCTGGGCATTATCGATTATATCATCGTGCAGCAGAGTCGCCATGTGTATGAGTTCAATTCCGGCTGCTACATCAACTAAGTCCTGCGAAGAAGAAGTGTCAAACTGCAACGCTTTTGCAGTCATAAGGCAGATTGCCGGCCGAATTCTCTTGCCTCCAAGATCGAAAAGATAGGCACATATCTCCCGCAACCTCGGAGCGTGAGAAGCGAACTTTTGCCGAATTAGGTTCTCAACCTTGGCAAGGTCATGAAGAGAGCTAAGGCAGAGCATTAATCGCTCGCGAGAGTGCGAAGTAGTGGCGCTCATCTTTGAGGTGCTGTTATTCGAACTCTCGGCGCTTTGCATCGTGGTAAGGCAGAGTGGCGTCCCCAACGGGATTCGAACCCGTGTTCCCAGCGTGAAAGGCTGGTGTCCTAGGCCGGCTAGACGATAGGGACTGACTGTCAGCAAGATATGCCGGCCTTAGGCCGCAATATCGAGTAATTCAAATAACCTATTGAAAAGAATCGGTCAAGATCCGCGGCGTTGAATTGGGTAGCGATAGCTTCGGTACAATGTACTGAAGCAAGATACAACGCTTGGTTAATTTGGAAGAAAACGCCAGGGCAGCAAGAAGTTCTCGTCGAAATTGAACATGGTCGAACACCTGCGTTCATGTAGTGCGACAGTTTCAGGCCTGTTTTTATGATGAATAGACTAGCCCATCAAAGAGAGCACACCTTGAGGAGACTTAAGAAGCCGGAAAAATGCATGCTTTGAGCCAGGCATTGCGATCTCGGCCACAATGACGCCGACTAAAAGTGCGAAATAGATCGGCACAAAAGAGAGAATCGACATGCAGAAAGCGGTAAACACATGCAGGTCGCCCACGGCCCGCAAACTAAAGATCATAACCAACAACATATCAAGTGAGATTACGAACAGCGCGTAGGGAAGGACCTTCGAAAAGTTACCCTCCGGCATGGTTCCCCCAAGAAGCATGTGAATCATGGAGAGATTACCCGAGATCAGGTAGTTGAATCCATAAAGAATTAACAGAGCAGCCGAAAGAGGGGCCAAGGTATAGGCTGCGCATGCTAGCAGGTCGGTGATCGCCGGACGTAGTCCAAATATTAGCAACATCAAGCCTTCCAGAAACACAAATGCAAATAGAGTGAACAATGCTACTAACGCTAGAGACGAGATTGCATCAGATTTCACTGCCAAATAGTTGCTTTGAGCTAAGAGGAGCATTGGACCGAAAACTACCGCTGCAAATAAAATTAGGAACGGAAGGATGTGACGGCGAACTCCAGGCTGGAACAGCACTTCGGCTGTTTCACCCGGTTGAGTGACAAGCCCGAATAGGGCATCTAAAAAAGAAAGGTTCTCAAAATCACGCCGAGCCATAAGCAAAATACTCTTAATAGAAGGTCGTGCCTTTTTCGTTCCTTGCTCCTAATATTAGTGAAGCAATTGGCTATGAAACCACTCACTAACAAAGATATTAAGGGTTTAGCCGCAAGGCACGGGCTTAACCTTCTGTGGGCCGGACCACCCCCTGCAATCTCCTCAGCTGTCACCCGCCTTCAGAGGTGGCAAGAGAGCGGATTCGCAGGAGAAATGGGGTACATGCTCAGGCCCCCGCAGATGTATGTGGATATTGCAAACTTCTTGCCAGAGGTGAAAAGCGTCATCCTAGTGACTGTTCATTATGAGGGGCCGCTTGGCGGTTCCCGGCCTGAAGGGCACGGCAGGGTAGCCAGATACGCGTGGGGCAGGGACTACCACCGGGTGTTGAAGCGGAAACTTAAAGCGCTGATGATGGAGCTGCAAAAGTTAGTGCCGCATGAGCTTACTTACCGCATTTTCGCCGACGCCGTTCCATTGCTTGAAAGAGCTTTCGCTGAGAGAGCCGGACTGGGCTTTATCGGAAAGAACTCTATGCTCATTCAACCGGGAGCAGGCTCCTACTTTTTCATTGGTGAAGTGGTTACCAATCTGCCCATCGAGGAAGAATCGCCCAACTCTTCGCGCGGCAGTTGCGGAGAATGCACCAGATGCATAACTAGCTGTCCAACCAACGCCATCGTATGGGATCGAGTGGTAGATGCTCGCAAATGCATCTCATATCTTACAATCGAGAAGAGAGGTTCACTATCCCATTGGGAGCGCGAGGCGATTGGCGAATGGGTATTTGGCTGCGATCTCTGCCAGGAGGTTTGCCCGTTCAATCATATTGCGCACAAAGGCCGGCGAAGTATAAACATTTTGAGTGAGTTCAATGCCGAAGAGGGGTGCGGACCGTTCCTCTCTCTAGATTTGGTGCTCTCTATACGAACCAGCGAGGAGTTCACGAAGCGCTTCGCCGGAACTCCCCTCATGCGCCCCGGGCGGAGCGGACTCCTTCGCAACGCATCGATTGTCGCCGCTAACACCGGTTGCGGTGCGTTGGAGGCAGCATTGACCGTTGCAGCTAGAGAGGACTCCTGCGAAGTTGTCAGACAGCATGCGCTTTGGGCTTTGTTCTCGCTTTTCAAAAAGTGCAATATAGGCTCGAGGAAGCGCCTTGAGCAGATTATAATGGAAGCCGAACGGGATTCGGGAGCACATATAACGGGAGAAGTAAAATGGATAAAAGAGCAGCTGCAATAGCGCACATGAACCTGGGAGCCGTCGCTATATTCGCTGTGCTTTCGCTTTTGCTTAATATGGCAGGTTGCGCTCCGGGTCTTGGCAACACTCTTGAAGTGCAATTGGCAGAGCAAGCGGAGATTAGGCCCCTCAAAGAGAGCGTCGCCGGCAGTTCTCCTCGCATTCAGGTGCTAAAGTTCACTGATGCAAGGCCGGTTGAAGCAATCGCCCAGATTGATGGCAGGGTCATTAAACCGCGAGGCGACCTGGGTACGGCTGTAAGTACAGCGCTGGAGCACTACCTGGGCAAGAATGGCGTACGCCTCTCTATGTTCGATGCTGCAATCATGCGAGGCGAGATAAAAGAATGGAAAGTCTTCGTCACCCCCGGCTTTCCGTCAACCACAATGGAAGCAACTGCCGCTTTAGTGATCGAGCTTTTGGACAAAAACCAAAAACTTATCCATAAGGCTCGATATAGCGGGTCGTTCAACCAGCAGCACCCCTTTATCGGTGAGCACGAAGTATCTGCCGCGCTCGGAAAGGCCCTGGATTTCGCCCTAAGAGAGGCTCTCTCCGACCCGCAGCTTATAAACAAGATCTCCACGCTGCCTCCGATGGGTTAGGTTTACGCCAGCTTACTTTTCGATTCCATCACTGGCAGCAGGAGTGGCAGGCGCACTTTGCAAATCGGCTGTTCTTATTATTTCTTTAGAGATTCTGTCCAGCATCGCGTCGAAGAGCAGTGGATCGAGCTCTCGGTGCAATTTTAGAAGGTCGTAGGCCTTCTCAAGATCGCCTTTCTCCTCATACCAATTAGCGACATAACGGTAGCGGTCCGAAATAAGCCCTCGGTGTATCCCATTGTCGAAAGCTTCTTGATATGCGCCAATGGCTTCGCCGTCGTTGCCCCTTGCCAGTTCTAAATCGCCTATCAATAGGTAGTAAAAGTAGGGATTCTCCCATTCCGGACGCTTCGCTATTCTGAGACGGGCCTGCATATGGGATTTGTATGCCTCAATTGCGTCATCGAACCTTCCTTGCCTAGTAAGCTCCTCGGCCTCTTGCAGGCGGTAATATCCACCGAGTGCAAAAGTGTTTACGATTGTTCTGCAAGAAACGGCCGTTGTAAGCGATCCGGCCAAAATTAGGAAAGCTGCGAGTTTAACTCTCACTTTGCAAGCGCTCCGTCAGGTAATTAATATATCTCTTAGAAGACAGCCTCTCGCCGTCCGGTAAAGTGCGCCATCTCTTATGTATCCATACCCACTGCTCAGGGTGGTGACGTATGTGCTTTTCAAGTTCAATGTGGTACTCGTGCAAAATCTCTTCGATGCTTTTTTCCGCATCAAGCCGTTTCACATGCACTTTATATCTGCTGTCGGAGCCGCGGGTGATAAAAGCGGTAGTTATGATGGCGTCCATTTTTTTTCCAATAGCCACCAAACCTGAAGGACAGCGGACCGGTACTCCAAAAAACGGGATCAACGAGCTCGACACATCGGTGTCCTGGTCTATTAAAGCAGCCACGACACGTCCAGATTTCAGGTCACTCACAATCTCTTTTACTCCAGAGCTATTGGAACGCCATATAGTCTTAATGCCGTAAGTGGCACGTATATCAGCCAGGATAGCTTGCAACGAATGACTGCGAGCCTCACGGCCAATTGTAGTGACAGCGATACCACTAGCAATAATGTACGCCGCCAATAGGTCCCAGTTGCCCAGGTGTCCGGTTAGCGTCACAATTGGGCGCTTTTCCGAGATCACGGAGCGGATTATCTCAGAGTCTTCGGTTTCAACGAATTGCTCCAGGCGCGACAGGATAGGGGTTAGATTGATGCACTCCATCAGAGTTTGACCTAATCCGGCATACAAACGCCTTATGAGGTCCGGGGAGTAGTGCTCCTTCAAAAAAAGCCTCATTTGCAGCTCGGCGATCCTCCTTTCTCGGGTCGGCACATACGAGAATACCGACCCTAGGAAGCGGCCCAATGCTACCCTTACACGCAGCGGAAGGCGGCCAAGAAGAGCTATCAGCAGCTTCACATCATGAACTCGTCGTTTATCTCGGGAGCGCTCGGGGTGTCGACGGACTTGCTCAAAAGTAGAAATTCTATCGCCTTGGAACGGCAAAATAGTCCGTGGAAACGCCCATCCTCGTCCTTCAGGACTGCTATGTTAATCTGCTTGCGGAACATATCATCGAGCACCCGCCCCAAGTCATCGCCTTTCAGGTACGTTGGAATTTCTCTCTTCGCTAATTGAACAATATAGTCGTCGGCGATGCCGCCCGAGGCATTTCTAATAAAGCTTTCTCTTTCAATCACTCCCAACAGCATATCGTTATGCACAACAGGAAAATGCTGCTGATATGACTTTACGATAATCGGAAGCGCCTGCGATATCGTCATGCGGTGCGGCAAGCAGATTAAACTGCCCAATTCGATACAGGCTTGTCCAGCGGCAAGCCCGCTGGCTGCGTCTGCTGTTTGCATCCTGAGCTGTTCTTTCAAGCAGCTTATCGTAACAAGAGCGGCCGCGGCATAGAGCAGGGGATGCGCCACAACTATAGCGCTTGCCAGAAGGGTCATAGAAATAAGCTGATTAACCCTCTTAATGACAGTTTGAGCAAAACTTAACTGCCACAAAGTAAGCACCGCTCTCAACATGCGTCCTGCATCCAAACCTGATAATGGCAGTAAATTCACCGCAACGAACGCCAAATTAGCCGTCACGGCAAGTGCTGCAAAGCTGGTCGGGATCTGACCTGCCGATAGTTGGGTAAGATCAGCGAACGGCATAAACGCCAGCGCTGCACATAAACTGGCGATAATGCCCGCGCCATTGATAAAAAAATCTGCCCCGGGGTTAAGACGCCCGGAATAAGAGAAGATGGACCCGAAAGGGTAAAGCATTATGTCACGGGGCCGCACCCTGAAGAATGCAGCAGCGATCATATGCCCGCTTTCGTGAGCCAGTAGAGCGGCGCCGTACATCGATGCAGCCAAAATACTGACTGTCGGTTTCTCGGGAAATATCAGGTGATCGAGCAGGAAAAGTATAACCCCGGCCAGTAAAGCGGGATGTACCTTGAGCTCCACACCCCGTAGGCGTAACTGGCTCAAACCACGAATAGAGCCTAAAAAATTCATAATGTGTATTGTAACTACCTAACAGCAAACGGCTCAAAATGAGCCAGCCTAACTATAACCAGTATGAGCGGTTAGGATATTATTAAACATTCTTGCGAGATTAGAGAAGAGTTTAATCACAAGATCTATGAACTGAGTAACTACGGGAATTTGGACGTCTAGTCCAAGCGCCCTGAGCACGATCTGGATTAGTGAAAGCGCTACGAGAAGCTTCAGTAAGAAGCGGCCAAATTTGGCTATGCGTTCAGCAAATTCTTCCATTATTCCGGTTTTCTTACCTAGTATATACCGAAGGAGGGAGTTATTTCAAACACCTATCTAGATTGTCCATACATTTTGTATTACATGTATTTACTCGGTCCGCGCACGCTGTCTTCTGCTGTGTGATCGTAGTCATTACACAAAGGCTAGATTTAACCGTGCGCCTTGTAGATAAATAATGCCCTTGGCTTGCACCCACTTAGCTGCGAGCGGGCATCATGGTGAGAAATATTGAGATGGATAATTGCATTGCTGTTGTGGGTCTTGGATATGTGGGATTACCGCTCGCCTTGGAACTCGCAAAAAAATTTCCTACTTTCGGTTTTGACATCAACGAGGAGCGGGTTGCAAGGCTTAAAGAAGGCGTCGACGTAACCAACGAGGGGCACGACGAGGACTTGAGAGGCACCAAGTTGAATATTACAGCCAGCATAGAGGACGTCCGGGAGTGTAATTTCTTTATAGTGGGGGTGCCGACCCCTGTTGATGCCAACAACAATCCCGATCTTAGACCGTTAATGAAGGCGTGCGATCTGGTCGGATCAGTTCTGCAAAAGGGTTCCGTAGTGGTGTTCGAGTCTACGGTGTATCCGGGGGTAACAGAAGAGATCTGCGGGCCGAGGCTGGCGGAAGTGAGCGGCTTGAAAGCGGGAGTCGACTTTAACTTAGCTTACTCACCAGAGCGGATTAATCCGGGCGACAAAGAGCATTCACTAACCAAAGTCACAAAGGTAGTAAGCGCCGACAGTCAATCCACGCTAAAAAGGGTGGAGGAGGTATACAGTTCGATAATCAGTGCTGGAATTCATTCAGCTCCTTCTATTAAGGTGGCAGAGGCCGCTAAGGTAATCGAGAATACCCAGCGCGATCTGAATATTGCATTGATGAACGAGCTGGCAATTATCTTCGATCGCATCGGCATAGCAACTCGGGACGTGCTGGCGGCTGCCGGGACCAAATGGAACTTCATTAAGTTTTCCCCCGGCTTGGTGGGTGGCCACTGTATTGGCGTAGATCCTTATTATCTTACAACCAAAGCTGAACAGCTCCGTTATCACCCATATGTTATTCTGGCTGGAAGGCGCATTAATGACAGTATGGGGCAGTATGTAACTCAGAAGTTCATTAAATTAATGGTGAACGCCGGGATCGCCATCAAGGAGGCGCGAGTGGGCATCCTTGGGGTAACCTTTAAAGAGAACGTTTCGGATCTTAGAAATAGCCGTGTGCCTGACATTATTTCGGAACTGCGTCAGTTCGGGCTATCTCCGTTGGTGCACGATCCGATGGCAGATCCGGAACAGGCCGTTGATGAATACGGTATCCGTTTGTGCCACTGGGAGGAGATGCAGGACTTGGACGGGCTTCTCTTAGCAGTTTCTCATGATGAATATATGGCGCTCTCTGCTGAGAAGCTTTTTTCGAGACTGAGACGGCCATCGGTTTTTATAGACGTGAAATCAATAATTGACAGGGATAGCGTGCCTGCCGGGGTTTCTTATTGGAGTCTGTAGTTGCATTTCCGGTTCGCGCTGCCCTGCATAAACTTAGCATAAGCATGGACTGCGGCGCATATGACATTAAGCATTCTTTCCATTCCTGATGAACTTTCGCGAAAACGGCGCACCTGGCTAGTTACAGGCTGCGCCGGCTTTATAGGGTCTCACCTCCTCGAAACTCTCCTCGCTAATGGGCAAACAGTAAAAGGCATTGATAATTTTGATACCGGACGGCGGGAGAATCTAGACGCTGTAAGGGCTCGGGTGGGAGATAAAGCTTTCGAGAATTTCACCTTTGTTGAAGGAGATGTAGCGGACCCGGCATTATCACAGTTCATGTCCGATGTTGAGATCATTCTTCACCAGGCGGCTCGCGGCTCGGTGCAGCGCTCCATCGATGACCCGTTGGGTACCAACCACGCGAACGTGACCGGGTTTCTGAATGTCATTAAATGCGCCTGTGACACTAAGCTTAAGGCCCTGGTTTACGCCTCTTCCAGCTCTGTATACGGAGATAATCCCGATCTGCCCAAACAAGAGACTAATATCGGTGTGCAGCTCTCGCCGTACGCCGCCAGCAAGCGCGCTGATGAAATATATGCCGCCGCCTTCAGTAAGCTGTTTGCCATTAATGTAATCGGCTTTCGCTATTTCAACGTATTCGGCCCGCGGCAGAATCCCAATGGGCCGTATGCGGCTGTAATCCCCACCTGGCTGAACGATCTGAAGAACGGAGTGCCTTGCACCGTATTTGGAGACGGCACAACAAGCCGGGATTTTTGCCACGTAAGTAATGTCGTGCAAGCGAATTTGCGGGCGGCCTTTTACCTCGAGCGTGCCTCAGGAGAGTGTCATGTCCTTAACGTGGGCGGCGGGCGTGCTACCTCACTTAATAGACTCTACGAGATAATTTGTGCTGCGGCAGGGCCCTTTCTCACCCAGAAACCGGGGCCAGTCCGGTATGCTCCGTTCAGGCCGGGAGATATCTCACATTCCTTGGCGGACATTACAAAAGCATCGGAGTTGATAGGCTATGAACCCCAGGTGACTACCGAGGAGGGGCTAACAAGCCTCACCCAAGAGTGGCTCTCTTCTTCCTAGAGGTGAAGGCAGCCGGGGCGGCCTGACCCGAAAATTTCGGAGGAGACTGCATTACTCGAAATCGAGATCCTTAGCCGGGTTTTGATCAACCCCGATTCGACGTTTGTCATAAGCTTCCACCATTTGAACACTTGCATGGCGTGAGAACTCCTGCACCTCTCTGTGACCTATTCCGTCGGCAAGAAGTTTAGTTATGGCAGTGGCACGGGCCGAATGAGGAGATACGTAGTCGCCTGCTCCGGCCAAGCGGCAGTAATACTTAAAGAGCTTGTAAAGTCCGCTATCGGAGAGGGGCTGGGGGGTGGCAATGGTTCCGCCGCGCCCCCTATAACTAACGAATAGGTAGTCTCCGGCCTGGGCGCCTTCGCGGCGGCGTAATTCAAGCACCCGCTCAATCTCTCTGGCAGCCCATTTAGGAAGCGCCTGATCCGCATCCTTTCTTCCTTTTGTAGCGCGCAAACGAAGGTACATCGTACCTCCGGAAGACCAGCGCACATCTCCTATGCGAATTGAAACCGCCTCACTACGCCGCAGTCCTCCGCCAAAGAGCGCCGCCAAAACCGCCTTGTCACGAAGCCCCTTAGGGGTCGCGCCATCGGGTGCTGAGATGATGCTCTTGACAAGAGCAAAATCAATCATTTCAGTGGGGCGTTTCTGCCCGGAAGCGCCGGGAGGAGGAGGAACTCGATCGCTATCAAACGGGTTGCTGTTGATCCCTACATCAGCCGAGATCAGCATGCGGTAGATCCTCCGTAGCGCTGCGAACTTCTTCCTGACTGTTGCGTTGGCAAGCGTACTTTGCAGACCGTCCCGGCGCTGAGAATGTCTGCCTTTAAGCGTCACTGCGCGTGAAGAGGAGGACGACCCTTTCATCCGTGGAGCCTGTCCGGCCCTCTTCTCGAGCCAGTTGCGGTATGCAATGGCGCTAAGGTCATCCGCCTGGATAATTCTAGCGGCTGCCTCCACAGAGCCAGGTTTACAGTTAAGGAAGCTGCACCACTCCTCTATAATGCCCAGATAAGTGCGTTGGGTGGTCCGTGATTTCAAAGAGAGAAAAGCTGCAATTCTAAGCCACACCTGGTCCTGTCGGCCGGCGCCGCTCTTATGCCTTACTGCAAGTTCGGCCGTTCTTTTGCTGCCCATAAGCCATGGTAACCGCAGCACACGGAAGCGGCAATCTGGATAACTTCAATCTGAAGAATATCGGCAAAATTAGCAGTACCTAGGCGGAGCGCGATTGGAGGAGATTTTCATACAGTTCAGCAACCCGGCGATTAAGCTGCTCCATGGAGCCGTCATTGACTATAACTATATCCGACAAAGCCGCCTTCTTGTCGGCTGGCATCTGGGCCGCCAACTTTCTTTCAGCCAGCTGGCGGGTACAGCCATCGCGGCGCATCACCCGCTCAATGCAAACGTTGTCCGGTGCAGTGACTAGGATTGTCGGTGAAAGCTCAGGATATTTATTAGCGCTCTCAAACAACAGCGGCACAACATAGATAATAATTGCAGGAGGATGGGCATTTTTCAATTCGGCAAGGCGTTTCTCGAAAAGCAGCCTCACTTTGGGATGTACAATCTTCTCCAGCCGCTGCCGCAGTTCGGAATTGCTAAAAACGATCTGTCCTAGTTTCTTGCGATCAATCTCACCGCTGCTCTTCAAAATATCTTTACCGAACGCAGTAATGATCGCTTCATAGGCGCTGCCATCAGGAGACATAACCTGTCGAGATAAAACATCTGCATCAATTATCCCCGCACCCAATGCACGGAGCCTCTCGGCAACGGCGCTTTTTCCACTGCCGATACTTCCGGTTAGTCCGGCGATTATAGGCTCTCTTTTCTTTTCCATATCAATAGTTGCACAGCGCGATCCTATTGCTTACACTTGGTGAATTCAATAGGCTACGGAATAGGCTTTTGGGGCTCAAGCCGTTAGCTACGACAGGATTTGCATATGGCCAGTGAAAATGACGGTAAGGGCGTAGAGGCTGAGGCCGCTGGGAGCGGTGACGAGGATTCCAAGAGTGCGGGAGATGCCCGTCCCGCCGAACGCGCCGCCCCGGAGCGTAGCCGCAAAGCCCGCGATGCAAAGGAGCTCCTTACAGAGGAGATACTGTACCGTTCTCAGCGCGCCAACGCACATCTCAAAAATTGCCTTAGCGGCAAGATAATCTTCGACCTGGATGGAAAAGGCGAGCGGTATTTCATCGATTGGAGCGGAGACACTCTTAAGAGCGGCCCCTGTGAGGACAGCGATGGAGATTGCGTGATTAAAGTCAGCGAAGCAACCCTGATGAAGATTGCATCTGGAGATCTAAACCCCCAGGTAGCGATGCTATCGGACAAAGTTAAAATTCAAGGCAAGTCGTCTCTCGCGATGTACATCTTCAATCTGATAGGGGCCAGGCAGTTCTTGCACTGAGAACTTGCACTGAGATCTTGCACGGAGAACCTTGGGTAAATCGCGGAGCGATGACGGCGGCGATTAGGCCGCCCCTCCCCATATTGGAAGTTTGAGCGAGAAGGTCGTTCCAACTTCAGGGGAGCTCGACGCGTGAACCGACCCACCCGCTTTCTTTAAGATCTCCTTCACGATGTAAAGGCCTAGCCCGCTTCCTGGAGTGCCCTTGCTGGTGCTGCCCCGCACATAGCGATTGAAGATCGTAGAGATCTCGTCCGGCGGAATGACACTGAGGCTATTGTGAATCTCCATCACTCCCATACTATTTTGCACCGCGGTCGTTATGCCGATCTTACCTTCAGGAGGGGTGTACTTAAGGGCATTGCCGTACAGATTAGCAACTACTCTCTCCAGCAGCAGCCTTTCGATTGCAACCTCGATAGCCTGCGGCCCCGGCTTGAACTCTACCTTTGGGCGCTCAAAATCTTCCCGCCAGGTATAATGCAGGACCGATTGAATGGTCGAGTTGAGCTCGCTCTTTGCAGTCCCGGACTGCTGCGGCAGGGCATCAAGCTGCGCGAGATGCTGGTAGTTGCGAATAAGCTCGATTGACCTGGACGAGGTGCTTCTTATGCGGGCAAGTATGTCGCGCTGCTTTACGTTCAGTCCCTCTCCGGCAGCGGTGTCGAGCAGGGCGTCAGCATACCCGAAAATAGCCCCTAAAGGATTCTTAAGATCGTGGGCGACGCCAGCCAACGCTTCCTCCCGTTCTCGAAGCGACAGTATTCCGGCCTGATTGCGCGTCAAAATTACAAGGAAATGCGGCGAAGCGCCGTTGCCGCATACCGCCGTTACAATCGCCGCGAGGTCCGAGCCGGACTGCACCGTTTCAATGACAGATGCGCCGCTACAGGACAGAATGGCCCGCACCGCAGATGGAGTGAGCGCCTCCGCAATCATCCGGCCGGCTGACAGGCCGCACTGCTCAACCGACGCCCGGTTCGACCAAACGATCGCGCCGTTGCCGTCGACCAATAAAAGGGGATCTTGTAGCGCATTAAAATGATCGTCTAAGGTTGCAGCGCACATACATTTACCGGCTCACGCCTTAAAACACTCTTTAGATTATTGAGCTTTCAAGGCGAATTAAATAAAGTTTTAACATGATCCTGGCAAGCCAGACAGAGATATTCGATACGGACGTGATGGGAGAACTCAACCGCTTGAAGATTGAGCGGATAAAGAGCGGTAGCGCTCTGCTCGACCTTTCGATGATTAATCCCGACATGACACCTCACCGCTTTTTAATGGACAAGCTCTCGGAGGCCTCCATCAATCCGGCTCACCACCGCTATTCTGTTTCTCGCGGAATTCGAAAATTGCGCCAAGCATTTGCCGATAAGTACGAGCAGAAGTTTCAGGCGACGGTCGACCCGGAAACCGAAATTTGCGTGACTATGGGGATGAAAGACGCTCTGGTAAATCTTCTTTTTTGCGCTACCCGTCCCGGCGACACGGTACTGCTGGGAAAGCCGACCTATCCTGCGCATTTATCAGCCTGCCGTTTAGCCGGACTGAATCTCGATTTCTTTTCCATCGACTCGGATCCCGGAACTACTCTGCGCAACGTGCAAGAAAAAATCCAATCAAGCAGGCCGTCTGTAGTGCTATTTAATTTCCCGAATAATCCGACAGGCATTTCTGTAAGCCGGGAGTTTTTTCAGCAGGTCATCGCTGGCTTCTCGGCATCAGAAACACTTTTTGTAAACGACTTTGTATACGGAGAGATGGGTTTTAATGGAGCGCCGCAGCCCAGCTTGATGAGTGCGCCTAATGCCTCTGCCAAGTGCGTCGAAATTTATAGCCTTTCGAAGGCTTACTGTGTGCCGGGGTGGAGGATAGGGGCGCTGCTCGGCAACCCGGAGCTGGTCAGCAAGCTGGCCAGATTGAAGTCGCACATCGATTACGGTATCTTTCTGCCGCTGCAAATCGCTGCGGCGGCTGCGCTCACCTGCTCCAGTGATCTGATAAGCGGTGTAGTGTCGGAATATCACCGCCGGGCCCGCGATCTGACCTCGGGACTGCAGCGCCTCGGCTGGCGAGTAAATGCACCACAAGCCGGAGCAAGCGTATGGGCTTCTCCGCCCGAAGCCGCTGCCTCGGTTGACAATGGAAGCTTTTCGCTTGCCCTTGCCCGCAGGCTGCTCTTGGAACACTCGGTACTTGTGATGCCCGGTTGCCTTTTTGGCTCCGAGTTCGATTCGTTCGTGCGTTTCGCTCTGGTTGCAGGATGTCCACAGATTCATCAGGTGGTTCAGCGGCTTGAGATTATGGGGGCGAAGTGAAACATTCATCGCGCGGCTTACTACTGTATCACGTCGCTTTTGCCGTTCTTATGAGCGTGCCCGCAGCCATCGCATCGGCGCAGGATAAGTGCGCACAAGCCGGCAGGATGCTGAAACAGGGAGTTGCTCTGGGCGACGGGTCGAAGCAGGAGGAGCAGTTCTACCGTGACGCAGTTGAAGCCTGCCCGCACATGGCTGAAGCTCATTATAACTTGGGCATCGCGCTGCTCCGGCAATCTCGCAATGAAGATGCCCGACAATCGTTCGAGAAAGCGCTCGAATTACGAGATGATGCTAATTTTCGCGTCGGCCTAGCCAGGGCAAAGATCGAAATGGGCGAGATCGAAGCTGCCAAGGAGCAGTACACGAAGATCCTGACTGCTGATCCTAAAAATGAAAAGGCCTTGCTCGGCATGAGCGTTATCCAGGAACGCCAAGGGGAGCTTGATAAGGCCATTGAGTCCATAAATAAGGTGATTGAAGGATCCCCCAGTAATTCTCTGGCACTTTTCAATCTCGGCGTTATATACGAAAAGAAAAACAACCTAAACGGCGCGATCGACAGTTATCAGAGAGCTGTTCGCGCAGAGGGCAACCACTTGAATGCCAATCTTTATCTCGGTTTGGCGCTGCAGAAGGCCGGTCGCTTTGCTGAGAGTGAGCGCTACCTGATAAAAAGCGCGGAGCTCGAACCGGATAACGCCGATGTTCACCGGGCATTGGCCGCAAACTACCAGCAAGCTAAGGACTTCGAGAAAGCCGAACTCGCGCTAAGAAAAGCGATCACAATTGATGAAACCGATATCTCCTCGAGGGTGAACCTGGCTGTCGTTCTAATCGGCAAAAAGCAGGAGAGCCTTGCTGAAGAGATCTTACTGAAAGTAGTTGCAAGCGATGAAAGTAATGCTCGCGCTATGGGTATGCTTGGCTGGGCACAGCTAGAGCTTGGAAAGTTTTCTGATGCTGAGCGCTCTCTGCACAGAGCGTTGGAGCTCGATCCAGCCAGCGCCTCTATTCGAAACAACCTGGGGGTGCTCTACCAGAGGCTCGGGCGAAAAGAAGAGGCCAAAGCTCAATTCTTGGAGGCGCTGCGGCTGAACGATAGCCTGCAGGCGGCACGAGATAATCTTGCAATTCTAAGCGAGAAGTAGATAGCAGCACCCCAAGCCTGTCCCTGAACTTGTTATTCATTGCTATTTCGGAGATCGCTTCGAGCATCGCATGTCAAACTCTCTTATCTCGCAGTTCTCACTGAACTCTTTGTTTAATTATCTGCCCTAGCTCAATTGCTATCGAATACGGTCATCAACCTTGGGAGTCAGGCAATCAAATGCGATGCGGTTAAAATTCGCAATCTAATCCTTTCCGATACTTACTATTACAAACGCCGTACCTTTTATTTCGGCTAGCGCCACCCACCTTTGCCCCATATATTTGAGTCATGCAACGGATTGAGTTTTCGGTCCGTCGGTTATAGTGCCACAGTGAGATATCAAAGCATGGGGATATCAGAGCATGGCCGCTATCCTATCGGGAGGGATAGGAAAAGAGGTATCGTTCAACAAGAGTTTTGCAGGAGAAACTAGTGGGCAAGGTGCTTGCAATCAGAATGGTCGAGACTCCGCAGCCATACTGCCGGGAGATCGACTTTCTCGATCAGGAAGGAGATGAAAGTTCGCACTCGCTGCACTACTCGCTGACTTTCCCGCATAGCTTTTGCCCTGATTTTCCGGCTTATTTTATATCAAGATTTAGTCAGCGAGGAGAGGTTGTTCTAGACCCTTTTTGCGGGGCAGGCACCACGGCCCTTGAAACTGCGCTGCAAGGCCGCATTTCGTTTGCATCCGATAAAGACCCGCTGAGCGTGGCCGTAACCGGTGCAAAATTAGCGCCTTCGGATCTAACGGAGGTCACCTTAAAACTTCAGCTAATCAATCTGCGAAGGCCCGTGAACTTAGACAACTTCAACCGGGTTTTTGCCCCGTTTTATGACGTAGAGACCTATCGGGAGCTGTTGAACCTTCGGCAGTATACCAGCGCTAATACTGATCGCGCCTCGCGCTTTATTGCCCTGCTGGCTCTAGGGTTGCTGCATGGGAACAATGCCGGATACTTTTCGGCCTATTCCTTACCGAACGTTTCTCTGTCGCCAGAGGAGCAGGAAAAGTTGAATTTTAAGAGGGGGCAGTCGCCTGACTACCGTTCGCTTGTCCCGCGGCTATTAAGACGTGCAGCATCTGTCTTCCGAGATGGCATCCCCTCTGTTCTGCACCAGATGGCTCCCCACCACCGGTTATGTGAAAGCGATGCGAGAGATTTAAGTTTCGTTCCGAGCGCAGCCGTGGATCTGGTGGTTTCCTCGCCCCCGATACCCGGCGAGAACGCCCAGGTATCTCAACAGTGGCTTCGTTACTGGTTCAGTAATCTCTCTGGCCGAGGCAGGGCTTTGGAGCTTTACGATGGCAGTTCTTTGACTGATTGGCGCGACTTCATGAATGAAGTGCTGTTCGAGCTGGCGCGAGTGGTGCGCCCGGGGGGACGTTCAGTTTTAGATCTTCGCGAAGTGCGTGTAGAAGGCAGATCCGAATGTTTAGACGAACATGTAAGTGAGCTCGTACGAGAGAATCTGAGCCGCTATTGGGACGTTGAGGGAGTCATCCTTCAAAAGCAGCGTTTTGCAAAGCTGCGCGATCGCAGTTCAGAGAGGGACCCGGTACGTCTTTCAAAACGCACTCGTGCCTTGGTGCTGCGGCGCCGTTGATGCCTATTAACAAAGCGATTGGCTTCGGCTATTAACGGTTTTACGTCACCGTCCCGGCCTTATCGGCTCATTCCCTACTGGAAATCTGATTCAATGCCGATATTCCTATCATGCGGAGATTGCGAACCGCCCCTAGTGGCGCTAGCCTGAACGCTTCTAGAGCGAACGTTAAAAGAATCGTCCATTGCGGACATATCTTTTGAGGGCCGCCCTAAACTTATTAAGATAGGCAAAGGTATAAATGGAGGCACTAACGGTTCCACGGTTCGTCTTATCGGGGGTTGGCGCCGGTGTAGGGAAATCCGTTATTGCAGTAGGGTTGGCTGTTGCGCTTAGGAAGCGCAACGTAAGTCTTTCTTGCTGCGTGGTGGGCTCCGATCTGGTCGAAGCCTTGATACTGAGGCGCCTGACACGCCGATATGTCAGTCTTATTGATAGTCGATTACTATCTAACGCTCAAATTCTAAGTGCTGTGCACCGTTCATCGGTAGGAGCCGACCTGCTCATGATTGAGGGCAGCAAGGGCCTGTACGATGGTGTAAGCCCAGGAAGTCTTAGATGCTCCGACGCTGAAGTTGCGGCTCTTTCTAGAACCAATGTTGTACTGGTTGTGGATGCTACCGGGCTTGGTAATAGTCTGGCTGCTCTGGTCAGCGGCTTCAGCAGCTTTGCCCAGGGCTTTTCACTTGCCGGGGTGGTGGTTAATAGAACCAAGCGGGTGGCAGGAGAGGAGCGTGACAAAATCTATTACGACTGTGCCCTACAGAGCTTCGGCATGCCTTCACTTATCGGGGCACTGCCCGAGCTCGATATTGCGATGCCCCCGCATTGCGACGAGTTCTATCATAGACGCAACAGGGCTTCCTTGCCTCTGCAGTTTTTCGTGGAGATGGGGAATATCGTCACCCAGCACATCGATATTGATGAACTGGTAAGACGGGCCGGGCAGGCTCCGAACGTCAAACTGACGGATGTGGAACATCGACCGGCCGGTAGGCGATGCCGCATCGCCGTTAGTGAAGATAACTGCTTCAGCCTCTGTTATCAGGACAACCTAGATCAACTTCGCTACTTTGGAGCTGAGTTGGTTCCGTTCTCGCCGCTGGCCGATAGCTCTCTTCCTAAGAAGGTAGGAGGGGTATACTTAACCGGCGCTGCACTGGCTGAGTATGGTCAGGAGCTTTCTAATAACAAGAGCATGCGCCAGGCCATCAAAAGCTTTGCCCAGTCGGGAGGAGTGCTGTTCTCCGAGGGAGCCGGCACGGCCTATCTTTGTGATGCATTTCAGTACAGTGATGAGGGTGAGCTTGCCGATGGGGTGGGGCTGATACCGGGAAGAGCGCTTTGGGATGAACGGGGTCATTCCTTCAGTGAGGCCGTCACCGTGGAGGATTCCGTTCTTGGGCGGGCTGGTCTCATACTAAAGGGGCTTGAAACCGGCGAATGGCGCCTGGAAGAAAGCCGCAAATCAGTACGAACCTTGCGAGTATCGTATTCGGGTGGAGCGCCGGTTGAAGAGGGTTTTTCAGCGACCGCTCAAGCGGTCTCAACATTTCTTTTCACTCACTGGGGATCGAATCCGCAAATAGCTAGGAACTTGGTCGACGCGGCCGAGATAGTATGCCGGCTTTAAAGACCACTTAGGCGATAATAAGTGCAAGCAGACGGGCGATTCCGGCAAGAGCCAGAATTATTGCAGCCACAGCTACCGCCGAAGACACGGAGAACTCCAAAAACTCCCGAGCAACTTTGCTGCGCTCAAGAGCCTGCGCTTTAACTGCTGCTGATTGTTTCATAATTCGCCCTTTTGTGAACGATAGCGCTCAAAATACCATGCGCATGGCGCTTCTTCGCCTCCACCTCCATGTGGCGTGCCAGTTTAGATCCGCGAAGGGAACGTACTGCCTCAACGTCAAAAGAGGGATCCTCTGCCCAAAAGTAAATGATGTTCTCCTGACCGAAGAAACAAGGCATCACTCCGCAGAATGAAAAGCCTTGTGACTCAATCTCCTGACAGAGGGCAATGCAAGCAGGGTCCTGCATATTTAGAAAGATATAGCGCGCCTTGGCATCCCCATCTTTTCTCAATAGCTGTAGCTTCTGCGCCGCGGTAATTAAGCTAGGCTGCACATAGAGATGGATGGTTTCGATAGGAGAGAAATAATCTTCGTATACTGCCGGGCAATCAGCGAAGAATGGATTGCTTATAACTGTTCCTGTAGTGGAACTCTCCGCGACCGATCGGAATTCACGTTGAAGAGCAAAAGGCTCATAGAGAAAATTAACAACGGAAGCGTGACGTTCCGGTACATATAATATCTTTCTCTCTTCATTACTCTTATTTAGGATCGCCTGGCGCACCTCTATGGTGAGCCGGCAGCTGCGGCTGCCGTTACCATTCGCATTTCCCTCTTTTACGCTCGAAAGGTCAATCATCGGGAAATAAGCTGGAGCTATAGCTACCTCACGAGAACCCATAATGGGGAGTTCGAAAGTAGCCTCGCTTGGACACCCGACGTAATCAAAATAAAAGATACTATTCCACGAGCGCCGAGCAGCCTGCTTGGCTATGACACTATCGAGCGCATCAATTATCTCTTCTTCGAACTGTTTGTAAGCCGGGCTCACTACCGGAAATATCAGCTGCACAACCAGCTGATCATGAGGGTCCGGAAGGAGGGCTATATGCGCTGCCATTTTTCCATCAACAAACGCACCCAGGCTTGTGAAACGGCTGCCTATGTGTGAACGCCAATACTGAAGGGCATAGACGTTCTTGTTCGGATGGGATAAGCCGTGAGCACCTTCGAACAGTGTCACCAGACTCTTCAGTACGCGATCATTGTCCGGGGCAAGTGCCTTGATGGTAAAGTGGGGGGTGTCGGACATAAGTGTTTAAAATTGCAATAAACGGCAGTATATATGAGCACTGGATCTCATTCAATTTGTGGAGTTTGGTTTTAGAATGGACATTCTTTGAATTTCAGCGGTTTACACCTAATCTCTCGATATGTTTAGTGCAATTATGAGGGTGTTTTAGCCCAATGGCTCGCCACGTGACCGGTAATATAAGCGGCTTAGCGCCCTCGGAGCATAAAAAGCTCGAACGCCTTTTTGGTCGCAAACTCGAACAAGATGAGCTTGTGTCACTTGATTTGGCGCGCGAGATCTACCGCGTTGCTCATGAGTTGAAGCGCCGCATTGGTGTGCTGATATCTCGGGAGGGGCGCATTGTAGAGGTGTTTGTCGGGACCAAAACACTTCTTTATCTTCCTGACCTCGGCCGCTACCGTCTGGGTGCCGGTCGGCTGCGGCGCCTGCGGCTCCTGTTTTCAGATCTCTCCACCGACTCCGAACTGCCGCATATACCTTCCGACATATATGCCGACCTGGAGAAACTGCGGCTCGACCTTGTAGCCTCGATCAGAGTCGAAGGGAACCGCTGCGCGATTACATATGCGCATCTGATTCCCGCCGACCCAAGGGGCAAGGATTTCGTAAAAACGGAGTCGGTTAAAGACTTGGGGTTGCTCGGATTAGACTTCGGGGAGTTCATGAGCGAGCTGGAAGGAGAACTGGCGCGCAGCGAAAGGCGTCAGAATGTCTCAGAGGTAGGCGGCGCGCTGCTTGTGGGGGTTTACGAGAAGAGCTTCGATGATCCTGAAGGATCGATCGCTGAGCTGGCCGAACTAGCGCGCACGGCCGGTGTAACGGTGCTCGACCGGATGATCCAACGCCGAACACCGGATCCTAAAACACTTCTAGGCAAAGGGAAGCTGCAGGAGGTGGTGCTACACTGTCTTAGGCTCGGGGCCGATATGATAATCTTCGACACTGAACTCAAACCATCACAGTGGAGGGCGATTACTAACGCCACAGATCTGAAGGTAATTGATAGAAGTATGCTAATACTGGATATTTTCGCGCAGCGAGCGAGCAGTAGCGACGGCCGGCTGCAGGTCGAGCTTGCTCAGCTTAAGTACAACTTGCCACGGCTAGTGGAGAAGGATGCTGGCTTGAGCCGCTTGACCGGAGGGATCGGCGGAAGAGGCCCGGGAGAAACAAAACTTGAGGTAGGCCGTAGGCGCACCCGTGACCGTATCTCGGAGTTAGAAAAGCGCATCGATCAGCTCGGAAAACAGCGCGAATTAAAGCGCGGGCGGAGGGTCGAGAGTAAAACTCCGATGGCCTGCATTATCGGCTATACCAACGTCGGAAAGTCGACCATTTTTAACGCACTTACAAAGAGCCAGGTGATCGCCGAGAACAAGCTCTTTGCCACTCTGGACCCCGCGCAGCGGCGGCTTGTTCCGGGAGAGGAGGGATATTCACCAGGTTGCGAGATAATCTTAAGCGATACGGTGGGTTTCATTCGCAATCTTCCGAATGAATTAAGAGCAGCATTCAGGGCTACTCTGGAAGAGCTTCGCTTTGCATCTTTACTGGTGCATGTGCTGGACGCTTCGGACAGTAGAATTAGAGCGCGCAAACAGGCGGTCGAGAATGTATTGCAAGAGATGAATCTAGGCGGGGTTCCGCAGCTTATTGTTATAAATAAGTGCGACCAGAGTGATAGCAACGAAGTAGATCTGCTGGCAAAGGAATTAAACGCCCTACCGGTTTCCGCCATAACAGGCGCGGGGCTCGATAAATTGCGCACAGAGATTCGGCTGCGAATAGCGCAGCTTGTGCCGCGGGAGGCTCCTGGCTGGGAGAGCAGATCCTACCTGCGTTAGTATCTATAGAATCTCAAGGCCCTGAGCTTCCTCCATTAAAGCCTCGATTTCATCGATTTTTTTGGGAAATGCCGCGGTAAGAACTTCGCATCCAGTAGGGGTGACGGCTACCGTATCTTCAATGCGAATTCCGCATGCCGGGACTCGCCCTTTCTTGCGCGCAAAATAGACTCCCGGTTCGACGGTAAACACCATTCCCGCCTCCAGAACCGCTTCGTTGTTGCCGCGCAGATTTCCGATGTCGTGCGCATCGAGCCCCACGCTGTGGCCGATACCGTGAGGGAAGAAGGTCTTGTAGGCCTTTTGCTCCATCAGTTTTGAGAGCTTTCCTTTCAGTACTCCGATGTCTAAAAGTCCCTCGGTAATGGTGCGTGCGGCGGCGTCATATATAGCACTTATTTTTGCACCGTGTCTGACCTTTTGAATGGCGCGCTCTTGCGCCGTCAAAACGGTCAGATAAAGATCGCGCTGAATCTCGTTAAAACTTGCCCCTACCGGCAGAGTGCGCGTGATGTCCGAACAGTACATCTTAAAAGACGCTCCCCAGTCGACAAGCAGCATATCGCCCGATTTGAGCCGTCTCGTTCCGGAGTGATAGTGAAGCACTGAAGCCGAAGGTCCGCAGGCAACGATCGTGTTAAATGCTGGTTTGCATCCGTGTAGGCCCATCACATAATCAATCGAAGCCGTTATATGACTCTCCGATACTCCAGGCTGAATGGTATCGAGACAGGAGAATAGCGCCTCAATAGCAACTTGTGCGGCGTTGTAAATCGCCTTGATCTCGCCACGCTCCTTAATGAGCCGCATACGCTCGAGCATTACGTCACTATGCAAAAATATATTGGGATACTTTCCCCGCTCATGAGAACCGAGCGCGAAAAGGTATGTCGCCACCCTTGCTCCAACCGTTCCCGCTTCATTTTGATAGTACAGTGCTTCTGTCCCTCGCAGCTGACTAAGTATCTCTGCAGAGAAGTCCTTAACAGCGCGCGCTTCCGCGCCTATTCGCCTTGCTACTTCACGCCCGTCTTCCTGCTTTCCCTCCCACAGAAGCCGGACCGGGTCGGGCTTAAGGTAGAACAACACCGGCTTGGCGGCTGAAGACTTAATGAGCAGAGCCATATCGGCGGCTAGGCTCCCGGTAAGGTAGTAAAAATCCGATGACTGCCGAAAAGGATGGTGCATATCCCGTGACGAAGGGACGGGCGATGCACTCGAGATTAGGAGAGCCGTGTCGCCTCCCTGTGCTTTAAGCTCTCGTTTTATGCGTGCAATCCTTTGCTTATAAGGGAAATCCATAACTGTCCGATAGTTGGAGTAGATCTTGTGTTAATCGTGAGTTGGTAAGCCGAACCCAGGCTAAGGTTAAACCGTTAATAACAGGCCCACAATCCGGAAATAGCGAGGTGAAGCGTGCGGCTTCTCGCGAGCATCAAAAGAGATGCAATTCAAAGATATACTTGGCTAGGAACCTGCGGATGACGCGCTTGCTTATCACCGGTGGACACGGATTTCTGGGAAGCGCTGTAAAGCGCGAGTTCGAACAAAACTCTCCTCATTTAAGCCAAGTCCATACCTTTCGCTCAAGCGAATATGACCTGCGCAAGCGCGATGCAATAAAAGCTCTCCTCAGCGACAAGAAACCGGAGGTAGTAGTGCATCTTGCTGCAACGGTAGGAGGAATCGGCGCCAATATGAAGTATCCGGGAACATTTCTCTACGATAACCTGATAATGGGAGCAGAACTAATCGAGCAGTGCAGGATCTTCGGAATTAAGAAGTTCGTTCTGGCCGGAACTATCTGCTCTTATCCCAAGTTCGCTGCCGTGCCCTTCAAGGAAGACGAGATCTGGCTCGGCTATCCGGAAGAGACCAATGCTCCCTATGGTCTCGCTAAGAAGATTTTGACCGTTCAGCTGAATGCATATAAGAAGCAATATGGCTTCAATGGGATTACCTTGCTGCCTGTAAACCTCTATGGCCCCGGAGATAATTTCGATCTGGAAAGCAGCCATGTAATTCCGGCCATGATGCGGAAAATGGATGCTGCAAAAAGGGCCGCTCAGGAGTCCGTAACACTCTGGGGCGACGGGTCCCCCTCGCGCGAGTTTCTGTATGTTGACGATGCGGCACGTGCAATTAGACTTGCCACAGAGAGGTATGATGCCAGCGATCCGGTCAACTTGGGGTCCGGCTCCGAGATAACCATGAAAAAGCTCGCGGAACTTATCGCCCGCACGGTAGAGTTCGAAGGCCAGATCATTTGGGACAGCTCCAAACCTAATGGCCAGCCGCGCCGTTCGCTTGATGTCAGCAGAGCCAAGCAGTTCGGATTCACGGCCAATGTTACTCTTCCAATGGGGCTACAACTGACCTACCAGTGGTACCTGGATAACTTTGCCAAGTTACAAGAGCTTTTTATGTCCTCCGGCAAAGGGGAGCAGCCGCGCACTTCTAAGTAATTGCAATAAGGCTAGGTCACCAAGTCCGGCCAATATCCCATAATATTCTTGAGAGGTTCTTTGGTCTGCCATGTGCCGTGTTAAGGCCGCAGTATGACCGTTGTTTAAAAGGTAGAGTTCAATGCTTCCGAAGGTTAAACCACAGCTAAGCCAAAAACGCCGCAAATCCGAGCAGGATCCCGTTGAAGCGCGCATTCAAAATCCGGCCCGTCAACAAGCAAATAACTCAGAGGCGTTGGACGCGTCATCCAACTTTCTGCAGAGCGCTTCCCATCTTGAGCCTGACTTCGGGGGCAGGCTGGATCAAATGCCAACCGAGCTTCCTTTAATAGAAGATTCCGCTGAAGAATTTCAAGGCGTTCCAGGTACGGTTCTAGGCGATGGGGGTGAATTAGGACTAGTTAATAAGCAGTACGTTTCTGAATACACTCCAGAGCAGCCCGGATTCCAGCATGCCGGCACTCCTTATGAGCTGGCGGAAAAGCTTTCCAAAGTCGGATACCAGTGCCTTCACTATCTGGCAGTACAAATAGCTCTTCTTCTCAACACCCCTACATCCAGAATTCGCGCGCTACTGCTCGAAGGCCCCTCCGGATGCGGGAAAAGCTTCATGGCTAAATCCCTGGCAAAGATCACCGGCGCCGAGCTGATGTGCTTGAGCTGCTATAAAGGCATGATTACTCAGAATCTCGTGGAGGCCCCGTCAACCCTGGCGCTTGCAAACGCCATGGCGGGCAAGGGCGAGAACCGCCCTGAAGACCTGATGAATCTCGGTATAATTTCCAGAGCGTACCTCAAGTCACAAAGCCATCCCGTAATTCTCCTTATCGACGAGCTTGATAAGCCGGACGGGGCGATCGATACATTTTTCCTCGGCCCGATCCAAGATGCGAGAATCTGGCTTGAATCTCGCGGTCCCATAGATGCCAATCCCGATAATCTTTTGATCATGTTCACTAAGAACTTTCACCGCTCCATAGACGAAGCTCTGCTCAGACGGTGCCATCCGATCAAAATGACCTACCTCGACTCTACCCTGGAGCGAAAAATTCTCTCGCCGCACTGCCATCCACAGCTTGTCGCCAATCTGGTAGCTATCGCGGACAGAATGCGTCATAGCGGAGGGTCCTATGCATTTGAAAGGCCTCCTGCCCCGGAGGAGCTGCTTACTGCCGGATTGTATGTCGCTAACCTCATCAACTGGGGCATGACCGATTTCGCCTTCGTCGGACGGAATCTGTGGGCCACTATTTCTAAGTCCGAACATGACCGGGCGGTGCTTGAACACATGTTGAGATTCCATCCTGACTTTATGGATCCACTAATTCCGGACCCCAAGAATGCCTCTCTGGATCAGATTCAGGCTAAGTTAGGGCGGCTCGTTCTAGATAGAATCGTAGAAGATCCCGATGCGCTAAAACGTGAGCGCGCCTGGAAAGAGATCGAATATCAGTAGTTCACCCTACGGGTGGCGAAAGATAGGGGCCAATAATCGGGAGCAAGGCTTCGACAGTTCGAACCGGAACTTTATTCAGATCACAAAAAATTGCGCTCCTGAGAGCTTGCGATGCGAGCGGGGAAGGGGTGAGACGCGGCAGTGTCTCCGCCAGCCCCGCAATAATTTTGCACGCCCTCTGCGCGTTCGATTTTAGCAGCGAAGCTACCATCTCTACCGACACATCCTCTTCATCCCCTCTCCAGCAGTCGTAATCCGTTACCAGTGCAAGGGTGGCGTACGCCATCTCGGCCTCACGCGCCAGCTTTGCCTCCGGCATAGCCGTCATCCCGATCAGATCTGCTCCCCACTGACGATGGAGGTTTGATTCCGCGCGCGTTGAAAAGGCAGGGCCTTCCATGCATACATAGGTTCCGCCGCTGTGGTGGGAGTGTGGCGCCTTTTCGGAGAGCTTACGGCAAACCTGTTCCAATGCAGAACGGAGCACTGGGCAATAGGGCTGCGCAAACGACACATGCGCAACCAAGCCGCCGCCGAAAAACGTGGATTCACGGCGAAAGGTCTTATCGATTACTTGATCGGGGATCACCACATGACCCGGCGCAAACTCCTGGCGCAAGCTGCCTACCGCGCTCACGCCGACGCACCACTTAGCGCCAAGCGATTTTAACGCGAAGATGTTTGCTCTGTAATTGATCTCGCTTGGCAGAAGGGAGTGATCTCTTCCATGCCTCGGTAAGAATAATAACCTGGCATCCCCCAGCAGCGCCGAAGTGATCAGCTCCGATGGCGCGCCGAAGGGAGTCTCAACCGCGTGCTGCTGAATATCGCTTAGCCCATCGATAGAGTATAAGCCCGAGCCGCCGATTACCCCTATCGCAGCTGAGTTAACCTTGCTCACCTTCGGCCTCTTCGACTTGAATGGACTGTTCCAATGCCAGCTGCTGCTTCAATCTTGCAATCTCAATATCGGATGGGTACTGGCGTCCTATTTTGAGGGCCCACGGCTCGGCTTTTTCTAGCTCTCCTGATGCAAGCAAAGCTCTCAACTTCACGATACTTGCGTCTTTTATCTGCTCGGAAGAGGCGGTTCCTGAAGCTAGCAGCCGATCACAAGCCTCAAGAGCTTCTGTCGATGCTTGCTTTATGTTGTTCTTATTAAGACCAAGCAGCTTCGCTTTCGCAAAAATAAGAACGGCTGCCGGGTTGCCGGGCTGCTTATCCAGAACCTTTTTTACCTCCAACAATGCTTCGTCCTTTTTCCCCTCATCCACCCGTATCTTTGCAAGAAATAGAGGAATCTCAAGGGTGTCTGGGTTCTCGGTCGCCAGTTTTTTAAGTGTCTCTGAAGCTTTCTCGCGCTTCCCCTGTAACATCTGGACATTAGCCAGCTCCAGCTTTATAGCCAGCAATGAAGCGGCGATAGGACGCCCGAACCAGGCGGCCTCGTCAAGAAGCTGCTCCGCGCCGTTCAGGTCGCCCCGTTTGGCGGCCAACAGTGCAAGAAAAAATTTTGCGTCGGCGCTTGAGGGGTGTTCCTTAAGATACTCTCTAAGCTTCTTCTCGGCCTGCTTCTCGTCTCCCGTCTGTTGTAATGCAATTCCCATTAGCAGAATTTCCTGCCTGAAGCGGGTGCTTACTCTCTCTAATTCCTTTATAGCGCGCTCCGCCTCACCAGCCGCTATGGTAGCTGCAACCCTTTGGAGAGCTTTGTCAAATCTGCTGCTTTGAATCGAGCTAATAGAGAAAGCGGAGGAATAAGGGGAGGGGGCCTCTTCAGCGAGAATGCCAGAAGGCGCCGCTACAGTACAAAAGAATAATATTGCGATTATGATCTTCAAACTATTGCTCCACATTAGAGCCGCTGTACCGGCCCGTTAGAATCCGGATTTCTAACATAAAGCTCCAGAGCCCGCCAACCTCTTGCGGAGATCCCGTCAAATGAGGCCGTTATTTTGCACGGCAATGTAAGCGGTTAACATTATTCGAGCTTTGAGTCCCGAGCAAGTGTCCATTTTTGAGCAGATGCAAGATCACCGCGGTACCAAATTGTACAGCGCTGCATCCTAACCTGTGGGTGCTTTTCCGGCGTACGATCTTCGTTATTACAGTCAAAGGCCAGCAATGGTGGATATGCTTGATGGACGTAAGCGGGTGTTGATTGTCGACGATGAAGCGGGTATTCGCGACTCGCTCAGCCTATTACTCAAAAACAACTTCGAGGTCACAACCGCCAAAGATGGCGAGGAAGCGCTGGAGATTCTTGATGCGGTGGATCCCGATCTAGTTTTACTTGATGTCTTGATGCCGAGGCTTGACGGCCTGGAAACACTCAAACGCATGCGGGAGAAAAACAATGCGCTTCCGATCGTAATGCTCACGGCTACCAATACGGTCAAATCTGCTGTTGCCGCCATGAAGTATGGCGCCAGAGACTACCTGAACAAACCGTTCGATGTGGAAGAACTCACTTCCCTTATCATCTCGCTTCTTGACCGCAGCGGAGATGAAGATCCTATGAACAAAGTGGTGGAGCCTGGAGTATCACGGCCGTCTATCCCACTTAAAGAAGCCGATTTCGGACCGCTGATCGGCCGTTCCGAGGTGATGCAAGAGATCTTTCAGCGTGTACGGCAGATTGCCGAAAGAAATACTACCGTCTTAATCACCGGGGAGTCCGGTACAGGCAAGGAGCTTATCGCCCGCCAGATACACAAGCTCAGTCAGCGCAGCCAAAAACCTTTCGTCGCAATCAATTGCGCGGCGATTCCTGAAACGTTGATAGAATCCGAGCTTTTCGGCCACGAAAAAGGCGCTTTCACTCATGCCGTTGAACGCCGTATCGGGCACTTTGAATTGGCGGATGGCGGCACACTATTTCTCGATGAGATCGGTGAACTCAGCCTGCCGGTACAAGTGAAAATGCTTAGATTCCTTCAGGAACAGGAGTTTTACCGGGTAGGGCGCTCGAAACCTCTGAAAGTCGATGTGCGCATCGTAGCTGCTACCAACAAGTCTCTCGAGGAACAGATCAAGGAGAAAAAATTTCGGCAAGATCTTTTCTACAGGGTAAATGTAATCAGCATACATCTTCCGCCGCTGCGCGATCGCTTCGATGACATACCGGCGATGGTGCAACATTTTATCGATCGCTTTTCATCGGTTTACGGCAATCGAAAAATTCAGTTTTCTCCCGAGGCGATGGAGATTCTAGTCTCATACGACTGGCCGGGTAATGTAAGAGAGCTGGAAAACACGATTGAAAGCTTAATGGCTCTGGCCCCTGATGAGATGATTAGCGGGGAAATGTTGCCTCGAAAACTGAGCGCCCGCAGCGCATCGGGGGTGGAGGTTTTCAAGCCGCAGGTATTCGAAGGAAGCATGGATTTCGAGGAGGCCGAACGAGCATTCGAGACCGATATGATAGTAAAAGCGCTGCGCAAAACTAACTACGTGCAGACTCGAGCGGCAGAGCTTCTCGGAATAAGTAGGCGAATTCTCAAGTATAAGATGGACAAGCTAGGGATCAGCGATAGACCCGAGCCGGGCCGCACCGAAGCTGTTCCGGGAGGGGAAGACGCTGCTTAGGCCCGGCACTTTCCGTTGGCACACGCACTTAATTTGACTTAGATCCATCCACTGATAAACTTGTGTTATCCGGCGCAGTGGGTCTTGTTGAGGAGCTGATATCGGCTTTTTAGCAAGGCGCAAACATAAGCACCAAAGGTTGAACTCGATTTTTTCTGTTTTATCCGTCGTGTTTCGAAGGCGGCAGTCGTTAAGGAATCTGCCTTGGAATCGCGACGGATCAAACAACTGAGGTTTTCGGTTTTTGATAATGTTCAGCTCGCAATGGTTTCTTTGGTTAGAATTGGATTTCGTGCAAGTTTGCGCCTACATCTTCCTTCTTCTACTTCTCGAAAGCGTTTTCCGTCACCATCTCTTCTATAAAGACAGCAGCAACAATTCTGGCTAAATTTTTTTGCAAAACTCGGACCGACGTTCTACTTAAAAAGGTCGTCCAGCTTCTTGAGTTGCTCATCCACTTTGCGGCCGTCTCCGGCTTTTCGATTCTCGGTGAAGGTGAAAAAATCGCAGAAATTACTGCGGTCCTTCTCTAGGACCCGTTCGGCTTGCGGCTCCCTGCACTGATTGTGTGCGGAGGGTTCGTAGAACTTGCAATTCAAACAGACGTGCAGGTCTCGGCCACATTTCGGGCAAGATTCAGAGCGACCGGCCTTGCCCCGCTCAATATGGGTTAACACTGTACCGCAGTAAAAGCACTGATATGGCATTGTAGAACTGTCTCTCTATATAAGCACCAGCGATGAAAATAGCAGAGTGACACCTAGAAAAATAACCTATTTTTATACCGCTCTCATCAAATAGAGAAGGAGCGCAGAACATGCCGATAAACACTGTTTGCGACTGCCAGGTGTACGGTTCCGTTGTTAAGCGTTAATATCAACGGGTGGAGCAAGTGGATTCGCCTAGTCAGATCATAGAGAAGGTTGAGGAACAGGTCTCGAGGCTACAGCGCTTCTGGGCCTGGTTTGTCTCGGAGATTAAGTGGTGTGTGCGGGTTGTGCTGTCTTCTTGTGATCGCTTCTATTGGGACAACGGATTCTCCAAAGCCGCGTCGCTGGCCTATACCACTTTGTTATCGCTGGTCCCGGTCACCGCGCTGGGTTTCAGCATACTGGCATCTTTTGTCGCAAAGAACGAAACAGTTCCGGAACTGCGAAACTTTATAGCGAGAGTTTTCCGGCAGTTCGCTCCGAGTGTTGAAGCTGTCGACACCGTAATCGCATATCTAAATGATTTTAGCAGGACGATAGCCGGCCTTAACGAACTTGCCATCGTTTTTTTGGTGATTACGTCACTGTTGCTGTTGAACTCAATAGAATATGCGCTGAACGAAATCTGGCAGGTTTACGAGGCCCGCAGTTTGCCGCACCGCATCGCGCGTTTTTGCGCGATCCTTGTGATTGCTCCCGTCCTTGCCGTTTCCGGATACTACACCAGCTTGCGTTTCAGATTTCAGCCGCTTTTTGACGACTACGGGGTCGTAACTACTTTGTACACCGTGTACGACTACCTGATGCCATTCCTGGTAGACTTCGTGGCATTTGTGTTTCTTTATTATCTGGTTCCGAAGGCGCCCGTGCGCTTCAGTTCGGCCGCCTTTGGGGCGTTTTTGGCTGCAATCCTTTTTGGCGTAGCAAAAGAGCTTTTTGCTATTTACGTTCTGCGCTTCTCCTCCCATGCAGCAATATATGGAACGCTGGCGACCATTCCTATCTTTCTTTTCTGGCTCTATTTGGCGTGGACAATCCTGCTTTTGGGAGCTGAGAGCTGTTACCAGGCTCAATATCTGCCCCGTTCGGGCAAAATATGGAAACGGTCAGTATTGAGCGTAGGAGACGGGACCATGCTGCTTGCAATGCAAGCCATGGTGATGGTCGCGCGAGCCTTTGAACGAGGCGAGAAGATGCCGGGAGAGCTCGAGATCGCCGAGCGATTGGGCTGCAGCTCGGTTCTACTCAAGCCGGCCATTGATCACTTGGAAAGGGCACGGATTATCATAAGAGGCGACAGCCGGGATATGCCGCTGACGCTTCTTCGCAGCCCGGAAAAGATTACCGTTAACGACATTCGCGAAGCATTATTCAAGCATAGCGATGCATCCATGCATTTTCCTGAAGAGATGACCCGTGTCTTTCAATCGGTTAGGGCTGCCACTGATTCAGGCAAGCTAACTCTGGCAGAAATAATACAGGAGAGTTAGTTTACTGTAATGCAACACATCGACACCCTGGACAATGGACTGACAGTAGTAATCGAAGAGATGCCGCATGTTGAATCGGTGGCTTATGAACTCCAGATCCCGGGGGGAATCGTATGCGATCCTGAGGACAAGCTGGGTGGCTGCCTAGTCCTAGCTGAACTAACTAGCCGCGGCGCCGGCACTCTCTCCTCTCGTTCTCTATCAGAAGCGTTCGAAGAGAATGGTATCCGCCACGGCGAAAGCTGCGGGTTTGACCGCTACCTTTATCGTGGCGCGTTGTTTGCCAAGAATTTGCCGCAAGCCTTGAGACTCGTCTCTCTTATGGTACAGCAGCCTGCACTGCCTCAGAGCGAGATTGAGAATATTCGTAGTGTCCTGCTTCAAGATCTCTCGGCGCTTAATGATCATCCGGCGCGCAGAGCCTTTGTTGAGCTGAGCTCGAAGTACTACCCAGCGCCTTACTCGCGCTGCGGCATGGGCTCGACCGAGGGACTGATGGCGGTAGATTCCGAGTCTTTACGCGCTATGTGGAAGTATCAGTTTGCTCCTGAAGGGGCCGTGCTTTCACTTGCGGGTGCATTAAAACGCGACGATGTACTGAAAACTGTTGAAGCTAACTTCGCAGAGTGGCAAGGCAGGGCGGAAAAGTTGCCGCCTTTTGGAAAGATCAATCGGCCGGCAGCTCATCACATTGAGCATGATTCCGCTCAGCTTCAGATAGTAATGGCTTTTCCATCAGCTAAGTTTACGGACCCTCACTACTATGCCACCAAACTGGCAGCCGGAATGCTGTCTGGAGGAATGTTCGGCAGGCTTTTTATCGAAGTACGGGAGAAAAGGGGGTTGTGTTACAGCGTGTATGCACGCCACAGCGCGACGAATGATTACGGCACCATGCAAGCCTATGCTGGAACGACCCCGGAGCGCGCCCATGAAACACTGCAAGTAATGCTCGATGTATTTCACGCTTTGAAGGGGAGTGCGACCGAAGAGGAGTTAGCCCGGGCAAAGGCGAATCTCAAAGCATCGCTTGTTATCGGGGAGGAATCTTCTGCATCGCGCGCCGCCTCAAATGCCGGAGACTGGTGGCTGATGAAACGGGTACGTACATTGGACGAGATTTTAAGCAAAATCGACAGCATCTCCCGCGCAGAAGTTGATGCCGCATTGGAAGCGTTTCCGGCTAGAGGTATTACGCTGCTAACTCTGGGAAGCCGTGATCTAACCGAGGTGTACAACGACAATTTATGAGCAAAACGACCACATTAACCACGGTTCTGAGTAATGGCCTTACAATCATCGGCGAGGTGAGCACGATGCACAAAAGCGCAGGTTTGGGCTTTTTTGTGAGAACGGGTTCACGAGATGAGCACCCGGAGGAGTCTGGCATTTCACATTTTTTAGAGCACATGGTTTTCAAGGGAACCAAGCGCCGGTCGGCGCTCGACATAACCTACGAGTTGGGAAATATCGGCGCACAGGCCAACGCCTTCACTTCGGAAGAGAGTACAGTTTACTACTCAGCTATCATTCCGGAGTACTTCGAGACTCTGCAAGATCTCCTAAGCGACATGATGCGTCCGGCGTTGGTGCAAGAGGAATTCGACACAGAGAAAAACGTAATTCTCGAAGAAATTGCACTCTACCAAGACCGTCCCAACTTCTACCTGTACGAAAATGCCAGCCGTGAGTTTTTCGCGGGACATCCAGCTGGAAACTCGGTACTGGGGAGCACCGAATCGGTATCCGCCATTACAAGCGAGCAGATGCGAGGCTACCTGCAGCGCCGCTATACTACTTCGAATATGGTTCTGGTAGCGGCAGGCAACTTCAATTGGGATCGGTTCGTAAGCGATGCACAGAGGTATACAGACGACTGGCGATCTGATGAGGTCGACCGCACACTTCCGCAATTTAGTTCTGAGATTATTAGTCGCGAGTATAAGAGAAAAGGGCTCAATCAATCTCACCTGTTGCTGCTGGGCCCCGGGTGCAGCGCACAATCGCAAGACAGGTATGCCTTGGGTCTCTTGGCGGTGATTCTGGGAGACAGCAGTGGGTCCAAATTTTACTGGGAACTGATCGATAAAGGCATAGCAGAGGCCGCTTCAGCCGACAGCGAAGAGAGGGATGAGTGCGGATGCTTCGCGGCTTACGCCAGCATGCAGCCGTCGCAAATAGATAAGGTCGCGACCACTCTGAGGGAGCTGGTAAAAAGGGGAGCTGAGTTCTCCGCTGATGACCTCGAAAGGGCAAAGACGAAAGTTATTTCTCGCTTGGCGTTGGGCTCAGAACTTCCCATGGGACGGCTTATGTCACTAGGTATGGAGTGGAACTACCGCAAACGTCTGCACAGCGTTAAAGAGGAGATATCGGTTATACAGTCTCTTACCGCAGGAGATCTCGAGCGGGCTTTTGAGAAATATCGCATTTGGGAGCTCTCGGAGTTTCGTCTCATGCCGGAATAAAATCCTACCGCAGCAGAATTTCTGCCTGGCAAAAATATAGCGGCCGCTGGGGCCGCTAGAATCGAGAGATTTCGAACAAGTAAAATTTAAAGAAGACTAATCATCTTCATCTTCTTCGTAGTCATCTTCATCGTCATCATCGTCTTCATCATAATCGAGATCGTCGTCGTCTTCGTCTAGATCATACTCGTCTTCATCATCGAGATCGACATCATCAACTTCCTCCTCAGCCTCATAGCCGGTATCAGCTTCTTCCTCGTGGTTGAATACGGTAGGGTCGATCTCTTCCAACGCCTCGGTAAGCGCCGTCAGGACATTCGCCACCTCCTCCGGGTCAAAGTCATCACTTTCAATCACGGATTCAAGAGCGGCCTTTATCTCGGTAACCAGGGCAGCCTCTACCTCGGGACTGCTCTCTTCATCGCTCTCATCATCATCATCATCATCATCATCATTCTCGTAAGTGTCACCAACTGTACCATACTCTTGCCGCAAAAATTCCTGCAGCTCGTTGTAACCCTCGAGGAGCTGAGATAATGCATCAACTATCTTTTCAGTGGCTTTCGTAGTCATAGAGTGAGCACCTCAAACTTCCAATTGCAAAACTTCATTCAGTATTGTGCTGTGGTATAAACGCCGTCGATCCGGCATCAAGAGAAATCCTAGCTTATGAGATTCCCGATAATTTGTAAAATTTTTAATCGAGCCGGCAATGTTCCTACAAGGCAAGGCACAAAATCGATGCTAGTATTGGCATTCGGTTTATGCTTAAATTTGCCTGATCTTGGGAGCTCGCTGTACCACCGAACCTTGTCTCGTTTATTTGCAGTCTCTTGACATGCAATATCTTAGAATTCGTTCGTTATGACATCCGGCTTCTACGTCTTCAGAATCACAAACAATGAAGCATTGCGAGAATGCCGTAGCGCTCATGACTTCCGAGATGAAGTACTCTCGAATCTTGCTAGCATCCGTTTAAGCCTGAGAATGATCGAGTTCAATCTTTGCTGTAAAAGCTTAATATTTAGGAGATGAAAAAATTGAGGATTTATCTCAGAGTTGCCGCCGTCGCTTGCTGCACCGTTGTCAGCCTCGGATGCCGGGGCTACTCAATAACCGGCGGCCCCGGGAGAACTTCTCCTCCGAGCTTGCAAACAGGCGCAGCCGATGCCGCTGCTCTTGTTTCCATCAATTCACTCTATATTCCGAAAGTTTTGGTTGAGGATCGCGTCAGATTGCTGACTGATCCTAAAGTTGACTTCGATCATGAGCTTGCAGAGGCGCTGCACCAAGAGCTGGACTTAAAGTTATTACAATATGAAGAGGGTGCTCCTAGTAGCTCTAGCAAGAGCGATCTGATTGCATATGCCGGCAGACGGGGCGCAGACGGTATACTACTTACACGCATCCACAACTTCATAGAACGCGACGGTACCAGGCTTGCATCTGATCAGCCGGCTTCAGTCGATTTTTCGATGAGCGTCCACCGCGTTTCTGACGGCGCAAAGATCTGGGATTCTTCGTTTCATTTCAAGGATCAAGCGCTTTCGGAGAACCTTTTCAAGATCGATAAACGTTTTTCTGGAGACAGAGAGGGTGGCTGGAAAAGTGCAAGGGAGCTTCTTATCGCCGGATACCGCTCGGCGCTTTCCGATTTTGCTCGCCGACGCTTCGCACAATACTCGGCGCATCCGCGCTGAGGCACTATAAATCGCGTAATCGCCCACCCGCATCCTAATTATTACCATTTTCGTGTGGCCGCCCATTAGCTACTATTGAGGTACGGCGGTTGACTGGACCTTTTCCGGGCTGTTGCCCCTAATGTTGTTTACTTATAGTTGTTATCGATGGGGCCCTAAGGGTTTTTACGATGTCTACAGTTAAAAGAAGAAGTACTGAAAGAAAGCGCTCCAGCCGAAAGAGTGTTCCGCAAGTGGCATCTCTTGGACCCCAAGGGTGGGGGGATGAGTTTCTATCCCTGGTCTCTTTTGCGGCCGCTTTTTTTCTGTTGGCTTCACTAGCATCTCAGATATCGGCCAGCGCGACCTTACCCCTATTTGACGGCAGTCTTGATTCGTCCCTGCATCAGCAGAATGTTATGGGGCCTGTCGGCCGGTTTATCTCTACTCTTCTATTGGGATCTCTGGGCTGGTGTGCATTCGTGCCGGTGCTCTGGCTTTTATGGCTAGGAAGCTATTTTTGGACATTCGATCGGCGAGAAGATACGCTTGAAGTACGGTCGCGCTTTTTCTGGACACTTGGATTGGGCGCTTCTCTGGTATTTTCGGCCGGGATTGCCGCAATATTTTGGGGGCGGGCCGGGGGTGGAAGTTTAGGAGAGCTGCTCGCTTCACCGCTTCTCCGCCTATTCAATGTGTGGGGCGCAGGCCTCTTTCTGATGGTCGGGCTACTCCTTTCTCTTGCAGTCGTTACCCGGCAGAAAGCAGCGTCCATCCTAGCGGGATTGATGTACCTATTGCGCGACCTGGCGGCATTCTTTCTTTTAAGCCTGCCTGCCTTCATCGTGCGCATAGTAGAGATTGCGTTAGTGGCACTTTGGAACCTTGCCCGCATAGCACTCCGCGCTGCCTCCTCTCTACTTGGCCGATTACGCGGAGCGGGCAGCCAGGTAGACGAAAGACCATTGCCATCGCCACGTGTCCGCAAAAACTCCTTCCAAGTTTTTGCCGAAGAGAGAGATAAGGGTCAGAAGGAGCAAAGCAACGACGCATCCGATTCGGATAAGCCCCCCGCAGAGACAAATACTCATATAGTCGTTTCAAGACGAAAATCGGACTTTCAGCTCACAGGAAAGGGGACTGTACGGAGATCGAAACGTGATGAGGTCAAGGAGGACGACATTCCGTCACAGCCGTCCTTTGCCGACTACGCGCCTCCCTCTGTCAAACTACTTAAGAAGGGCGACGTCAATGTTTTAAGCGAGAATGATGAAGAGCTGATTCAAACTTCGCGTCAAATAGAAGCGAAACTTCGAGACTTCAGTATCCAGGGACGAGTGACTCAGGTGCACCCGGGGCCGGTTATTACGCTGTACGAATTTGAGCCTGCGGCTGGAGTCAAAGTGGGAAGGATTAGCGCGCTGCAAGATGATTTGGCGATGAGCCTTAGAGCGCTGTCGATTCGAATCATTGCCCCGATTCCAAAACGCGGAACAGTAGGAATCGAGGTCCCCAATAAACATCGAGAGATTGTACGCTTGCGTGATGTATTGGAGAGTGAGTCTTTCGTGAACGCCGACTCCATTTTGAGCGTTCCGATCGGAAAGGATACATATGGAGAGTCGGTCGTAGTCGACATTGCGCAGATGCCGCACCTTCTGATGGCCGGTGCGACCGGAACGGGTAAATCCGTATGCATTAACACGATTTTGCTCAGTCTTCTTTACCGGGCTACCCCGGCGGAACTCGGCTTGATACTTATCGACCCTAAAATTCTGGAGTTGAGCGTGTATGAGGGCATTCCCCACCTACGTGTTCCGGTGGTAACCAATGCCCGCCAGGCCAAAGCAGTGCTCGATTGGGCGGTTAAAGAGATGGAACGCCGGTACCGCTTAATGCAGAAATACGGAGTGCGAAATATTGATGGATACAACCGGGTTGTGCGAGGGGACAAAGACCCTGAACACTCCGAGGCAGCTGCCCCCGAATCTGCAGAGCCGGCGGCACTCTCGATAGAAAATCAGGAAGAGGAAGTTCTATTGGGAGCCGAACAAGACACAGGCCGCGATCAGCCGGAGGATCAGGCAGTGCAGAGCACTCTCCAGTTCGCTCAAAAGCTCGAGCCGCTGCCTAAGATAGTCATCGTGATCGACGAGCTCGCCGATCTAATGCTGACCGTCGGCCGCGAGATTGAGGAGTTAATAACTCGCCTTGCCCAAAAGGCGCGAGCAGCCGGTATCCATCTTATAGTCGCGACTCAGCGTCCTTCGGTCGATGTAATTACCGGCCTAATCAAAGCTAATTTTCCTGCACGCCTTTCGTTCCGGGTTACCAGCCGCATCGACTCAAGAACAATTCTTGATGCCATGGGCGCAGACAAACTTCTCGGACGGGGAGATATGCTTTTCATGTCACCAGGGAGCGTTCATCTTAAGCGTATTCACGGCGCCTATGTAGCCGACGACGAGGTGAAGCGTGTAGTGGAATCTCTTAAAGCAAGTTCAGCTCCTGAGTACGATCAGAGGATTATGGATCTTTGCGAGCAAGCGCTGAATGAGGAGCGCGCAGCGTCGTCGGAAAACGGCGAAGGGGAAGATCACTACGATTCGATGTATGACAAGGCGGTTGAACTGGTTATCCAAAAGGGCCAGGCGTCAACCTCTATGCTACAGCGGGCTTTTAGAATCGGATATAACCGCGCTGCTAGAATTATTGATATGATGGAACGCGAAGGGATTATAGGTCCGATGGATGGCGTCAAGCCAAGAGACGTTTTAGTGCAAAATCCGGAAGCAGATCAGGGATAGAGGCTCGGTTTGCCTATCCAAAGTTATCGCGCTATTCTTGCATCTGCAGCTCTTCTTATTTTTTTAGAGTTTATATACGGCCCCTAAGGAAAGGACGCTCCATGCGCCGGCTCGGAAATATTGCAATTTTATTGCTGACATCGGTCCTTATATCGACCTTTTCGGTTTCTAATGCTGACGCCGAGATGGCTCAGTTGCAGTGCAGATCTAATGGAACTCTTTCTTCCTCTCGAGGAAGAAAGGTATTAGCAGACACTCAAGAGAACTACCGAAAGATTGAGTCTTTACATGCGCACTTTTTACAGCACTCCTATCTCTCTTCTCTTGAAATTTCAGAGCAGAGCGCAGGACTAATGTGGTTCACCAAGCCCGGGCTGATGAAATGGCACTATAGTGAACCTCAGGAACAAGATTTCGTTATCAAGGATAACACCTATTGGTTGTACCAGGTACAGGACAAACAGGTCGTGATCGATGAATTTTCTCAGATATTGATATCCGATCTACCGATCGCCTTCATCATGGGATTGGGCGACTTGGTAAAAGACTTCTCGCTTGTAAGCGCCTGTGAGGCGCAGGATGGGAGCTCTTATGTTTTAGAGCTTGCGCCGAAACAAGAACAGGGCGGCAAGAATGAGCTAAAGAAGTTTCTGTTAAGCGTTGACAAGAGATCACTCATCCCTATCGGCTCTCAGGTCACCGATATGGCCGGAAACGTCACCCGCATGGTATTTAGCTCCATCGAAACGGACAAGGTCATCTCACCGGAAGTTTATTCCACAAAATTCCCCGAGGGAATTGATATAAATGACCGTAGAACGGGGAGAGGATAAAGTGAAATCTCCGTTTTCAATCGTCGACGACCAAAGTCAGACTCAGTGCGCTACCGCTCTATTTAATGTGACAGAGAGTGGGTCCGCTCTTCCTGCTAACCAGTATCGCGGCAATGCGGCGGTAATAACGCTTGGATGCGCCAAGAATCAGGTTGATTCGGAGGTGATGCTGGGGAGTTTGCGTAATTCCGGTTATCAGATTGTCAGTGATCCTGAATCAGCCGAGGTAATCATCGTAAACACTTGTGGATTTCTAGAAAGCTCGGTGAAGGAGAGTATCGATTGCATTCTTGATGTAGCAGAGCTTAAGAAAAGCGCCAGGCTTAGGCGTCTAATTGTGGCCGGGTGTATGGTGCAGCGCTACAACGGAGACATTCAGTCAAGTTTCCCCGAGGTAGATGCATTCATAGGTGTGGACGATCTGCTACTGGCGGGTGAGGTGGCGCAAGGTTCGGAAGTCCGAAGCATGTTGGAGGGGGCTGCCCGTCCATACTTCATATACGATGAGAAAATGCCGCGGCAGTTGTCTACCCGGCCCCATACCGCCTATGTAAAGGTATCGGAGGGATGTGACCGTCCTTGCACATTCTGCATAATTCCCAAAATCAGGGGCGCCATGCGAAGCCGGCCCGTGGATTCAATTGTATCCGAGGCTCGAGCTCTTGCTTCTTACGGAGTTAAAGAGATTAATTTAGTGGCGCAGGACCTAACCTCATACGGCAAAGACCGCCGGGAAGGGGGTGACCTGATTAATTTATTACGAAAACTCGATAGCTCGAGCGGCATTCCTTGGATACGCCTGCTGTATGCATATCCGGTGGGAATTACCGCAGAGCTTATGCAGGCAATCGAACAGCTTCCTAATATCTGCGAGTATTTGGATCTTCCGTTGCAACATTCGAGCGAAGCTGTGCTGCGGGCCATGAAACGGCCGGTCGGGCGCTATGCTGCACGACCGATTGTCGATTTGATGAGAAGCTGCGCGCCGCAAGTGAAACTCAGAACTACCTTCATTGTAGGATTTCCGGGGGAAACGGAGGAAGATATAGTCGATCTCGAAGAATTTATAAGCGAAGGGCATTTTTCCAGTGTCGGAGTATTTACCTACTCCCGGGAAAGCGGCACGCCGGCTGCTGAGCTCGATAACCAGATACCGGAGGAAGAGAAAGAGCAGCGCAGAAATCGTCTAATGCAGGCTCAGCAACATGTCGTACAGACCGGACTGCGTGAATTGGTGGGAAAGACCCTTCCGGTGTTGGTCGAAGGGCTGCACGAAGAGAGCGATCTGCTGCTGAGCGGCAGAACCCGTTTTCAGGCTCCTGAGGTCGATGGCTGCGTGATAGTTAACGATGTGAGCGAAGAGTCAGATGAGCGAAGCATCCCCGCCGGCGAGATACGGCAGGTTCTCATAACGGACACCAGCGGCTATGACCTGATCGGCCGCCTCTAACCCCCGCCGCTGGTGCGGGGCTACTTTTTTCCTTTACAACAGTTGCTATGGAGAGGCGTAGTTGAAAATTTCCTCCGATCGTAACAGGTTGAGTTTGCGACAACTTTAACCCTGATCGGAGGAAATAAAATGAATACAAGGACTATATCGTATGCTGGAAAGAA
>JAGFJO010000118.1 GCA_024102635.1 Deltaproteobacteria bacterium
TGAATTGGCCAAGACATAGTTAACACAACAGTGCCACGACATGGTTGACAGTTAGAGAAGATTTAACTGTTCTGTCCCCCCGAGGGGGGACAGAATTATGCCATGGAGAACTGAAAGCGTGTTAAACCAAAGAATGCAATTTGTGATGGAGTATGGACAGTGCTCGCACAGCGAGTTATGTCGGCGATACGGAATAAGCCGAACTGCCGGGTACAAATGGATAGAGCGTTTTAGGCAGAGTGGGTTACCTGGGCTAAAGGATCGCTCTCGAAGACCTCATAAAAGTACTAAAGTAGTTTCTCACGAGATTACGGTAAGAACGGTGGCGTATCGACAATCTCATCCGAGCTGGGGAGCGAGTAAGATCCGCAAGATTCTCTTGAAAGAGTTTAAAGACGTTCCATCACGTCGAACGCTTCATCGGATTCTTCAAGAGTGTAATCTGGTTACGACGAGACGGATGCGCCGTCGTCGAAAAGTTTCACGAAGAACGGTAGTGCGCTCACAGTGGTGCAATCATATCTGGACTACAGACTTCAAGGGTTGGTGGCGAACGCGGGATGGCAAAAAGGTATTTCCCCTTACTATTCGAGATGAATTCAGCAAGATGGTGCTTGCTATCGAAATGCTTCCGAGTCCCTCGCTGGATCTTGTAAAAGAGGCTTTTATACGCTGCTTTTTGCAGTATGGACTGCCTGAGCTTATTCGCAGCGACAATGGGTGTCCATTCTCCTACTCTCAAGGTTTGTGCGGGCTCAGCAGGCTTTCAGCTTGGTGGATTTCACACCAAACTTTATTCCATCTGCAAGCCCTCAGTACAATGCCGGACACGAGCGAATGCATCGAGACATGGCAAAAGATATGCAAGACTGTCCCGCTCGTTCACTCGCTCAACAGCAAATTATTGCTGACGGGTGGAGAGAAGACTTTAACTGCATCAGACCCCACGATTCCTTAAAAGACAAAACTCCCTCACAGGTTTATACTCGTTCAAAGCGTAAATACAGACTTGCAGAGCCAGCTCTTGAATATCCATCTCAAATGCATCCTCGCTTCGTCAATCGACAAGGGCAGTTCAAATGGAACGGAAAACGATACTTTCTCTCAAAAGCTCTCGGAGCAGAAAACATAGGTCTCGAATTTACAAAGGATGGCTCAGTAGACATCTGGTTCGGCAATGCTTTGCTCGCTCGATCAGATGCCAATTTCAGCCAGCCTTTGATTGAATATGATTTGATAACTGGAGATATCTCAGGTATTAAACACTCGGCTTAACTGTCAACCATGTCATGGCACTATTGTGTCAACTATGTCTGGGTCTGAACCAGTAGTCGCTCAGGACAGGACCTTCGGCTCGCTTCCCTGGATGCCCACGCTCTGCGCTCTTACTCAGGACAAGTTGCTCAGGGCTCTACGGCGCTCCAGTAGATGGCGCTCAGCAAGCTACGACCGTTTTGCTCTATGCCTCACTCCGCTCCAGACTATCCAGTCCGAGCTGTGAATAAAAGGCGTCGAAGTTAAAAACCGCCTTTGCGAAATGATCCAGAGCCTGGTCATTATTGCGCTTGTTAAGAGCCTCAAGACCTGAAGCAAGACAGGTGTTTACGATCTCCAGATCCTTAGGTTGAAAACGGATGTAACGACCCTCGCTCTTCTTTCGGGCTTCATACTGCTGCAGGCTGGATACCATGTTCGCTACAGCGCCGAGAGTTTCACCACGAATTTGCGCGATCAATCCGCGCAGTGCTAGTGAACGGGGGCTCTCTTCGAACTGGTCGCTCAGGCGTAGCGAATCAAGCGCGTTGCTCAGATCTCCCAGCCTGATGAATACGGCTGCCAAGGTTTGGTAAGAGGCGGCTGCTGCTTCTTGAGAGTGCTCCTTCCAAGCGTGGTTCGGAAAAAGTTCCTCGATAGGAAAGATGTTAACGGCATTCGCTAGAATGCAGGCACAAACCTCGGGGGAGGGAGTTAATACCGTATCCATCCCGCCTATGGCGGCCGAAAAAGCCTCAATCTCCATTCCTTCGTTTGCCGCAGTCATGATTAATTGAGCGGCCAGGTCGAGGTAGCTGACGGAGCTCGCTGTAATGCTTTGAGCAGCCCACTGTGCCGGAAGTGCGAGCGCCCCTACCGGCCAGCTGGAGCCGTGCTGCACTGCTTCCACAATGGCCTCTCCTGAAAGAGTGCTGAGGCTCAAAGCGTCGCTGTAGTCCTGTGAGCTGCTGTACTTAATGGAAGACGAAAGCTGTGAAGTTTCAAGCAGCCATGCGTTTAACATCTCAGGGGTAAATTCGCAGTCGGCGCTTAGGAAGAGAACCGAGGGCGATTTAGCCGCTTTGATGGCAAGTTGAGTGGCTTCGCTTAATGACGACCCATCTGAAGCTGATACGAACACTCCATCAGCGACGCCTTCCAATGACGCATCGCCAACGATTATCAGATCAGTGTTGCCGGCGCTCATGATCTTTGAAGCGGCGCTTGCAGCTTTCTCTCGTGCCTTTTCGCTTGCAAATAAGATTACGCTAACCATATGAGACCTCGTTCAAAACCGGGCATTCCCGAAAACGGCTGTTTTACAATTCAGGTTCCCGGTTCAGCAAAATTACGGGTTAAACTTCTCATGCGGAAACCTTCCATTCACCTTCTGAGAAAATAAGATGCAGTTCGATTGTTGGAGGCGTCAAAAATCAGTGGTTCCCGGATAAACCGCTGAATTTACACGGTAAAAAATCAAAAATAATTGCATCCACTGATCGCAAATTCGGCCAAATTGGCTTGTAGTGCAAGCAAATTAAACTAAAAGTTACTGCCGATACTGAAGTGCAGGCGCAGTGATGGCTCACCCGACTTCTCGTTAATTGGGTGCCCTAAGTCTACGCCGATTGGGCCGAGAGGAGAGATTAATCTGAAGCCTATGCCCGTCGAGTAGCGCATATCATCAACTGCCACTGATCGCTCCTTTAAATACACAGTGCCTGCATCCAAAAATCCGTGGACTTCCGTATATTCACTCAGCATGTAACGCAGTTCGAAGTTGTTTGCCACAAGAAGATCCCCTCCGATAACGCTGTCATCCGGTCCGCGAGGCCCTAAAGAGTTTTCTCTAAATCCACGAATTGAACTGCGCCCGCCGAGGTAATACCGTTGACTGATTGGGACATCGCTTGTTCCACCGAAGGCCCAAGAGGAAGCTAAGCGAGTAGCAAGTGCGAGGGAGAAGCCGCGGCCTTTTTCCTCTAGAGGCTGAATCCAACTAAAGCGGCCGCCGAGGGCACCGATGTTGGCATCAGATCCGATAGCTTCGGTCGCGAGCTTGTAATCCATATCAAAAGAGTAGCCCTCGAAGGGTTGCAGGGGAGCATCCCGGTGATCAAATGAGACAGTGCCGGAAAGAAAGCTTAGATTTAGATTCCCGGTATCGAGCGGACTCAATATTGCGCCAGGCGATACATTATCAAGCTGCTCGCGTTGGAAGGTGTGGCCGAAGGAGAAGGCGGCTGTCTCGCTCCAATTCCTGTAAATATATGAGGCTAACGAGCCCCGATCTAGGTCGAACTCCTGAGTCGATATGTCGTACTTTTGGTAACGGAGATCCTCGGTTAGTACATACTCGTCCCAGATGAAATTCGGATCGGTATAGATAATCCCGGCAACGCCTTGGGTGATCAGGTCCTCTTGGGGCTTGTAGTAAATATCACTGATAAGCGAAATAGAGCGCCCGTCTGTAAAAAGACTTTTGTCCGTTGCCTCAGAGAAAAGGTGCAGTCCGTAAGTCGAGTTGGCTCCAGCCCCGATCTCCAGTGTCTGAAGCGCCCGCTCTTCGAGGCGCACATGCATCTCTTCCGCAGCCGAGTCCAACGCTCCGTCAAAGGGTTCAATCTCAATCCTGGAGAAAAGTCCGAGCCGCAGCAGCCGTTTCTTGGCCGCCGTTATGCGATCGAGGTCCCACGGGTCACCGGACTTTAGGCCCAAGCGATCTCTAATGACGTTCTCACTTATTCTGTCGTTTCCATCCACGACAATGCGAGATATCAAAGTGCGGTCGCCGGTTTCGAATAACACCTGTAGGCGCCTGATGGAGTGATCATAAGTGCTTGAAATGGAGGCCTTCAGGTACCCTTCTTCACGGAGTTTGCGCAGAGTGTTTTCGATGAATGTGTTTGCTTCAGCGATTGAGTACTTCCCTCGCGGGGGCTGCGCGTGGAACCCTGGGGGCAGCCCAGCGACATGAACCCACTCTGAAAGCAGCCGCGGTCCCTCCTTAATGTTATATACAATCACGGCTTTCTTACCGCTTTCATCGGGTACGATGTTGTAGGAAACGCGGGCTTCGGGAAATCCGGCATTCCAGTATGATTCCGCGATGGCTTCCACATTTGATTCAAGAAGTTCAGCCAGAGCAGCCTTAGGCTTGAGTATCTCAAGATAACGCTCCGGATACCTTTCCTTAAGAATAGCTCGTAGCTCTTCAACCTTTAGAAGCGTCAATCCGCGCAGATCAACTTCACCGACATCAACCCGTTCTTCTTCGTTGATGTCGATGTAGTATATCGCCCGTCCCGACTCGCTCTCCTCGCGGCTGTGAGAGATTGTGGCATATAGGTAGCCGGCCTCGCGGTACTTCCGTTCAATGTTCTCAACAAGTATATTGATGGTGTTCGCGCCGAGTGGAAGCTTACGGTTAAAGAGATTGATGGACTCCAAAAGTTCGCGGGCCGAGAATTCCTTATTGCCTTTGAAGACGAACGTTACCGGACGTCCCAGCCGCACGTTGAGCTCTAGGTCCTTTCCGGCGGAGTCCGACCGCACGTAGCGGGAGTCGACTCTTGCGGATATGTAACCTTCATTTCTTAACAGCATTACGAGATCGCGCTCCTTGCTAATCAGAAGTTGCTGCGAGGCAACGGAGCCCTCATCGATTGCGGTGACAGAGGAGATTTCTTTTATCTCCGGCAGGCGATCACCTATGAGTCTAACCGAAGCAACAGTGCTTTGTGCGCCTTCTTCGATCAAGAAATCGATTCTCCGGCATGGATAACTCTCCAATTCGTAGTGCTGACGGATAGAAGCGTCAAAAAATCCGTGCGAGTGGTAAAAGCGTTCCAATGCATCGCGCAACCGCGCGGCCTCCTTGCACTCTATGCGCGAGTTGGAGTTGATGCGAATTGCGCGCTGCAGCTCAAGCGCATCAAACTCCTCATTCCCTTCGAACTTAATCGTCAGGAATTCTCTCTGTCCCGAAAGAATAGTGACGATGGCCCCCGCTTCAAGGGCGGTATTCTCTCTTATACTTCGGGATTCCAGTGAACCGTACGCGCTGAAAGCGTTAAATAACGCGTATACTCCCTCAAGCCGGGCCGGCGCCTCACTGCTGCCGAAGAAACTTTCGCCCTGCAAAGTGAGCCGTTCCAGCAGCCGCTTACGGGCGACAATTGCAGGTTCAACAGCGCCGGATTGGAAGTTGTACGAGGGCTCTAGGGTGACTGAATCGAGTGTGGTTAAGTGAGATAAAATCCTAGCCAGGCTGAAGCCCTCTTCCTCATCAAAAATGTCGTTATGCGCCGCGAAGTCGAGCTGCGAATCCAAGGGGCTTTGCAAACGCCTCCCTGAAAAGGCCGACCCCCCTGAAATAAGGGCAACCAGCTCACGCTCGGAGTAAGCTTTGTCTGAAGAGAGTATTATTTTCGGCGATGCTACCGGACCTTGCGCCTCGACCACCACCAGTACCGTCTCACCGGTCCGCGAATAAAGGTATGCTTCGCCAACAACATCAAGCAGCGGCTGAGGGAGGTCCGGTTTGAACTCAATAGTTCCGGAGGTGATCTCAAAGCGCCTGTCTTTAAGGCCAAACCAGCCGCTGAGAACTTCGGCAGTGCCGCTGAGCTGCGGATCTTCCGCCGTCCCTCTCACCTTTATGTCGGTTCTAAGCTCTGCATTGAGCCAGTTAGTAAACACGAAGATGTTTCTCGAACCGCTGACACCCACATTGAGTTCGATAAGAGGAAGTTCGCCGCTTTGCTTTACCGAGCGGGAGCGAGAGAGCAGGAACTGAGATATCGACCTTACGACCGAGCGAAGATCCATATTGCGGGCAAACTCGGCACTGTCGATAGTGACAAGGCCTTCAACGAAGGGCACGCCTGCAGAGTTCTGAGTCATTGTCAGCTCGGAGGATACCATTAAGCTTAGATCGGGATATGGATTGAAGATGGAGTTTTTGAGGTTGAGTAATAGCTTGGACTGTTCAAGCTGCAGCGGAAAGATCGACCCACTAACCGTTATGCGGCCTCCGTTAAGCTCGCCACTAAGTGATTCAATCTTGACCTCCTGTCCAGACAGTGAAGCAACCGCGCTGATTCCACTGGCATCGATCCCTGCCGATTCCAAATGAAATCCGGAATCAGAAAGCGCCGCGTTCCCGTTCAGGGACGGCGAAGATAGAGGGCCGCTGAGTGCGATAGCTCCTACAAAGCGCCCGTGCAGATCGTCGATCTTAGGAAGTAGCGGCGCCAGCGCGTCGATCTCAAAAGCTCCTTGCATTGTGAGATCCAGTCCGCTCTCAAGACCAATGGTACCGTTAAGCACCAAGTCGCTTTTCCTTCCGGACAGCTTCAGCTGGTTGAAATGGAGCTTGCCCTTCTGAATCGATATCACCTTCTCATCTGTAATCCCGAGTTTGTAGGGCGCGCATCCTAGGCCGAGCCGATTAATCGTCAATGCTCCGCTGCCATTTCGCCATTCATGCGGCTGAAAAGAATACTTTAGAACCCCCTTGATGGCTGCGCACGGCACCCCGATGCGGGAGGCCAGCTGCTCCTTAAGCAGCTCCAACTTAAGCTGCCATGGCTCACTATCCGAAAGGCGTCCGGTCAAGGCCCCGGTGAAGACCTCCTCTTGATCGGCGAAGCTGAGCGACAATGCACCACCGTGAATGTTCATCCCTCCCTCAAGCTGCGTCGGATGCTCTCCAAAGTGAGGTTTAACTTTAAAGGTGAGTTCAGAAGCGATGCGTTTCCCATCAAGGGGGCCCGAAACGGAGCCCTCAGCATCTATTGCAATCTTTTTTCCTTCGTCGGAGCCGCTGCCGCCGAGCCATCCGGCGGAGAGATCCTTGGCTGCCAATGTTCCGTCTTCGACTATTACGTCCCCGTCGCGAAACAAGAGCCGTCCCTTGGTCTCGAGCGATCCCGAGCCGTCATGTGGATGGAAAATCTGAAACCGAAGAGAGTCACTATCTCCATTCAGCTCCGCTTTTAAGGAGGTAAGTGATATATCCGAGTGCTGAATCTTGGCGGCACTTAGCTCCAGCCGGTAAGAGGGCGCGGCGGGCGAGCCGCTTAACTTAAGCGTCCCGCTAAGACCCTCGAGTTTCAGGCCCCCCACCTCGATGCGATCGAGAGCGAAGCGGAAGGTGCCAGAAAGAAGCTCCTCTGTAATGACAACAGGGTCCGAAGTAGAGATCTCCCTTTCAGCGCCGAGCATTAGAAAGGTGGGCACGGTAAATTTGAAAGGGCCATTCTCCGAGGAAATTCGGAAGCCTCCCTCAAGAGAGTCGAACTCGCCCAAGTTCACATTCTGATAGTTAAGTAAAAATGGAGTGGTCGCTGCCTCAAATTTTCCGTCAAATTGCGGACTCTCCAAGATTCCCGAGATATCGGCGCTTCCTTCTATCTCTGAGGGCAGGTAATGGCCGCCAAGCGGAAGATCCTTTGACAGCAGAAATCCGGCCTCTCCGGTCAATCTCTCGCTTCCAGGAACCTCGACCCGCGCTTCGGCGCTAAGATAACTTCTATCAAGGGTAAGTTTTATCGGGCGAAAATCTATATAGTCGTCTGTAATGTAAAGTTCGGCGCCCAAATTCCCAAAAGAGACTGCGTTGCCTGTTTGCCCTGTGAAGTTAAGTTCAACTGTCTTGATATGCGGAACGAGAGAAAAATTATTCTCAGGAGTTCGCTTTACAATTACGGATACTCCCTTGGCCTCCAGTTCCAGCGACCCAATACGTTGCGATGCCGAAGAGTCATGAATCTCCAGATCTCTTAGCTTTAGCTTCCACCGTCCCGGATAGTCCCGTTCTGGAGGAGCGGGAGCTAGAAGAGAGTCGACAAACTTGTAAGTTTTGCTATGTGGCCCCACGCCGTCGGCTCGTCCATGAAAGAGCCTGAGCCGATCAAGATATACGATGTGGTCACGCCAAGCGGACAAGGAGAAGGTTCCATCCAGCTTCTCGAATGAAAGGGGAATGCCATCTTTACACACCATTCTAGGGCCGTAGCCGTCCACCCTGAGTCTAAGAAGAGAGACATCTATCCTATCAATCGAGAAACTGCATCCCGTCGAAAGCTGCACCTCGTCCTGGAGAAGCCCTACAAGTTGCCGGGCGGCAAAATTTTTAAGAGCTAAGATCCCAAGCCCAACTCCGATGCCGATTGCAAAACCTATAATCGCTAGCCGCAGGCCGTATTTTTTCATTCAGTGACTGATTTAAATCCGGCTAAAGCCTGGCGGCTCAAAGCGGCAGCGCATGACTGCCCAGGTGATAAAGTAAGCCGACAAACAACGTTCATTCGAACCGGCAGATTTTACTTCTGTTTACAAGCACTTATACTTTAATAGAGAGCCCCGGCCTAGTCCTAATATCGCCCGGGGTCCCGCGATATTAATTCTGTTTTTATAAATTGGGAAACCTGACCGATATTAGATCCACCGCTGCCGAGCGCGGCAATCTACAGGTTCGAGACTAACATGAGTGCAGACTCTACACCGAATGATCTTAAGGAACGCCTAGATCGTTTTTTCGCAAAGCTTTTCTCTGAGGTGGAACAGTTAGAGGCTGACCAGGTCTCTTTTCAGACGGGTAAGGACGGGCTCAAAATCGCCATCAACCGGGACGCTACTGAGATAAGGTGTAGCACGGCGAAACTCAGCTGGTTTGAACCGATTGTCGAATGGCTGAAGACACATTCTGGTCCGGGAGCGAAGGCGGCACTACTCAGCGACAAGGAGACATCTTTTCCTTGCCTAGTTCAACTCGAAGGAACTTCAATCGAATGCAGTGTGAAGTTGAGCAGCGACGACACGCCCAATGGCAAAGTTACGTTGCAATCTTTCAATAATAAGCCATCCTACTGCGCTCCAACCAAGTTAGCGCGGCCATCCCAGGATGGTGAAGGAGCAATCGACGTGTCGGATGATTTTTTCATGGGCAACGCCGAGGATATCCGGCAAAAACTGGGAGTCAAAAGAAGCCGCGCCCTGATCCTCTTAGCGGAAGATGACCCTGACCAGCGTGACTTAATAGCGATGGTGCTTAAGGATGAAAAGTACGATGTCATCTCGTGCGGTGATGGTGATGAGGCGTGGATTCTGCTTCAGAAGGAGATTCCCGACCTTGTGATCACAGACGTCATGATGCCGGGAGTTGATGGCCCTGAGCTAATAAAAAGGCTCAAGGGTGAAGCCCGCACTAAGAATATTCCCGTTTTAGTCCTTACAGTGCTTGACGATCGCGAAAAGGAGTTCTCATTGCTCTCACTCGGCGCCGATGACTACTGCGAGAAGACGATGCAGCGTAAGATTTTGCTGAAGCGGGTAGAGAATCTGCTTAAGCGAAGCAAGCGTGCTCCGTAGAAAACTGCCCCGGACCTCGTTAGGCAGTGGCGGCCGGCTCGAAGTTGAGTGCAATTTTGATGAAAAACTAGGCCGTTCTAGAGACCCTTCGACTCGCTTTGCTCGCTCAGGGCAGGACCTTCGACTCGCTTTGCTCGCTCAGGGCAGGACCTTCGACTCGCTTCCCTCGATGCGTGCGCGGTGCGCCCTTACTCGGGACAGGTCGCTCGCTCAGGGCAGGACCTTCGACTCGCTTCCCTCGATG
>JAGFJO010000117.1 GCA_024102635.1 Deltaproteobacteria bacterium
ACTTTTAGCACGTTGACATAGATTTCCACAAAGATTAGCTTCATATGGTACAGTCTTTGGACTTTGCGCGAGGGAGATTACGGGCACATGATTACAACTGAGCGAGCCGCATCCAAGAGCTCGGAAAGGTCTGATCGGTCTTCTGTTGTTGCGCTCGAGCGCGAGTTCACCGCAAAAGACGTGCAGGGAATTCTCAGAAGCCTGACGGGCGGTGCCGAAAAGATAGGTTTGGCGCTGCTGAATTATTACTCGCGCACTAATCTAGTCCCTGCTACCGGAAAGTCGAAAAGCCGAGGGCGAAAAAAATACTCTTATGCCGATCTTATTCTCCTTTGCTGGCTGTTCCGAATGAAGCGTGAAGGACTGCCGGTTAACAGGTTCCGGCGCGGCATTGACTATCTGCGAAAGAAGCTGCCTAAACTTCATAAGAGCCCCACAGATATGGTGCTTCTTACGGATGGGCGGCAGTTATTCCTAAAGCACCGTGTTCAAGATAAGGGCGATATCGCGGAGGCCTTAACGGGCAGGAAAGCGGGGCAGTACGTTTGGGCATATGCCATCGGATCTCTTATAGAAGAGGTCGACCGCATCATCGACGGACGCTCTGAGAATAAGCAGGCTGCGTAAATTGCAATAATCATCGGAGACCGTATGAGTAAATCCAGTACCGTTAAACAGATCTTCGCCTTGTTGTTGGAGAAGAAGGCCTGGTGGCTTGTGCCAATGATTGTGGTCTTCCTATGTCTAGGCTTATTGATCGTAGCCACTCAGGGCTCCGCGCTCTCGCCGTTCATCTACGCTTTATTCTAGAGCTTTAGGGCTTTGGCGGTTCCGAGGGGATTGAAGCGGCTGCTTCAGGCTCGTTAGCTTTTAGCTGTACGGAGCTCTGAGGCGGTTCAGGCAGACTGCCGACTACAGGGCTTTCTAGTACAGCACTAAGGTTGGGATGCTTTTCGCGCCACTCCTTGTTCATGTGATACAGAAACGATATCACCTCCGCAACCAACCGGTAGCTCTCGGGAGAGATCGGTGCCCCTTGATTAACCTTTGCGAGCAATTCGCTGAGCATCTTGTCCTGGTGAACCGGAACATCATGCTCCTCGGCCAGCTGAATGATTCTCAATGCTATTTCGTCGACTCCACTGGCTAGAACCTTGGGCAGCTCGGTCGCATCTTTGTAATGAAGGGCAATCGCCCGTTTTTGAACTTGACGGCCCGAGCTGTCAGATGAGTCTTCCGTCATGCTCTAGCACCGTGATCATTAACCTTGGCCCTGGCCTTTCATTTTCATCAGCTCTCGCGGCAAACGCCAGCCGCCCGGCTTTGGCTGCTCGTCAGCCCCGAAAAGAAGCGAATTGGACCGTTCGTAATCTACAAGCGAATCGATGAAGTTGGAGGTCGCCCTTGAAGAATACTCGCTGATAAAATAATTAAGTGATCGGCTGGCGTGCGCCAAAGCGCGGCGAAGGTCTCTCTCCACCGGCTGCATGTTGTCTCCGTTCTTGACAAACACCTGCCTAAACTGCTCGCATAGCTCTTCAGCCGTGGTGAGATCTTCCCAACTCATCATCTCTATCACCCGATGAGCGCGAGTGCGTTTCCCCTCGCGAAGGACTATAAACCTAGCGACAAACGCGGTGCGTCGCGCGCGAATTAGTGCTTTATCTGATTCACTCTGCTCATTGCCGGCTGTCTCCGGCCCCTGCACTGCTAATTCTTGCATACAGCCTCTTTCCATTTCTGTCGGTTATTACGCACCCCGCTCAAGTACGCGATATAATGAAATGTCGTCAGAGAGTTAGCTAAACTTAAACCAAAAAAATAATCCACTTTTTATATCCGGTCACGCTTTCCTTGGATTTTTCGACATCGGCATTGCGCCTATCTAACCTATTGGAATAATAACAGGTCCCTCTGGATGGCCCTGAGCTAAATGCTCCATGCCTCCTGCTGCGCTCCGCTTTCGGATTCATTGAGATTCCTTTGGGCTGCCCGTAATATATGATCTCCGCCTCACGCCGGGATGTGTGAGATGTTACCCGGCAAAAGATGCTAAACGGTCAAATTTGATGTGTAGTTAAATGGAGAATCAGGCGCAGTTGGTTGGAGCATCAGCATCCCAGCTTCTGGAGGCTATAGAGCATTTCCGTAAAAGACGGCTCATCATTCTGATTGACTCTGTCGCAGCGAAGCCACGTGCGGTATTGGTTGCTCCGGCAGAGCAGATAACGGCCGATACGGTCAATGAGATGCTGATGCTTGGCTCGGGATCTCTGTTTGTTGCTATCAGCCCTGAACGCTCCGCTGCCCTTCTCCTATCACCGATGCAACGGCCCAGCAGTCACGTTACCCAGGCCATCGAGAAGCAAGAGAGCGCCAAGGTTTGCATCTCTGTCGAAGCGCGTGAAGGAGTTACGACCGGCATCAGTGCAGCCGATCGAGCGTGCACCATCCGTGTGCTGGGTGCAAAGTCGGTAAATCCCCGAAAACTAGTCCGCCCCGGCCACATCTTTCCGGTCGAAACACGCGAAGGCGGAGTTTTGATCCGGCATGCTTTACCTGAAGGAGCTTTGGATCTTGTGGAAATGGCGGGCTATACCGATGCCGCAGCCTATTTAGAAATATTGAATCGATCCGGCGAACCAAGCAGCGTGAAGGAGGTTGAGGAGCTAGCGCAGCGGCATAACCTGCCGTTCGTTACTCTTTTTGACCTGACGCGTTTCCGTCTTGAGCGGGAGAAAATAATTGAGCGGGTCGCGGAAGCAAAACTGCCCACTAAGCTAGCGGGCGAACTAAGATCAATCATCTACCGTTCCAAAATGCACAGCGGTGAGCACTTGGCGCTAATTAAGGGCGAGATAACGCCGGACGAGCCGATTCTTACCCGTGTTCAGGCGGAGTTTACTTTCGGTGATGTTTTCGGCGGAGAGAACCCGCCTACCAGACAACAGTTGCACCGCTCTTTGAAAGCCATAGGTGACCAGGGACGCGGCGTTTTGATTTATCTCCGGCGGCCGTTTAGAGGCCAGCTGCGCCAGCAAATTAGCGATTGGCATTCGAAATTCTCGGAAAAGCCTGCTACCATGATGCGCGAGTACGGAGTTGGCGCCCAGATCTTGCAGGATTTGGGTATTCGCCGCATTGAACTTTTGACTAATACCCGCCGTGGCCCTCTCGGCATACAATCATTCGGTATTGAGATTGTCGGCAGCAGGCCGCTTTTTGAGTAGTGAGAGCTAATGAGTGCTTCCAATATCACATTCGCCGACGTCGTCCATCAGGCGATCTCCTTCTCCCCGGCCAGCAAAGAAGATGCGCTACTATTGGATCTAATAGATGACAGATGGGTTCAACGGCTGCGCGACATCAGTCAAACGGCAAATACCCGCTTGGTTTACATGTTCTCCGAACACTCGCGCTTCGGGCATTCGCTGGGAGTGGCGTTTCTGGCGAACATGGTGATGCACAAACTGGCCGAGAGTTATCCCGATGAGATTGAACCATACCGCCAGGGGGTCTCGGCCGCCGCACTTCTTCACGATATAGGACATTTAGCTCCGGGCTCTCACACGGCCTACAAGACCTGGTTCCCTAATCAAGAGGACAAGCATGAGTCGGTGGCTTGTAGAATTATCAAGGAAAGTAAATCGCTGCAGGGCATCTTTGCGCGTTACAGCGACAATCTTCCCGATTTAGTTTGCCGCATAATTTTAGAGGACTCCAAACTGCCGCCTTGGACATGGGAAATCATCTCGGGCGGCGGATGGAACGTCGATCGCGGGAACTGGTGCATGGTAGACAGTATCCTGGCCGGAGTCAGTTACGGTAAATACAATATTCCGGCGCTTATCGAATCTATCGTAATCACGGGCGATAAACATCTGGCCCTTAAAGAGAACCGGCTAGATGCGATGATGCATTTCGCCGTATCAAGACATGCAATGTACCGGCAGATCTATCAGCATCGCGTTTTGCTGGCGGCCGACTGTCTCAATAAAGCTGTGGTTATGCGCGCCCGCGACCTTGGCTCGAAGCTCGAGTTTGCTGATGAATACATGCGAAAGGCATTGGATGCTCAAAGCCCTGCCGACCTCAATCTTGAAACGGTCTACTCCATGCGCGAGAGCTGGTGGCGCTACCACCTAATGCGTTGGTGCGACAGTAACGATCGCATTTTGGCGGATCTCGCCGAGCGGCTTTTCAACCGCCGGCTCTTTAAAACAATCCGCGTCCGTGAAACAGATAACGAAAAAAATCTGTTGGAGCAGGTCTGCTGCGCTGCAATAACATCCGGTTACGATCCTAGGTACTACGTACACCGCATTTCAACTCATGACATGCATGCCGGTGACGACAGGCAGTCCATGCTCGTGCTTATGGATGACGGGAGAATCAAGAATTTGAGTGATGCCGAGCCGCTCTTTAGCTCGATGGTACGCGAATCAAAGGGGGCAACGAAGAGCTGGATTGCCCTTCCTGCCGACGTTAAGCTTCAAATAGGACGAACAAGGTGATTCTTCGGCGGTTTATAGTCGCAATTCTGCTCTGTGCATCCGTCGTTCAGAGTCCCGGTTTCTCAGCCGCGCAGAGCGGCAATGAAAACCCGGAGTGCCGGACGCTCTCGGAAGGTGTCGAATCGGCGATTAATGCCGCGCGCGGCTGCGCTAACGATTCAGAGTGTAAGCTAGTATCTTTCGGATGCCCTTTTGGCTGTTTAACGGCCATCAACGCCTTAAAAGAGGAGGAAATTCGGGAGATGGTGCGCAAGTACAACACGAAGTGTTCGCCCTGCAAGTACCGCTGTGAAGCAACCCCGATGCGAGCGGTCTGTCTCAAATCCAGCTGTATAGCGGTAGAAGATAAAGGCTGATCACTGTGAAGCCAGCAGCTCGCGATAGAGCGAGAAAGTCTGACTGAGTGTCGCGTCGAAAGAAAATCGTTCACTCAAAATCCGCCGCCCCGTCTCGCCAAGGCGCTTGGCCAAAGCACGATCAGCGGACAACTTGCAAATAGCCGCTGCTAAAGCGGCAGGATCGTCGGGGTTAACGATAAATCCATTCTTGTTGTTCTGTACTACCTCCGGCAGCCCGCCGACATTTGTAGCAACCACCGGAAGCGAGCAAGCCATCGCCTCAAGGACCGATTTCGGGAGCCCCTCGCGGTATCGCGATGGCATGCAGAAGGCATCAGTGCCCTTCATAATGGCAACCGCATCGTGCCTAAAGCCTGTAAAGTGAATCCTCTCCCGCATACTACTGCTTTGCCTGGTGGTATGCACGGCGGAATCCCGTACATCTCCAACCAGCAAAAGATGAACGTTGGACTCAGGGGGAATAAAGCGCATTGATTCAATCAGTACATCAACCCCTTTGACATAACGCATATTGGCGGTACAGCATACGGTGAACGAACCTTCAGGTATTGCAAACTTCTCTACCGGCAGCGCCATGATTCCATCGTACCACTTCGGATCATGGCCCTTATATATCCTTACCAATCTCCCGTCATCCACCCCCTTTCCGGCAAGATACTTTTTGACTGCCTCCGATACACAAACAATCTTCGAAACTTTCGGATTAAGATAAGCAAACCATGATGAGGGGTCGAGCCGACTTACATGTCCGACCGTGCCTCGGTAAGCGACAATCTTGATTCTTGTCCCAATTGCGGCCAGGACGGCATTTGATAGCGCTCTATTACTGAAACAGTGCACGATATCGACCTTTTCTTTTTTACACAGGCTCCGTAGCCAGCGGATGCTGCCTAAGTTGAAGCGGCTCGGAAATGTATGATGGAGTACTCTGCCCGTAAATCCTCTCAACACATCTTGGTAAGGAGAGTTCTGCTCTACTACCAAAGTTACATTAGCGCCAAGCTCCGGCAGCGCAGCTGTCAAGTTGGCTTCTGGAAGATCTAAATTGGCGCTTAGCATTAATACTTTCATAGCGCCTTCATCACCTGCACCATGAAGGCATCCGCCGGCACGATGCGGGCCCTGCCCTTCAGCACAAAAAGATTCGCCGTCTCGTCGGCACTAATCCTGACCGCGTCCTTTTCCGTGCAGACAAGCGGGTGCGCCGGGAACTGTTTGCGCAGTGCAGCTATATCAGACGAGTGGAAACGGAAATGATCACGGAATACTTTTTTGTGTATAACTTTGAAGCCAAGGTGCGAAAGGGTGGCAAAAAATGCGTCCGGATTGGCTATGCCGCAAAAGGCGGCTACTTCGCACGGCTCCAGCTTCGAGCCGTTCGCAAGAGCGGCGACCTCTTTGCCCTCAAAATAACTCTTGAAAAGAGTTATGCGCTTCGGCAATAGACGAAGAATTGCGGCTTCCTCTGCAACAGCCATGGACGGTTGACGGGTGGAGATAACGGCCAGGTCCGCACGCTTGAGGGCCTTATTGCGATCTTCCCGCAGACTGCCGTATGGCAAAAGGCGATTCTCAAGAAAGTCCTTAAGGGCAGAGGGGGAGCCTGCGTTGATAAGCACTATGTCGATATCTCGCTTCAGACGGCGGTGCTGGAACCCGTCATCCAGTACAATCACGTCGCCCAGCTGCTGGTTCTCTATCAAAGCCGCTCCAGCCACCCTGTCCGGGCTCACTACCACGGGTACCTCAGCACAACGGGCAATGAGCAGCGGTTCGTCGCCGCACACGTCGAAGGAAGAAGCCTTGTCAACCAGCATAGGGCGCACTACCTTAGCGCCATAGCCCCTTGAAAGAACTACGGGCCGCCGGCCTCTCTGCTTAAGCTCTCCGGCCATAAATATGACCAGCGGGGTTTTGCCGCTTCCGCCAGCTTGAATATTACCGATGCTTATAACCGGAAGACCGCACCTGCTTGTCTTCAAGACCCCGCGGTCATAGAGCAGGTTCCGCGCACCGGTAACAGCTTGGTATATCGCCGATAATGACTTTAGAAGCATGAAGCGACAATCTATCCGATAAGTATTTTCCAATGATCAGGCTTGTGGCCAAGCACAGGGCCAGTTGGTTTTCTACAAGTCTAATTTCTCCAGAATCCTTTCAGTAGCCCCGAAATTAGCCTGCCAAACCTCGAATGCGCGCGACCCTTTTACCTTCAGAGAAGCACGCTCCTTCAGCAATTTATGAATCAGAGCTGCCACATCATCACGCGACTTCACGAGATAAAGGGCATCTTTCGAGAGAAGTTCATCGAATACATCTTTGATGTTTGTGGCATAAGGTCCCATACAAACGCCCACCTTGTACTGGGCGGCTTCAAGCGGGTTATGTCCCCCTAGGTCGACAAGAGTTGCGCCGATAAAAGCGAGGTCTGCTATCGCGTAGATGCCGCTTAGAACTCCCATGGTATCTAAAAGCACAACCCTTTCACTTGCTGCCGAGCCCCCCATTTCACTCCAGCGCTTAAAGGGAATGCCGCTGCGCTTAAGTTCGTCCGCGAAATACTCGAATTTTTCTTTGTGGCGCGGCGCCACTACGACATTTAGCGCGGCACCGCTTTCAAGCGCCTCTTTGATCGGCGGAAACCAGTACCGCTCCTCGCTAGGGCGAATGCTTCCGAGCACAACTACCGCCCCATCGGATAGAAAAAGTTCCCGGCGAAGACGGTCGGCTTGCGCGCCATCTGTGATAGCCGGAGGCTGATCATACTTCGAGTTTCCAGTCACAAAAATCTTCTCTTTAGCGACCCCCAGTTCCTGAAACCGGTTTGCGGCCTTTGCTCCCGTAACCATAATCTTTGAAAATTTCCGCAAAACAGGCCCGAATATGAACCTAAGGCGGCGATAGCGCGGCCATGTGAAATCCGAAAGTTTTCCGTTAACAAGATAACACGGCACACCTTTGCGGTGTAGTTGAGAGATTAGACCCGGCCAAAGCTCAGTCTCGGAGACGATAAATTTAGTTATCGAAATCTGCCGCAGCGCCTTGCGGATCCAAAAGTTGCTGTCAAAAGGCAGAAGTCTGGCGTGCGTCACCGCATCAGGCAAACGTTCGAGCGCGGTGCTGGATGTCGCGGTAAGTAAGATCTTCTCAGAAGGGTTGCGCTTACGGTACTCCCCTATCAATGGCAGCAAACCGTTCACCTCCCCCACCGAAGCGCCATGAAACCACGCAAGCGGCTCGCCACATATCAGGTTCCAGCAGCCGAATCGCTCGGCTAGCCTCGACCGGCCTCGTTCACTGGCCAAAAACAACGGGAGAACGGCCCCGGAGAGCAGAGCGGTGAATGCCGAATAGGCTGCATTAAGCATTGAAATAACTCTCCGCTTCTTTCATTAAAGAATTCATCTGCTCTTCCACTTTCATCCGAATCTCGTCAAACCGACTGCCCTCCAGCTGCTCAGGAACCTCAATTGGCGCGCCGACCACTAGGGCGATTCGAGCAAACGGCTTCGGCACGATCATACGGTCCCAGCTCTTTAAACGCCAACACCGATCGGCAGCGACTCCGAGAGGCACTATCCATGCCCCGGATAGCTGAGAAATGCGCACCGCGCCGGGCTTCATCTCATAAACCGGACCGCGTGGACCATCAGGAGTTATCGCCACATGAGAGCCGCCCAGCGCCTTTTCTACAAGCTCCCTAGATGCGGGCCCTCCCCGTTTACTTGATGAGCCGGCAACCGAATCAATCTTGAAACGCCGCGCAACGCTCGCAATGATCCTCCCGTCACTATGCGGGCTAATCAGCGTATAAATCTTGCGCCGTTTAAGATGGCCGAAAAGTTCTTTTGCGGAGATTACCATTATAATCTGCCCATTATGCCAAAAAACAATCACTCTCGGCTGTTCGAAGGTAGATTTAGCATCGAACCCGTCGCCATAGTTTACTACATAAGACCGGAATGTGAGGTAGAGGCCCTTCAGCACCAGGGTTCCGAAAGCTACTGCAAACGCAACCTTTACATTAGTTAATAAGCGCTTCATCGACATCGGAGCCGTCGTCCTTGTCCTCGAACTGAAGATCGTAGAGCTTTGCATACTCTGCACCCAGCGCTAAAAGTTCATCGTGGCCGCCTTTCTCAACTATCCGGCCATCCTTCAGTACCATAATCACGTCTACCCTTCTGACGGTTGACAAGCGGTGAGCTATAATAAGCGAAGTCCTGCCGCGCGTCAGAGTCTCAAGAGCAGACTGAACCTCTCTTTCGGCGCGCGTATCAAGAGACGCTGTGGCCTCATCTAGTATAAGAATCGGAGCATCTTTAAGTAGAGCACGGGCGATCGCTATGCGCTGCCGTTCTCCTCCCGAAAGCGACAATCCTGATTCTCCAATCATGCTGTCGAATCCGTTCGGGAGTTGCGATATGAAGTCGAAGGCGTAAGCGGCACGGGCAGCCTGATATACCTGCTCCGCGGTGGCATTCGGATTGCCGTAAAGGATGTTGTTGAACACGGTGTCGTTAAACAGGAAGGTATGTTGACCCACCATCGCCAGCCGCGCGCGAAGCTCAGCCAACCGTACCCTTGATATGTCAACCTCGCCGATCTTGACAGTTCCCTCGGTGGGATCGATGAAGCGAGCTAGAAGATCCATCATAGTGCTCTTACCCGCCCCGGAAAATCCGACCAAGGCAACTTTCTGCCCCTCCTCCACGGTCAGGTTAATGTCATAAAGCGCAGGGATGTCCGAGCCGCGGTATGTAAAGCTTACGCCTTTGAATTCGATGCGATTCGACGAAGTGAGGGCAATGGGGGATTCAGGGTCGGCCACCCCGGGCATTGCCGAGAGAACCTCGAAAACGCGCTCGGCTCCTGCCAGCCCCTGCTGCACTACATTATTAACGCGGCTAAGCTTTTTGAAGGGATCATAGAGTAAAAATACTGCGAGAATGAACGCAATGAAGTCGCCTTGGCTTCTGACCCCGCTTATAACCGAGAGTCCTCCGTAAAGCATGACACCGCTAACCGCCAATGTAGCGAGAATTTCGTTTACCGGCCCCGTCAGGGCGCGCACCCGTTCACTTCGTACGAAGGTAGTGTTCAGTCTTTCATTCTCTGCATCGAACCGTTCAATCTCGTAATTTTCCCGGCCGAAAATCTTCACTACGCGATTGCCAATAATGGCCTCCTGCATCATGGCGCTCAGGCTTCCAATAGCTTGTTGGCCCTGGCGGGAAAACTTTCTTACCCGCCTACCGAATTTATACACAGGAATTACTCCGATAGGGAGCGCCAGCACTGCAATCATCGCAAGCAGCGGGTCGAGATAGATAGCTGCGCTGACCAAAGCTATTATCCGGATCAAATCACGCAATATTGCCGCCACCGACTCGGTTAGCAGGGTACGTACTAGAATCACGTCGCTGGTTATTCGCGAGATCAGATTGGCACTTGAATGAGACACGAAATAGTCAGGAGAGAGCTTCAGAAGGTGCCGGTTGATTTCGCTGCGGATGTCTCTGACGATATTATGGCCCACCTTTGCCATTAGGAACTGCTGCCCAAAGTCGACCAGCGCCCTAAATATCGCAAAGCAAATTAGAACAACCGGCAGCAGATATAGCAGCTCTTCTTTACGCTGTGAAAACACTCCGTCGAGCACATACTTGACCAGGAACGGAACCACCCCGTCCGATGCGCCGAACAGCACCATGCAAATAAGAGCAAATACAAACTCCTTCTTGTAAGGCGCCAGATAGCGAATTACTTTGCGATAGACTTCCAGTCGATCCGACATACCCGCTTATTGAATGTGATGATTACAATGGCTAAAGATATCCCCTGCCCGGCCGCTGCTTCCGGGCGGCCCTGCCTCCGGGCGCCCCTACTTCCAGAGGCACTCCTTTCAAAAACACTGCTTCCAGAAGCACTGCTTCAGGCACCAGTTACCATTAGGATATGGTGCACTAAAATAAAGCCGGATATTGGCTATTTAACGTGTCCCGTGATAATACCTTATGGCGCTTCAATTGCAAGGCTACCACTTGAGGTAAGTACGTGAAAGGCGATAGACCCCGCATAACTCTACTCGGCTCGAATTCTGGACGGAACGTCGGAGACGCCGCCATTTTGTCGGCGATACTCGATGTGTTCTCTAAGGAACTGCCCAAAGCAGAGTTCTTTGTTCCCAGCACTCACCCTAAATTTACCGATGAGAATTACGGTTCGAAATACGCCGTCAAGGGCGTTGACGTTATGCCTTGGACCGGCAGCATTAGGCTGCTCGGAATTCCTACAATCCGCTGCCTCTGGAAAAGCGATTTGGCCTTCATATGTGACGGTATAATATTCGGAAAAAAAATTCTTAATCCGCTATTCAATTTTCTGATAACTCTGGTCTTTATCGTTCCGATTGCGCGCCTCTTGAGATGCAAAGTTGTGTGTTATTCGTGCGGCATAGGTCCCTTCCCTTCAAAGCTGAGCAGAATTATGGCGCGCTGGGTACTTAATCAGTGCGACTTGGTAATCATGCGTGAAAACGACAGCAAGAAGCTCGCTGAAGAGATAGGCTGCTCGCAGCCTATTCAGGTAACCGGAGACGCGGCCTTTTTGAATCCCGTCTCGAGCCGTGATCGCGGACGTGAAATCTTAAAGTCTAACGGCATAGATCCAAATGCAGCTCTGCTCGGCATAAATGTTACCCGCTACATCGACTCGTGGCTTGATTCCCACGAGCGTGTGCAAGATCGTTCGACCTTCCTTAAGGCATTAGCCGAGGGAGTAAAGGCGGCTCAAAGCAATTGCGGTTTCGTACCTGTAGTATTCTCAACACAGCCGATGGACGAGCCAACCGCGCAGCAGCTTGCTTCTTTGCTTGAAACTAAAGTAATCGATAACACCCGTTATCTCAGCCACGACATGCAGGCGGTGATGCGCGAGTGTCAGCTCTTCATGGGGATGCGCTTCCACTCCGTGGTGCTTGCATCGGCAGTCGAGACGCCTATTATTGGGCTTATTTATGCCCCCAAAGTGCGCGGATTTATGCGATTGTTATCGTGTGAGAATCTTGCGTTAGAGCTTGCAAAGCTCACTCCTGCGTCGCTTACTGCCGTCCTCAATGAAGCGTGGGCTCAAAGAACCGAGATCAAGCATAAACAGAAAATACATATCGATGAGCTGAAGGACGGCGCTCTAAGGGCAGCCAGGATGGTGTCCGCACGCTATTTTGAACACCCATCTCGCATTGAAGAAGCAGCAAAAATCGCCGCGGCCTCATAGCTCCAGCATGTCCTGGTGAGCTTTTTGTTACTCTGATATACCTAGCTAATCTGTAACCGGGAGAAAGAGATGCTTAGAAAAATATCAATAACCCTTGTAGTTATAGTCCTCCTTATTGCAGCGGCGGGGGCATATGTATTTTATAATCTTAATTCGTTGATCGAGAACTACAAACCGCAGCTGGAAAAAATTGCAAGTGATGCCACCGGCAGTGAGGTTAAGATCGGCAAACTGGAGGTTTCCTTTTTTCCCGCTATAAACATAGTCGCAAATAGTATCTCGGTCGCATCACAGAGCGGTGGCCAGGAAAAACTTTCGCTTGCGTCTCTTAAGCTCCGGCCTGCTCTGCTCCCGCTTTTATCTAAGCGCCTCGAGGTGAGCAGCATAGTACTGGTTGAGCCTTCCGTTACCATAGTTAAGAGCCAGGAGGGCGTGCGAATACCTGGTGTGAAACAGAGCCCTGGGAAGGGTGCTCCCGCTCAATCACCATCTCCAGAGAAAAGCGCCGACGCAAAAGCCGGCTCTCAATTCTCCGCCTCGCTGGACAGCATTGAGGTACAAAACGCCTCGATAGTATTTAAAGACCTTGCGAATCCGGACCAGCAGTACAGCGTTGACACTGTAAATCTGAAGACGGGAGTTGCAATGGAGCAAGGCGTCATCAAGCTACCCTCCCTCCGTGTTACCGGAAAATTATTAGGCAAAGTGCCGTTCAATGTTAGCGCAGACGGCACCGAGTTCAAAACTGATGAAGGGCAGCTAGCTCTTCCTAAGCTGCAGGCCGAGCTTCTCGGGAACCGCATCGATGTGGCGGGCGGTTTCAATACCAAGACCGCCAGCGGCGCATTTACTATCGGATCCGGCGGAATTCAGCTGGCTGCTCTGCAAGCGGCGGAGCTGAGCGGAATAGTGCCGCCCAAGGTTCAAGATCTAAAGGTGCACGGCACCCTTACTCCAAATATCGAACTTAAAATTGAAAAGCCCGGGTTCTTAGCTGCAGGTCAAGCCGCCTTGAGCGGCATGGGCCTTACGCTGCCGAATATCCCGGTAACGGAGGGCAATGGAATAGTGAAGTTCCAGGCAGCGCCCAAGAACATCTCCGCCTCAACCGAAGATCTCTCCATAATTCTTGCCGGTGCCCCATTGAATATAACTTTTAAGTCCGCAGTGCAGGATAAAAACGTCCAGATAGAGCAGATCGCGGTTAAAGGTTTCGGTGGGACGAGCACCGTTCAGGGTGCGCTGACCATTCCTGCTCCGATAAGGTTCTCTATACAGGCCGGAGCCGACGGCCTTCAGATCGAGGAAATGGTAAAGGTTCTGAGCTCGAGCCGCTCCAGCAATCTAGTAGGCACATTGGCTCAGGCCAGGGCGCAGGTGACCGGCACTGCAGGGGATACTCTTATGCAAACCCTGTCAGGCGATGCCGCCGTAACTCTCCTGAACGGTAGCCTAAAGAATGTCAACATCGCTGCGGAGGTATTGAAAGGAATTAAAGACCTGCCTTTCATTCAGCAAGCTTTGTATGCGAAGGTTCCTGAATCGTTTCGGAAGTCCTTGGACACCGCCGATACCGAGATCAAGAAGCTTGACGGCACGTTTCGAATCGGCGGCGGCGGCTTAACTACTACAGATCTAGTCGTAACGAATCCCCTTTTCATCTTGTTCAGTAAGGGCCGCGTCGGCTTCAAAGGCGAGGTCAATCTTCAGTGCAACATAAGCTTCGAGCGTGAGTTCTCTCTAGCACTCGCCGACAGCGTTAAAGAGCTAAGAGCTCTGCTCGATGACCAGCAGCAGCTTAGTTTGCCGGTTGCGATCTCGGGGACAGCTCCCGATATAATGGTAGCCCCCGACGTACAGGTACTGCTTGAAAGAGGCGGCAAAAAGTTAATTCAGGAAAAGGCCGGAAAAATTCTGGATAAAGTCCTGAAAGGCAAAGGTGAGAAAGGGGGCGGCAAGGGTCTTGGCGGATTGCTGGATTTTTAGAGCACGCCTTGGATGGCCTAGGCAGCTACTCTAGGGGCATAGGAAACCGAATTCACCAATGCCCTATACTATTTGCGAGTTTGATTCCGAATTATAAAGTCGGTAACGATTTGTTTCGATAGGTTATGAGGCTTTCCGGACGGCATGTGTTTTGCACTGCCTGTTCCAGGGAGAGAGGTTTAATGTTGCCCCATAACCGTAATACAGCCGAGAGCCTTGGCGATCGCCGACTTCAGCGCGCGCATCAGCATGTCTCTGCGCTTTGGTTTCCGCCTAATCCGCAGCTTCTAAGTAGAATCAAAGACGGCCTGCAGAGCGGCGCCTATGACCTTGATATATCCTTCCTCTTCTCAGAGCTGAGAACAGATTTCGCCCTTTTTACGTTCTGCCTGAGAGAGCTGGCACGCTCCCTGAAAGAGGACCAAGTGACCATACCTCCCGGCTGCCGCCCCTATGCGCTTTTCGAGCTTGCCGGGCTTGACCGCATCAAGAAGGTCTTGTCGGTAGATTCGGAGCGTATATCGGCGCACGTTCCCGACGACATGAGCGAGGATCAGGCACTAAGGCTGCAATTTGCCATGATTAGCGCAAGCACCGCAGAAGTACTATCTCAGGAGAAGGAGATTGACAGCGAACTCGGATTTTCATGCGCTCTTTTGAGGCAGCTAGGATATACGCTAATAGCTTGGAACTATCCCAGTGTTTATCAGCGATGTCTTGCGTCACTGCAAAGCAAAAAGGACTTCGATCTTGTACTTACCGAAGCACTCGGGTTCTCACCCCAACTTTTGGCTCTCAGTATTGTTGGAGAGTGGGGGCTCTCGAGCGAAATTAACGGCGCCCTCGCTGATATCGAGAGCAACCCGAAAGAGATCGCCGGCACATTGAGCAAAATCTGCGAGATCGGCGAAGCACTGGCGCGTGCAAACGATCCGGAACACTATCCGTCAGCCGCCAAAGACTGGGACCTTGTAAAAAGCGAAGTTGAATCAACCATCGGATTCGATGGCATGAAGCTGATTCAAGACCGGGTGCGTCAAAACTGTGAGAATTACGTTGCTCTGCTGCCAGAGATGTTCGCGCAAGTTGAGAACATTAATCCTGATACCCAGATTCATCAGTTCCTTGAGAACTCCCTTTTCCGCAATAATCAGTTCGTAAAACACTGCCCTCCAAGGCTGCGGAAGAAGTTCAAAGACCTCTATGCCCTCATACAACCGGGCGCAGTCTCGAAAGAAGGCTTGCAGCTGCTCCTGAAAGAGGTTGTTCCCTTTGCCGGCTTCAATGGAGGGTATGTTTATACCCTGGACCCTGGAACAATGGCCCTCGTTCCACGAACCAAAGTTGGGCTGGTGATCGCAAAAAGAATGGAGCCTGTGCCATACGAAAACGGCTCTGCTCACAGCGATCCGATTCTAACCGCATATGGGTGCTCAGCTCCGATAGTGCAGATGATTGAACAGGACTGCGGTCCGCAGCCCTTGGCCTTTATGGCCGGCGCGTTGGGCAGCGAGAAAAAGATCGGAGTGCTTTATTTGGAACTGCCTGAGGAACTCCTAAACGATAAAGATGCGAACATGCTTCTAAACTATAAAGCTATTCGTCAGGCGCTCAACGACTGCCTGAACTCCTAATTTTTCGCGTCGACGCGCGGCGAGAATGTATGATAGTGAACGTCACTACAAATCGGTGACGAACGTCGCGAACAGTAAAGTTAAGTGCAGCGCCGGCCTCCGGCCGGCTTGAAGCTAAATGCAATCTCGAGAAGAAACCAAGCCGTTCTAAAGAACGGCCACACTAAATGGTGCTCCGAATCAGTGATGCAAGTCGTGAGACAGACAAAGGTTAAGTGGAGCGCTGGCCTCCGGCCGGCTTGAAGTTGAAGTGAAATGTCGAGGTGAAATCACGCCGCGCTTCTCCACAAGCTACGCGTTCTCGCGGGCGACAAGAATGACAAGGATGTAGACACCATTTAGGTATTGACCGAGCAGGAATTGGTTCAGGGCCTTTACTACAGAGCACAAAAAGGTAGTGAGCGGGGGGCTCCTTAAACCTTCAATAAGAACCTCACAGTGAGGGCCCTTGAAAGTTTAAGAAGCCCCCCGCATCACCCTTCTGCAGGCAGCGTCGCCGTTACGCTGCCGCTTCAGCCATCACCTCCTGTGAGTCGGCGTGATCGGTATCATCGGTGTCATCGTGCTGGTCACTCGGCTGATTCGTCGCCTCGTACAGCTCTTCCAGTCCCTCCCGGATCTGCTTCTGCTCGTTCGGGAAACGTCGATCCTTCCGAAACCGTTTGGCCATGGTAGCCTCCTGCGAAGAAGTGAGAAAACTTGGGTACTGCGTCACCTTGACGAAGTAAACCCTTCGAACCCCCTCTGCTCACATATGACGCCGCTATAAATGGGCGGAATTTCAATGAACTTCTGACCTTCAACAAATATAACCGTAACATGGAGCTTAGGCTACCGGCGTTGATTGCCCTTAGGGCGTGCGGAAATTTTGTTTCTGCGGCATCCTGATTCGGTAGAGTTATGGCCCGCTTACGCTCATTCCAAGAAACCTAATAAACTCTTCAGCTACTTAGAGTGGATTCCGATAAAAATTAGTGGGAACGGAAAACTCTATCTGGGAGAACGGAGCGTAGTGGCGGACAACAGTTCACAATTTCAGTGCGATACACCGGAAAGCTGGGAGATTGCGCGAGGGTATGCAGGCCTGCTGGGCGCCATACCGGCAAGTTTCAGCAGCGCCCTCCGCGGGCTGATAGCGGATAACGAGCGAGAGGGTAAAATAAGCTCAGTCACTCGCTACAACGCCATGCGGCTCATAAAGGGACGTAATTTGAAGACACCTTATTACTATGCCCTTTTAACCTACAAACCAAGCGCTGCTGAAGACCAGGAATTTCTCTCCGACGACTACCTGCTAAAAGCTTTTCGGCCGATTGACGTCGCAGCGATTTTCGGATTGGTATACCTTTATAAGAAAGCTAAAAAATTGTGTGACCCCGACGAGTGGCAGTACATTATACCGTCACTTATTCAGGGCGTCGAAATCGGCGGGCATGTCGGAATAGCTATTTCAAAAGTGGGCATGCCGGGGGGGCTTTTCGCGTGGGCGCTGCGTCACGTAGCGTTGGTATCGTTCGTCCGCCACAACAGAAAGCATTTTCAAGAGTACCGGCGCAACCTAAAAAATGCCGGTACTATTTTTGATCTAAATGCTCAGATGCACGCTTGGGGATGCACTGATCTTCAAATATCATCGATACTCCTCCAGTCGCTTGGCTTCGGGGTGGACTACTCGAACTCCTATAGGTCCGGAATGGCCCAAGAGATTGATCCAGATAGGACAGAGGTGAGCACTTCGCCGTTCAAGGTTGCCGACATATGGATTAAGTCTCTTCTTAAAGACGCAAGCGTTCCTAACATAATCCATGACAGCTCATACTACCCGCCAGAGGAGCTAGTTAAAACGTTGAAGAACCGGTCGAAGGATTTTTTGGAGAAAGGCTCTAAGCACAGCTGGCTCGACAAAGGCAAAGACGATATGTCGCCGCGATCCACCCCCCAGTTATTTGAAGGAGGCGTTGACGCTGAAGAGGTTGTTACAGCAGCAGATGAGCCGGGCGATCAATCAGAAGAGGAGCTCCGGGAGGTCGAGACGCAGATCGCCTAACCTGCCTGTCAATCAACAGCACTAATCCTTAGCTTGCGGCATATCGCCGCGAAACTTGAGCGTTGATCCCACTTTTATTCCTTCCCGTGCTGCCTTTCCTGCCACAAGTTCTACAACATACTTGGAGGGTTTATCTACCTTACGGAATTCGGTCGTCATGGGGGGGACCTCCGCTATGACTCCCACCACTTTAAAATTCCTATCGATGAAGATCATATCCAGCGGTATGAAGGTATTCTTCATCCAGAATGATTGAACCATCTCGTTCGGGTAGATGAAGATCATTCCCTCGCTGTCGTCCATCGATTTTCTGAACATCAATCCTTTGCTGCGCTCTCCGGCGGTAATAGCCTTCTCCAACCAGAGCGTCCCGCTGCTGCCCCCGTCCGCATGCTCAAACCAGGCCCGCATATGTGTGGGCGGGACATTCACCGAATCGGCATACAATACAATTGCGGCCAAAGCAGCTATGCCCAGTGAAATTGCTATCGCCTGGCGCACGAGTTTTCTACGAAATCTTTGATTTGTTCCCATAGCGATATTCGGCGCCACCTCTTCGGCAGCGCAGGGTTCAGCTTCCTTTCGCCTTCTTAATGGACTCGGTGAATTTCGGCACCGCATCGAAAAGGTCAGCGACAAGCCCATAGTCTGCCACTTCAAAAATCGGAGCATCACCGTCCTTGTTGATGGCAACAATGGTCTTCGAATCCTTCATGCCGGCAAGGTGTTGAATGGCTCCCGAAATTCCAACTGCAATATATAGGCGCGGGGCCACGACTTTACCTGTTTGGCCCACCTGCCAATCGTTCGGCGCATAGCCGGAATCGACTGCCGCGCGTGATGCGCCCACGGCTGCCCCCAGAGCATCGGCGAGAGGAAAGATGTATTTTTCGAAATTTTCGGATGACTGCAATGCACGCCCCCCGCTCACTACTACCTCGGCATCCGCCAATTCGGGCCTCCCCCCCTGCGACATCTCATAAGACACAACCTCTCCGGGCTGCACGCCTTCCATTTTCAATGAAAACGGATTGGCCTTTTTATCGGAGCTCGATTTCACAGCCGGCGCAAAAGCGGTACCTCGTGCCGATATTATGCGCTTGTCGGTTGTTAAGATCACATCAGCCAGTATATCACCGGCATACATAGGCCGCGTCAGACTGCCATCACCGTTTACTGCTACGATATCGGACGCTTGTGCGGCGTCCATCATGACGGCAAGGCGCGGGAAAAAATCCTTCACGGTAGTGGTGGCAACACCGGTCACCGTATCGCAATCACCAGCGTCACACGCCCCTTTCAACGCAGCGGCGTATGTCGTTGCCAGATATTTCTCCAGTAGCGGTTCGTTGCAATAAAGGCCGTCATCCAAGCCGTATTGCAATGCCTCATTACAGGCCTTCTCGGCGCCGGATCCGAGACATACCGCCACCACACCCGCCTTCTTCCATGCCTCCTTCAGTTGAAGCGCAACCGCGATCGAAACAAGAGCGGTCTTCGTGAGAATTCCCTCGTTATGTTGTACGAAAACAGCGACATTACCCATAAACGAACTCTCTAGAAAATTTTCTCATCATTCTGCAGCACCTTCACCAACTCATCCACACTCTCCACCTTCCGCCCGGCTTGCCGTTTTGATGGAGCTGCCATTTTCAGAATCTTAACCTTGGGAGCGAGATCGACTTCAAGAGAGGCGATCTCGATCTCTTCAAGCGGCTTCTTTTTCGCTTTCATGATTCCTGGTAGTGGCGCGTATCTGGGCTCATTCAATCGCAGATCGGTCGATATCACGGCCGGAAGAGCAATCTTTATCGTTTCAAGTCCGCCGTCAACTTCACGTGTGACAATTGCAGCCGAGTCTTCGATTATCACCTTCGAGGCAAAAGTTGCCTGCGGCAGATTGAGACGAGCTGCTAAAAGCTGCGCAGTTTGATTAGCATCCGAGTCAATCGCCTGTTTGCCCATGATTATCAAACCGTACTCAGAGCGCTTGTAAATCTCTGCCAGGACCCTTGATGCCAGGTCGGAGTCGATAATCCCGTCATACTTTACGAGTATGGCACTATCGGCCCCCATCGCCATGGCGTACCTAAGCTGGGTCTGAGCATCTTCAGGCCCGATTCCTGCGACAATAACCTCCGTCGCCTTCCCCGCCTCTTTCAAACGCAAAGCTTCCTCGACGGCGATCTCGTCAAAAGGATTGACGATCCATTTAATTCCTTCGCGCTCTATATCGCTTCCGTCTGCTTTCAGCTTTACCTTAGCTTGATAGTCAGGAACTCGCTTTACGGGAACTAATATCTTCATTTTACCTATTTTCGTACGTATCTTTTCGGCTTGAGGCCGTCAAAAACATGAGCGCTGCACTTTCTCAAAAACAAGTTTATTCCCGGTACTTACGCTCCGCAATAGCAAAACGAGCCGACGGTACACGGTTGATAGCTTTAGCGACTCAGATATGATTATGGTTCGCATGACCAGAAAGGCAAGAAACATTTTTATATTATCTTTATCGCTTCTTGCTGCATCAACAATTGCCGCCTATCTCTATATCGACTCAGTGCTGGAGTACTACAAGCCGTCGATTGAGAGCATGGCTTCACGCGCACTGGGATCAACAGTTGTGTGCGAAGAGATGCAGCTATCTCTTTTTCCACCGAGCATTAAGCTGAGGAACGTTCACATAGGTGTAGCCGGTAGAGACTCCGTGACCGTGCGTATCCCCGCGGCCTTTTTGAAATTCGATCTTTTTAGTTTGAGCACCCGCTCGCCACAGTTCCATGAACTTGTAGTTGACTCACCCGTTGTCGCGCTATCGCTCGCTGCGACATCGCCACGGGCCGGGGAAGAGTCGTTACCTCCTGTTGGAGCTGCGGGAGAGCGGATGAAGATCAATCTTCAATCGCTTGTTGTTAAAGAGGGGCGCATTACGGTCACAGATATAGAGTCAAACGAGGTGGCTGCACTGCACCCGGTAAATCTGCGCGCTAGTCTACAATTTGAAAGCCGGCCGGAGCGAGACCATCTCGGCCCCGCCGTTATAAGGATTCCCAATATAGAGATTTTGAGCGAGTTGAGCTTCTCTCTGCTGCGGGCCGGTACGCAGATGAAGCTTTCAGATCTCTCCCTAACGGGGTCTCTAACTCATGCTGCAGGAGTAATCACCATCGACGAGTTCATTCTCGATAGCAAGGCAGAGTTTTTGAAACAGGGTAAGCAAACAACCCGCAAGAACATCCCACTTAAGCTCAACGCCGGACGCATGAGATTGGACATTTCGGGCGGCAGCGCAAATACGGTGGAAAAAGCCGCCCTCACCGTGGGTGATAACACCGTTGAACTGGACGGATTTTACGATTCAACTTCGGAGAAAGGTCTCTACAATCTGAATATTTCGTTTCTTGATGTTCTGCTCCTTGAACCGTTTTTACCGCGGCACCCGCTAATTTTCACAAATGTGGTTCCTGAGTTAGAGGCTAGAATCGAGCTCGCTATAGCAAACGGATCTTATAGTGCGGCCGGATCGCTAAAACTCGCCAAACTCGCTCTTTCCAAGCCGCAGCTAGAGCTGTCATCGCTTCGTCTTGAAAAAATTAAGTGGGGGAAAGCCGGTGGAGACATCACCATTTCCGCCGAGCTTGAAGCCGGTGATTTCGCGCTAAAAGTCAGTGAGCATGAAGGATACCGCGCAAAAAAAGTTGCTGGTCCAATCTCCGTAAGCCTTGAGCCGAGGAAAGGAGGCGTAGCACAAGGAGATCTCGCAGTTGAACGATTTGCATACTTCGACAAGGGCGTTGAGATCGATAAAGTAGACGCAGCATTGAAGGGCATACGAGGGAAATTTTCAGCCAAAGGCGACGTCGACGTGGGCCTAAATTTGGATGGCAAAAGCATTTGGCTAAAGACCGAAAATTATCTACTTGATTCTCTCGTACGGGTAAGTAGCCCTTTAAAAATCTCCGTGCCTGCTGCCGGGGGCTACAAAGTTCAAGGCCCTGTTAAGGTGCAGAAGGCGGGCATGACCTTTGCGGAACGGAGGCTGGAAAACGTATCAGGCGATGTGGAGATTTTGGTCTCCGGCCCGAGCAAGCGCTTCACCTCGCAGAACTTGATGGCAACATTCGATAATGGCCCTATCCGCTTGAAAAACGATTTTGAGATGACATCCGGTGCATACATTCTACACGACGTTAAGGCGGCCGCTTTTGACGGGGAGATAATAGGAGCCTTCCATCTAACGCGTGGGGAACCGCGCCTTCTTTCGGTAGAGGCCCACGCCAAAATGGTGAAGTCTGAACGGCTCGCGAAGTTCATCTCACCTACCGCCTCCGGCAATCTTGAGGGCCGCATAACTGACTTGACAGTCAGAGCAGATGGAGAATGGGACAACTTCGAGGACTCCCTGGAAGGCCGATCAACTCTGATTTTTGAGGACGGGATAATAAAGAGGGTGTTGGCTGATGAAATTCTGGCGGCTCAGCTACGGCGGCTCGCGGATAAAAAAGCACCAAAGATAGAAAAAACCGACGCGCCTCTTCCGCAGGCCGAAGGCCAAAGGGCTTATGTCCTGCGCGAAACCTATGCACGCAAGATCACCGCCGATCTTTCCTTTAATGCGAAACAAGCTAAGACCGAGAACCTGCAGATCCTAAGCTCAAGCAGCACAACAAAACTTGCTGGCATCTACGATTTCGATAGCGGTTTTGATATGGCGGGCTCTGTAATTTTTCTAGAACAAACGGCCCGTATGCTCGGGGGACCAATCCCTATCTTGAAGGACCTGTTCGGAAAGCTGGGACGCCTGGAGTTGCCGATTAAAGTCAAGGGGCCAGCGAGCGCGCTCTCGATAACGGCGGATATGTCCCGTATATTGCAGACCACCGCTCCAACACGCGCTATTTCAGGGGCAATTAAAGGCATCACTTCGGTCCCGGGAATGATAGGAGATCTGATTTCGCCCGCCGAAACATCTACTCCTACGCCGCAACTGACACCCTGATTTTAGGTAGATGAGGTGCTCACCATATATTGCACTCCACCTGTAAAGATCTTAAATTGCCGGTGCCATGAAAACTCGACGGTCGCAGCCATTTGAAACCCTCCTTAACGCCGTACAATTGCTGGCACTGACGGTGCTGGCCGGAGCGTTCGGCGGCTGCTCATCAACCTCCCCGGACGAGCCGAAGGCAAATGAAATTCCGACCAGCGACGTTGTTGCTGCCGACCTCCCGCAAGAGCAGCTATTCATGAACGCCAAGCGCGCTTACGCCAGCGGCATCCACACGGTAGCCATGGATTCGTTCCAAAAGTTAAAAGACAGTTTTTCCCCCGGTCCGTACAGCGAGTTTGCCGAGATAAAACTAGCAGACAGCCAATTCGAAGGACGGGAGTTCGATACTGCAGCCGGAATGTACGAGGCTTTTTTGAAGGACCATCCCGCATCTTCGGCCCTCCCATATGTAATGCTGCGGGCCGGGCGGAGCCTGGAGTTATCAAATCGCGGAATTGGCCGCAACGTTTTGCCGCTCGAGAAAGCGCGCGATATGTATCAGCGCCTGATTGAGCAATTTCCCGATTCGGTATATGCAGCCTCAGCGAGAGATTTGTTGGCAGGCGTAACAGAGAAGCTCGCTGCCTACGAAATAATGGTGGGGGAATTCTACAAAAATCGGGATAACAGCAACGCCTTTCTCGCCCGCACTGAAGTTTACACCAATAAGTGGCAGCCGCTGGTAGAATCGGCCAAGAAGGATGCAGAAGTAAAGCGCGCCGCCGATTCAGTTCCTATAGCACCGGCCGAAACGGCGATAGCCGCCGCCAGTTCAGAAACGGCAGCGTCAACTACTGCGATTGCCAAGAAAACCCCACGCAACCCGCTACAGACACAAAGCGTTTACAAGATTCATAACATTCAGTGCGGCCGCGGAAGCTCCGGCGAAGTTCTAATTTTTTTAAATCAGGAAATGGCTAACGCCGCGTTCCTTACCAGCAATGCTGAATTAGAACCTGCAGATGAGAGAGTCAAAATTGCCATCCCAGACTGTGCATCCAAAGAGATTTCGCTGGATTGCCCTCACGGAGCAAAAATAACGGCCTCTAGCTCTTGTTCGATAGAGTTGGAATCAGACGAGCCGCTATTTTTGATGGCGCTCAGCAACCCGCCGCGGCTCCTTCTAACGAAATAGCTTAAATCAGGCTAAGTGCTGGGTGCCTGAATAGATCTCGGTTGCCCCCTCTCTTGTTGAATAGAACCGCTGATTTATGCTACCATAACGGCGTTTGTCGCATTTGAAGTTTGATACGCCTCGCTCCGTCCATAGAGCGATCTCTTTAAAGAGGGGGACATGCTCTGGCGCGCCTTGCTGCTGTGCACAGGCACTGAAGCGTTAGCTTAAGGCCATGTCGCAAGGCGGAGCGCGCTTCGGGTGCGCGCACGAAGCTTGGGGTTGTAGGGAGATTAGAGGGTTGCGCAAGGGCGGCTTCTAATATTTACATATATATATAAGCCCTGTCGATTTTAGAATCAGGTTTTAAGGACCAAATTTCCCGCTTAGCGAAGTAACGATGAAGTCTTTTTCTGCTACTTTTAGCAGCGCGCCGCTGCAATTGCACCGTCTCCTGAGAAGACACAACGTCGATAAGGCCGTAGTGGTCATACGAATCGTGGTTCTTGCGGCGATCCTGGCGCTTGCCATCCTCATCATTCACAAAGCAGTCGGAGGTTTTTTCTCAAGCAGGTCTGCAATCTCTCAGCTCGAGAAGGACGTTGCGGCTTCTCTTCAGCCGCAGACCTCAGAGATTAAGCCGGATCTAAAACGGACAAATTACAAAAGTATTGTAAGCAGTAAACTGCTCGGGGAGCTGGGTGCCCCGATCGCTCAGCAGCCGACTCCTGCAGCGAAGCCCCCCACTCAGCTCAGTCTTCAGCTAATCGGAACCTTCATATCGGGCGGGCAAGCTCCATATGCCATCATTGAGGACAGCAAAAAGAAGGTGCAGGACGTTTTTATGGTTAGCGATCCCATTTTTGACCAGGCCAAGCTGCGCTCGATATTCCCGGATCGGGTGGAGATTGAACATGAAGGTCGCGTAGAAGTGCTGAAATTAGACGATACGCCGGACACTAGCGTAGCGATGAAAGACGGTGTCGCAACGGTGGGCGATAACGAATACATCGTGGAAGAGGCTGAACTGGATAAAGCCCTGGAAAATTTACCTCTTTTGCTGACCCAGGCAAGAGCTGTACCATACTTCAAGGATGGGAAATCCATAGGACTTCGCATGTTTGCCATTAGGAGCAGCAGTATCTTTGAAAAAATTGGTTTAAGAAATGGGGACGTATTAAAATCCATCAACGGAAATAACCTCGGAGACCTCTCGCAAGCAGTGAAGCTATTCGAGCGGCTTAAGGAGGAGCGTTCACTGTCTCTGATCCTCGAGCGAAACAACGAAGAGAAAGAGTTTAAGTATCAGATCAGGTAGGTAAAGAGCCTTGTGATAAATTCTAATGTTCATCGTACGTACGCACTTTTCAAGGGCCTGTTAGCTGCTCTTGCCTGCAGCGCGTTGCTGCTTGTGGCCGGGCCTGCGGCCGCTCAGGATAAGAAAGATGAAGCCATCGAGTACGCAAAGGATTCCTCAACCGAAATCAATGTAAAGAACGCTGACATTGCAGCAGTCGTACGCATTTTCAGTAAAAAGACCAAGCGCAACTACATCCTCGATGAAACGGTGAAAGGGAAGGTTACGATTTATCTTCCCGGTAAAGTGTCCTCCGATGAAGCGATCCGGATTTTGGATGCCGTGCTGGCGCTTAAGGGATTTACCTCAGTGCCTATCGGTGAAAATTTGTGGAAGATAGTGCAAATAAAAGAGGCTAAAACCACCACTATTCCTACTCATATTGACTCTGCCATTGAAGACCCCTCCTCCGCCGTCGCAACCAGGCTGATCAATCTCAAATTTGTCAGCGCCGAGGATATGCAGCAGCTGGTATCTCCGCTCGTTTCTCCAGAGGGATTGATAAATGCATACACCGGGACCAATTCACTAATGATTATCGATTCAGAGGACAACATCCAGAGAATCGCAGAGATCATTTCGGCACTTGATGTGCCCTCCAGTGATCGTGAAATGACGATCGTCCCGGTGCTGCATGCCGATGCTCCAGATATAGCTGAAAAGCTCAATCAGATCCTTGGAATCGGCGGAGATGCCGGCAAAGGATCGGCTGCCAATGTTGATCTAGTCTCGACAAGAGCTGCGGAGGTAATCAGGGCTAACGCCGGCCGTCCCGGCGCACCTGGCGCACCCGCCGCGCCGTCGTCGGCCATCAGTCAAACGATCGCCGCAAGAGCGCGTGAACCGAAGATCATCCCCGATGAGCGTACTAATTCGATTATCATAGTGGCAGACGACGACACTACGGCGCGAATGAAGGCGCTCATTGACCAGTTGGATAGCGAAGTCGATCTTAGCGGATTTCGCTTCTACGTATATAGGTGTCAGCACGCCAACGCGGAAGAGCTAGCAGATATATTATCCACTCTATCCGGCGGCAGCGGCACTACCGGCGGCAGAGACACCTCTCGCGGCAGCTTTGGAGGATCTTCGTTTTCCCGCAATCAAGGCGATAATTTGGACGCCGGCCCGTTCGGCGTCGGACGCAGTAGCACATCAGCAAGAAGCCGCAACTCGCGGCTGGGAACTACCCCTGAAAGGCTGGATAGCCGCGCGCGGGCACCCGGCGGCTCGGCTAATCAGAACCGCTCTGGCGCGGGGACATCCGCTATAAATCTAGGAGAGAACATCTCAATAAGCGCCGATCCGGCGACCAATTCGCTCATCATCTACGGCAGCAAAGCCGACTATGAAAAGATAGTGCAGCTTCTCAAACAGCTGGACGTCAAACGCCGCCAGGTGTTGGTGGAGGCTATTTTGCTTGAGGTTGGCGTAGACGACAGCAACTCCATGAGCACCGAATTTTTGACATCAACGGGCGGCGCGGACGGAGGAGTTGCAGTTAAAAGTGACTTCGGCAATCTTGCGAGCTTGTTTCAGAACCCTAACGCGCTTAGCAGCTTCTCGGTGGCTGCGGCCAGCGCCGGCACATTGACTTTGCCGGGCGGCATTAAAGTTCCAACTCAGTCGGTACTGCTGCGCGCCGCCAAGGAGAATGCTAACGCGAATGTACTAAGTTCGCCGAACATATTGGCCACCGACAATGAGCCGGCCTACATTATCGTAGGGCAAAACGTGCCGTTCGTTGCCAGCCAGGCTACCAGCGACGTTAACCTCAACAATACCTTTAACCAGATTGATCGGCAGGACGTAGGCATAACTCTTCGCCTTACTCCGCAGATCAGTTCGGAAGACTATGTAACCCTCAACATCTTCACCGAGGTATCTAACCTGCTTGAACGTACTTTGGCTTCTCCACTTGGGCCTACTACCACCGTAAGAACGAGCGAAACCACAGCAATCGCCAAGGACGGCCAGATGATAGTGATCGGCGGGTTGATGTCCGATGATAACACTGATGCAGAGAGCGGGGTTCCATTCCTCTCCGATATTCCCGTGTTGGGCCACCTCTTCCGCAGCACGGCATCACGCACAAGGCGCACTAATCTCTTGATATTCATCACACCTCATATCGTGAAGGATCCGTTCGATGCCCGCGACGCTACTATAATAAGCCGCGAAAAAATGGAGGATGTCATATTCCGTGAGGACACCTATCCAAACCGGCGTGAAATTCTCCGCAGCCCGGCAATCGACGAGGTTACCGAGTCCATAATCAGCAAGGAGAATCCTCCCGGAACAATCATTCCGCCAAAAAAACCTCATGTCCCGGCGGCCGCTGCTGCCCCTCTCGAAAAGTCGAGCACTCTGCGAACCGACAGTGAGGGAGCTATCGAATTGAAAGTTTCCCCCGAGTTGCCGGCAAGCGCGGCTCCGCCTTCGTCCGAACCCCAGGAGTCTGAAGAGATCAGTCTCACTATAGGGCCTGAGAGCGAATTTCGCGCCTCTTTCAGCTCAGATCTCCCAGAACAATCACGCTTTCAAGAGAGTGCGAAAGTCGTAGTAATGGAGCTCGAAAATAATTCTCAGGTACCGTCAAATCTTCCGTTTAAGGTTCTCGAGGACCAGGGGGTTTTTGTCCTCATGATTCCACCGGACAGCAATGCCTACTCGCGCGGCTTTTTTCAGATGGGTGAGAAGTATAAGTATGCGGTGGACAACAATGAAGTTGTATTCAGCCCGTTAGCTGTGCTCTCATCGGCGGCTGAACTCCAGGCCAACTTTCCCGGTTTGGCGGACAAATTGTACACACTCTCCCCCTATGAGATAATGAACATCGGCATGGCTCCATGGAGCAAAGCCGGTTAGATGAGCCGGTGGCCTAGCTGCATTTGACATAGAGGTTAGTAACGGCACTACTGCATGGCAATCAATACACCACCTGGCTCAGGCGTTCACACTACGGGTAGTACAGCCCAGCCCTCCAACGGCGCTCCCCCGGCAAATACCGCTGCCTCAGTTAAAATGCTTGCCCAGTTCCTAGGCCTTCCTTATCAGGAACGGCTCGGAGATCCAAACCCTCCGCGCGATCTGAAGCATGGAGACTTCGATAGAATTGCCGGCTCTTGGGGCAGGCAGTTCTCTACTATACCGATCGACGGGAATGAGAACGAAGTGGTGGTTGCAACCGCCGACCCGCTTCAGATAGAAGCCATAGACCAGCTCCGAATATGTTATCAGCGCCCGATACGGTTGATTCTGACTTCACCTGAAGAGATAACCAGGGCTATTAACGCCATTCGAACCAGCCTAATGAGTGACCGCTCGAGCGCGCTTACCGCCGGACAGGGCAGTCGAGAGGCGGAAGAGTTTCAGTATCAGCTTAAGATCGATGTTACGGACGCAGAGGATGATGACGCACCGATTATCCGTTATGTTAACGCGATAATATTCAAGGCCAGCTCCGAACGTGCCTCAGATGTTCACATAGAGCCGTATGAAGATCGCGTGAAGGTGCGATTTAGAATTGACGGCGTTCTTTACGATATTGCCTCCGAGGACAAAGCCTTCCAAGCTTCTATCACCTCGCGCGTCAAGGTTATGGCGGGCCTGAACATAGCGGAAAAGAGACTTCCTCAGGACGGACGTATCGGCCTAAAGATAGCAGGCAAGGACGTTGATATCCGCGTATCAACCATCCCAACTCAGTTCGGAGAGCGGATTGTAATGCGTCTTCTTGATAAGACCACAACCGTGCTGAACCTGGAGGAGTTGGGCATCGAGGGTGAGAATCTGCGCCAGGTCGAAAGGCTGATCCAGAAGCCGAACGGGATCGTTCTGGTAACAGGTCCAACCGGGTCCGGTAAAACCACCACCCTTTATGCATGCCTTACCCGCATCAACACACCGGAGCTGAACATTCTCACAGTAGAAGATCCTATCGAATATCAGCTAGAGGGAATCGGACAGATGCAGGTTAACCCGAAGATCGATTTTACCTTCGCAACCGGGCTGAGAGCCATCCTGCGGCAGGACCCCGATGTGGTGATGGTCGGTGAGATCCGCGACACCGAAACAGCGGAGATAGCCATTCAGGCGTCTCTTACGGGCCATCTAGTGTTCTCGACCCTGCACACCAATGATTCCGCTGGAGCCGTGACCCGCCTGCTTGATATGAACGTCGAGCCGTTCCTTGTGTCATCCAGTTTGCTGGCGGTTATGGCGCAAAGGCTGATACGGAGACTTTGTACTCATTGCCGCGATTCCTACGAGATGTCAGACGAAGAGATCCGGGAACTGGGACTGGCGCCGGAGAGCATAAAATCGCGCAAGGCTTTCAAAGCCGGAACTAAGGAGTGCAGCGCCTGCCAAAACACCCGTTATGTAGGGCGGTCCGGTATTCATGAGCTGCTGGTAATTGACGATGCTATACGGGCCCTAATACTTCAGAGGGTCGACTCGGGCACGATAAAAGCTCAGGCTATGAAGCGTGGGTTCAGCACCCTTCGAATGGACGGAGCGAGAAAGGTACTAGCCGGAATCACTTCGGTTGAAGAGGTGCTGCTGGCGACACATGAAGAATTCGTGTAAGTTGCTTGCGATGGGCTTTTAAGTACTCTCTCTTCAACGTTCCTGGTGGAAGTTAGATGCCGATTTACGAATATACCGCGCTGAATCCCAGTGGGCGTAATACCAAGGGTTCCATTGAAGCGGATACGGTACGCGCAGCGCGTGTTAGGCTCCGCTCACAGGGCATCTTCCCTACCGATATTAAAGAAGCAAGCGCCACTTCATCCAGACGAAGCGCGGATATAAAGAACTACTTCAAATCGAACCGCGTATCTCTTCCTCAGCTTTCGGTCGCCACGAGACAGCTTGCGACACTTGTGGGAGCCGGTCTTCCGCTGGTGTCAGCACTGCTAGCACTCTCCGATCAGACGGATTCGGAAGTTTTGAAGCGCATGGTAGTCGACATAAAGGAGAAGGTTGAAGAGGGATCTTCGCTGGCGAACGCCCTCGGTAACTATCCGCGGGCATTCCCCCGTCTTTACATAAACATGGTCGCTTCTGGCGAGGCCTCTGGAACGCTGGACGCTGTGCTTGAGAACCTTGCCGACTATTTGGAAGCTCAGGTCGAGCTGCGGCGAGAGATTACATCCGCTCTTTTTTATCCGATTCTAATGTTGTTCTTTTGTACGGCCGTTGTAATCGGCTTGGTTACCCTGGTGGTGCCACGAATCGTCGAAATTTTTCAAAAACAGGGCGCGGTTCTCCCTCTTCCGACACGCATTCTGATAACGATCTCCAATTTTCTCATTTATTATTGGTGGTTCATTATTCTTCTCGGATTTCTGGCTGTATACGCCTTCAAAGTTTATCGTTCTCAACCGAATGGACGGGCAGCAATTGACAGTCTTGTGCTCAGAATCCCGATCGCCGGCTCAATCTATAGCAAGATCATTACCGCCCGGGTCTCAGGCACCCTCTCCACTCTTCTTGCAAGCGGCGTGGGCCTTTTGACGGCACTTGAAATCGTTAAGAACATGACAACCAATGTGCATATCTCCAAAGCGTTGGAAGACGCCCGTGAGGGGGTCAGAGAGGGGCGAAGTCTCGCCAAAGAACTTAGTAAGAGTAAACTCTTTCCCAACATGCTTTGCCACATGATCGCAGTGGGAGAGAGCAGCGGAAGGCTGGAAGGCATGCTCGGAAAAGCCGGTGACGCTTATGAAAGGGACGTACATGCGGCCCTCTCCGGCCTTACCTCGCTTATTGAGCCCCTGATGATAATTGTACTGGGCGGCATAGTGTTCGCCATTGTACTCTCGATACTTATGCCGATGGTTGATTTGATAAGTGTAGTTCAGCGCTAAACCTTTAGGAGCCAATCGGCTTGAAATTAGGAAGGTTTGCAGCATTAAATATTTATGTCAAAGTAACGTCTAAACGAGCATATGGATTTGACCGGATTTAATTAACTATGAGAACCGCCCCTTTACACCGTTCGATCGCACGAAGGCTGGAGCGACAGGCCGGCCTAACCCTGGTAGAGATAATTGTCGTATTAGTTATCCTGGCTAGTTTAATGTACTTTCTTACCGGTGGCCTATTCAAGCAAGCCGAGGGCGCAAGGGTCAAGATGACCGAAATGCAGCTTGAAAAGCTTAAGAGCGCTATTAATCAGTACCGGCTCATGAATAATGCTCTGCCACCCAACTTAGAAGCCATGGTGAACTGCTCTGGCCAAACGGGCAGAGCATGCGTTCCCGTTGCACAGGAAGAGGATCTTAAAGATGCCTGGGGTACCCCCTTTGTTTATAGTATAGAAGGCTCCGGCAGAAGTTACAGGATTAAGAGTGTCGGCGCTGATGCTCGCGACGGCGGAAGCGGAGTTGATGGAGACATTATCAAAGAAGGGCCATAGCAGCGCGGTTCTCCTGCAACCCTCTGGCCGACGGATTTCACCGCTTAAAGATCAAGGCGGCATCACTCTCATAGAACTCGTCGTTGTATTGCTTCTTATCGGCGTGGGATTCGGCGTGGTCGCAGTCCGCACCGGGAGTTATTCATATTGGCGCGAGGAGGGCTTCATCCGCCGCCTCTCGGAAACCATTGTCTTCATGCACTACCAGGCTGTTACCGATCAGGCCTTTTACCAGCTGGAGTTCGATTTTGACACTCACACCTACTCTGTCGGCGTTATCCGGCCTGATGCGGATATATCCGAAGAATTGAAACTGCTGGCGAGTGACGCTGGGCACCTAACCCTGGAACTGGCTACTTTTTTGAGCCCCGCCATCGGCCGCAGTCACACCGTAATTCCTCCGCCCTCTTTCCCCTCTTTGGCAGAGCCGATTGAGATCCCTCCTGAAATTGTTTTCACTGATATACGTACTATGCGGGGCAAAAAGGTGGCTGCCGAAGGCGGCAAGGCATACATTCTCTTTTCTCCACGCGGATTTTCAGAGTTCTCGGTTCTCCATTTTGAAACGAGCAATGGAGGTCCGGTGACTATTCTGGTCAATCCATTCACGGGCAACACCACGATTTACAGGGAGTATCGCGATTTCCAATGGACATATGGGAAGGATAAAGATGGCCGACGGTAACAGCGCCTGCTATTTATCTGCTGCATCTTCCAAACAGCGTGGTTTTACTCTGATTGAAGTAGTAATTGCCGTTGTTATCCTTTCAACAGCGTTTATAACCCTTCTCGGACTTCAATCCTCGATCATGAAGCGTACTTTGCGTGACGAGGAGAAGCAGCAGGCCATGCTGCTTGCACGCAGCATTTTGGCAGCCATTGAGAGTAACGTCGACGAAATACAGCCGCAAGACGAAACGCTTCCGGCAGGCGAAATGATCGAAAAATTGCTTACAGACGCCGCCCCGCGCAGTGAGGAGGGTGAGGATGTACAGCGTTTCAATTTATTGGCTCGACTTGCAGTAGACGTTTGGGGCATCCCCAATCTCAAGGACGATGCAATGAAGAGAATAAGGCTCAGCATATTTTCTGCGGAGGCACCTGAGGAGGCCTTCGAAGTGTTATTTTTTATTCCCAACGAGGATAGCAGCGAGTTAATCGAGTAATGAGCGCATCATCAAGAAAGCAGCTTGGGTTTACTTTGATAGAGATCGTATTGGCGGTCTCGATCCTTGCCGTCGTTTTGGCTACAGCCTATAGCGCGCTTACTCAGATCCTTAATGTGAAGACAGCATTAGACGACAATCGGGATGTAACTGTAGTAGCGAATTCTTTAATCCGCCGATTGACACGCGAACTGCAGCTTGCAGTAGCAGAAAATCCCATTCTTTTCAGAGACCAGTCAGGTTCGCAAGGAAGCGCGGCGATCTACTTTTTCGCTGAAGCGGGCAGTGCAGGGCGCGGCTCCCAAGATAAAGTGACTTTCATAGCCCAGGAAGCCGGGCAATATCTTCCGGACGGCGGCACGCACACCGGACTAGTTCAGGTGACCTACCGTATGGAGCGTGACCCGGAGAAGAGAAGCGAGTCCGAACAGTACCTCCTTATCCGGGAAGAAATTCCATATATTGAGCCATCGGGCACCAACCTAGAGAGCTTTCAAAAAGCTAAAGACAAGGCGTTCTCAAAGGTAATCATCTTCCCGATTACCGACAGCATCACTTCGCTTCGCCTCCGTTACTACGACGACGAAGAGGGAGAGTGGCGATCGGAGTGGAATCAGAGCCGGCGTGAAGCTATCCCTGCATTAATTCAACTTACTTTTTCGCTGCGCTCGCCTCGCGGACACGACTATTCATACTCCACTATTATTCCGGTACAAGCAGGCATTGGTAGATTTACTTAAAATTCAAGTAGTTATGCAACATGAATGCTTGCTCAAGGGCGGAAAGGCGTGTACATTAGAAGACTATGCAGACAGTTTTGTGCGTTGATGTATCGAGCGAACCGGCTCACGCCGTTGTCGTGGCTCTAAGCGGAAAGAGCTTGGAGGTGCTTGAGCATTACACAGCCCGGCTCAATGGAGAGCTTTCACGTCAACGCATGCTGGCCCCCGCAGACGCTTCCTCTCTCGTCACAGACGAGGTAACTACCGGCGAGGGAAACGGTGCTGAACACCCGCTCGTAACCCATGCCTCCGATGAACACACAAATGCTCTAACAACCTTGCTTTCTCAAGTGCGGTCTAAATGGACTGAAGCGGTACTGATCGTCCCTCCATACGATTACCTATCGCTCAATGTCGAACTTCCCTTCGCGGATAAAAAGAGCATCGATAAAGTTATTGACCTCGAGGTTCAGGACCTTGTCCCGTTCGAGATCGAGGACTTTTTAGTTAGCCATCTTGCAACCGCTCCAGTAAACGCCGTAAGCGCAGAGCCTCGCTTTGATGTGCATGTGGGAATCATCCCCAGAATTTACATGCGCAATGTAATGCAGCTTTGCAGGAAAGCAAAAATTGAGCCCATTGTAGTTACTACCCCGACCAGCATTTTGGCAGCGCCCTACCATATTGCGCCTGACTTCTTTCAGCAGGATTCCGCCGTCATATGTGAACGGGGCTCTTTTATTTTTCTTGTTACATGCATTGACGGACAATTGCGAGCCGATCGCACCTTTTCCCAGAGTGATTATACTTTTTCTTCCAATGGAAGCGCCTTCCCGGCTGGCCGAGAGGGAGGTTCTGAATTGGTAGTTATAGACCTCAAGCTTTCAATCTCTGCGGCGGAGAGGCGTTACGGCCGTAATTTTGAGAAAATCTATCTTGTCGGCTCGATGTTTTCTCCCGGCGAGTTACAGCAATCCCTTGGCCGTCCGGTCGAGAAATTTACGTTAAGTGAGTTCGTAAAACTTGAAAACGAGGATGGCAGCTTGGCCGCTCTTTCGAGCCTTTTGGTCCGTGACCAAGAGCCGGCTCCGGTTCTGAGTAATTTTCGTGTTAACGAGTTCTCATATAGCCCGCAGCTCACCGAACTGTTTCGCGGGCTGCGCGCAATCGGCCCCTACGCCGCACTTTTTCTGGCGTGTTTCTGCGCGTATCTCATAATTTCTTATTCGCTGGGCGCATTTCACGAACACCGCTTGCGCTCCGCCATGCACGAGCAGCTGAGAAAAGTGATGCCGGATGTGGCTATCCCGGCCGGACAAGAATTCGAAACACTGCAAGGAGAGGTAACCCGGCTAAGGAATCAGCTAAACGATGTTGCCCCGCTTTCGTCACGCTCTCCGCTCGATCTACTTTCCGAACTGGCTCAAATAGTTCCTAAGGTGCCGGGGATCGCGCTCCGCTCGGTGAAGATTCGTGACACCAAGGTAATTATCTCGGGCACCGGCCAGGAGTACGGCAACATTGAAGATCTCGGCAAAGCGCTAAGGCAGAGCAAAGTCTTTAAACGCGTAAAGGAGGGGGAGAGCTCCGGCCCGGCCGGTGTGGGTGGAGTGAGAACCTTCAGTTATGAGGCATGGGTCGATGAGTCTTAAGGATCAGACGAAAGCCGCATTTCAGAAGTATTCGTCCGCGGCGAGGATCAATTATAATAAACTATCCAGCCGTGAAAGAGTGCTGATTATCGTGCCATTGCTCGTGATCGGGGTGCTAAGCCTGCACTTTTATATCATCCAACCGGTAAGCGCCACATTCGCCTCTCAACGGGAAACTATCGCGGCGCTTGATACCCAGGTCAAAGTGTTCGGAGAGGTCATCAAGGAGTATTCGCGCCTTAAAGCAAGGCGCCATCAGATTGAAGAAGAGTACAAAGAAGTGGCCACAACTGACAGTCCTCGTGCTGTGCTTGAGAATCTCATAAAGTCTAAACTTGGACTTCCGCCGCGCGATTTTACGCTTCCCGATCCTCGCACGGAAGAGTTTGGAGGAGGATACGAAAAGACCAGTGTCTCTGTGCAGCTTAGGAACATAACAGAGCTTGATAAACTGGTTGCCTTCCTTAAGGAGGTGGTGCATGGTCCGAACCCTTTTATGATTAAGCATCTGAATCTCGACAAAGGAATGGCTGATCGCTATTTACGAGTTGATCTTGAAGCGAGCAGTATACGCCGGAAGTAGCATGGCCTGGTTAATTAAAAGTGTATTTAAATTATCATTGGTTGTTGCGGCATTTGCGGCTCTGTTGGTTGTAGCAGTTTATTTCAGCTTAAAGACCAACTATGTAAGTTCGCATCTCATCCGTTCAATTGAGTCAATGGCCGCGCCTCGCGGAGTAACTCTCAAGCTCGGCAGTCTTGAGCCGACAACCAGCGGCGTTAAAGCACGAAACATAGACGCTTTTTTCAATAAATATTTCCTGTCGCTGCAAATTGCAGAGCTTGCCGGCAATTTCGAGTGGATGTCGCTGCTGCGCGGTCAACTCTCAGGCATGCTCGATGCAGAGCTGTATGGTGGTCATCTCCGCGTACAGGGAGGGGTACCCGTCTCTGCCGCTTCCAGCGGTGAATGGCTGCTATCCGCTTCAAATCTCAAGCTTACCTCGCATCCTCAAATAGCAGGGTTAGGGTTCACTGACGGTACGCTGCGTGCACGTGCAACCGGATACCCCTTTCCTGATAATGGACCCGCGTCTGGAAAGTTTGAAGTTAATATTGAGAATCTAGTTCGCCCTGTGGCCGCATCATTGCAGCTCAGAAGAGGGACTACCTTACAGCTCCCGCAGTTCACTGTAACTGCTGCAAGCGCCGCGGGCGAGCTGAAAGAGAGCTTGCTAATGCTCGACCAATTGGCGGTAAGTTCGACACTTGGAACTTTGACGGGCGCCGGCGCAATTCCAATTCATCGCTCCGCGAGTGGAGAGTTCAAGTTCGATGTTGCGCTCTCCGCTGACGGGGTTTCTTCAATCGGTCAATCCTTGCCGGAGCTCACGCAAGGCGCCTTAATCCCGGAGAACGACCGCTTTTCATGCACCTTAGCCTTTGCCGGAGGTAGCAGCCGTTTGGAGTGCCACCCAATTTCTTGAGCCTTTCTCCGAATTCAGGAGACAAGCTCTTGTAATACGCTTTCACCAATCCGCTCTATCTGTTACTTTATTTATAAATCGCATGATCTCGCAAGCATAGCTCAAATAAGTCATGTACATCTTTGTAGCAATCACCGTCGTAATTTCAGCTGCCATCATCGTTGGCGTTCTTCTCTATTACCGCGCCACCTTGAAGGGTTCAGCGGCTTCCGAGATCCAGGAAAAAGTTCAATTGGTAACTGAGGTCTCTTCACAAATTGACTCGCTAATAGGCTCAGTGGATAAGTATGGTTCGAAGGCACAACTTGAATTCTTAGAAGGGAAGGTCGGTGAAGACGAACGAGGCCTTCAAAAGGAAAAAGATCAGTTAAAAGAGCTGGAGTCCAAGCTCGATTCAGTCCAGAAAATCGTCGAGCAGAAGGAGGCTCAACACCAAGAGATGAAGTCTGCAAAGGAGGAAGACGAAACAAAACTCGCAGAGCTTCTTGCCAATTATGAGCAGATCACACAAGAGTCCATTGCGTTAGAGCAAAAGCTGGCCAGCTCACTTAAGAGCTTAGATGAGCTTGTAGAAGGAGTTCAGATGACTCAGGAGCAGCGCAGTGTGTTCGAGGAGCTTTCCAACACTTTAACTACCGCCAGCTCCCGGATGCGGGATCTGCTCACAGAGTACAACATGGTCAAGGAGCGGCTGGAGGCCCTCAATATGCAGCACAAGGATCTAGAAGAGGAATATACCCGGCTGGTTGAAAAGCAGCTCGGGGAGTAGCGCGCCGAGTCTTTACCGAGATCACAGAACGCGCAGAGGGAAACGGGCATATGCCCCCTAGGACCATCCCTGCTTCTGGTTGCGACCGGTTAAGTAACCATAAGTAAAAGAGGGCAGACAGAGTAACATTCTTCCCCCCATGGTCTCGCCGACCTCGTGGTAAAATTCTTCCTCCGTATAGGGGATTAAGTTCATATTGCGATCCGTCCGCATCCGTCAGGGATTGAAATCAACCCTCTGCGAGTTCTACGTGCTCTACTGTGAAAGCCCCTCTGCGAGCTGATCCTCGCTGGGCACATACCTTGCTCTATCTCTGTACCAATAAGGGACAACGGCTACTACCGCCCAATTCCTCTGCAAAAAGATCGTTATTTCAGCTGCTTAGCGTTCTAACGGTGGAGCTAATTGGAATATGGCGGCGCAATCTTTTCGCACCTACGGTAGCGGCCGACATAGTGTTTTTTGGAGGGTTATGCGAATCGCGGAGAGAATAAAACTTGCAGTAATCGTTTTAATCGCCTTTTTTGCAGTCAGTTCTGCATCTCTGCCGGCGCAGGCTGACAAGCGTCTTTCGAAAGCATACGAAACCGTGCAGGATCTCTGGCAGCTCACCTATGGAGGACGCAAAATAGTGTGCGGAGGGCCCATCTCCGGAAAGTATTACTCCGGAACCGGCCAATCACTTAGCAATGGCGCTCTCTTCACTCCAGGGTATACAAAGGTGAAAGATCTGAAATCGAAATTTAAGAAAGCAACCGGAAGTAAGCGCACCTCTCTAAAGAAGAAACTCGACAAACTGAATAAGAAGGTAAAAAGCGATGACAAGATCTGCGCGGAGGGACCCGACTCGGAGCCTCCGGTAGTAGCGCCGACTCCTACGCAAGCCCCAACCGCTACTCCGACACCAGGAAGCGGTAACTTTGACTCGAATGGAAACGTGACATCAGCAGGCAAAGCAGCTTTTGGAATCCCGTCCTCATTGAATGCAAACCGGGAAAGCGGGCGCTCTATCTATAACGCCTCCTGCAAGGGATGCCACGTAACCGAGGAGCAGGGCAAATCGTTCTCTTTCTATAAAATTGCTATACAATCCTCCCCGATGTTCATATTCGATAAGTCAGACGGAGATGTGGCCCATTTAACTGCATATTTGAACAGGTTTAAGCTGAATTAAGGCCGCGAGCTTGAAAGTCGGCCGGCAACCTCGGATAATAGCAGCTATGCGCCCGTAGCTCAGCTGGATAGAGCGTGAGCCTCCGGAGCTCAAGGCCACAGGTTCGAATCCTGTCGGGCGCGCCATTTCGTTTTTCCCGTCTGAGATTGCAGCTAGTGCGTTGACTGGACCGGCATAAATCAGGGTTCGAACTTTATCCTCTTGGGTCATTTTGTAATACAGAGCGCTCTTTGTAGTACGCGCCCATTGCCGTCAAGGAATGGGTGAATGCGAAGAAAGCCAGCATGAAAGGCTGCGATTTCTCTTACTCGCTCAAGCGGCTGTTTGACCGTTGCAACTTCAAAATTTTCTTTCCAGTCCGCGACTAGTTTTTCTAGAAGGGCTGGAACTTCCTCAGGCTTTGGCGGTGCGGCTACAGCCTGACTTGGGGTTTTCCGCTCATGCTTAGATAGACCATTTGTTGCCGCAGCCTGCCCACACCGTCTTGTGGCAAATCGAACCAAATGGCGCGGTGCAACGCCAACAGCGAAGGAACAGAAATCTCAGCCGATAATCCTCCGAAGCCTGTGGGCGCATGATAAAGCCCCCCCAAGGAATAGGTCTGGCGTAATGGGGGCGGTGGAAGATTTGCATCCATGTCAGGAGCGATTGAGGCTATAGCCTGGACAATGAAGTTATTCGATACCCGCAAATACTCCAAAACATTAGCTCTGCGGTGAATGTCGGCCGTAATCTCCGCACTTTTTGCGGAGTTTTTCCTTGTGGTCTGCGGTGAATATCGGCTATAATCTCCGCAGGAGGTGCGGAGAATGCCGACATATATCCACGAACTGCAAGATTGGCCGCGTTTCCGATGGGACGAAGCGGTACTGGCCCAGCACCTTGCGCCTGTGCGCCATCGGCAGGGACGGCTGATCGGACGCATGGAGGCGTTGGGCTTTGACCTCCGTGCAGAGGCCGTGCTCGTGACTCTCACCGAGGATGTTCTCAAGTCCAGCGAGATCGAGGGTGAAATACTCGATAAGGAGAAAGTCCGGTCGTCCATCGCGCGGAGGCTCGGGATGGATATCGGCGCGCTCTCTCCGGCTGACCGGAATGTCGAAGGCGTCGTGGAGATGATGCTCGACGCCACCCAAAAGTTTCAAGCGGCGCTGACCGAAGAACGCCTCTTTGCATGGCACGCCGCCCTGTTCCCAACCGGGCGCAGCGGCATGACCAAAATCATCGTTGGCGCTTGGCGTGACGACAGCGCAGGTCCGATGCAGGTCATCTCCGGCCCAATCGGGCGCGCGCGGGTCCATTACGAAGCGCCAAAGGCGTCTCGCCTTGAATCAGAAATGGCGGCCTTCCTGAAATGGTTTGGCGAGGACACTGCGCACGATCTGGTCCTCAAGGCTGCTCTGGCGCATTTGTGGTTTGTCACCCTCCACCCGTTTGACGATGGAAACGGGCGCATTGCGCGCGCCATAGCAGATATGGCGTTGGCGCGGTCTGAGCAAAGCCCGCAGCGCTTTTACAGCATGTCGGCGCAAATCCGGCTTGAGCGCAACTCCTATTACGACGTTCTGGAAGCCACGCAAAAGGGCGATCTGAATATCACCTCATGGCTGGAGTGGTTTCTTGATTGCCTCGACCGCGCAATCGAAGGGGCGGAGCAGACCCTTGCGGGGGTCATTCAAAAGGCGCGGTTTTGGGAGACGTTCAAGGATCATCCGCTCAATGAGCGTCAGCGTAAAGTTATCAATCGGCTGTTGGATGGGTTTGAAGGCAAGATGACGTCTTCCAAATGGGCGACGCTAACAAAGACCTCACCCGATACTGCTTTGCGCGACATCAACGATCTCATCAACCGGGGCATTCTTGTTCGTGAACAGGGTGGCGGTCGAAGCACCAGCTATGCGCTGGCTTCAATCGATTAGACCTTCTGTGTTCATTTTCCTTTATCTTGCCATCTCCAACAATTTAGATACCTCGACTTTTGCGGTATCCATCTGCTTGAGGCCCGGAGTCTCAAGAATGAATGGAATGCTTCGAAGCTCAGAATGGTTCACAAACTTTGAAAGTGCTTCCTTTCCGATCACCCCTTCACCCAGATTCTCATGGCGGTCCTTTTTGCTCGCGCACTCGACCTTACTGTCATTAAGATGGACGGCCCACACCTTCTTATATCCGAACTGCTGTTTAATATCTTGCAGCACCCCTTCTAGATTTTCGCGAAGGTCGTAACCGCTCGCCCAAAGATGCTGTGAATCAAGCGCGAATCCTAAGCGCTCCTTGTTTTCTACCAGCTCGAATACCCTTGCAAGCTGCTCCAGCCGTGATCCGATCACTTTACCGCTTCCTGCGGCGACTTCTAAAAGGAGGCGCGCCTCGCCCGGCGTGTTCTCGAAGATCCAGTTAATTCCAGAAGCAGCCCTCTCGAGCCCCTCCTCCTCTTTCTCCTGGTCCTTAAGGCTGCCTACATGCACGATAACTCCGTCCCCTTGAATTCGATGCATCAATTCCAGATAGTGCTTAAGCGATAGCTTCGAGAGATGAAAGTTTTTTGAATCGGGAGTTGCTAAATTGATCAGATATATTGCATGGAAGAACACTTTCTTGATCTTGGAAGCGGAACGAGCCTTCAGAAACTCCGCCTCAAAACCAGCCTTGTAAGCGGTCGAATTCCACCTCTGGGGCGGAGAGGGGTGGATCTGAATCGTATTGACTCCAAGCTCTGTCCCATTAGCGATTGCGTTCTCCAAACCCCCAGCGGCGGAAACATGACATCCTAAGTATCTTGACATGACCGGTTTATAGCAATTTTGCCCCGATGCGTCCATTGAGCGAGCAAAACTTCGGATGTCGTCACTCTTGATCCTTTGCTATAACTCTTGGGATGGAAGGTAAAAAAGCCGCGCTCTTTTCCACCCCTCTAGTGATAACCTTTATGCTCGGATTCTCCTCCGGGCTGCCGCTGCTTACAACTCTTGACATGCTTAAGGCTTGGCTTAAAGACAGCCAGGTGGAACTCGCTCTAATCGGTTTTTCAGGGCTTGTAGGGCTTCCCTACACACTCAAATTCATCTGGGCGCCTTTTTTTGACCGCTTCGTGCCACCCCTTTTCGGGCGCAGACGGGGATGGATGTTAGTCACACAGTGTGGCGGCGCTTTAGCGCTGGCAGTGATGGCCGCGAGCAATCCAATTGAGTCCCCGCTCCTTCTTGGGTGCAGCGCGTTTCTCGTGACGTTTTTCAGTGCCAGTCAGGACGTCGTTGTTGATGCGCATCGGAGAGACTCCTTCTCCGACAAGGAGCTAGTCCTGGCCAGTTCATACTTTCTTACCGGCTACAGGGTAGGAATGTTAATGTCCGGCGCCATAGCACTGAACTTGGCCGAATTCTATACCTGGCCGCAAGTTTACCTCATTATGGCGGCGTGCATGTTGGTCGGTGTCGCCGCGACGATAATGGCGGGGGAACCGGAAGTGACAGCGCCACCGCCGAAATCAATGCGTGAGGCAATAATAGAGCCGCTGCGTGAATATTTCTCGAAAAACGGAGCGTGGCTTATTCTGGCATTTATCGTGCTCTACAAGCTCGGCGACATGATGGCGAGCACCATGACCATCCCTTTCTATAAGGATGTTGGGTTTAGCTGGGGTGAGGTCGGCAGCGTGGCGAAGGTGTTCGGCATAATCGCCACCATCGCCGGAGGAATCCTTGGCGGCGTTATAGCTGTAAGGACCGGGCTCTATCGAGCGCTATGGATTTTTGGAGCGCTGCAGGCGATAGGAATTCTCGGATTCCCGCTGCTCCTTCTTACCGGGCCTAATATATATGCGCTTGCGGCAGTTATCTCCTTTGAAAATTTCAGCGTGGGACTGGCCACCTCTGCGTTTGTCACAATGATGGGAATCCTCTGCAATAAACGGTTTAGCGCCACTCAGTACGCTTTGCTTACCAGTTTAAGCGGCGTGCCGCGCACTATCTTCGGCTCATCTAGCGGAGTGTTAGCCGAGTGGCTTGGTTGGGGCTATTTCTTTATCGGTTGCTTTTTATTGGCAATACCGGGTCTCTACCTGCTGACAGTTCTGAAGTCGTACCTATCGCCGAAGGAGGATCTCAATTGACCGAACTGCCTCATCTCAAATCGGTTGCATCGGGCATTCAATACAAGGATCTGTATGAAGCGGTGTAACACTAACTTCTCTTCTACAATCGATGATTTTTCGGAACAGTGGACTCACTTCACTAGCAACGACGGCTACTTTGCTTCGGAAGAGATTCTTCAGGACCATTTTGGAGATCTTTTGCAATTGCCTGAAATTACCGGCACGCGAGTATGCGAGGTGGGAAGTGGAAACGGCCGATTCCTTAAAATACTTTCCAAGTATGCCAGCGAGGTCGTCGGGATCGAGCCAAGCGACGCAATCAATGTAAGTCAAGCCTTCACGAAGGAGATTCCAAATGTGCGCCATCTTAAGGCTGCGGTTGAGAATCTGGGGGAAATGGCAGGAAATAGCGAGCACGGATTTCTGCTGGGAGAGTTCGACTACGTATTTTGTATCGGTGTACTGCATCACCTTCCTCATCCTATTGAGGCGCTTGCAAACATGCGAAAGATTCTGAACAACAAGGGACGGTTGATAGTATGGGTCTATGGGAAGGAGGGGAACGAAGCATACCTGCGAATATTTCGGCCTATCAGAGCAGTGACAGTTCGCCTCCCTCACCGCTTGCTCCTATGGTGCTCCTGGCCATTAGCGCTGACGGCAAGATGCTATGGGTGGCTATGCCGGCTGATTCCCCTTCCTCTTCACAGCTATTTCCGGCGGGTATTGAACCGCTGCAGTTGGAAAACCTTGGTGATGAACGTATACGATCAGTTGAACCCTCGAATAGCGAATTATTGGTCACGAAGTGAAATTGAGGCGTTATTTCGTGCCGCAGGTTTCAATCAGTTACGTTTTTTTCATCGTCATGGTTACAGCTGGACAGTCGTTACAGAAACTAACGCGTCCCGCTCCCGCTCTTAGATCTTTTACCGGACTAGTGTAAAGATTTCTCAAGTAAGGCGCGCACAGTCTCGCATCCGATCACCACCTCGCCACCGGCCTCCCAGGCGTTGTGGTGAAGGGAATTGGCCTGAAGCTGGCGAGCTAAAATATTAGAGAGCTCCGTCATCTTTATCGATTCCCCTGCAGGAAGAGGAGTAGTCTTAAGAGAAGCGTAAACTGCCGCCTGAATCTCGGGAGAGCTAACTCGTATAGGCGAATGATGTTCCCTGCCCAGAGAAATAGCCTTGAAGTCCCCTCGCATAGCCGCCGTGTCTTTGAAGATGCCGAACGTCTCTGCATTTTTTGTGGCGAGCAGCAGCTCGGGAACAAGTCTGTCCAGACTAGCTACGGCTTGATATCCAAGACGCGTTTCGAGACTTCTATCTGAGCCTGGCCGCCTCGGAATGGCTAAGGGACGGCCCACCTCCTTCTCATGCTCTGCACTTAGCAGCGAATGATAGGTATGCCGCGCCAAGTGGCTTCTCTTACCGAAGTCGCCATCTACAGGAATCGGAACATACGGTTCATCCAACCGTTCACTGAATTCGGGGTGCCTTTTCAATATATCGCTGATAGCCCGGTTTATCCCATGCTGCAGCAGCGCAGCTACGTCCCGCCGGGTCTGAAGCCCATAGTTCTCCTCTACCGTTCGGAGATCAAGCGCATTCCCTGAACCATCTACTCGCGCCGCGTCAAGCACTGCCCTGACATCAGGATTTGAGAGCGCTTCAAAGATCCTCTCTTGAGCAGCGGCTGAGGCACTATACATGCTCCATCTTTCGGCCTGCCATATTGCCTTGCCTTCAGCTGCAAACTCGCTCTCCCATCTTTGGAGCAGTTCAGAGGGCTTAAATTCCGGCTGCGCTTTTTTTTGTGCGCCTTTGTCTTGTTCTGCTTCCTTCTGGCATCCCGTCGAGAACGATGCCATTAGGCCCGCTGCAGCTACGCCTGCCCGTCCAAGGAAGTCCCGGCGGCTGATTTCATCTGTTTTTGGTCCGTTGCTCATACATAGTTCTCCCGATACCCATAGATATGGGTACATATGCTTCCTGGGTTGCATTAAATTTACGGCTCCAGAGCGCGGTAATAGCAGTTGACCATCCAATGAAAGCCGTATCGGTCGACAATCTATCACGGCTTAACGTTTAACTTTTCATGCTTTTCGGAGAATGATCTCAAGAGTTCGTACTCCCCGTCGGATAGCCCCGCCAGAATCCTCCAGTTGCCCCATGTTTGTACCTTCATCACTGTTAACTCAATCGGGGGAAGTTCATCGAAAGGCTTTGCTCCCCGATGCTCCGTGTCGGTGCGTTTACCGCTTGCTAAATCAGCCTGAAACTGCGCCAGCCATTTCTCGTGATGGTGCCTGCTCATTCCGTCGCGTAGGGATGGGATATCGCCTTCAACTGTCATATCCGGATTTATAAGACCTTGGACTGCGATCTTTTTTCCGGCTTCACGCATTATATCCAATTCCGTGGGGCTAGTTTCCTGATATAGCTCAAGGAGCACCTCTGCATTCGCCGCAATAATTCGTTGAACCTTCTCAGGCTGCTCTTCGAACGAAACAATCCGATCCTCTTCCCCTTTGCCGATCACGCGGCATCTCCAGGCAAATCCGTCCTCATATTGAGAAGGGACGAATCGATCAAAGAAACGATCTATTTCAGTTCCAGCGTGAGTCCAACGTGACCGCTTGAATCGGGGCTGATACTCCGTCTTCTCTCCTGCCGACACGGGAGCTTGAGTTCTTTCATTTGATGGCTCTGGCATAGCAGGTAATTTAACACTTTTTTGTTTTTAATGCCCAAGAAACGTCCGATTAATGAATTCCGAATTCGGGACTATTTAGCCTCTATATTCTTTGTATGGCCGAATTTTCGTTAAATTCGGTGGGTTATTGCCCTTCGAATTCACCCCTTAGTTGGCGCCATTCGCTTCCGGCGGATAGTTCAATCCCTTGGCGATATGTTAGCAAAGCATTTTACCTTACAATCTGATGAGGATTGTGATCGATGAAACCCGAAGCAGTCGCCATACGTCTCGATGAGCTAAAGCACGGCCCGTTAAAAGGGAGCCGCCCAGTTGTCGCAATCGCGAAACAAGGAATGATGGGCGTGGCCGCTCAGGAGCACGGAGTACCGGGACTATCGAAGGCCGGATTGGAAGCTCACTCCCTCCCTGCTGTAGGCCGGGGCGCATTAGAATTAGAGCCCTCAATGCCTCATCTTATTGATAATACTTATTTCCTAATCGATTGTTCCTCCAGCATGCGTGGCGGGATGGTTAATCATCCTGACAGAAGCAGACTAGCTCATGTGCAGTCACTAATAAGTTCTCTTCCTCCGACTTTTACTCCTCCTGAAACTCAGGTGGGGCTGATAACGTTTAGCAGAACCGCAAGGCCGGCAATTACTTTCGACGGCACCTTCCAAATGGACTCCCTCGCATCGGCGGTGGGTGAACTTAAGATTGAGCGGGGCACACGGTTCGATGCCGCTTTCGAGGTACTGCGGAATGACATAGCAAAGCGGGCTCAGGAGCTTGGGCGGCTGCCGAGAAGTCTTGCAATATTTCTAACCGATGGCCAGAACATGGGCAGTCCGGATATCGCCGCTCGCTTGGCTCTCGCAATACGCGACCTTAACGCAGGCACATTTTTAGTTGGAATTGGCAGCCGTTACGATCAGGGTATGATCTTGAAGCACGCCGGTGAGTTCGGCTTTTCAGGATGGGGCCATACTCCTATGAGTAAGGGAACCAACGTTTTTCACGACCTTGTCCCTGATTTTATGTCGTCAATGCGCAGCAGCGACTTCTACCTTAAGATACGATCGCACGGCTCAATTGCGGCATCTTTCGGCGTTACTCCAGCCATAAAGCATCTCCTAGAAGATGTCTTTTTCATCGGGTATCAGCAGAGTGGGGTTGGCGTGTACTTTGAGCAGCATGAAGATATCTCGCTCAAGCTTGAGGTCTTGGATAACGTCGCACAAAGGGATGCGAACGCCATTGATATTCCCATCATCGACTTTGCCGACGCTGGCGCTCATTTCGAGAATCAACAG
>JAGFJO010000121.1 GCA_024102635.1 Deltaproteobacteria bacterium
ACAGCCGATCGGGGCTCGTACCGCGAGTTATCTCCGGCTACAAGGCTGCTGAGTGCTCTGAACTACTGAAACGGTTTTTCAGAGAAGATGTAAAGAGCAAGATCCATCTCGCCGCTCATGGCCCGCAACAGGTGGCTTAGCCTCCATACTTATAAATCGATCTTAGTCGATTTATAAGTGCGGAGAGATGTCCGAGTGGTTGAAGGAGCTTGATTCGAAATCAAGTATACGGGAAACCGTATCGGGGGTTCGAATCCCCCTCTCTCCGCCATTCGAACCTAAAGGTTCGAATGGCGTCCCCCGTAGCCTTGAGGCTGCGATGCGCCCTGATATGCTAGGTCGCGGCGAAGGGGGACAAGTAGTGACTAAGATCGGCGCTGCAGCGAGAGTGCGCCGAGCGTATGCGAGGCGAATCGAAGGGCGTATACACAACTGGTCATGGCGAAGTGAAATAGTCTGTGACTGCAAAAGAGGGATTCGAACCGTGTGCGAGCGAAGCGAGCAATTATATGGCAAAGCGGTTCTGCTTCCCACACAGTTTGAATCGAAGTTCTCCCTCTAGATCCGCTCCTTATCAAAATTCTCCTTAATTACTCCCGCCAGATCCACCAGCATACCCGCACAGTTCCCGCTAAATGAAGAGCCGTGCATAACAGCTAGCGTTTCCGGCTTTAACTCTGCTAGTGCCCGCAACACCCCCTCCGTCTGCCTGGTATAAGGCATGTACCCTGCCAGAGGTCCCGTCTGCATCTGCTGCATTGCAAGTTGAGTAGGGCCGATAAGATCAGAAGAAGTCATCGGCTCCGCATCTCCGAAATGATGAAATAGATCAGAGCAAAATAAGGTCTTACTTACCTCTTCGAATAATACACCGGCGTCCCACCCGTGCGGGATATGCGGCGACCTGTGAAAGCGATAGCTGTACTTACCGGTCCTTAGAATATCATCAGCTGTCATGCCGAATGCAGGGCGGATTGAAAAATCATCGACATTAACGATCTTGCCGACCAAGGTACATACTGGCTGTGCGTTTGGTGCAATCTCTAACCACTCATTTAGAGCTCCACATTCATCAGACTCAAAATGGCTCCACGCGATATGACGCAAGCTGGCAGGATCTATTACTTTAGCTACCGCCTCATTGAGTTCCGGGAACATTGCTTTGAGGCCGGTATGGAAAAGAAGCGGCTCCTCATCTCGAACGAGAAAATGGTTGAACTGCATATTAATATGCTGAGCGTAAATCGATATTCGAAATAGATCCGGAGCGATTTCAGTGATGATAGCCATACAGATTACACCTGTTTCTTGCGCCGCATTCGCAAACCATATGGTACGCAATGCGGAGTGTTAAATCATTCAGTAACGATAAGTCATTTTAATTAAGCATCCCGATTATACCAAGATACTTCCTCCATCGCGCTTTAATCAGACTCCCCCGGGAAATTTTCGCTTAATCCACCAAGCCTTTAGAAATGGCAGCGTCTGGGTCGAAAGATAAAAGCCTATTGTGGGAATCAATGCGTTGACGAATACAGCAAGAATCTTAAAATTCCTACGAGTTGCCGCGCAGCACGCCCATAATCGCTGCTCATATTGCTAGGGCCAGCCAAGGTGCCCCAAAATTTAGCCCCAGAACCTAAACAATACCCCAAAACCACCGATTCTTACTCTGAGCGCAAGATGCGCTACTGATGTTCAAGGAGTGAACTATGCAGATAAGTATGATTGGTGGGGCCGCATCCAGCCTAGGCCTATCGCAAAAGCCGAAATCTCAAAAGAACGAAACAAACGTTCAAAAATTACTAAGACTTAAGAAAGCCATGCAACAAGCTGCCGATGCTTCGGCGGTTCCAAACGCGCATGCTGTTTCCAGATATGAGGAGACCCCAAATGGGTCAGCCGGAGTGACTACAGGGGACCAGGAGCACATTGCCGAGCCTGCCGCGGATGAGAATTTCTCTCCGCCCCAGCGGCTCTACAAGGTTGCATAAGATCTTCACACTACCATTACTGCACAGGGGGCCGCTTAGACTGCAGGCTAAGCGGCCATCCTTTTTTCTTTTACAACCCCGCTAAAAGCTTGCTTAATCTGCACTACGAACTATTTTCGAAATCCCCGGTCTAACTCCTAGAAGAACATTTCTAGGAGGACCATAATGAATCGCCTTTTGTCTTTCCCTTTTGCCGAAACGCTTGGGCTAATTCTTTTGGGAGGAGCCGCGTTAGTAACGACCTCATCCCTGCTTGCTGCACCGCTTGCCGCCAATGATGATTCAATTCTGAAAGCCTTCAAGGATCAATCGATTCAGCTTACTCAATCTGATATCGAGCGCATTAGAAACGATATCGCTCTTGCCACTGAAGCGCGCTGCGTCCATGGACCCACCGGCGATAACAGCAAGGCAAAATTTGCCGCCGTCGAGATCGCATCAAAGCTGGATCTTAACACCAAGACAGATGCGAGCGTAATGAACCGGATAAACTCGGCGCTAAAAAGCCTGCCCTGCTTGGTGTCCAGGTGCGGACAGCCGGAATCGCGCAGATGCAGACCGATTGAAGAGACTCTTTCATGGCAGCAGTACTTCAACGATACGCTCGCACTTAACAGTAGCAGCGAATTTCTCGGGTTAGTTAATGAAAAGGGCTTCTCCCCGGTGAAGATCTCCTGGGAGGATATCGGACGGTATGAGAATAGCGTCTGGGGCGACAGAATCAGCGACGTCGGTATCTGGGT
>JAGFJO010000138.1 GCA_024102635.1 Deltaproteobacteria bacterium
TTGTAAACCATATCATGCAAGTGTCATCGGTCGAGAATCGCCAGGTGCGCGTAAAAGAGCTTATCTCTTCACGCTATCCGAACGGTGTGCGACCTGCATCTTGGGACTACAGAACTTCGGGCATCGATGTTGTTAGAGATGAGAGCGGAGAGACTCTGCGTCTGCAAAGTGACGGTGGTCAATCGTCTCCGAAGCCCGGGTGGATAATAGTCTTAACGGATGGCGATGCAGAGCATGGGTTCACCTGGACTCTATACGGAATCCATCCGTCAGCCGCCGCACGGTGACCTTCTAAATCCATTGTCTAATTATTTAGCCCTTCTTATGTAGCTCTGACAGCTCTCACGCCAGTGGGGTATTCTTCAGCCGCTGCACCAGCTCTGAGGGACGGTTAGTAATCCCGATGCTCCTTAAGACAGCGATCAACATGCTCTCCGAGAAGCGCGGCCCTATTACCTGAAGGCCAAGCGCAAGCCCATTGCGGCTAACCCCTGTCGGGAACGCTATTGATGGAAGGCCGAGAAGATTTACCATACTTGCAAATTGAAAATGCTGCTGAGATTGCAGCTTTTGCCCGCCAACCTCGTATATTGATGTTCCATGCAATGGAGGCAGCCCCGCGCAAACCGGCGCGACCAAAAAAGAATATTTATCAAAGTCGCGGGTTATCATGCTGCGAAGTGCATCGACTCTATACCAAGCTTTCAGCAGATTCGGCACCGTTAGCTCAGGCAGTTCGGTAGCGATTCTTTGCCGCAGAGTCTTCACTGCCGGGCCCTCGAGGCTAAGATTGCGAGGGGTGCCGGCCTCTAGTGCCAGCTGATCTTCCAGCATAAGCGCAGCCTGGCCGGCAAGTACGATAAAAATCTCGTATGCCAACTCACAGGCGGGCGGCGCATACTCCACGGGCCGGTAGCCGGCTTGTTCTAAGGCCTGCACGGTTTTCTCCATTTCGGCCTTCACCTCTTCGTCGCAGTTGACGCCATTGAGCGCCGTAAAGTAAGCAAAGCTCGCATTCTGCGGACGGCTCGAAGTGCGGAATGAGAGCGGGGTTTCGGTGGAGTGCTGATCTCTATTATCGAACCCCCTTAGAACCTTGAATACCAAATCCAGGTCGTCGAGTGATTTCGTCAATGGGCCGGCGTTCCTAAAAAGATGCACCGTAGTATGAGCAAATGAGCTCCCGCCTGCGTCGCTTAGTAGCCCGCGGGTTGGGTAGAGCCCGAAAAGGCCGCAAAAATTTGCAGGAATGCGAATCGAGCCCCCGGCGTCAGCCCCCAGGCCGAACTGGGCAAAGTCCAGCGCGACTGCACACGCATCTCCCCCTCCTGATCCGCCCGGAGATCTATCACTCAAAAAGGGATTATTGGTTCGCCCGAACAAAGGATTCTCGGTAAAGTAGGACTTTCCATACTCGGCCATATTCCCTTTGCCGATGCAGATCGCTCCCTCCGCCGAAAGTTTAGCTGCAAGTGCGCTGTCACTGGTGGAAATAACGCTTCCGCCATTAGCCGACCCATCGCTACGCGGCATCCCGGCTACGTGTACTGAATCCTTGGCGCTGTAGAGCATTCCGTGCAGTCGTCCTGGATTAGCGCCGGCAGCCAGTTCCTTCTGCCGCTGCTCAATCGCCTTGGCAGCCCGGGCCGCATCTACGAACCGTAGCGCATTGGCTCTGCCGTTAAGGGCGGAAATCTTGTCCAAATGATGCTGAAATAGCTCTTGCAATGAAACAGCGCCGCTTCTTACAAGACGCAGCGCACCACACAGGTCTAGCTCAAATAGATCGCGCCCGGACTTATTACTCATTTCAACTCCAATAGCCGGCCGGAACGGAAAAAGTTCACAAAGCAAAGCACCGATGAAACTCTCAGCGGAGACCTACTCCTCTTCCGATTCGACCGGGTAGATCTGAACAACCGGCTGTTCACAAAAAAGAGACGTCAAGTTGTAGCCCACCTCCAGGTACATATCCCGAGTCAGAGAGATATCGCAGATGTAATGCCGTCCGACATGAGTTTTACCATGCGCCAGCCCTGTCAGTGGTAAGCCTAGAGATAATGTAGAGGAAGCAAAAAGAGGTGTAAAAAGCGGAGTGCCGCTGTCGGGGTCAATTCCGGAAGGGCACTCAATGCAATGAACAGGCGTTCTGCACTCATTAAGCACTTCATTTAATTTGGAGGAAACAGCTTCAAACTGCCGGGGGCTGCTTAGGTCAAACCCTCCGTGAATCACATTGTGGCTTCTCTGTACGGACTGCAAAAAGGAGGCGGTATCTATATCAACAGTGTCTCCATTAATCTCATGTATCGGAACGCCCATGCGCTTTAAGGGATGCAGCTGACGCTGCAACTCGGAAGATACTCCGGTAGGTCCGTTCAGATGGAAGCACACGGCATTAGTTGAAGCATTAACCAAGTGGCGCACCGTTGCGGCCGCAATGCAGCCGCAAAGTCCGTTACCCAGCAGTGCCGTTACTGCTCCGCTCTCTGCCGTCAACCCGAGGGCGAATCTAACAACCATTGCCATACTGTACGAGGCGGACTCGCTTAACTGTTCCGGCAGCAAACCTAACTCATCAGCCAACTTTTTGCGCAAGGAGAGTAGGGCATCCCGGCTTGCGCCTCCGAACGTTACACCACTCTTGGTTTTGAAAAGATTGTCCGAAGCTGGATTTCCGGCGGGCAGCATTGTTCTATTCCATTATTCCCGAGGGCCATATCTGGCGGCTCAATAGCGAGAATACTTGACAGAAGTCCTGCTTACAAGCAGATAACAGCCGCAATGCTGATTGAAAAATGGCCTTGCCAAAAGAACATTTTTACTAGGATGAAGCATGGCCCCCGAAGTGCGCAGATCGGCCGCTATTGACTGCGATTTGTGCTGATTTATACTACCTGGTCAGGCTAGTAACAGTGAATTTTATGAGAAAGCAACCGGTCATAGCAATCGCAGGAGCCACGGGATTAGTGGGAAATGAGATGCTGGCAGTTTTGGAGCAGCTCGATGTCCCGTGCCAGGAGCTCCGTCTTTTCGCTTCTGACCAGTCAGCGGGAGAAGTGTATAGCTTTCGCGATCATGAAGTTTCAGTAGAGGTGCTGAGCGAGAGCTCCTTTGAGGGAGTGGATATAGCTCTGTTTGCGACCTCGGCCTCGCTATCCGAGAAGTTTGTACCGCTTGCCGCACAGGCGGGAGCTGTAGCTATCGATAACTCGAGTCATTTTAGAATGAAGCCGGAGGTTCCGTTGGTTGTGCCCGAGGTTAACGCCGATATTTTGAGCGCTGAGGACAAAATCATTGCCAACCCCAACTGTTCGACAATCCAGCTCGTGCCCGTGCTGAACGTGATTCACCGCCATGCAGGCTTAAGAAGAGTTGTAGTTTCGACTTACCAATCCGTTTCAGGAGCCGGAAAAAGCGCACTAGATGAACTTTGGGCCCAGACTCTTGCTATCTTCAACCAAAAGGACGTTCCAATCGAGGCATTCCAGCATCAGATTGCTTTTAATTGCATCCCTCAGATAGATGTCATTTTGGACAATGGCTATACCAAAGAGGAATTCAAGATCATAAATGAGAGCCGCAAAATTCTGCGGTTGCCGGAGCTGAAGATAACGGCTACGGCAGTTAGAGTTCCGGTCTTCCACTCGCATGCCGAGAGCGTTAATGTTGAGACCGAGCGCGAGCTGACGCCGGGTCAACTGGCCGAACTACTGGCATCCGAGCAGGGCATAGAAGTTTATCCGAATTTCTTGGAATACCCGATGCAGCTAAAGGTAGCATCCACTGACAATATTCATGTCGGCCGTATACGTAAGGATGATTCTGTCGACCACGGTCTTGACATGTGGGTGGTCGCGGATAACGTGCGGAAGGGAGCGGCTTTGAATGCAGTGCAAATAGCTCAGTATCTGCTACAGAAGTTCGGATCCTAACCCTTTCGTAGGCATACCGCTCATGCCTAATGTAAAACTGATTCTGGAATACGATGGTTCTCGCTTTCACGGCTGGCAATGGCAGCCGGGGCTACGAACCATCCAGGGCGAACTTGAGAGGGTGCTTAGGACGGTCTTACGGGCCGATTCAATAGCCGTAAAAGCCTCCGGCCGCACCGATGCTGGAGTACACGCCAGAGCTCAAGTGGTCAATTTCTTCGTCGAGGAGCTTCCTGATCTGCATCGGCTGACGCACTCTGTTAGCAGCTTGCTAAAAGGTGAGGTATCGGTGTTGTCGGCCGATATTGTCCCGGACACTTTCGATGCCAGGCGCAGCGCAGTTGCCAAACAATACAGTTATTCCATCCTTGCCCGTAAGGCGCCGGCCGTGCTCCAAAAGGGCAGGGTTTGGCATATAAGTGCTCCGCTCAGTATCGAGGCAATGGAAGCCGAGGCCGCGCTTCTTATTGGGGAACATGACTTTTCATCCTTCCGGGATGCTGCATGTGCAAACCGATCACCTGTCAAAACTATCTTTAAGAGTGCGTTCTCGCGTAAGGGCGATCTGCTGATATACTCAATTGCCGGAAGCGGGTTCTTGAAGCAGATGGTGCGCAATATTGTGGGAACTTTGGTGGCCTTCGGCCGAGGGGGCGCACAACACAGTAGCATTCTTGATATCATGCGGCTCAAGGACCGTCGCGTTGCAGGTGTCACTGCTCCGGCTCACGGCTTGTGCCTCGATTGGGTGTGCTACAGTAAAGAGGAGCTATCGAAGCGAATAGAATGATGTCGCTAGCGATTTAACGAGATTCCAGAATTGTATTCCGAACTCCTTTAAACTTCCGAATCCTTCAGGCACCCAAGCAATAAAAATGGCGATCAGCAGCAAATTTATCGCCGCTATGTAAACCATCGCTACCGGGTAACCGCCGCGAATATCGCTAAGGTCGCTTTGATGAGGAGAGATATCGCGGTAACTGAGCGCAAGATCGCAACCATAAGCGGCGGATGCGAGGATCAGCATGAAATGATGGTGTGGGTACAAGGCAGCATAGGCAACCGGCACAGCCACTAGCGAAAAGAGTGGAAGCCAATACGGAGCAAGAGAGATAAAGGCATTGTACTTTGCCGTGCTCTTATAATATCCGTACTCGAAGTGGCCGGAGCGGCTGCGCACTTTTATCTCCTTCCACTTATTACCGATGAAGTTAGAGAGGATTGAGTGCTTGAGCTCATGTATTAACACGGCCGGTTTTCCCCGTATGGCCCTTGAAATCAAAACTCCAAGAGCAAGGCCGGCGGCGCTCCAAAGGAACGAATCAGTCTTTGCCCTACTCATGAGGACCTTGGGCAAGACAGAAAGGCTTAGCCCCGCAAGCATGATGATCGCAAGCAGCGAGAGAAAGAAGGCCACCCCTCCAACCTTCCCGGTATCCAACTTTTCCTTTTTGCTGCTCATCTAGGAAATTGTAGCAAGAGACCCCAGATATTCCGAGGGGCAGCGAGCCTCAACTTACTATCACGTCGCATGCATAGCCCGTGCATGCGCTAAGTAGCTGATTCAAAGTGCTTTTACTGGAGGGAATTCAATAAATTCTTCTTTAGATAACGGGCTAACTAGCCGATTTTAAATAGGATTAGCATGGTTAGCAGTTGGCCCAAGGAAGGGGCGGGTAGTGTCAGTACGTATCGGCAGTAACATAGCTTCAATAGGCGCACAGAGAAAGCTTGCTGAGAACAGCAATGCTCTTTCGACGGTGTTTGAGAGGCTCTCTTCAGGACAGAGAATTAACCGCGCATCAGATGATGCTGCCGGACTTGCTATCGCCGACTCTCTTAATGCCGGCGCCAGAATCTTCTCTCAGGGCATTCGCAATCTCAATGATGGAATATCGCTCCTCAATATCGCCGACTCTGCCATTGAAAGCTTATCGACAATCGTAGTTAGGCTGGAAGAGTTAGCAGCCCAAGCTGCCAACGGCGTCTACTCAAATCAACAGCGCAAAGCACTTGACTCCGAAGCCCAGGCCTTAAGCAAAGAATTCTTCCGTATATCAAAAGAGACAAAGTTCAACGGCCAGCTTCTTTTCAGCGGAGAAACAGGCTCGGTTGCCCTTCAAGCTGGCGTAGGAGATGACGCCATTCTTGCTGCAGGTGTAGGAGGCGCAATAGGAACCGGAACATTCAGCCTTGGAGTAAGTGTTGCCACGGGTAATGGTCCGGTAGCGATTACAAGCGGAGATTTTAATGGTGACGGCATTATCGACTTAGCAAGTGCCGATTTCGGCGGTCAGAGCGTCACAATTAAACTCGGAACGGGGGGAGGAAGCTTTGGAGCTTCAATCAGTATAGCAGGTGGGGCGTCTCTTAGTATGCTGGAGAAAGCGGACTTCAATGGAGATGGCATACTGGATTTGGTAACCACGAACATGACAGGCACGTCAGAAGTCGGGGTTCTAATCGGAGTTGGAGATGGAACATTTAGAGACAGGGTGACTTTTGCCGTAAGCAGTGGCCCCCGCTCGGTAGCTATCGGGGATTTTAACGGTGATGGTCATATAGATCTCATCACTGCCCATCAGCCCGGGGCTTCCAATATGAATATCCTTTTAGGGCGAGGGGATGGCACCTTTGAAGCCGCCACGAGCTTTGCAGCAGGCGCAGCGGCTTTTTCCGTCATCGCCCGCGATTTTAACGGTGATGGACTTCTTGATATCGCAACAGCCGACCTTGCGGATAGCACGGTGAGCGTTATGTTAGGTGCGGGAAACGGCTCATTCGGGGCACGAACAGCATATGCAGTAGGCGATTCTCCTTGGACGATAACGGCAGGGGACTTCAATGGTGATGGGATAGTTGATTTAGCTACTGCAAATAGCAACACCACGACAGCCAGTATTCTTATTGGAACCGGGGGAGGAGCATTTGCCGCAAGCTTTGAGGAAACAGTAGGCACGAATCCGCGGCAGATTGTGGCTGGAGACTTTAATGGGGATGGATTCGACGATCTGGCCACTTCCGACATCGGTTCAGGCGAGTTGAGTGTGCTCATTAGCACCGGCAGCGGAACCTTTGAGCCACGGCTCGGCATGGCCGCTATGGGCAACGCAACAGCCATCACTACAAATGATATCAATGGAGATGGAGTACTTGATATACTAATCGGCGGAGGCAGCAACATTAGAGGCTTCTTAGGGACAACAGCACAAGGCGTTTCTCCTCTATTGCCGTTCTCGCTTAGAACTTTAGCCGACTCAAGGCAGGCACTGCCTCTATTCGCGGCAAAAAGGAGCCGGCTTGCCGTTCAGCGCGGTCAGATAGGGGCCTTTCAGAGCCGGATAAATGTGGCGGCTAACGTTCTACAGACGGCCAACGAGAACTTCCGGGCCGCCGAGTCCAGAATACGTGACACTGATGTAGCTTCCGATACCTCGCACCTTACCCGGCTTCGCATTCTGCAGCAGGCGGCGGCCGCAGTACTGGCCCAGGCCAATGTTCAACCGCAGCTTGCACTCTCCTTACTTCCTACCGATCAAGCAGCTTAGGTGCCCTCAAACCTGGAGAATGTTTCTTTCAACACAGTGTTGGAAAGGCTATATTTTGGTCGCAGCTTTATTATGAAGATTGGAGACGACTGGAATAGGACCCGTTGAATGAGCGAAAAGATTGCACTACGTAGATCAGAGTCGGCCGTATCTTTGCTCTATTCACTCAGTTCCAGATTCTTCACATTTGCTGTGGCTTTTTACCTTTTCAGCCGCTTCACTTTTTCACGCATTCATTTCAACTGGGGATCGCCGTATACTTTCGCAAGTCTTGAGCAGTATCTCGCCTCGGCCTCAAGCGCCCCTTATTGCTATCGGGTATTGCCGGCGTATTTGATGAAGGCAATAGATACTATGTTCGGCAGGGCTGTCGCAGCTTCACTTAATTCTATTCCGGAGCTTCAGATATTTGCCGCCCATTTCCGTGTTACATCGGAGCACGCCTGGCTGATAGTTCCGCTTTTCACCCTCTTTTTTCTCTGCTTCTATCTCTTCTGCCTAGTGTTTCGTTTCATGCTCTCACACTTTTGCGCGCGACGGGCGATAGTTTGCGGCGGTTTATTGTTTCTATCGGCTGCGCTCCCGATTTTCTTCCAGCAAGGAACACATTTTATCTACGATCCTTTTACACTGCTTCTAAGCGCTGGCATGTTGCTTGCCGTTTTGAAAGGGAGCTGGGGCTGGTACTACGCTACCTTCTTTTTAGCGTGCATCAATAAAGAACTTGCTCTTGTGGCAGCAGTTCCGTTCTTTGCCGTGAGGCATGAGCAGGATGGAAGCTATGTACTGAGGCGGCACCTTTTAATTCATGCCGGAATATTCGGGGCGGTACGGCTGCTCATCTATTTCTTCTTTAACTTCTGTAATGGCGGAGGTGCTCTTCTGCCTGCACTTCCCGGTTTACTGACTGACAATTTAATAAGAGCGTTCGGTAGTCCTCTCTTGACGGATTTTGCGTATTTTACCGCTGCGTTGGGTGTCGTGTATTTAGTATGTAGAAAACTAGCAGATAAGCCTGCCTCTCTCCGCTATGTGCCGTCTATGATGGTTCTGCTCGGCTTGCTGCTGATGTGGGGAGGAATTTGGGGTGAGATCAGGGTGTTTTATGAGGCGCTACCTGCAGCTTTGATCCTGGTCTATTGGAACTTCATTGAGCTGCTTAACATAAAGTTTGACGATTCAACGCGAGATCCGGCCGGTACTCTCTTTAGGCTTTCCTGTTCGATTGTGACGATTATCGTTGGCGCAGCGCTGATTTATGGAGCATGCATTCATGCGGCTTATTCTCTTGATTATGCCATCGTAACTGAGGGCACTCTACTATCCGGTTCAGCGATGCATAACGGCTAGCTGGTTTACCCGTTTTTTAGTTCCCAATGCGACTTCTAACCGTAATCGTACTAATGATTTTTATAACATCGGGGCTATCAACCGCCTGGCTGGCGGAAGATGCATTTATTGTATTTCGAACGGTCGAGAACTTCGTGTCCGGAAATGGGCTGAGGTGGAACGTATCCGAGCGCGTTCAGGCTTACAGCTGTCCTCTTTGGGTGATGCTGCTTGCTGCCTTTTATTGGATTACAGGGGAGCTTTACTTTTGCAGTTTAGGTTCCGCTTTGCTTCTTTCTCTCGTGTCGCTGCTATTGCTTGTACGGGCCGGTGGCTGCTCGCCCGGCACCGTTGCCGCAGTGGCCGTGCTTTGTTGTTCGAAGTCTTATGTCGAGTTCAGCACTTCAGGCTTGGAGAACCCGCTATCCCACGCGCTCACTGGTATATTCCTCTCCATCTATTTCACTTCCCGGCAATCCGCTTTGAGCAGATTACGGCTGCTAACCTTGACGGCTTCACTGGGAGCCCTGAACCGGCTCGATCTAATCGTAATCTTCTTCCCTGGAGTGGCAAAAGCGGTTTGGGATTGCGGACTTCGCATGCAAACCTTGCTTAATGTTGTTCTTTTTAGCGCGCCGGTTCTGGCATGGGAGGGCTTTTCGCTCTTCTATTATGGGTTCCTTTTTCCGAACCCATTTTACGCAAAGCTGGCGCCCTACTATGACGGAGCTGCGCAGGGCCAAGTTCAACAAGGGCTGCGGTATCTTGCCAATTCCCTGCTTTGGGACCCAGTTACTTTGCCCGCTATTGCTGTATCAGCGGCCTGCCTCGCCACCTGGCGAGCCAGCAAAGCGGCCTGGCCGGTATTTGGAGCGCTCCTGTACCTGGCGTATGTGGTAATGATAGGTGGGGACTTTATGAGCGGACGCCTTTTATCAGTTCCCCTTTACACCGCTCTTTTCTGTTTGGCAGCGTGCTGTAAGAAAAAAGAGCGTGCGGCCGTCGCATTCTGCGCAGCATCGCTGGCGGTAATTGTAGCAAGTTTTGCTCCGAGGAGTCCCTTAGGAGCCGGTCTCAATTTTGGCTCCGCAAGATTTGAGGGGGTATCTCCAGACGGCATCGCCGACGAAAGAGCGATATTCTATCCAGTGACCGGGCTGTTGCCAGTCGTAACTAAACGGTTAAATGAACTTCTTTGGGTTTTTCCGGTCCGCGGCGCTGACGAGATCTTACCAACCGATTTATCGCGCGCCTGGATTCAAAACTTGGTGTCCGGAGGACTCCGGGATCGTGCAATGCTTGAAAGGCAAGTACATACACTTCACATGATCGGCATTAGGCCGTTTTTAGGCGGACCGAATCATCACTATATAGATCCGCTTGGGCTGAGCGATCCGTTTTTGGCACGCCTCCCGCCCCTCACCGGCGCCCGTACCGGACACCGCTTTAGGATTATCCCTAGTGGATACCTCGAGTCAGTGACTTCAGGCGAGAATCGATTGAAGGACCGTGATCTGGGCGAATATTACAACAGGCTCAGATATATAGTCAGCGGCGGATTATTCGACCGAGCCAGGTTAATTGAGATCGTTAAAATGAACTTAGGCTATTACCGTCATCTGCTTCACCGTAGCAATTAGTAGACAATAGGAGATGCAAGCCGGTTATCGCTTCACTGATTCAGAAGAGGTATGACCGTGATCCGGCGTTTTTTCCAGTGGTCTTTCGAAAAGGTCACGAAGTTCGTCAAGATCATGTTTCCGGCTGGTGATAAGCAGCTTATCTCCCGCTTCGATTACCGTAGCGCCGCGCGGAACGTAGGACTCGTTACCCCGAGTCAGCAGAACGATCAACGCAGTTTGCGGTATATTAAGATCTACGACCCGCTTTTTGACTATACCGGAGTCCGGCTGCACCGTTACCTCAAACATGTTCGAAGCCACCCGTCTTTCGACAAATATTTCCTGCCCCTCTCCCAGCACTCCAAGCAGGCGGGCCAGCGGACGGATGGTCGTTCCCTGAAGCAACACTGAAACTAGCACCACGAAAAATACAATGTTGAAGATGTCAACGGCATGCGGCACGCCCTCAGTAATAGGGATGGTGGCTAGTACGATAGGCACTGCGCCTCGCAGCCCGACCCATGATATAAAAAGGTTCTCCCTCCAGTTAAAATCACGAAACCACATCTGGCACACCAGCACGGCCGCAGGCCGCGCCACGAAAACAAGAAAAGCCGAGAGCAGCAGGCCCTTCATGGCGATCGGCCCGAGCTGGGAGGGAAACACTAAAAGACCTAGAAATAAAAACACTACTATCTGCATCAGCCAGGCGATCCCGTCATGGAACTGTGTGAGACTTGCTTTGTGAAGGAAGTTCTTTTTCCCTATTACCACTCCCGCTACATAAACTGCGAGAAATCCACTCCCGTATAAGAGAGCTGTAGCGGAGTATGTGAGTAACGCCGCGCCGATAGTGATTACGGGATACAGTCCCTCATAGTCGAGGCGAATTCTATTGACCCCCTCTACGGTAAGCAGACCGCAGATGTAGCCGGCGGCGATTCCCACAACCAATTGAAGTACGAGGATAAGCGCCACCGAACTGCCGTTCAGCGAGGGGCTAATCGCTAGAGCGGTCAATATAGTCGTTAAAAATATCGCCATCGGATCGTTTGCGCCCGATTCTAATTCGAGAAGGGGGGCAAGATTGCCTTTAAGGCGCAGGCTGCGAGCGCGCAGCACACCGAAGACTGCGGCTGCATCGGTCGAGGAGACTACCGCGCCCAAAAGTAATCCTAACAGAACCGGAAATTCGAAGATCCAAACGGCGGCGAAACCGACCAATAGTCCGGTCAGGACTACTCCGAATGTGGCGAGGGTTGTGCCTGGAAGGGCTACCCTCCGCAGAGACCTCCAATTGGTTTCTAACCCGCCGGCGAATAAGATGAAGATCAAGGCGACAGTGCCGATTGATCGCGCCAGTTCGAAATCATCGAAATGAATTCCGCCGAATCCCTCAGAACCGGCCGCCATTCCAATGAGCAAAAAGAGTGAGAGGGCAGGTATTCCCGATTGGCTGGAGGCACGGCTTGCAGCTACTCCGAGAAGCAGCAAGATTCCGGCCACCAATAGCAAACTTTCTAAATACCCCGCCATTTTCTAGTATAAATCAGCAGCCCCGTACCGCGGGATCTGAGTGGAGTTCAACTGCTATGATAGACAATGGCTCATGCCGGGGCAATCAAAAGCGATCTTGAACTTGCCCTTGACGTCTTCTCCGGTATGACCGAAAGGAGATTATAGCTCGGTGCGGCTCCGCAGCTATCTCGCCAGAAAGAGAGCTTTGGCGAGATCCATGTTGCTTACGTGATATTTCCCTGCAACGATCCTTGACTTAAGCTTGGATATCTTGCGTGCTCTAAGATTGTTGAGTTGCTTGGCGAGCTTCTCGGATTCGCGCTTCGAATTCATACCTTTACCTCCAAAAACAGCACTTGTAGGTCTGAATTCCGTTTCTACCGAGCCTCTGCGCCTTGATAGGCTGTTTTGAGGCTTCCCCTCCTGGGGTAGGAAAGATGCTTCCTAGATGTACATTTTTGTACAATTCTCTCTCCAATTAGATATATCGTGCACAAAAGTGAACGGCTTTAGAGATTTTCTCGTATTTCTTTATGCGAGATTCCTCCAGAAAGTCGTTTAAGGCCGGCTCGGCGGAAGTGCAGCGCGGCTATTCAGGTCTTGCCTGATGGTTTTGAAGTTGTCACCGTATGATTAGTTATTTTTCTGAGTAGGCGAGCGTGGCAGAGAGAGATTCAACTCCGAAGTTTGATTTTTTGGCGGTTGTTCTGCTTTCGGTCTCTGCTGTGGCGGTTTACTGCAACACCTTAAGCGCGGGCTTTGTTTTCGATGACTACCTGCATATAGTCGATAATCCCAACATTCGCTCCATTAGCTCCTCCCTGATTTACTTTCAGGAGCCGCTCCCACCCGGAAACCTTTATAGACCACTTCTTCTACTGAGCTATGCATTGAGTTGGAGAGCTGCCGAAGGGGCTGCCTGGTTTTTTCATGGCGGCAATGTCCTGCTGCACGCCGCAAACTTGGTAATGCTCTATCTGCTGCTCGGAAAGTTAGTGGAGCGCCGTATGGCGCTGCTAGCTGCGCTGATCCTCGCCGTCCACCCGACACCGAGCGAGGCGGTTGCCAACATTAGCGGTCGCTCCGAACTTTTGGCGGTATTTTTCGGAGCAGCCTTTTTGCTCTCAGCTTTAGCGGCACTTGGGAAGTGCGCTGGGAGTGGACGGCTGAAATGGGAGTTAGCGGCGGCCCTTTGCTTACTACTTGCGCTCTTGAGTAAGGAGAGCGGGCTTAGCTTCCTTCTGCTCTTGCTTGTCTTTATTTGGCATAGTGGGCCTGGACAGCTGCGGGCTTTTGCCTTTTCTAGACTTGCCGTGTTGTCCGTAATAGCTAGCGGAGCTTACGCCGCGCTTCGATTGTCGGCCCTCGGGCCTAGCGCAGCAACCGGAGGGGAGATCTCATTTCTCGATAACCCGTTGGCGCATCTAAGTATCAAAGAACGGATACTCAATGCCAGCTACCTGCTCACCAATTATATCGTCCTAATTGTCTTCCCGCACCGCCAGAGCGCTGACTATTCTTTCGCGCAGTTTTATCCATTGTCTCCTGTTTTACGTAATATGGAGATCGGCCAGGTACTATCGATTGCCATTCCCTTTCTTTTATTATTGGTTGGAGGACTCAGGGCGCGCCGGCGTGACCCGTTGGGAGCTTTGATACTCTGGTTCTTCTCCGCATTCTCCATTACCGGCAACATCTTTTTCCCCATCGGTACCGTCTTCGCCGATCGCCTTGCTTATCTGGCTACGCCGTCAGTAGCGGCTGCAGTGTTGTTAATGTTAAGCCGCAGCTTTGGAAGTGGGCCGGCCACGGTATCTGGGGTTGCTGCGTTTGCCGCATGTGCGATGTTAACCTTTTCTCATAACCCCGTCTGGCATAACAATTTATCGTTATGGACCCACCAAATGAAGGTCGCTCCATTCAGCTTCAAAGCCAAGGCAAATTATGGAGCGGCACTCTATGAAAATGGCCGGCTGGATGAAGCAAAAAGGTACCTGGAAGAGTCCTTAGCAATTGAAAGCGGTTCTCCCGGCACGTATCGGGTTCTCGGGCAGGTTTATAGCGCGCTTGAAGAGACGGAGGATGCGGGGATGGCTTTCCGTGATGCTTTAGCTATTGATCCCAACAACCCTGTAACCCTAAAAGCATATAAGGAATTCAGGGAAAAGCATCCAGAGCCGCTTACGCAAACCGAGGCACCTTCAGGCCGGCCATCTAAAATCAGCTCTTCAGCACCTCGAGACCTGGAAGCCCTCGGCCCTCCATGAGCTGTAACAGAGCGCCGCCGCCAGTTGATATAAAATTAAACTTGTGCCCGAGCTGCATTGCATGAATAGCGGCGTCGGTATCGCCTCCACCTGCGACCGTAACTCCGTGTGCGCTAGAAAGATGTTCGATCATATCGGTTGTGCCTTTGGAGAAGTCTTCGTTCTCGAAAACACCCATCGGTCCATTCCATACGATCGTCTCTGCCGTATGGAGCGCCTCCTTAAAGAGCAAGCTAGTCGCCGGGCCTATATCAAGCGCCATGGTATCGGCCGGGATTTCTTGAGCGGGAACCGCCCGGCCGAGCCCGTGCGCATTGGGGGAGGGGCCTACCATAAAATCTACCGGCAGGTATAATTTGCAGTCTCGACGCGCCAAAATTGCTATTAACTCCAGAGCTCGCTGAAAAAGGTCCGATTCAAAGCGCGAACGTCCCATCTGCAGGCCTTGTGCCGCTAAGAATGTATTAGCCATTGCTCCGCCGATGATTACTTTATCTACCCGGTCCGCGAGCTTAATTAAGGCATTCAGCTTGGTGGCCACCTTGACGCCGCCCAATATCATGCAAAATGGCTGACGCGGTTTCACTAACGCACGCTCGTAATATTCAAGCTCTTTCTGCATTAGCAAGCCGGCAGCCTTCTGTTTGAAAAGGCGGGGAACTCCGATGATTGAAGCGTGCGGACGATGAGACGTGCCGAATGCATCGTTGACGAACACGTCGGCTGTCCTAGCCAACTGTTGGCAGAATTCCGGATCGTTGCGTTGCTCTCCCGGATTGAAGCGCAGGTTCTCTAAAAGAAGCACCTGTCCCGGCTGCAGTCTTTCAACCTGATCCTCGACTTCCTGTCCGACAATTCCCTGCGCAAGAATTACATCCTGCTTAAGCAAGGTGCTAAGTGTTTCGGCGATAGGCCTTAGCGATAATGCCATATCAGGCTTTCCACCTGGCCGGCCCAAGTGTGACATAAGGATCGGCTTGGCCTTTCGCTCAAGGATATAACGTAACGTCGGTAAAAACTGCTTGATGCGGTTATCGTCCGAAATTTTGCCGTTCTCTTTCAAGGGAACGTTAAAATCTGCGCGGATCAACACGCGCCGGCCGCTAAGTTCGATATCCTTTAAAAATGCAACTCCCATCTAAATCCCACTACCTTCATGTATAAAAACTGTCTTCACTTTGAATCTCTCTTCCAATTGAGATCCTAAAGCTTTGACGCCCAATGTTTCGGTAGCATAGTGTCCCATAAATAACGCGTTTACGCCAAGCTCTTTGGCCTTATGATATGCCTCATGCTTCGGCTCACCTGACAGCAGAAGGTCAAGACTCTGTGCGGCGGTTGCATCAAGAGCAAACGCCCCCGATCCAGTGACAATTCCGACCGTGTTAATTGACGCCGTTCCGAATGGAAGCACTGTAGGAGATATTGCACCTGCTAAAGATCCGCACTTAGCGGCCACCTGGTTAATCGTCAAATCTGATGGAAGCTTCCCTTTTACCCCCACTGTGCATCCCTTATATTCGCAAAACGGCTCTACATCCCGGAGATTCAAAAGTTCAGCCAGTTGGGCGGCATTTCCGACCTTCATATGGGAATCAAGTGGTAGGTGGGAGGCATATAGCGAACAGCCGCTCCTCAAGAGAAGAGAAAGTTTTTTGCTGAGCGTGCCCGTTACCGGCAGGCACTCCCCCCAAAAAAGGCCATGGTGAACAACGAGCAATTGAGCCTGAGCCTTAACCGCGTTTTCAATGATACTAAGGCCGCTATCAACCGCAAGCGCAACCACTTCTACCTTGCTTGACGAGCTTTCAACCTGTAATCCGTTTAGAGATGAGTCCGAAAAATCGGCAGCCGACAATAGCGTATCGAGGTAGTTGACTAGTTCAGCAAGATCGGCCATTTTGCCCGTTATTTCAATGTTTTATGCGGCTGCTGGATCATTCACTTATACTATATTTGCGCCGGCTAGGCAAAGAAGCTATCCTTCCGGCGGCACGCGTCGCCGATTAATGCCGCGCTTGGCGCCGCCGACCTTATTAACAACTCAATCACTGAATTCGTTTAACTTTATGGGATGGTTTTCTCGTAGTAAGGCCCCGAAACCGGCAACTGAAGAGGCCGACAGGTTGCAAATGCCGGATGACATCTGGACTAAGTGCCCGCAATGCGCAGCGATTCTTTATACCAAGGAGCTGAAGCGCAGTTCCGGCGTATGTATTAAATGCAATCACCATTTCCGTCTGACTGCTCAGCAGCGCATACCCACCTTGGTTGATCGGCACTCCTTTATCGAGATTGATCGGGAACTCCGCTCACCCGACCCCTTAAATTTCCGCGACACAAAGAAATATAAAGATCGTCTAAAGCGCGCGGAGAAGGCCAGTGGTTCAACCGAAGCGGTGGTGACAGGGCGGGCGCGCATTTTGAATATCCCGGTTATGTTAGGGGTATTCGATTTTAGTTTCTTGGGCGGTAGTATGGGTTCAGTGGTCGGAGAGAAGCTTACCCGGATGATCGAAAGTGGAATTGAGGAGAAAAGGCCGGTTATTATCATCTCCTCATCCGGCGGAGCACGCATGCAGGAGGGGATATTCTCACTGATGCAGATGGCGAAAGTGAGCGCCGCCCTGGCCCGGCTTGGGCAGGCTCACATACCGTACATCTCTGTATTAACCGATCCCACTACGGGGGGAGTTGCAGCCTCCCTTGCTATGTTAGGCGATATAATTCTAGCGGAGCCTAAGGCTCTAATCGGTTTTGCCGGCCCGCGGGTGATCGAGCAAACGATCCGTCAAAAGCTGCCGGAAGGATTCCAGAGGGCCGAGTTTCTTCTGGACCATGGAATGGTAGACAGAATTGTGCAGCGCTCACAGTTAAGGGAGGAGATGGCGGTTATTCTCCGCAATTTCGGCTTCGGAGCTTAAGTGCTGCCTCATATAATGGAAATCCGAGAGGTTCTTTCCGGCTTTCCCTGCATGGGTGCCGCCGGCTTTTAATGCTTCGAAAGGCTTGTTCACCTCCCATTTTATGCATATTACGGCTTTCCAAGAAGGACAGGTACGATATTATTTTAGGCAGTTATAAGAGCCGCAAAACCTAGCATGAGCCGGAGCAAGTCTTCTCCTTATCAATACCCAGATCTTCGCCGAGAACCGGCCAATCATTTTTCGTTGTTGTCCTTGAGCCCTATGCTCATTTTGCTTCTCGTTCTTTTCCCTTCGGCACTCGTTGCCCAGAGCGGGGTTCAGCCTCCCACACGCAAGTTCCTCTTTGAGAGAGATGATCCGGCATATCAGAAGCTGCAGAAGCGGGTGCGTGACAAGGCGGTTAAGCCGGACGTACCGGCCAGGTCGGACCTCGATTTTAAGTCTCCCAAGGTCGAATTTAATAAGGAGGAAAATGTCGTTACCGGCAGCGGCGGAGTTGTAATCTCTCAGTCGGGGATGCAGGCGCAGGCTGACAAGGCCAGAGTGGATATGAATACCAAGGATGCCCACTTGGAGGGAGATGTGCTGATTAGTACCGGAAGCGCATCTGTCTCTGCCGAGGAGTCGAACTTTAACCTCGACAGCGAAACAGGCACTTTTGTAGACAGCGAGATGTATCTGGAGGACGGCGGATTTAGGATATTATCGGAGGAGGCGCGCAAGATCTCCGAGTTTAAATACAATCTTGATGAGGCTTCGCTGACGACATGTTCCTGCCCTGATCAGTACCGCTCCTGGAATATTCACAGTGGCGAGGCGAATATAACGCAAGAAGGCTACGCGCATTGTTACAATAACTGGCTCGATTTCCACGGCGTGCCGTTTTTCTATGTTCCGTATATGGCATTCCCCGTAAAGCAGGAGCGGCAGAGCGGACTTCTCGTTCCGGAATGGGGATATAGCAGCGAGGATGGGGTGCAGTTCAAGCAGCCGCTGTTTGTCGTAATAGACGATTCACTTGATTTTACGCTAACCCCTTTCATTGAGAACCAAACCCGTTACGGAAGCGCCCTGGACTACAATCAGTCGTTCTCCGAACACAACAACGCTACCGGTAGGATCCTCTATTCAAATGAGCGGCCCCGTGACGGCAATTTAAGAGGAACCATTACGACTGGGGTTTTCGATCCTTCCATTGACGATGACCGGCTGGGAGGCTTCTACTACCACGTTTGGCGCTCGGATCCACGAAGCGAAGTTCCGATATCCTTTATCAGTGATATCCATCTTGTCAGCGATGATCTTTTTGTCCGTGAAATAGAGGATGAGTTTATAGCTGAGCCGAGCGCCAGATATCTCACGTCGGTGATGCTTCTACGCACTCAGCTCACTGACGAGATTTTAGCCGAGCTGGGCGGCGAGTATAATCAGTATATAGATAGCGACGATGACTTGGGTTTCCAGCGCCTGCCGGAGCTAAATGTTTCGGGAAGCCACACATTGCGGCCGTTTGGCGCTAATCCATATGGAATCAAATTAGTTCCTCGGGCAACGATGACGGTGACCGATTTTGTTCGCCAGGAGGGTTTTGATGGTGTCCGGAGCGATCTCTTTCCTACCATCTCGATGCCGTTCAGATATAAGAACTATATCGCAAATGAAGCCACGGTCGGAATCCGTCAGACCAACTATAACTTGAATGAGACCGTTATACCCGGCTCGACTGTTGAACTGGATTCAAGCAGCGATCGAACTCTCGCATACTTCGGTTACTCTACCTCGACTGCCATCGAGAGGGTGTTCGAACTGGAGGACGACAATTGGCTGACTTACGTCACGAGTCTAGGCGCTAAGAATCAGGATCTTAAATTGACGCGGCTAAAGCATACGCTTGAACCTTTTATAACGTATCTGTACGTGCCGCCGACAGCACAAGGAGATCTCCCTTTCTTTGATTCTCAGGATCGAATCGAACAGACAAGCGCATTCATCTATGGATTTCGCACTAGTTTGTATGGGCGCATGCTCCCTCCTTCGGGCGCGGATCAGCCAATCACCGAACTTACTCCCAGAATTGAAGAGCTTCCTACCGTGGGAACAGTGGGAGCTCTCCCCGATCTTGGCTCTATTGACGGGCTTGATACATTCGGCAGCGGCGCGGGCAAGATCAGCTCGCGAGTGGGGGAAATTCGCGAGATAGCTGCTTTAACCTTGAAGCAGGCCTATAATTATGTCGAAGAGCATAAGAATTTCGATCCGAATATAGGCCCGTTTTCAGATGTGACCGGTGAACTCTCACTATTTCCGACCAGCAGTTTTGCGTTCGTGTTCCAAGAGAACTTTGACGTTGAGAATGCCGATTTTTCTTCTTGGTCGGTCGGCACTCACTTTATCGATGATAGAGGGGACTCATTCAAAGCGCGTTATTCTTACAGAGAGAACAGCACTAGCCAGATTCAGGGAAATCTGGAGCTCGCTATCTCCGAACAGCTCAGGCTCGGCTACTATGCCTTTTTCGATGATAGAGAGAGCGAGTTCATTGAGAACTCGGTCGCGGCTCGGATAATAAGCGCTTGTAATTGCTGGCATTTGGATGTCGGCTACAGCGATCGCATAAACCCGGATAAGCAGCAGGTTTTTCTGCGCTTTACTTTTACAGGGTTAGGGGATATCACTCAGGACATAGGCCTCGAGCATCTTCAGCGAAAGGAGTAAGCAATTGAAATGAAAAAACAAAAGCTGCTCCGGGCTGGGGTTCGGGAGCATACCGAATTTGGTGATTATTTACTTAGCTCTCTGGTCCATACTAGTCCTTGCACCGCACCGCCTTTTAAGCGGGCATCCGGCTGGCCGGGTTCGAAGAGAGGCGCAGTAGCGCTCCTTTCACACAAAAGAGATTGTCTAGGTAGGTTGTAAGATATGAAAGTACTGGTCACCGGGGCAGCCGGTTTTATCGGCAGTAATCTTGTATATCACCTGCTGGAGTCGCGGCCCTCTTGGAAAATCACCGCGCTCGATCTGCTGACCTATGCCGGCAATATAGAGAACATCGCAGGGCTAATAAACGATCGGCGTATTGAGTTCATTAAATGTGATATCGCAGATCCTGCTACCGTTAATGAGCTTTTTGCAGAGAAGGGGTTTGACCTGGTATTTCATCTGGCCGCCGAGAGCCATGTCGATCGTTCAATTCACAGCGCTGCCGAATTCATTAAGACAAATGTAGTAGGCACTCAGGTGCTTTTGGACGCGGCGCTCTCCTCCAAAGTGTCTCGTTTCGTGCATATTTCAACCGATGAAGTATACGGATCGCTGGGGCCAACCGGCTATTTTTATGAAACCACGCTGCTCGATCCCACGAGCCCTTATGCAGCCTCAAAGGCCGCCTCCGATCTAATAGTGCTCGCATACTTTAAGACCCACGGGCTTGAGACTGTTGTAACTAGGTGCACGAACAACTACGGGCCATATCAGTTTCCTGAAAAACTAATCCCTCTTTTCGTCACTAATGCATTGGAAGATAAACCGCTGCCGCTATACGGAGACGGTCTAAATGTACGAAGCTGGATATATGTCCGCGACCACTGTGAAGCACTGTTGTGCGCAGCGGAGAAGGGGGTTGCAGGAGAGGTCTATAATATCGGCGGAACATCCGACGGGGAGGTGAATAACAGGGTGGTGACTGCGGCTATTCTGGAGATTCTTAAAAAGCCGGAAACCCTGATCAAGCCGGTAAAGGATCGGCCTGCTCATGACCGCCGATATGCGGTTGATTCTTCCAAGATTAACGGAATCGGGTGGAAAGCAGGTATTCTATTCCGAGAGGGGCTTGAGAAGACGATTAAATGGTATGTAGATAACCGCTCCTGGTGGCAGTCGATTAAGACCGGTGCTTATCTTGAATATTACGAACGCAATTATGGCGCTCGCTGAAGGATGCGAGACTGGAAGTTATGAAGATTCTATTATTCGGCGGCTCGGGCCAGCTGGGCTTTGAAATTCAAAAGCGTGCTCTAGATCTTAATTTTGAGGTGGTTTCCCCATTCACTTCGGAGGTCAATATTTCGGAGGAGACGCAAGTTCTGTATCTATGCAGCCAGACTCAGCCTGACGTTATATTGAATTGTGCAGCGTACACAGCGGTCGACAAGGCCGAGGAGGAAAAAGATCTGTGCTTTAAAATAAATCGCGACGGGGCCCGCAATGTTGCATTAGGCGCGAGGCAAACCGGAGCTAAGCTGATTCATATTTCCACTGACTATGTTTTCGACGGAGAGAAAGGCTCTCCGTTAACGGAGGACGATCCTGTCAATCCACTCTCTGTTTATGGCATGAGCAAGCTCGATGGTGAGCGTGAGATTTTAAAGCACTATCCGGATCGAACAATAATAGTTCGCACGTCATCTCTGTACGGGCAGAAGGGGGTTAACTTTGTTCGTACTATGCTTGATCTGTTTCACTCGCGAGATTTGGTCCGCGTAGTTAACGATCAGGTGGCGTCGCCTACATGGGCGGGATGGCTCGCGGAGGCTTTGCTAGACATCAGCAGAATGGAGGTGACCGGAGTGCTGCATGCAGCATGCTCAGGCGAGACCAGCTGGTTCGATTTTGCTAAAAGGATTCTTGATTGGAGCTCGAATCTGGAGCCGCATCCCGGCCTTAGACTCGAACCGATCAGCGCGGCCGAATTGGGCCGTCCAGCGCGAAGGCCCCGCTACTCGGTGCTGGATTGCGGCAAGTTGACGGATCTCCTTGGCAGAGCGCCCATGCATTGGGAGGAGGGATTGAAGGCCCACCTGCGGGAAATCGGAATGTTAGAATAGGGCGCGCGAACTTACGGCGGCGGTCCGGCGTGAAAGTTAGGAGAATTGGGTTATGAGTAATGCGACGGTCTTGATACTGGCGGGAGGACAGGGCACGCGGTTTTGGCCTATTAGCCGCATTAAAAAGCCGAAGCAGTTTCTCTCTCTCAGCGCTTCGGGAGAGTCGCTGATAGAAGCCACAGCCAAGCGCGTTGCTACTGTAAGCAAGGATGGAGAGTTGTGGATCGCCACAAGCAGCATGCATCGGCCGATCATCGCGGAAATGCTGCCGAAGGCCACAATTATCTGCGAGCCGGTAGGACGTAATACTGCTGCATCCATCGGGTTGGCAGCGGCGCTGCTCAGTGTGCGCAATCCTGAGGCGGTGCTGGTGGTGCTTCCCGCCGATCATGCAATATCTGATGAAAAAAAGTTTCTTGCCACGCTGCATGACGCTGTCCAGCTTGCCGGCCAAAAGGATGTGTTAGTCACCATCGGCATTAAACCTTCTCATCCACATACCGGATACGGTTATATCAAGCGCGGTAAGAAAATAAATGGTACGGGCTTCTTCGCGGTCAGCCGATTCTTCGAGAAGCCGAACCTGGAGCGTGCCACGGAGTATGTCGAATCCGGAGCATATTATTGGAACAGCGGCATGTTCGCATGGCGGGCAAGGATTATATTGGAGGCCTTTCAGAGATTTCTGCCTGCTTTGTATGAGGGCCTGATGGAGATAAAGAGGGGGGCGGAGTCCGGCGAGCAGGAGAAACTTATTGAGCAGGTCTTCCCCGAGTTAGAGTCGATTTCAATCGATTTCGGCATATTGGAGCACGCTCAGAATTGCGCTGTTGTGCCTGCGGAAGATTTCGGCTGGAACGACGTAGGTTCGTGGGACGCGTGGGCCGAGCATTTTGAAAAAGATAATAGCGGCAACCTGATTCATGGCGATGCTTGGGCGTTCGAGTGCTCGAACTGCATCGTGCATTCGGAGCGGCGTTTCACAGCCGTTGTCGGTGCCAAGGATCTGGTTGTGATAGATGCCGGGGACGCTCTTCTTGTTTGTCCGCGTGAAAAGGTGCAAGAAGTGCGCAAAGTGGTTGAGGAGTTGAAGAAATCAGGCCGGAGTGATTTAATCTGACCGGGCCGGGGTATTAAAATACGGTGAATGGCAGGGAATTCGCCAGAAGCTGTTGAGCCTGGTTGGAGCGGTTCTCAAATGAAATGTCCGAAAAGACAGTTCTTTTGGTTTGCGCTTTAGTAATGCTACTTATGAAAGGAACGTGATGTCGACAAAAACTGCGCTGATTACTGGAATAACCGGACAGGACGGTTCTTATTTAGCGGAATTTCTGCTTGAACAGGGATACAAAGTATACGGTATGGTTCGCCGCTCCTCGGTAGAAAAATTCGAGCGCATTAGCCATCTGATAGGGAAAATTGAGTTGGTGCAAGGTGACTTGCTGGATCAGTTCTCACTTATCAGTGTTCTCAAGCAGGTGCGCCCAAGTGAAGTGTATAATCTTGCTGCACAGAGCTTTGTGCCGACCAGCTGGGCTCAGCCGGTTCTGACATCCGAGTTTACAGCTATAGGGGTTACTAAACTTCTTGAAAGCATCCGGCTCGTAGACCGTGAGATCAAGTTCTATCAGGCGTCCAGCTCTGAGATGTACGGAAAAGTGCGAGAAACTCCGCAAACGGAGCTTACTCCGTTTTATCCACGTTCTCCTTATGGTGTCGCTAAGGTATATGGACACTACATCACGGTAAATTACAGAGAGAGTTATGGGCTATTTGCGGTTTCCGGAATTCTTTTCAATCACGAATCTCCGAGGCGTGGCCTGGAATTCGTGACACGCAAGGTTACCGATGGGGTCGCAAAGATAAAGTTGGGGATCACCAAGGAGCTTCGCCTGGGTAATCTCGATGCCAAACGCGACTGGGGCTTTGCCGGCGATTATGTGCGGGCGATGTGGTTAATGCTTCAGCAACAGCAGCCGGATGACTTCGTCATCGCTACCGGTGAAATGCACACGGTGAAAGAGTTGGTTCAGATAGCTTTTGAACATGCCGGGCTCGACTGGCAGAAGCATGTTATGCTCGATAAGGCATTTTTAAGGCCGGCTGAGGTTGATTCGTTGGTGGGTGACGCCAGCAAGGCCAAGAAAATACTGGGCTGGGAGCCCAAGGTAAGCTTTGAAAATATGATAAAGATGATGGTAGACGCCGATATTGAGAGGCTTAAAGGAGCGTAAGGGCTCCCTTGGCAGCTCAGCGTCGCATCACTGAAACTGTAAACAACACAGATCTCTTATGCGGGCACTTGTCACCGGCGCTTGTGGGTTTGTCGGGCGGCACCTGATAGAGCACCTACTGGAGTGCGGCGATGAAGTGTTCGGCTGTGACTATACGGTGCCGGCGGAGGCTCCCGCTTGTCCTTTAGAGCAGTTCGACATCACCAGTGGCGAGGAGTGCGCCGAGAAGATCCGCCGAATAAAGCCGGATATTATCTATCATCTTGCCGGAGTTTCATTCGTTCCAGAAGCAGAGGACGATTTTAAAAAAGCTTTGCTGGCGAATGTGCTAGGCACTAATCATATTTTTCGTATCTGCCACTTGCTGCAGAGCGCAACGAAAGTGGTGTTCATAAGCAGTGCAGAGGTATACGGCAAAATCGCGCCACATGAGCTGCCGGTCACCGAGTCACAGCCGATAAGTCCGGCCAATAATTATAGCCTCTCAAAAGCAATGGCCGAGCTAGTGGCAAAGCGGTACGGTGAGTTGGGGCAGGTTCCCTATGTAATCGCTCGTCCATTCAATCATATAGGACCGGGGCAAAATGAACGCTTCGTGGCTTCGAGCTTCGCTCTCCAGCTTGCGCGTGTCGTTAAGGGAAAGGCTCCGCCAGTCATCAATGTCGGCAATTTGGAGGCTAGACGTGATTTCAGTGATGTTCGCGACATCGTAAGGGCATACCGGCTCGCCGCTTTGAAGGGCAGTGGGGCTTATAACTTAGGATCGGGACGCTCCGTTCCTATCCGTGAGATCTTGGACTGCTTGGTTCTTATTTCAAAAGCCAATGTTGAAATAAGGGAGGACCCATCGAGGATGCGTGCGGCAGAGGTGCCGGAAATTTACGGTAGCTTCTCGCGCGCACAGCGAGAGCTGGGCTGGAAGCCGCAACACTCTCTTCAGGAGACCCTGAAAGACGTGTATAACTGGTGGCTGAGCCGCATCTGATGCGGCTCAAATAACGCCGTTAGGGCGGAAAAAAGTTAGTGATCGACCCTAGCCATTAATGATAGTGATGAAATAAACAAACCGCCTTTCCGAGGGACGACTTTTAAGCGGAGGCCCCAACTTGAAAAAACTTGCCATTATTTTAATCACCGCATTTTCAGTGGCCTGCAACAGCTCTGACGTAAAAGACGCCATTGATTTGATCGAAGGGGTGCCTCGTAAGGATATCGACCGCTCGATTGTAGGTGTGAATGCCTTTGTCAATGACGCTCGCTTCGGTTCGATTGATGGTCAGTTCAACGAAATTCGCGACACTCTCGGCATCCATTTCGTGCGGATACTTTTCGCCTGGAACGATGCAGTTCAACCGGGCCCAGGCAGCACACCGAACTTCTCGTTTTATGATGATATAGCGGCCAGTCTCCCCCCTGGAGTGGATGCTATTGTAGTGCTTACTGGAGTGCCCGGTTGGATGGGGGACCCGGCAAACTGGATAGGTGGGGACCCCCGCGCTACGTTTGTTTCCAGATGGGTAGAACCGGTAGTGAGTAGATACGCTTCCAACGGAAGGATTATCGGTTATCAGATCTGGAATGAGCCGAACATGGCGGCTAATCCCGATAATATCACCTTAGGACTGGCAGCCGGCCCGCAGAGCTATACAGCTATGTTAAAAGCGGCGTTCAACTCAGTGAGGCAAATAGCGCCCTCAAAGCTGGTTCTAAGCGCAGCCACTACCGCCATTAATCAAAATTTTCCTGATACGCTGAGTTATAACCGGATAATGGTGGACTCAGGCGCTCTGGATGCGTTGGACGTTTTCGCAATTCATTACTACGGCAAGCAGTACGAGAATGTTATCCAAGACGGTGGAGTGCAGGATTTTCTCAATGGTCTGAACAAGGAGATCTGGGTTACCGAGTCAGGAGAGCAGGGGGTTAACAATCAATTGGCATATGCCGAAGAGGTGTGGCCGTTTCTCACCGAGCGAGTTTCGGCGATAAAGCGCATCTATTATTACCAGTTCGCAGAGGCGACCCCTGCCGATGTCACCTATGGACTCAGAAATCTTACTCCGGGGTTAAGCGTGTCGGATCTCTATGTGCATCTACGGGACGGTGGACCCTGAGCGGGACCGCATCGAAAGGTAGTGTGGGGATGCTGACCAAGTTTGAGGCAGATGCGGATCGAGTATCGAGTGCCGCACAGAGGTTTTACGTGCTATTTGCGGCGTGCGTGCTAGCACTTTTCGCGAAGGCCGTATCCAGGCTTGCCGCCGACCCGGACCTTTTCGCTCGTATCGCGATGGGCCGTCTGGTGATACGGGACGGCAGAGTACCTTTGCAGGATCCTTTTGCATTTACTCCAACAAAGCCGGTGTGGATTGATCACGAATGGCTTTCGGGAGTGGTTTTTTATCTGTTAGCCGCATTTGACGGGGACCGCGCTCTATTTGCGTTCAAGGCGGTCATAATGAGCGCCACTGTTTTTTTTCTGCTTAAAGCCCAAAGGCTTCGTAACGGGCCTCCATCGTTCGGCGTTGCTATCTTTACGTTGGTACTGACACTCGATTGCTTTTATCTTTGGGCTGGCACGGTCCGATCCCACATTTTCACCTACTTTTTTTTATCACTTTACTACTACCTTTTTGAGCGTTATCGCCGCAGAAGAAACTCGATCGATCTGGCGTGGCAGGCGGTCATCATGCCGTTTTGGGCCAATTCGCATGGCGGTTTCACCCTTGGATTGATTTTGCAAGCGTTCTACTGCGCTTCCATTTCGCTCGATTTAAAGAAGATCTCGTGCTTGTGGCTGCCGATAGTAACCACCATTGCAACGCTCCTCAACCCGTACGGCCTAGCTTATTGGGAGTATATCGTAGAGGCGTTATCTATGGAGCGTCCCTCAATCACCGAATGGGCGCCGATACTTCCGTTTTCTATCGGCGGGGCGCTGCCGTATATTTTTGCTGCGATATTTCTTACCGGCTGGTTGGTTGCGAGGCAGCGTGATTTTGTGACGTTCGCCGCAGTGCTGTTTTTTGCCTATTGCGGCGTGCGCCATGAGAGGTTGATCGCACTCTTCTCGTTTTCGTTGGTAGTACTGGGAGCGCCTTACCTGCACTCCGGAATTGCGTTATGGGCCCGTCCATTAGGTGGGCTTGCATCAAAAATTAGAAGGGTATTGGTTGTAGTGCTCTCTTTTATATTTGTATGGGCCGCCACACTGAGCGCAACCTTTATCGCCAGTTTTCCCTCTTTTTCGTTGTCCCTCGATTTATACCCGGTAGAGGCCGTTGAATGGCTAGAGCGGCATGCGCAAGAAGGAGACGTGCTCATAGATTTTAATGCAGGTAGCTACGCTCTTTGGCGCCTATATCCTGAGTTCAAGGTGTCGATCGATGGCCGATATGAAGAGGTTTACTCTCAATCTTTAGTAGACACTGTCGCAGCCGCGCTGAGCTGCAGCGATGCTGCTGAGCAGGAGAGAGCGCTTAGCGAGATAAATCCGGACTTCATTATCGCCCGTGCGGCACTGCCGTGTTTGGAGTCCAGTGAATGGAAGGAGCTGTTCACCAACGGGGATTGGTTCGTCTACGGACCTCATCGCGAACACGTTGAGTTGCGGCGCAGCGGCGAGACCCGTCCTTTATGGATACCTAAGTTCTAAAGAGCCTTCCCGGTATTCACTACGAAGCTTTGCTTTTAAGGTCGAAAAAATTCTTATTACCGCAAAGAGTTCCGGACTGCGAGTCGCGTAAAGCCACTCCGCGTATCTCGGATGCAAGACGGTTTATCAGCTCGGTGGAACTTTTTGCCGGCGTTGCAACGGTGTCAAGAGTGGTTTGAATCTCGGTTGTCCCTTCGCCAGCTGTAATCTTGATGCGCAGCTGTCCGGGATCAAACATGCTGTTGCTCTCACCCTCTTCGTCCAGCTTCAGCTCATGACTATCCGCGAATCGTTTTACCTTTGAAGCTGCTTGAGCAATTGATTCAGCATCTTCCTCACTCAGTTTTGTGACCTTTTGGTACTGAGAATACTGGCGGCCACCGGCCATCCGTCCACACTCGGCAAACAGCCGCCGGCTTGAAATCTTGAATTGTTCAAAAGAGGCCTGCCTAAAGGAAGAGCGGCTCACATACAAATCAAGGGCTTGGAGTGCAATCGGCTCGACGGTATCGTTCTCCGCTGAGGAACCTAAGCTGCAGGCCTGTGCCCCCGCAAGAAGGGAAATGACGGCGGCTTTGATGAGGCGATTTCTCATAGCAGTTACCATTGTACTAAAATTTCTATTGATTGCTTTCGATAAACTGCCGGAGAAAGGACTTGAACCTTCACACAGTTGCCTGTATCGGATTTTGAATCCGACGCGTCTGCCATTCCGCCACTCCGGCTCGCTACGTTCCGCCGCTAGACAGTTCATTTATATAGCGCAGGGCGGCACATTTGTCTATCTGGAGCTCTGTTGCAGCGATTCAAGCTCTGATCTGATCATCTCTTCAACGGTGGAGCAAACCTCCTTGGCGTCGCGATTGCGGTGTTCCAATACAGCAAGTACACGCACTTTGACTCTAATCCCATAAGGAACCGGCCAAAAGTTGTAGCGCAGAATCTGCCAGCTTCCGCTTATCACCACTGGGACTATCGCGGCGTTCGGCATGTTGCTAATTAAGGTTTGAAGCCCGCCGTACTTGAACGGCTTCATCCGCCCGTCTCTGGCTCTGGTGCCCTCGGGAAAAATACAAGCAGTGTGATTGAGCTTTTCCGTTGTACGGCCAAACTCCTCAATAGCACTCAGCGCCTGCGCGGGATCCCTGCGGTTTATCAACGCCGAGCCCATGTGGCGCAAAGCAAAGGATATGCTCGGGATGCCCCGGCTGAGCTCTACTTTCGAAATAAACTTGGGATGATGCTTTCGAAATGCAAGCAGGAGTAGGGGCACATCGTACATGCTTTGGTGATTGGAGACCACGATAAGCGGACGACCGCGGGGAAGTGACACGTTAAAAACCACATCGAAGCGGGTTCCAATAACACGCAGGGCCCATAAAATGCAGAAATTCATCCATTCCAGCACGCGCTTGTGAGGGGAGTAGCCCCCGATGTAGTAAGCCGCCACGAGCAGCGGATGAAAGACTAGAAGAACAGACCAAAACAAGAGGACAAAAAGCGGGGTAAAAAGATATCCGAGCACTTTATTCATGCCGAGGATCCTCTCTGAATCTCTTGAGCCTTTCAATAGCATGAGCGGTCAGCGCTGAAACCTTGCTGCGGGGCGCTAACGCCGAGTAGCTGCGCCAACGCGACTCGAACTGCGGAAGCTCTTTGTCGAGCTGCGCCAAAAAGTCTCTCTTCATGTGAAAGTGCCGCACATCATCCAGCATGTATGCAAGTAGAAGACTTGCAGTTAACTCATCTGGGGGCGGCGAATTATCGGAAAGGGAGCGCCGCGCTGCGGCACAGGTTTGGTAAGCTTCTTCCAGCTCCGCCGGCAGGGACTTCGAAGGAAGCTCTTCGGCGCACAGAAGTATAGCAGCCGCAACTTGGAGTGAGGTAACGTCATGGTTCCCTGATAGAACGATCTCGGCAACCCGTGCGGGGCGGGGATTGAAGCTCGCTTCCGAAGGGCGCTCAATATTACGTTCATCCAGAGCTCCGTGTTGCACAGCAAAGTCAAACGCAGCTGCAACAATGCTGACCTCGGCAGGCCTAAAGGTACGGCGTAACTTGCCCCAGAGGGAGGGCGAGGCAGCAGAAATGGATAGATTTTCTAAAGCCGGCATACTGGGTTTAATAAAACACGGTTTGGTGCAATGTTTGGGATAATCACACCAGATCTACTTAGAAGAGCTAGGAAAAACAAGGGGATATCTGGTCCGGCTCCGGCAGCAGTTGGTAACTGGCTTAACTCCCGGGGAATGGTTACTATTGCAAATGAGGATTTGCCGATAGCGGAGATGACGATCCAGATCATAACAGCCACAGGAGGGCACTTGAGAGATATTGATACTTATATGGAGGACTCATTTTCGGTTAAAAGGAGGACTTCGCTGTTCGCCGCTTTTGCCGTTTATCTCGCCTCACTTCTACTCTCCGTTGTTACTTCGGCTCATCGTGCATCAGCTGATACTTATATTTCTCCCGAGCTTATTCAGATAAGCACACCGGTGTACCGGCCAGACAGCTCAGAATTCGAAATGCCCTTGGGAGAGTATGTTTACACGGTGAGCTGGCAAGGCATTCCTGCCGCGACTGTTACAGCGCGCGTGGAGCAACGCGGAACGCAGTACTACATTGACACTGTGGTTAAGACGTATAGTGCAATAGATATCTTTTATAAGTTGCGGTACCGCGCTCAAGGATGGATTTCAGCTGTAGATTTTTACCCTTCGCAATGCGTCATCGAGCAGCAAGAAAACTCACGTAATCGAAGGACGGAGATGAATTTTCTGCCGAGTGGAGAGATTGTTGCTGTCCGTGAAGATTTAGCAAAGGACGAGGTAAAGAGACTCACCTTTGACCCTAACAACTTTACCTTGGACCCTTTTTCTGCGGCTTTCCTCGCCCGGGGGCAGCGTTGGGAGAAAGGAGAGACAAAGGAGTTCGATACTTTCAACGGAAAGAGCCGTTATCACATTAAACTTTACGCCGAAGATTTGGTGTATGTGGATGTCGAGGGTGAAAAGCGCGGCGTTTGGGTGATCGTCCCCACTGTAAAGAACCTCTCCAACCCCGAACAGAGCAGCAAGCTTCGCAAAGCTAAAATCTACGTTCTGGCCGATAAATCTCGTGACATCGTAAAGATAGTGAGCAGTGTCTTTATCGGAAGTGTAACAACGCAATTGGATAGTTTCACTCCGTTTCAGCGGGTCCCGGCTGGGACTCAGATTGCTAAATCAAAAACTTCACACATAGTGAAGTAGAATCCGGGCATTCTCAGGCTATTGCGGCAAAAGTGAGGTTAGCGCACTTTGTTGCGATTGGAATCCTGCAATTAGGCTCTCCAACCTTGCAAATCTAGCCGTCAGGGCCTCTTCTTCCTTGGATAGTAGCGATTCGATTTCGCTGATGCGCCTTTCGGAGTTGGTTACTTCGCTCGCATTGGCATTGGCGGCAGCGTCTATCAGCCCGTTGAATCTTATGAATTGGGCGATCTTGCCGTCCACGGCTGCTAGGTCTTCTCCTAGGTTCTGCGTAATTTCGAGCACACTGTCCGGGTCGTTACTAAGGGCATCCTCAAATACTTCACCATCAAATTTTAAAGTGCCGTCGCGCTCGGTCGTCACACCAAGATCGGCCAAAATATTCACGGTTTGACCGGTGATTCCCGCTCCGGAGAGCGCGCTCCTCAGAGTTGATAGTAAGTTCTCGTCGAGCGATGTTTTTGCAAGCGCTCCGAAAACATTCGTTATCTCGGACCCCTCCTCCTCGCGCGTTACTAGGTCATTCTCGCTAATGAACTTCACTACCTCATTGTAGGCATCGACAAACTCTTGCATGGCTGCCGTAGTGCTTGCAGCATCGTTATTCACGCTGACGGAGGCATTTCCAGTGCCCTGCAGATTCAAGGTTAGTCCCGATATCACGTCTGTAATCGAGTTGCTTGAGCGATATATTGAGCCTGTAACACCGCTCAAGGTAAACTCGGCGTCTGTGGCCGCACTCTCGGTATTAGTAACGAACGCACCGTCTGCAGTATTAAGGTCGCCGTTGGGATCTGTAATTCCGCTGCCAACATTCACTGCAATGGCTCCTTGCTCGGTGCCTTCAAATTTAGAGCTGACTACAAATGCATAGGAAGGCGAGGATGCCGTGCCGACATTCACCACGGACGCGGTAGCCTTTTCACTAAGAGAATTAAACTGTGCGGCCAGGTCCTCGAGGGTAGTGCTGTCCGTAAGCACTAGATCCACGCTTTCCTGTCCGGTCCCCGTTCCAATAGTGAAAGAAAGCGTGCGATCGATTGCAGCAGCGCCGTTGTTAATGTTGGAATTTACCGCGTCTGTTGAGGAACTATAGCGATCATCAAACGAAAGAGTCGCATTCTTTGCGCGCGAAATTACGTTCAGGTCGTATGTTCCTTGATCAGCGGTATTCGCGGCCGATGCTGTTATCACCGTTTCATCGCTGGACACGGCGCTCTTACCAATGATGCCGCCGTTTATTGAGCGCAGCTTCGAAGCGGCGGATTGCAGATCGGTAAGTAGGGACTTTAGTTCGGTAAAGGCCCCGTTAGTCTCAGTGAGATCGGTTATGCGTGTCTCTAACGGCTTTATCTGTGTGGCGCGCTTCTGGTCGAGAAGCGACTTAATCAGGGCTTGGGAATCTATGCCAGAGGCGAGTCCGGAGAAGGAGATTAGTGCCATAATGCTACTTCCTTGTAAACAAACTGCGGGCATCCATCCTGGATAGATCACTATATCGGGGGTTTTTTGCGGCTCTTGAGAGAAATCTCCGAAAGCCGAGTGATACCAAGCCTTTCCGAAAGGGGGGTGGTTTTAATAGTTTGAATCAGGCAGAAAAGTTCCGGCTCAGTCTGATTCTAAGGTTAGGCCGGGTTGAGTTCAGTTCGAGGCTTACTTCTTTACTGTCCCAGTCCTGATAAAGCCGAGGTTAGAGCGGATTGCTGGTTCTGCAGATTACCAATTAGACCTTCGAGCCGGGAGAATCTGGCTCGCATGATCTCCTCTTGCTTCAATATTTGTGATTCAGCCTGCGCAATCCTTTCATTCAGGTTGGTTATTAGGCTCTTGTTACCGTTAACGGTGACATCAATAAGACCGTTGGCTCGGGTAAACTGATATATAGCAAGTCCCTGGACGGTACCAGCAAGATCTCCGAAGTTCATCAAGATCTCGTTTACCGAAGTCGCTTCGCTTCCTAGGGCCTCGGCGAACTTGTCGGTGTCGAATTTTAGTGTACCGTCTCTTTCGGTAGTTACTCCTAAATCAGCAAAAATTCTAACCAGCCCGCCGCTGGTATAGGTCGAGCCGCTGATGGCGGACTTTATCGCTGTCACTGCATTGTCGTCGACTCTTGAGGACGATAGAGGGGAGAATACGTTATTCACGTTCTCTCCATCCTCTTCCCTAGTAATAAGGTTGTTTTCGTTAACAAAGGCCACTATGTCATTGAAGGCGTCCACTATGTCCTGTACCTTTGCAGTGCTTCCTGCCACATCTTCCTTGATAGTAATGGTGGAAGCTCCGATGCCCTGAAGGTTGAGAGTAAGGCCATCGATAACGTCCGATACCGTATTGCTTGAGCGTGTGATGGTACCGGCTATACCCGATATGGTGAATTGAGCGTCAGTTGCGGCCGAGCTGGTCTCCGATGCGAACATCGGAAGCGCGCTTATCGCCGGTGCTACGTCAACTGCCGGAGTGGTAGGAGGCGGCCCGGGGGGGACATAAATCGACCCTTTTGCCGTCCCTTCGAAATTGGAACTTACGACGATGGCGTACGAGCCGGGCGATACCTCAACCATAGAGGCCGTAGCGCGCCCGTTGTTATTGGCGTGGTTG
>JAGFJO010000124.1 GCA_024102635.1 Deltaproteobacteria bacterium
TAGATTAGAACAGTATGTTTTTGAGAGTTGTACAGAAAATCTTGCAGCTTCTATCCTGGCACAACTTTGCGCCGCTATTTCTGCTGCTCTCCACGGCAATACTATATCGAGGGTTCCTTTTTGAGAGTCTTTGGCTAGACGAACTGGTCACCTACTGGGCCGTTAGCGGCCCATTCCCGCAAGTAATAGCTCGCTCCGGCTCATTCTTAGGGCAATCTCCTATTCCTTATCTTATCCCATGGAGCGTAGCAGGTTATTTGTCAGAAGCCGAGTGGGTCCTGAGGTTGCCGTCACTACTTTTCACCGCCGCTAGCTGCCTCGTGCTGTACCGCCTAGGAAGAAAGTTTATGCCGAAGGATTGCGCCGCCTTCGCAGTGCTGATCTTCATCGTGATTGACGAAGTTCTCATCAGCGCCATGAGCTTTCGGCCCTACTCCTTGGCGTTATTTTGCTCCCTTCTCTCACTCTGGTACCTGATACAGTGGACCAGCAGTGGTGCGCTCCGCCACGCGCTTCTTTACTGCATCTTCACAGTGCTTGCCATTTATAATCATTATCTATTTGCAGGAATTTTCACCGTACACTTCGCATACGTAATGACGGCGCGCCGCCGTATACCAGCAAAGCTTCCCTTGGACTTCGCCTTTATCGTTCTTTTGATTATCGCCGCTGTAACGCCGGGCGCTCTGCAGTTCCTTAAATTTTCGGAGAGCCACGGAGAGATGAGCTTCCGCCCGGCACCGGGGGCTGCCGATCTTATTCACGCGCTTCTCCCGCTTTACCTGATACTCTATTTTGTGACTGCTTTCCTTCTAACCTTCTTGTGGTTCGGCAAGGTTCCTTGCAGAGCCCCTGGAACCGAAAATAGGCCTTTCATCACCACAAGCCTAGTATGGTACTTATCCGGACCTCTGATGCTATTTACCTATTCAATCGCCTTCGATAGCTCCCTGTTTTTATCCAGATATTATTTATGGAGCATTCCCGGCTTGGCGCTCTGCGGTGGATTACTTCTCTCTACTCTCGCAGACCAGCAAGCACGCCGCGTTGCGGTGGCAGTCTTTGCTTTTATGGCATTTGTTAGGGAAAGCGGCCGTATATGGAAAATCGAGAACTGGCGCAATGTTCCTGCGGTGATAGAAACCGTGGCTCAAGAAAGAGATCCGTTGGTGCTCCTCTATTCGGGCCTAATGGAAAGCAAGAGGGTGAACCTTTCTGGAACGCTCGTTGAGAGCGGATTTCTCACCGCTCCTCTCTTTTACTATCCCTTGAGAGCGCAGCTAATCCCAATTCCCCCTGATTTTGAAAGCGCCGAGCTGCGGCGATTCTTTGCGGAGAAAGTGCGAGTTGCATTCGAGAGCCGAAATCAATTCTTTTTGGTATGTCTAGATCAAACATTAATAGACGGACAGGAAAGGATATCTATCTGCCAGCGGCATATTAGCACCCTGGCGGGTGAGAATTTCAAAGCAAAAGAACTCAGCCCGGGAGAACATGTGAGAACAATTGTTTTCAATCGAACGGCGAATTCAAACCAGTAGCGCTTAGCCGCGCCTTGAGTTCTAGGCTGATCTTTGAGCAATTCAAAAACGGGCAGGAGCCCATTTTTGCAACTAAAACAACAGCCGGGTACGAATATTAGTTTCTAGCTTCTCGATCTCCCTTTTGATGTTCCTAGAAACACTCTGATCGACATCCATTATCAGATAGCC
>JAGFJO010000022.1 GCA_024102635.1 Deltaproteobacteria bacterium
CCCCACCGCAGCTAGAGTTAGATCTAACCATCAGTCTTTCGGAGACTTAAGTTTCCTTCAGGCTTAAAAGCCTCGCGCACCATTCCTTAGCAGTGAGGGCAAGCCTCACGAGCCGTAGTCCGTATGCAGTCTTTGGCAGAACCAGCCCTAGTGGATACGTATGACATGATCACAGTGAGCGGAAATACCCCCTCTCCTTCTCCCGCTGCAAATGAATCTCTTATCTTTAAACTTTGACCGCTTATGACAATCTCTTAATGCGCTCCTCTAGCGGAGGATGAGTTGAGAAAAGCGCCATCCAGCCGCCTTTTGCCCCTGAGATCTTAAGAGCTGCCATCGACGGATGCATCTTCGCCTCCTCTTCAATAGCCGGAGTGTAGAGCCGACGCAGCCCTTCCAGCGCTGAACGCATACTGCTCGGTGAAGAGAGCTTTGCTCCTCCCTGGTCCGCCCGGAACTCACGCTGCCTCGAGAACCAGCAAACTACCAGAGCGCCCAGAATCGAGAGCACGATCTGAAGCACCATCACCACTAAGATGTTCACCATCGCACGATTTTCGGCTTTGACATTCTGCGATACTGCAAATGCGATCACCCGTGCAAGAAACATTACGAATGCGTTGATGACACCTTGGAGAAGGGTCATCGTAACCATGTCGCCGTTCTGAATGTGAGCTACTTCGTGACCGAGTACGCCCTCCACCTGTTCGCGCGACATGGTCGAGAGAAGTCCCGAGGAGACCGCCACCAATGAGCGGCTCTTGGTCGGGCCTGTGGCGAAAGCATTCACCTCAGGACTGTCATATATACCGACCTGAGGCATGGCGGGAAGATTGGCGCGGCGCGCCATCTGATGAACGGTATTCACGAGCCATCCGGCCTCGCCCCCCATGGAGCTGTCGACAAGCTTTACGCCCATCATCCACTTCGCCATCTGGCGCGAAAGTGCCAGCGAGATGAAGGCGCCGGACATACCCCATACTAAGCAGAATATTAGAAGCGCCTGATAGTCCAGGCCATCGCGGCCTATATAGTTACCGACGCCCAGGAATGAAAGAATAAAGGAGATGGTAACGATTACTAAAATGTTCGTTATCAGAAATAAAAAAATACGCTTGGCCATGTTCCTCCGTAAGTGCCTAGAGTCTCTTATATATTATGGATTTAGAATAGCATTTTCGCAAACATCGAAAATAGCCGTCTAAGTAGGCAGCTTTATTTAAATAAGCATCTCCAAATAGCATATCAAGAGCTTTTGACGAAGTGTCGATTAAAGTAGCTAGTACGACCACTTTGAAACTAGGGAGAACGGTGGAGCTAAGTTTCAGACTTTTACTAATGCACGAGGATCGTGCGCGCGCTGCCGAGCTTGCAAAGGAGCTCAGTAACTTTATCCCATTTATGGGGCATGACATCGTTACTAACGAGCAGGCCGCTTTGGAGTCTCACCTACACAATCCATACGACATTTGCATTGTGTCGCCCGCTTTCCCGGATGCAAAAATGGAGGTTCTAATAAGAGATCTCTCGCAGCTCTATGCCCAGAAGTATGGACGTATGTGCCGCTTCGTGCGCTATAGTGCCGAACCGCCCTCCGAGGGCGCGTTAAACTCAGCCTCGACAGCCGGGTTTGATTGCGTCGTTTCTGCGCTCTTTGACGCTCAGGATCGCAAAAGATTAGAGGAACTCGGAAGCGAGATGCGTCGTGCAGCCGAGATTCAGGAGTATACACGTGATCTTGACTGCACCATGCAAAGAATACTTTCAGAGGTAGACCGAGTTGCGCGAGATCGCAAACGCGGCCGGCAGACTTCATTTAATACAGTCTCAATAGATTTCGTGTCGGACCTGGTAGAATTTGAACCGGCAGTATTCGAAAAGTATCTGAACTCGCTATGTAACCAGGCCGAGAAAGCGGAAGCAGCGAAGTATAGCAAGGTGAAGATCCCGGCAGCCGTGCTCAAGAAAAATCTCCCTAAACTGTTCGAAGATCGTTATGCCGGGCCGAGTTCGCGTGTTTGGAAAAAGCTTCTGAAAAAATACGGCATCCCCGCTGCTGACGAAGCTACTCCACACTCAGCAAGCCATGAAACCGAGATAATCGAGGTAAAAAGCAGCAGTCAAGAAGATGCGGCCGCCGAGGAGAAGGGCGAGCTGCCCCTCATTGCACCGGTCGAAAACGAGGAGATATAAGTAGTTCTTACGCCTTGTAAAACACGGCGCGGGGATTCTCTTCGTCCATGCGCACCTTCCCTTCACGGATTAGCTCTTCGAGGGCATCCAAAATCTCTTCGTCGCGAGCGTCTACCGGATCACGTTCATCTTCCTCGTGCAAATGAGCAAAGTTCGAGAAAAACAAACCGTCTTGCGCCTCCGGATGTCCCAAAGCATCAAGTATTTGGCCCTTGATTGCGTCAATTCGTTCGGACATAAGCAATCTCCTTAACGAACTCTAAGAAATGAACTAAAACCTTGTACAATCACCAATATTATCCATCATAACACACACCTCTTCAAACCTTAAAAACAATTCTCTCGTGAAAAGCCGCGCGCTCAAATATGATGTGTGATATTCAAGACAACAACGCCACTCTCCGATATAACTTCACGTAACATTTGCATCTTTGCGCTATGTGTCTGCCATGAAAGCCTCTAGAACAGCTCTAATAATCGAAGACGATCCATATATCGCCGATCTTTTAAGTATTCACTTGAAAGACTTGGGACTCTCGGTTGAAGTCGCGACAGACGGCGAGAGCGGCCTGAAAAAGGCAACCACAGTGGAGGGATATAACTTAATAATTCTTGACCTGATGCTTCCAAAAATGGAAGGCAAAGAGGTGCTGAGGCGCGTTCGTGAAACAAACAAACAGGTTCCGATTCTGGTGCTGACTCTTAAAAGTGAGCTTCTTGATAAAGTAATATGCTTAGAGTTGGGCGCGGATGATTACCTCACCAAACCGTTTAGTATTGAAGAGCTATTGGCGCGAGTGAAAGCATTGCTCAGGAGAGTTGATTGGGATAAGGGCTCCGCCGCCGACGGCGGGAAGATAGAAATGGGCGGCCTTGTAATCCAACCTGAGAAGCGCAAGGTTTCTATTAACGGCAGGAACATAGAGCTCACTCCGAAACAGTTTGATCTGCTTTTTTTCTTAGCTAAAAGCCCCGGCAGAATCTACAGCCGGGCCGATCTACTTAATTATGTTTGGGGCTATGATCATAGCGGTTACGAACACACAATAGACACTCACATCAACCGGCTGCGCAATCAGATAGAAGCTGATCCCTCAAAACCGAAGTTCATCGTAACTGTCTGGGGAATTGGGTACCGCTTTTGCGAGAATTCGGAACTGCAGAAAAACGCGGAGTAGAGATGGGGTTCTCAACAAACAGGTTCTTTGCCAGCCGCTCCTGGAAGCTTCTGCGCGGAGCTGCATTTCTATTTCTTGTGTATTCAGTAGGGCAGCTGATTGGAATTGCAGACACGGCTTTGCAATTATTCGGATCCATCGCATTAAAAACTTCGCCCGAGTTTGCTGAGTACATCGATGAGATCCGCTTTTGGGGATTTTTTGCCGGCGGGGCGCTGATATTTGTGGGGCTGGCGGCGATAGTTGAGTTAATCCGCAAAACGGAATTAACGCGTCAGTTCAGGAGACTCTCGAGAACGATCACGAGCTTCGCAGAGGGCAATCTCGAGGCCCGCGCAGTCGTGCGAGGTAATGCCGAAATCGACAAGCTCGGGTCGGCCTTCAATCATATGGCCGAGCAGATCATTATGCATATAGATCTCCTCAAGGAAAACGATCGCCTGCGCTGCGAGCAGGTATCACACATCGCACATGACCTTGGAGGCCCGGTTACGGCAATACAAGGCTTTTCGGAAACACTTCTGCGCAAGACCGAGCAGGTGGGCAAGGAAGAGCAGCAAAAGTATCTTCGAGTAATTCACCTCAACGCTCGATCGCTCGGAAAGCTAGTAGCGGAGCTTTTTGATCTTTCGCGGCTGGACGCGCGCGAGATTGTGCCGCAGATTGAATCCTTTTCAATCGAGGCATTAGTGAAAGATGTAGCCTCAAGGTTCAAAGCTTCCTTCGACGAAAAAGGCGTTTTTTTCGATTCTGCGCCATGCTCAAGCCTCCCATTGGTTAAAGCAGACCTTGCATTGATCGAGCGCGCGCTTTCCAACCTGCTTGAAAATGCCCTTAGATATACAGACAGTGGGGGGAAGATCTCCGTAAGCTTCAAAAGCGGCGAGCAGCAGGTGTCCGTAACCGTAACTGACACCGGTATTGGAATCCCTGATGAGGACCAGCTACATATATTCGACAGCTTTTATCGGGTAGGAAAGGACCGTTCTAGAACCAGCGGCGGAGCCGGGCTGGGGCTGACGATTGTTAAGAAGATAGTGAAAGCAAATTGCGGGGACGTTAAGCTTTTCAGCAAGTTAGGCGAAGGAACCTCTGTAACCATCGTGCTACCGAGCACGGGTAAGTAACAGCATTTTATATATTTTTTAAGACTTGGTAACATTTTTGTGAGATTTTCAAGCGATACTGTATCTAAGCATAGTAGCGCTCCTATTAGTTTCGAGCGGCGAGCGATGTTTGGTTAATTTGGAAGGACAAATATGGAAATGAAAGAAGATATAAAAACCTCTGTAAAGGGTAATGAGAAGAAGGAAGAGGGAGCATCTCTCGTGGAGTATGCTCTGCTTCTTGCTCTGATTGCTGTGGTTTGTATAGTGGCGATCAGAGTGATCGGCACCAAAGCATCGGCGCAATTCTCGTCGATTGCGGGACAGCTGTAAGCTGGCTCATGGAGGCCTTGGCGAACCCAGGGCCTCCGGCTTTTACTCTTCAACCGGCTTGCTGATATGCGGGTCCCTGCTGCCTACCCTTTCCTGTCCCTCCCCCGATAAATTTCTGTAACTTCAAGACAATGAATTTTAGAGTCTTTCTCCCTAGTTGAAACGCTTCCCCAACGGTCCAAAACGGTGAAAATATCGCCGCTGCTAAGTAACTTGTAATGCCTAAATGGCAATAACTCTAATGAAACACTGGGATACGGTTCTGCACCCGTATCGTATTGAAATTGTTTTTGCACGGAGATTACCGATGGTTAAAGTTATCAGGGGTTTTAACACCTCTCTAAAGAAAAAGTATCTGTCTTGCTGCCAGGCAATTGGAGCGGGCATGAACGCTCCTAAACGGACAACGGTCCAACTGGGCCTATTTGCGCTCGGCTTCGGCCTTCTAGTCGGAGGTTTGATGCAGGAGAGCTTGGCAGCCGCAGGTGGACGAGTGACCTACAACGACCAAAGAATTGTAGAGTCGGCTAATGCGGTGCTGACCTACCTTGAAGGGTCGTTTGGCGCCTTAGTGATGGTAGCGTCTGGAATCGGAGCAATTTTGAGCGCTGCGTTCGGACAATACAGAGCAGCTCTCGGTCTGATGGTGGTTGCCATTGGCTCGTTCATTCTTCGTTCCTTAATGTCAACGTTCTTTAACGATACAGGCATTAAGAAATAAGAAGCAAAATATAATAAATAAAGACGCGCGGGCAGAGAGTGCTTCTCTCCCGCGCTTTTTTTTATTGACCAAGAAGGCGGTGAGGTCAGCGAGCTTTCACCACGCCGTTCTCAGGGGACTCTTTGTTTTTTTATCCGTATCGTAGTTTGATCGTCTCTAGATCCAGTTAATGTCCTTAGATTATGGGTTCGCCCGGTCTCTGTAAGTATTTAAACCGCTGACCATCCCCCACCCTCCTCCTGCTTCTTCTCTTTACTGCCGATTACCGCTAAATTGAGGGGATGAATGAACAACCCTTACGTGTGCTTATAAGCGTAGGCGAGCTATCGGCCGATGAACATGCCGCCCTTGTAGTGGCTTCTCTGCGCCGCCTTCTGCCACAAGCCGAGTTCAAGGCGATGGGAGGCCGCAAATTGCGGGAGGCGGGCGTCGATACGGTTGTTGACTCAGAGCACTCCGCCTCAGTGATGGGATTCTCTGAGGTTTTCGGTTCGCTTAGAAAAGTGATGGCAGCGCTGTCTGACCTTAAAAAAACGATCAACGATTGGAGGCCGCATCTGGTTATGGTGCTTGATTATCCGGATTTCAATTTCCGGCTTATTAGGTTCGCAAAGCAAAAAGGATGCAAAGTATTATATTTCATTCCTCCGCAGGTGTGGGCATGGCGCAGCGGGCGGGTCGAGTTTCTTAAGCGTTTCACTGATAGAATTGCGTGCATTTTCCCGTTCGAAAAGCCATTTCTGATTTCGAAAGGATATAACAGGGTGGAGTTTGTCGGGCACCCGCTGCTTGATAGCGGCACGTTCTCCCCTTGCAATATGGAGCAACGCTCTACTCTCAAGAGATCTCTGGGCCTGGACCCATTGAAGCCTCTAGTAGCAGTCTTCCCAGGAAGCAGGCGCACTGAGATTGAACGGCATGTCGCTCCTATGACTGCCGCTATTGCCAAATTGCAAAATAAGTATCCCGACGTTCAAGCGGTGATAAATATAGCTCCGTCGATTGATGAAGATGCCGTGAGACAGCGCGTGGTTCCCGGTTGCAAACTTCTGGTGGTAAAGCGCCCCCCGCACGAGGTGATGCAAGCGTGTGACGCGGCGGTCTTAAAATCTGGAACTTCCAACCTGCAGGCCGCAATTTGTGAAGTGCCGTTTGTCATGTTCTATATCGCATCCGATGTTTCGGCATGGATAGTAAAGCGGTTCGTACGTTTGAAAGAGTTTTCGATGGTGAACATCCTGAAGTCCGGCTCGGTTCGGGAGCTTACTCAAAAGGAGGCTAACGCGGATCTACTGGCATCAGAATTGGAATCGTTGATTTATAATGGAACCCGGAGGGCGGCAATGATCAATGACTTTAGGGAGATCAAGTCGCTGCTTTCCACCAGCCCGCAATCGGACCCCAAGGACTCCAGCTACGATCGTGTGGCACTCCTTGCCCGTGATTTGCTCACCGGAAACGAACCTCTCTTGAAAACCTCCTCAGGTAACTGCACTCATTCATGAAGTTGCGCATTAGCTTGTAGTTGCCCGTGCAGCGCGGAATGTGGTAACAAATACTCTATCATTCTAGAACGTATATTCACTATGTTAAAAGATATCTGCTCGCTCTTCAGGCACCGCACCGTAACACTTTGTACCGCAACACTTTGCAGCGTAGCACTCTACAGCGTGACACTCTACAGCGCTTTTATTCTCCCACGTAGACAGGCTCAGTTTGTGATGGTGGGGCTCGGGATAGCTTTAATAGTGGCCGGTCTTTCCAACGAGTCTCTTGCTGCATTCGGTGATGGGCGAACCGCCTACAATGACGCTCGGATCGCCGAAGCAACCAACGCTATATTTACTTACTTGGAGGGGTCTTTCGGCGCGCTTGTAATGGTAGTGGCCGGAGTAGGCGCCATTCTAAGTGCGGCATTTGGCCAATATCGTAGTGCCCTTGGGCTGTTCGTGGTAGCAATTGGAGCTTTCATACTGCGCTCGATTGTTTCGACATTTTTCAACGATGTTCGCATAAAATAGTCATCAGCGCCTAACGGTCGAGCTTAGCCTCTTTTGAATGAATGATCTGAGCAGTGGGCTTGGATCGCCGGTAGCCATTGTCTTGAGAATTTGAAGCTCTTCAGGCTTATTCACATCCAGCCTCGAATATACAAGGGTGCGCGCAAGAGGCTCCGGGTGGGCAAGCAGCCTCTTGAGCACATCGAGCGGGGCGCTCCATGAGGCTTTGTGCAGGTACTCGGCAGCTTTGTAGTTGAACAGGTCCTTACTGCCGGCATCACTGCGGGATGACAGCATAGCTAGGACAGTGCCGGCATCCGGACCGCCCGAAAACCATCTCGTATAAAATGCGTCCGCTTGATGCCCCGTCAACAGAAACGCTGCTACTATCGAAATCGTTTGTGCGCGGGTCAATTGATTTTCGGAGCCACCAAGAACAGCAAGCAGCGGTACCATCTTGCCGCTAAAGTATTTGGCGCTTAACTCCCTGCGAGCCGAACTGCGAATGCGCTCCGATGGGAAGGTGAGCAAGTCAGCAAACTGCTCAAAGGTAAACGGTCTCTCCGGCATTGAACCGACAAGCAGCAAGAAACGTTCGGACCTGCTTATCTTACTCCAGTCCGCCAGCGGTTCATCGTCAAACCACCTCATCATACGGGCAAAAAGCCGTGAATTTGTAAAAAGATAGAGATAGACGGCCTCTTCAAGCTCCTGCTGCTCGGCGAAAAGCGGCACCAAAGCGCGCAGTTTTATGAAGGTAACAAGATCATCTGCGGCTTTATCAAAATAGCTTGCCACGGCGCTTTCAGTTATCTTGCCTTGCAGCAGATGGCATAACGCCCGGATGGAAGGATCCTGGCCGGAATAGATCCCAAGAGGCTTCAGTTCGGCAAAAACCTTACCAAAAGGAGCTGGTAAAGTGGTGAGCCGTTGTACCGTAATATCCTGAGTGTTTCCAAGTTTGAGATCTATCGGAAGGCTTCCAAGGACGGCAAAGACAACGGCCGGATGAGCCTCGGCGAGGTTCGGTGTTCCATTAAGCTCAGCCGGAATAAGTGCTCCCAACGCCAGCTTCAAGGCAAGTACTCTGTCACTCTCGGAGAGATCGGCTTCCCACTGCGGATTGAAAACTGTCCTGATTAGATCGCCCCGTACCTGACGGGGCTGAGAGCCGGCAAGAGAATCTTGAATAATCACCGCCTGTGCTAGCCGATCTTTCTGAACAACTGCTGCCCGCGCCACCTGCTGCATTAGCGATGGTTGGCCGCTATGCCACAACTCTGCCGGTGCCTCGATTACCGGTTGCAAATCCGGCACCTCTGCGCTGAAAAACATTTTGTAGGCAAAAATGTAGGCCGCCAAAAAAACCATTATCATGCCAGCAAGCAGTTTAGCCGGCAGCTCAAATCCCGGCACAGACTGTTTATGTTCAGCCGTATGAGCACTTACCGGCTCCGCGGGCTTATAGGTCAGCCGGCGGAGATCTTCGGGTGATATTATCTGAGTGGCATCAAGGTCTATAGCCGGGTCGATTTCAATTGGATCGGTAAGCCGTATGACAGCTGGCTTGGTCTTCTGTTTGGGCCGGCTATCGCGTAGACGATAACCGAGGAAATCCTCCATCTGAAGAATGGTCGGGCGAAGCGATGGATTAGGACTTAGAAGGCTGTCGACGAACCGCTCTTCTTCCGGCGATAGCTCTTCAGCAAAAAGCGTAGCCATCAGCATACCTAAACCGAAAAGATCAGTGTGCGGCCCGAAGGCGCCGCTGTTCAGCTCAGGAGCATCTGACGGTTTGGTCTCGCGCCCGCTTGCTTTGAAGCTTGCAAAGCCGTAATCGAGGAGCACTGCGTTCTGCTCGTACCAGGCGATGTTGGAAGGCGCAATATGCCCGTGAAACATCCCGTATGAGTGAAGCCTTTTAACTTGCTCAACTATCTGAGAGAGCCTTTGAAGCCTATCGTGTTTGCTCTCTTTTCGTATCTCTCCCTCGCATTCGCACAAAGTGTTGCGATAGAAGCGGCGGCGCACCCACAGTTGGCCCTCACTCGAACCGAAATATATAGTTGAGGGAAGGTCTCCAATGGATTGCACCCGGCTCAGGTAAGCTTGAAATGAAGAGAAGTTTTTTTGAAAGGCGGCGTCGGGGGAGGTAAATCTCAAAAGAGTCAGAGCGCCCTTTTCTATTACGAGCGGCCGCAGATCCCATCGCTCGCTACCTACCAAGGCGCCCACGCAAACCCCCTGCAGCGCACACCTGCTAATGTAATTCTGCACCGTAGCTAGCTGGTCGGACGACAATGCATCTTGGCCGACAAAAGCAGGTCTGCTATTTCCCGGCTTCACCACAGTGAGTTGTACCGGAGGGCTCTTTTTATTAAGGGAACTGGACATAAAACCTTTGCTTTCAGGTGCTTAACAGATTGTTAAAAGCACCTACACCCCTGCATACCACTAATCGGGCTAAACCGGTTCTTGATTCAGAAAAGTTTCAATAATTTAAGCTGCCTGCCGGCACACATGAGAACTTGCGTGACCATTCAGTCGGGGTGAGAAGTGCTGAAAGTGGGGTTAATAGGAACTATTTAGACACCTCGGATGGCCACCGTAAACTAGGTGGCGAAACCTTGCCGGCACGGCTACATGAGTGCTGCCCTACGCGCTTTGGCGCTCCGTGCGCGATGAGATCAGGGAATCGAGCTCTTGCCGCAGCTTAGGAAGAATCTCTTCATAGGAAAATGCACCAAGCAGCTCTCCCTTTCGTTTCAGATTAACATGCCGGGGTGCGCACCAAAGGCCAAGATCGGCATCATCAGTTTCGCCGGGGCCGTTAACTCGGCATCCCATAACCGCAATCGTGATGTTCTCGCCGCTGGCATAGGAGGCCATCTCTTTTACCTTTGCGGCCAGTTCGACAAACGCTTCATTCTCCACACGGGAGCATGACGGGCAAGAGATGATGTTAAGCCCCTCTTGAATGAAGCGAGGCACTGAGCGGAATCGCCCATTACCAACATCAGCGATTATTCGTTTGGCAATTACGATCTCCTCATACTTCTCCGCAAACGGCAGGGTCAGTGAGACCCTAACGGTATCGCCGATTCCCCGCGCCAAGAGATTTTCAAACGCAATGCGCGTTTTTATCTCACCCATCGGCAGCATACCGGCCTCTGTGACTCCAAGATGAACTGGCACTTCCGGATGCCGCTCCGCGAATAAAGTGTTAATATCAATGACATCATTTGGATCCGAGCTCTTCAGAGATACTACAAAGTTCTCAAACTCCAGTCCTTCCATCAGAGCAATGTGTTCATCAGCGGATGCCAGGGCGGCTGTTAAACGATCATCGGTTCCCCCTTTCTTCTCTGGATCCAAAGAGCCAAAATTCACGCCGATTCGCACGGCACAGCCGTGCCTTTCAGCGTGCCGGACGATGAATGAAACCTTCTCTGCCACTGCGACGCTTTTTTCGTGGTGATGTAAATGTCCCGGATTGTAACGGATCTTCTGGACGAGAGGCGCGACCGCTTCCACCAGGCGGTAGCTTTCTTGCAAGTCCACTACCAGATTGACCTCTTGTTCGAGGCTATCAAGGCGCGAACGGATCTCCTTAAGGGCCTCGACATCGCGCTTGCTATCTACCGCCACCCTTATGATATCAGCGCCATGCTTCTTCAAAAGTAAGATCTGCTTAAGGGTCGATTCGGTGTCCTGAGTCCTGGTTGCGCACATGGACTGGACAGCTATAGGAGCTCCCCCGCCAATTATAACACCACCCGCCCTGACGGCCCGGGTGTGGCGGCGTTCGATAGCAGATTGTACTTGAGGTTTCGACATGGCTGCATTCTAGCGGCATTTGATCTCAAAGAGAAGCGAGCGGTCCGAAGTCACAAATCCGCTGCCTCCCGGCAGCTCCATAACCACCTATGATTATTGCAGCCATAGCAATCCTCATGCTAAAACCGCACAATGATGAATAGAGACCCTAGACTCCTTGCTTCCGCTATCACTCTCATATTCTTGCTGGTCCCCGCCTCGGGCCTTAGCGCACCGGGGAGCGACTCGTTTCTTCCCACCTGGAAACTGCTTAACAACCAGGAGAAGCAGCAGTTCATCTCCGGCTATATTAGGGGATGGCAAGACGCCCAGAAGGTGACCGAGGTAGCTACCGGGTTTATCAAAGAGAACCCTGAGAAGGCCGTAGAGAGCCTTGAAAGCATTAATAGATTATACGATGTTTCACTTCTGAAGCCTGAGCCGCTTGTACGCGAGATTGATCGGTTTTACCAGGAGAGCGAGAACAGAAACGCGTCGTTATCAGCGGCGGTGACTGCCGCCAAAAGCGCAATCCAGGCATCAGTTCATACCCGGCCATAGGCGTTTACCACTAAATCCATTCTTCGCTTCGAGTAGGTGTTATGCTATATTATCGGGGGTTTAATCCAGGATAGAGCGGGGCATGAAATCAGTAGATGACATTAACGAGATCTTTGGCCGGATCACTGAACAGTACGAAACCCCTGTCCCGATAGGCGGTAGGTGCGAAAGTAATGTGTATTACAGAGTCGAAGACCTTTCGGACGAGGATCTTAACGCCTGCGCCGAATACGTCGCGCATAGAATTAAGAATGTGTTGAATCCGCAGGTTCCGCACCTCTTCTTAAAACTGCCAGGGGGATATAGCTTTTTTGCCGAGCGGCTCTGCGCCGTTTATTCCGAGATTAGCGGAGACGATATCCCTTTAGAGCAGTATCTTGAAAGCAAGCTTTCGAACGGCCACGGGGAAAAGTACCGGGGAAGGAATGCTGTTTTGGTCACCGACGTAATCACCACCGCACGCTCATCTCTCGAAGCGCATTCAAAGGCGACCTTAAAAGGCATTAAGGTGCTTTGCTGGGCGACTTTAATTGACCGCACATTCGGACCGGGGCCTGTTCCGGTAGTATCCTCTTTTACAGGTGCGCCGGTACGTCTTCTCGCAAGGCTGGGGTAGCAATACCGGCGCTTAACTACCGAATTAAAGCGGCAAGTTACAACAACTTTCTTAAAGGAATCACTTTTGCAATGGGGATTTCAATGGCCCTGTCCTTGCCCATGGCGGGCTGCTCGTCCGCGGCCGAAAGCATGTCGTCAGGAGCCAGCTCAATGGTCGGTTGAGTGACCTTGCTACGTGTAATAACTTCTTGGAGCTCATGATGCGCAGCTTGAGCCGCCTGCATACGAGCCTTCATCAGCACAAGATCATTGGCAACCAACGCGGCCCTTACGAAATCACCGTTCTCGGCGCTACCAATGAGCTCACGCTGTTTGAAATGCATTTCGGACTCCAAGCTGCGCCAGTGGGAATTATACTTGTCACGTAAGAAGTACATGTCCGATACAAGCTGCTTCTGGCTTGCACCACGTTCAATAGCCGAGGAGAGATCCTTGAGCAGCTCAGAGGTAATATTCCGCCATTCCTTTGTATGGGATTCACTAAGGTCCACGCCGCCTTCGCTTGCGAATCGTTCTCCGGTAAACCTCGAACCGCTGCGGCCCACGCTGGAATAAAGCCTTAATGCTTTTCTGCTCCTATTAAGTAGGTTAACTACTCTTGAACGAAATGTTTCGTTATCCATTTATTCTACTTACCGATCGATCGAAGGTGCAAAAGGTCTCAACAAAGAATCGAATCCCTGATATACATTATGTCGGTAGACGAAATCAAAAAAATTATCGAGCAAACTTCATTTTAATTTGTCTTTTTTCTGCTGCATTAATATTCTTGTACCTCACCGGAAAAAGTTGAGCGAGAATTTCGGCTGCTGAGTTTATTTATGTCGTGGGTAAGGCTCTTCGATAGTTTCAAATGCATAGCGGTGCCGCTTCGTCCTGTTTGTCTCTGTAGCCTATTTGCCTTACTCACCTTCTTGTGTGGCGCAGCGTTGGCCGCGGGAGGATCGCCGGACTGGCGTAAGGTTCATTCCGATATGGAAGTTGCTCAGGTTGGTATAGCGAGCAATGACATTTTTACTCCGGAGCTTGCGCTGGTTCGCACGTCGCTCAAGTCGTTTAGGCTAGAAGTATTACGCGCGTCGGATTTTGGCTATAAGAGATCCGATGCGAAGACTCTCTGTTCGGAGAGTAAAGCGACGTTATGCATTAATGCCAACTTTTTTGATGAGGACGGCAAAGCGCTCGGACTCGTTGTCAGCCGCGGAATTATGCATCAAAAGATTCACGCCGGAGGTGCTTTACTAAACGGCATCTTACAAGCGTCCCGGCGGCGGGTCTCAGTCGTTGACCGGCGGCAGTTCGACCGTTCGTCAGTAGTGGAAGCTGTTCAGGCAGGGCCTCGATTGATAGAAAACGGTCTCGCAATTAAAAATCTTCCGAATAATACAAATAAATCACGGCGCGCAGGAGCCTGCGTGGACAAGCAGGGTAGATTAATTTTTTTCTGTTCATCATCAAGTCTCGGGGGACTAACTATTGAACGTTTGCAGACCGTTTTGCTATCAAAAGGAATCGAGTGCCATGAAGCTCTAAATCTTGACGGCGGCGGTTCCGCCCAGATGTTCCTCGGACAGGTTTCGGGTGTGAAGCGCAGTCCGGAACAGGATCAGGATCGTCCGATCTTTGATCTTCCGGGCGGCGATGAAGTGCCCGTTGTACTGGCACTAATCCTCAACGGACAGTAAACTAATTGGCATTCACCAAAGGTTTTAAAAACTATATAGCCCTTGGTACAGGACAACGCTTTTAGCGGGGCCATATTTTTAGGCATGAAGTCTGCGTAACTAGCCTGGCCTTGTCGGCCCGGCAAGAGGTGATTTACTCAATTGGCGCATTAATGGGGACCTGACATAAAGAACTTATGTCCTCTTTTAGCATTATACTTTTAGCACGTTGACATAGATTTCCACAAAGATTAGCTTCATATGGTACAGTCTTTGGACTTTGCGCGAGGGAGATTACGGGCACATGATTACAACTGAGCGAGCCGCATCCAAGAGCTCGGAAA
>JAGFJO010000058.1 GCA_024102635.1 Deltaproteobacteria bacterium
CCAGCATGCCGGATGTGACAAAAGCTTTGCTTGATGGGAAAGTTACAGCTTTAGCTTATGAGCTGGTACAAACTGTAGACGGCAAGCTCCCTTTATTAGAGCCGATGAGCGAGGTGGCCGGAAAACTTTCGGTCTTAAACGGCTCTACCGCGCTTCTCTCTCAGCACGGAGGCAGAGGAATTCTTCTTGGAGGCGCCGTGGGAGTAGAGCCGGCAGAGGTTGTAATCATCGGTGCCGGGACAGCCGGTAAAGCTGCCGCAGAGATCGCATCAGGTATGGGGGCAAAAGTGACCATCCTGGACATCTCTCATGACAAACTAGAAGCGGTTAAGCATCAGTTCCAAGGCCGGGTACAAGGGCTTTATTCCACTAAAGCGAGTTTAGAGAGGACGTGCCAGCACGCAGACCTACTAATAGGTGCAGTGCTGATCCCGGGTGCCGCGGCTCCTAAGCTTATAACGCGGCAGGTGATGCGTTCTATGAAGAGCGGTTCAGTGTTTGTCGATATCAGCGTCGACCAAGGCGGCTGTGCCGAAACTACTAAACCCACTTCGCTTGAGAATCCTTACTATCAAGAAGAGGGAGTTATCCATTACGCCGTGCCCAATATGCCCGCCCAAACTCCCCGCACATCAACTATGGCGCTGACCTCAGCTACGCTTCCATACATAAAACGCATCGCTAATATGGGGCTACTCGCCTCTCTGGAGCGAAGCGCGAAACATAACGACTTAAGAGAGGCTTTAAATACTATGGATGGAAGGCTGGCTAACAAAGCAGTCAGTGAAGCGACCGGCTTTGGATATTATCCTATTGATTCTTTAATCTAGATGGCGGCTGGGGCCGGCTTTTCTCCTTCGACGGCACTCTCGCCCGAAGTTTCGCCCTCGCTCTGCTTGTCACTTTTTGCTGCGGCCTCTTCACGTTTCGACTTATTGCGCCTAAACTTGTCAGATAAACGGGAACCTTTTTCATCGCTTCGCTTGCGTACGACCACCGGAGAATTAATGAGAAGCGTAGTAGTTTCAACATCGCGCTTGTACGAAATGTCGAAGCCGGACTTGTCTATCACGAAGTAGCGCTCTATCACCCCGATCATCTCGCTCTTGAAGCTCGCCATCTCTTCATTGGTCAAGCCGGTTCTGTCCTGAACCAGAACAAAGTGAAGCCGACTCCGAGCAACTGACTTGCTGGCGCCATCCCTTCCTCCGAACAATTTTTCTTTCAGCGCTAGAAACACGGATATAGCCCCCATTAATTAGTTACTTCCAACAACGCCCCGAGCGACAGTTAGCTCTGCTTAACACCTCAACAACCAACCCTACTAACTCTATAAAAACCACTATCCGACAAAAAATACCGTCACGCTACTCCTAATCGTCGCGTTAGCCTTCCCCAAAGGGAGGCTCCGTTAAGCCCGGTCAGAGGAATACTCTCACCGCAGATCCTGCCGGCTATGCGGCTAAAGGCCTGCCCCGCCCGCGACTTAGGATTGTAAACTACCGGCTCTCCGGTGTTAGCTGCTACTATTATTGATTCATCACGCTCAATTACCCCGATCAGATCGATGCCTAGAATGTCCTGCACATCCTGAACTGAGAGCATGTCCCCCCGCCTCACCATATCATAATCGATACGATTGATTATTAATGACGGCGTGATTCCCTTAGAGGATAAAAGTCCTATTACCCGGTCGGCATCTCTAATCGCCGGGACCTCGGGAGTGGTGACTACCAGAGCTGAATCGGCCCCGGCGCAGGCGTTCTTGAACCCCTGCTCTATCCCGGCCGGAGAATCAACTAAGATGTAATGAAACTCCCGGCGATATTGATCCAGCGCAAAGCGCACCTCGCTCTCGTCAACCACATCCTTATCGTCCGTTTGTGACGCCGGCAGCAGATAGAGGTTGTTGGATTTTTTTGACTTGATTGTTGCCTGCGAAGGCTTGCACACATTCTTGGCAACATCCACCAGGTTGAAAACGATGCGATTCTCTAGCCCGAGGATGACATCGAGGTTTCTCAGTCCGATATCAGCGTCCACAACAAGCGTGCGCTTCCCCCTAAGAGCTAAAGCCGCGCCCAAGCTGGCGGTCGTAGTGGTCTTACCTACGCCACCCTTTCCGGACGTAACCACGATCACCTCACCCTGGTTCTTCTTGCTCCCCGATCCGTTTCCTAGGCTCATCGTTTATTCCCTTCTCCTGGTTGCTAAACTTTTTCCAGTGTAGGCCTCGACTACTATTAGTCCCCCCTCCACTCTTGCTATCTCAGGCAGACGCTGATTCTCAGAAGATCCTCTCGAGATAACCATCCCTATTCTTAATTGAGTCGCCTGCAAATTCAAAGCGAAAATTACACGCCCCCCTCCTGTTTCATCATAAGCACCAGCGTGCGCCACCCCTCTCAGAGTGCCGAGGACGATGATGTCCCCGCCGGCGACAATCTCTGCGCCGGAATTCACATCTCCCATAATTACGAGTGAATGGTCGGTCTCAATTTTTTGTCCCGAACGTAAAGTCGAGTAGATAATGCGCGCATCAGGATCGTCCCAGAAAGTCTGCGAAGCGGACATCCCGGCAGCCTTTGCTGAGCTTATCACCGGGTCTCGTCCCTCGTTCAGACCCTCCATTCCATCGAACAGACTCATTGAGCGCGCTGCCGGCTGTTCAGCCGATGGGGAATATTTCGGAGCTGAAGCATGCCGCTTCGCCGAAGACTCTCTAGGCTGCTTATCCTCGGTTTGAACGCTATGTTGAAGGGACTGATCGCGGAGCCGCGAAGACTTTACGGTTATGCCGAATTTATCAAGAAGAGTTTTAGATAATCCGGCAACGAGTTCTTCCCGCGGTTTACTGCCGACCCATTCTAATGAAACCTCGTGTCCTGAAAGAAAGGCTCTACGGGCCTCTAAAAATTCGAGCAGCGCTTCCTGAAGACCTTCTTGATCTACCCGACCGTCCAGGCGGATTACCAATCCGTCGGCGGTTCCGCGGGCAGTCACAATACCGCCGCGCCCGGATCCTATAGCTCCGCCCCCTTGCTCTTCGCCTTCAAGTTGCCCCAGGGGATCGCTCCCAAGATACCGCTCTCTATCACCCTCTTCCATACCGACTCCAAATTCGTTTAAAAACCAACTGATCTAAACCCAAGCAATAAATCGAAAACTGCCTACGTTTTCAAATACCAAACCTCGCAAAAAGAACAACTAAGCTCAGGCATCGCAGCAAAACACCGGGCGCAAGCAGAAGACCACGGTCACTACACCTAGCAGTAACAACGTATTTGCAGTAATGTCAGGAATTTACGCGCATGTCTTACTTTAAACAACTTATAGCAAAGTTCAGTTCATGAAGTCAACAAACAAGTTTATATGGAGTGAACAATCCCTGTTCCTTGTACCACCGCTGTGGTTAGTATCTCGGATATGTATTTCACCCTCCGGCTCTTTGTTACCGGCTTTTACAGTGGGCTTTCTCCTGTGGCTTCCGGCACAACCGGCAGCCTTGCTTTTCTATTTCTTTGGCTTGCGCCACAGCTGCTCGGACAGCCCATCACACCGGTGGTGGCGGCCCTCATTGCGATTGCACTTGCTGTCGCCGGCATCGTGGCAACGGACACGCTTATCAAAATGAGTGTAGCGCAAGGACAGCCCTTAGAGGAGCTGGTGGATCCTAAGTTTGTGGTTATTGACGAATGGGCGGGAATGGCTGTTGCGCTCATTGCGGTTAATCCGACAAGTGCGGTTCAACTTTTATCAGCATTCTTGCTTTTTAGGGCGCTGGATGTAGTCAAACCATGGCCAATATACCTCTGTGAGCGTGCTCCAGGAGCCTTCGGCATCATGCTGGACGACATTGTTGCTGGAGCCGCTGCTATGGTGATCTTGTTTTTAATTTTTCACTAAGCGGCCGCATAACGGGCGAGATTGCTGCTTAATTTTGCTATAATGAACGTTTACATTTTGTCTTTGCTTTGGATATGAAATTACGTACTTTACAGAGAGCATGAAGATTTGCGGAACACTTCCCGGCGGGTCTCAGCGCATCTTGCTGCAAAGTGCGGCACGGCCGGCGTTATTCTTAGCGGCACTCGTAATTTGCTTCTTTGCAGGGCATCAACGACGCGCGGCTGCGGACACGATCCCTTTCCCGGCCCTGCCCTCCAATTTCGACAATGAATTCCGCTTCCACAATCAGTATGATCTTCGCGGCCAAGTGCTGTTCACCGCTAAGATCGGAAAATTTGAACGCATTTTGATGCTAGATCTAAACGAGAAAAGGATCTCAAAGATAATTGACGGTCCAGGCAACAATTTTTTTGCAAGTTGGTCGCCGGACGGGGAGACGATCGCCTTTGTCTCCGATCGCGACGGCAACAAAGAGATCTATACTGCCGCAGCGGACGGCAGCAATCAAAAGAGGGTGACCAACACCAAGGCCGCCGAGGATCATCCATCGTGGAACCCCGACGGCAGCGCAATCTACTTTCTATCGCAGTCCGGCAAAATAGGGAACATATATGCTTATGACTTGAAGGAAGGAAAGACTCGTCAGATTACCCGATTCTCGGGCCGCAATTCTACGCCCAAACTTTCGCCCGATGGAAAGCGACTAGCCTATACTACCAATAGATTTTGGCCAGGCTGGGATATATGCGTCATGGACATGCACAGCGGCAGCGAGAGCTGTCCACTTTCGGGCAAAACAACCTACTGCCGGCCGGCGTGGTCGAGCGACGGTAAAATGCTGGCCTATTCAAACGGCTTGGCGGATATAGATGGAAAAGTGGTTACAATTGGATCAGGCGAGACGGCTACGGTAGCGCAAACGGGTGGTGATGATTATGATTTGACATGGTCCGCGGATGATAAGGTGTTGTTATTCGCCTCCGATGCTTCGAAAAGTGACATCTATAACCTGTATGTCACAAAAGCAGCTGTAGACCCGGAAAAGGGTCCGGCAGCGGTGCCGGTTCTATTGTCTAAGCACTCGCTGCGCTACCCGGATTGGCGCCAAGCTGCCAAGTAAAACTCGCCATTAAAGGGCGCAGTGGCTGGATAATTTTGCGATTAGCCGCCGGTGTTTTAAAAGGTTATGTGATGTTATCTATGATAGGTTTATTCTCTATGGATTGGCGGGAAAGTGAAGGAGGGTCGTTTCACTTGTTTTTTTGGGCGGCTCGACGGGCTGTATTAATTAGCACTCTATTCCTTATAGCATTAGCAAGCTGCAGCCCGGTGTATGTCATTCGCGCAGCCTATGAACAGGGCAAGATTCTGGTGCGGCGCCAACCAATCGAACGAGTAATAGAAGCTGAAGATACCGATCCCACGCAGCGGGAAAAGCTGCGGCTAGTCCTCGAGGCACGTGCATTTGCAACGGAACTCGGGCTCGATCCAGGCGATTCGTTCACGAAATTTTCAAAAGTAGACCGGGATGTATTGGCATGGGTTCTGCTTGGCTCTAAGCCCGACTCTTTCAGCTTATACACGTGGTGGTTCCCGATTGTCGGCTCGGTTCCATATAAAGGTTTTTTTGAGAAAGACGATGCCGAGAAAGCAGCGGCAGCTCTCCAAGCTAAGGGGTATGAGACCTGGCTGCGAGGCACACAGGCGTTCAGCACGCTGGGATGGTTTAACGATCCGCTGTTGTCCACGACTCTAAACAGCGACCACGTGAGCATCGCCGATACTGTGATTCATGAATCCGTACACAGCACGATCTGGATAAAGAATCGAGTAGATTTCAACGAAAGCCTGGCAAATTTCGTGGGAAGCGCAGGGGCGGTTCAATTCTTCCAAGCAAAGCTAAATAATTGTCTTCTAGATGACATGGTTTGCGCTGGCAGATACCGTGAACTACTGGCCAAAAGTATTCTTGCTCGGAAGCGCGATCGCGCCATGGGGGCCGCTATAGGCGGTTTGCATCATGAGCTAAAGGAGTTATACCGCTCCAATCTTGAAACAAGCAGTAAGCTGGAGCTGCGAACCGCTATTTTTGAAAAGCATGTGGCACCGCTTAAGCAGCAATACCCGGACTTGAAAATTCTGAAATCGATAAACAATGCTGAAATAATGCAGCTAAAACTTTATCTGACCGGTCAAGAGCAATTTGATAAGCTGCTTCTGAAATGTTCAGGAGATATTCCCTGCTTTATGAAGGCGCTGCGCGGCATTGAAGAGCAGCTCTCCAGCAGCGATGACCCGTTTAAGCTGCTCGAAAGGTGGAGCGAAAATCCGCCCAAACAGTAACCAAATCGGTAAAAAATCACGCTTTTCCGCGGGATCTTCACTTACATCTGATTACAAGTTAAGCTACGGGCACATGTTTGCTGACCGCTTAACTCAAGCCATAAAAAATGCAAAAAGTTCGCTTTGTGCCGGATTAGATGTTTCAATTGAAAAATTGCCACGTTTTATCCGGGACGATGCAGCATCAAAGAGCAATTCGAATGATGAACTGATTTATACCTGTCTTACCCGGTTCTTCAACATTGTCATCCCCGCTATAGCGGAGAAAGTTGCGGCAATCAAGCCGAACCTTGCATACTTTGAGCAGTATGGGGTAGCCGGACTGCGGGCCTATTGCTACCTCCGTGATCTGGCGCAAAGCCGCTCCCTTCTAGTCATCGCCGATGCCAAGAGAGGGGATATAGGGCCGACCGCCGAGGCATACGCGAAGGCATTTCTATCACCCTCCGGAACCCTCAACGCGGATGCTCTTACGGTAAATCCTTTTCTGGGACTAGATACGCTGGAACCATTCGTAAAGATCGCTGCTGAGCATGGACGAGGCGTGTTTGTGCTGGTGAAGACGTCGAATCCCGGCTCAGCCGCGCTTCAGTCACCTCGAGATCAAGCGAACCGCTCCGCGAGCGAGATTGTCGCTGACTGGCTTACGGAAAGAGGCAGCGCCTTGCAAGGTTCCAGCGGATGGTCCTCGCTGGGTGCCGTCATCGGAGCCACCTATCCTGCTGAACTGACCGCTCTGCGCTCTCGCATGCCGAAGTGCTACTTTCTTGTACCAGGCATGGGCGCCCAAGGCGGCAGCGCGGCAGATGCCGCCCATGCCTTCGCGAAAGTTCCTGGATCAGCTCCGGGTGGGGCGGTTATAAATGTCTCACGCGGGATTTTCGGGGAGCTGCCGCAGGAGATCAGTAACGATAATGAGCTGGCAACTCTGGTCGCACAAAGAACGGCGGGCTTCAATGATTCCCTGAATGCAGCCCTGCTCTAACTTCGTTTAGTGCCCTTTATTTCCCAATTTGGCCTGCTCTGTTATGGTAGAGTGCTAAACCGCCGTGCATTGCGCGGCCTGCATGGTTTGCGGCAACCGGATTAACTTATGTCTTTATACCCAAAAAATTCCTCCAAAGGTTCAAATGCCGTGCGCGAGTTCGAGCCATCTTCGGTAGTAATGTATGAGAACGAAGGTTCTCCGCTTCTCGCTATGATTTTAGACTACAAGAAAAATAAGTATCACCTTATAAACGAGCGCGGCAGGAGCGTGGATCTCTCCCCCGATCGCCTTTATCCCTTCGGAATTAAGTCGGATAGCCGAGGAACGACTTCAGAGCGGGAAGTTTATCTGCGCAGCTTGCGCGCAGAGGCTGATGATTTTGCCGCCAAAGTCGACATCTGTGAGCTGTGGGCTCTGACCAACGAGGAAGGGCGCGACTTCGGTTGTCTAGAGCTTTGCAATTTATATTATGGGCGGGCCGAGCCTGTAGCGCATATAGGCCTCAGGCTGGCGCTGATCTCAGATCAGATCTACTTCAAGCGGCGTAAGGAGGCATTCACTCCCCGTGAACAGGACGTAATAGATGATTTGAAAAGAGCCGATGCGATTCGCAAGGAGAAGCTGCGGATACAGGAGCTGGCGGGGCAGGTTTTTGCCGCCAGACTAAATGACGCCTCTGCGCCGCTACCGCCGGAGTTGTCACCATTACTTCGGCTGCTCGAAGACGTGGCGGCAGATGCAGATACAATTGATGAGAAAAAACTGAAAGAAGCAAAGGAAACACTGAGCTTTTTGAGCGAAGCATTGAAGATCGAGCTGCACGGCACCCTTCCACAGAAAGCATTTTATCTACTGCGTGAGATCGGACATTTTGATGGCCGGGTGAATCTTTCGATAATTCGCCACAAACCTAAACTTGATTTTTCGCCTGAAGGGATGGAACAAGCGGCAATGCTTGCCAGGCAGCAAATCTTCGATGGCGCCGGAATTGCGGACCCTTCCAAGAGAATCGACCTTACCGGCCTTGATTGCCTAACTATCGATGATGCGAGAACGAAGGACATGGACGACGCGCTCAGCGTCGAACAGCACGGCACCGGATTCCGGCTAGGAATTCATATCAGCGACGTGGCTTGCGCCATAAAGGAAGGGTCGCTGCTGGATGGGGAAGCCATGCGCAGGGCCACCTCCCTTTACCTTCCGGACATCACCATCAATATGCTCCCCGAGAGCCTCTCCGAGGATAGATTGAGCTTGAAGCAATCCGTTAGCCGGGAATGCCTTAGTTTCATTTTTGAACTGGATTCATCTTTCAAGATTATATCGAGTACGATTGTTCCCTCGATTATTCAGGTAAAGCGCCGTCTTGATTACGATCGAGCCAATAAGCTTCTGGACGAGGGCGATAGAGATCTGGATCTATTGCACAATATTGCGGCCACTTGCGAAATGCATAGGTTCGAGTCAGGCGGCATACGTATTCACAAACGTGACGCACTGCCGATTCTAAAAAGCGACGGAGAAGTGGCACTGGAGGAGGTGGACGAAGAGAGTCCGGCGCGCAGCCTGGTGAGCGAAATGATGGTGCTCGCCAATAGTGTGGCAGCTGAGTTCGCTGCAAGCCGCGGCATCCCGCTAATCTACAGGGGCCAGGAGCACCCTGAATCGGAGCCTTCTTCCTCAATTCCTGAGGGGCCTGCCCTGGACTACGCCATTAGAGTTAACCTTAAAAAATCCATTACCTCTCTTGAGCCCTTGCCACACGCCACACTCGGGCTTGGAGCGTATTGTCAGCTAACTTCACCAATAAGGCGATTTGCGGATTTATGCAACCAGCGTCAGCTGCTCTCTTACATCTGTGGTGGGTCTCCTCTTTATACGGAAGAGACTTTGCAAAATGTGCTTAACCATAGCGAAGAGAGTCTTGCTAAGGCCAACTTGGTGGCGCGTGAAAGTAAACGGCTATGGCTTTTGCGGTACCTCGCCAGAAGAGCAGAACGCGATCCGGTGATCTCCGGCACAGTTGTGCGAGTGGACCTAAAGCAGCCGATGGTGGAGTTGGACGAGATATATCTAATCTTTCCGGTCCGCACTCGCGGCTTAACTTTAGGGCAGAGTGTCGATCTAAGAATTACGGCAATCGAGCCGGAATTCGACATTTTGAGGCTGGAGGAAGCTAGCGCTCGGGCTGGCCGATGAACTGCACGCTAATATGGAACAGCTTACCGGAGATCAGGTATTTTCATTCTAGTGCAGATGGGTGTCAGGGATTCCGCTCGTCTCAGAACTCTCTCCATCCGGATCTTCGCAGATGTCCTTTATCAGCGAAAACGCCCGGCTAAGGAGGTTGATGTCATTTATTGCTAGTTCGATGATCTCACAGGCGCTTGAGTGATCGCTGCACTTTTCGGGATCATGCTTTTTGCTCATAGAATGGTCTCCTCGCCGTCCGTTTCTGCTGGCTTTACAAAGCATTTTGCGGGCCAACAATTAATATCGGCACATGGCAGTAATGCTTTACCTCTTTTGCAAGATCGGAAAACAATACGGATAGTTACGGTTTTTGTAAGGTGCTCCTTGGGCTGCCCGGCGCCAATAATTTGACTTCCAAATGGCACGAATTGGGCAGCGGCCTTGCCCCCTAGGAAAAAATGTCCTTGCCGTAAAAGTTGACCTGATGAGGTATGAAGAAGGCGCGCGTTTAGGGTTCGCCGTCAAGCAGGTCGGGAGCTTGGTGCGTCTTGGCGGACTGCGCGCTTTCCAGCTGACTTAGAAGTTGATTCACCTCTTTCAGCTCGCTTTCAGTAATTCGCAGCTCCTTTTCAATTTCCTTCCGCTTCGCGGACTTTCGCTCTTCATCGCCGCTCATTAAGACCTTCACAAAACTGATGTTATGGTCCAAGGCCTCAATCTCTTCGGAGATCTTTTCGCGCTGCAATGTCAAACTCGTTATTTGAGCCTCGGAATTTTGGATTTCACGATCTATTGCCGAATGGACCGCATCGGTAAGCTCATGAAGCCGCCGGTTGCGAAGCTCTGCTAATTCGTCGACTTTTTTCTTCTGCAGACGGTCGGTAGGTAAGTATCGCAGCACTTCGGCTTCCTTGAGATACTCCCATGTGGCCAACTCGAATATCTCTTTCTTCTCCTTAACTTCAAGTGCACTAATAGCCACTTCGGTGGCAAGATTTGTAAGGTCCGCTTCCTGTAAACGGGTACGCCGTCCATACCAAACTGTAAGTTTTCGCGTTGCAGTGTCGACATCAGCTTGAAGTGTAGTTAACTGAGCCTTGAGCTCCTCTCTTTTCTCGCTCTCGTTTTGCAGCAGTTTGCCGGACTCTCCGGAGAGAGGACGTTCGAACATGGTTATACGCGACTGCATCTCTGTAATTCTATTGCTAAGCTCCTCAGCACGGCGCCTTAAATGTTCCGCGGTTGCGCCGCCGCCCGCTGTGGACGCATCACCCTGCGACTCTGCATACTTAGGCGCAACAGCAACTGAGTCACCCGGATCGGATAGGGGCTGCACCGATGCCAGCTCCGGTATATCAGGCAGCTGAGCTTGCGGCTCAATTAGAGGCTGCGATGTCTCCGAACCGGCTTCGATACCGGCTAATCTCGGATTAAGGACGGTAGTTTCGGGAACGCTCGGCAGAGTGTGAATCATTACGCTACTGCGGGTTTTTGCCGTGTTGCCGCTGATTAACACCACCGCCAATCCTCCGCCAAGGAAGCCTGCTAAAATTCCGAGAGCTATAAGAGCTTTGTTGGAGAATCTAGGAGCGGTTTGAGCTTCGGCTTCCGGCCGATCAGCGGATGCTTCCCCCTCTTCCTCCTCTAAAGCGATACCGGCCTCTTTTGCCACGCTTTCCATTGAGACGGCCCCTGCTATTACAGGGTTATCCCGCACGCGGCTGCTACCGTCTCCCGCGGGTTTTTCTTCTTCTTCCTCCGATTGCTTCTCGGGCTCGTCGGATGAAGGAGACTCCTCCAAGGGTTCCTCTTCATCAGTCGGAATGGCGAACGGGTCAAAATTAATCTCGAATGGCCTATCCGAATCAATCAAAGAACCATTCTCGTCAAGCTCGGGATCTAGGGTGGATCTTGCATCGCCGGGGATTTCACCGCCGCTAAGCGGTGCGGTGCCGCTTGCGCCCGGAGACCCGTTCAGCGAATGCTGCTCTTTGTTCTTGGCACCTTCAGCTTGAACATAGCTGTCATCAAGCTCCACTAGAATTATCGTTATATTATCGGTACCGCCTCGTTGATTGGCCAAATCAATAAGGACTTCTATGGCTTCATCCATAGGATGGCCGTTTAGAATCTCAAACATCTCCGGCTCGGTTACTAGATTGTAAAGACCATCAGAGCACAGAAGGTACCGGTCCCCCTTCTGCGGGGAATCCAAGCTTTCGAAGCAATCGACTTCAACTTCTGGTGTAGGCCCCAAAGAGCGGGTAAGCATATGCGAGACAGGGTGGTTCCCAGCTTGCTCAAGTGAAATAGTGCCGGAGCGCACCAGCTCCATCACTAAGGTGTGATCTTCGGTAAGGCGCTTAATTCTATCGCCTCGTATTCGATAGGCTCTTGAATCGCCTACATTCGCAATTATCAGCTTTGATCCGATAAAAGCGAGAGCAACCAGTGTGGTGCCCATCCCATTCAGAGCAGAATCGTGAGAGCCTTTTTCGAATATCATCCGGTTCGCAACACCGATTGCTTCGACGAGAGCGGCATCAGTAAGTTCCTCGCGATCTTTCAACATCTCTTCGATGATGTTCACTGCCATGCCCGAAGCAGTAGCACCTCCCTTCACTCCACCCATCCCGTCGGCAACAATGAATAGGCGAAATAGATCGGACTTGATGATGCCGAATGAATCTTGATTTTCCTCGCGGCGCATTCCTATATCGGTGCCAGCTGTATAGCGCACCGATTCAAGCGAATCTTTGGCGAGATCTGAAGTTTGCGAGCTCATTTCGAGGTGATCTTGGCTCTTCAAGCAAAAACCGATTTAAAACTATATCCTAATTATAAAACAATTCTGCACCTTTAAGCAGTACACCCTCACGGGGAGCCTAAATGATTCGGAGCCAACCGGGCATCTCCCCGAATGAAATTAGAAAGATATAGTTTAATGCTTGAATGCAAAAAGCATTCCGTAGCTAAAACGGCTTTTTGACCTTTCGGTAACAAATTCCCTTACCCTCGCTTCCTGTAACATACAAATAAACAATGGTTCCGGTCGGTTACATTTGGCGCGGCCAAAAAAAGCCCTTACGAAGTTAGATTAGTGTTCATAATCCCCGGATTCATTTAGAGATATTGCAGATGCTTGCGACACACAACGGAAGCTAGAACCGGTTTACCAATGCCGCCACCAAGATGAGCCAGAGTACTGGCTCATCACTTTACTAGGCGCATGAATGGCTCGCCCTTGATGTATTTCTCTCTCTTGAGCTGCTTCAAAAGAATCTCTGCCTGACTCTTGGTGCCCTCTGGCCCTACAAGGACGCGAAAGTAGTTTTCTCCCCGCACTTGAGCAGCTTCAATAGTCACCGCAAATCCTGAACTTCGCAAACTGCTTGCAAGCTGATTCGCATCTTCAATTTTCTTCGGTGCAGCTACCTGTGCAAACCAACCGGGCGGCACCTTACCGGCCGGTGGCACGATAGATGAGGACGGCTTATCCACCGCGGGGGATTTCACTGCTGGTGGCGGTAATTTCTCTTCAACCTTGACAGCAGTTTTTATCTCCTTTTCCGGTTGTAAAGTTTCACCTTTCATCTCTTGCAACGTCTGTGCGGGGGCGGCGGAAGACTTTGCCGAACTCTTTACCCCCTCAGGCTGCGACGGGGCCTTCCCTGCATCCGATACAGAGATACTAGAATCACCCGTTTTTTCCTGCGGCGGCAAATCACCGAGCACTTTTACATTTGTCGGCGCCTCTTCGACCGGCGGCTTTGAGGTATCTATTACTTGAGTTTCAGGCACTGCGGCCGGAGCCTCTTGAACATCGATTGCTGCCTCGGGGGCTTGCGATCCCCCCTGTATAACGTCGGGTATTGAGGAGAGCTCCGGAACTTCGTGCGTTTCTCCAATGCCCGCTGCTGGCGGCGAGACCTGATTCTGCTCATTTAACTTGGCGTAAACCTCGTCGGCAATCTTCTCTCCTAAGTCCTCCGTTCCCACATCATTCACGGGGAATTTCGGTAATTCAGTCAGTATATTTGCACTCTCCCGCTCAAAACCTACTTTACTTCCCGCCAGGTAACCAAGGCAGAAGGCGGCAGCGATACAGCCTACCGTCAGGCCCAAAAGACCGGCAACGTGTATTAGTCCTAGTCTTACCTCGCGATGCTCCAAACTTTTCTTATTCATATTCGGCAATGGTTTTACTGTCGGCGCGGTTCTTCCGGTCATATAGTTAACAAGTTACTAAGATTAATAATATCTGATATTCGATCCTCTATGCCAGTGACAAATTCTATTTCACGCCGGCTTAATAAGCGCTGTGCCGCCCTCCTCCTATAGTCCGGAGCGTTCATGTAGCAATTTGCCGCGATCAGAAGGTCCTCTATTGCCGCAAAATACTGCCGCACCTCGCCATAATAGGCTGCACGCATCTCAAACCACTCAAAAAATCGGTGCCTTAATAGTACTCTGCGCACCAATGACCAAGGTTCGAATTCCTGCGTGGGAGATTGGACACTGCCCTCTTTCGAGGATCCTTCCGGAAAGATCCGATTCAAACGCAACTGCGTGTTTCTAACCAGCCAAAAGAGGTTAGAGTTCTCGGGAAGCCGGCAGGCGCTGAGATCCAGTTCTAAAGCGGGCAGCGGTCTCATCAAATGAAAAAGCAGCGCCCCACTTTCAGCAAGGGAGGCCCTGAAGTCCACTAGCGCACTCTCGCTCCACGGCATTAGCCATGTCATTTCGGGAGTGTGTGCAAATAGCTTCAGTTTGGCGCCGACTATGCCTTTGAAATCTCGCTTAGAAAGCGATCGGGTGGAGAGCCATACATGAAGCTGCGCGTCATTTGCCCCTCGATTTTGAAGCTGCTGCGTAAACTCTCTGCTTACCTCAGCCGGAGAAAAGCTGCGCTCCTCTACGATTCTCAAGAGAAAAGCTAAAAGCTCCTTAGGAGCAAACGCATCTATCTCCTTATCAAAGCAGAGCATACGTAGGCCTACAGAGGCTCCCGCACGCTTCAATAGCACCTTTTGCAGAAGTGCCGCCGAGCACAGCCTGATGTAGGCGAGCCCGGAAAGTCCATGGTGCGGCGGAGGCAGCACAATGATGTGCTCGTGAGGTAAGCTCTCATTACTATTGCCGCTGCTATAGCCGCTAAACACCTCTTCAACAAGCTCATGCCTTTCGAACCGAACGTTGATGAAGTTATCCTTGAGGCATGCTTGGCTCACCACTCCCTTCAGTCTCTTTAAGAGCTCCTCTCCGGCCGATGCAGCATCTATGCGAAGCTGTTCCCCGATAACTTGAGGCAACCTGCTGGCGATGTCTCCATGTTCGAGGTCCAGCGCCGGATAGAAGGACGGATCGATCTCCACGGCCGGAAAGGCCGCCAGGCAGCTCTCTTTGAAAAGCTGATTACATTTATCAATTAGACACATATTGTCACCCATCGTCCCTGAAAACATCGCCGGGAAGTTCGTGCTGGCCGCTCGCTTTTTTACTTATCGCAGAATGCAGCCGTTCAGCTAAATGACGGACCTGCCCATTCTCCGCTCGAGTTCCGCCCGGCTGTCGGCGGCAATGTGCGCAGGTGATATTACCTGAGCAAGATAAAGCGCCGCGTCTGATGCCGAGGCCATCGCACCCTCTCTCTTCTCACCATTTAATAGCAGTTCCGCCTCACGCTCCAATTCGGCCTGCTGCTTTCGGCCGATTGCATATTCGGCATATGTAGCCGCTCTTTCCTTCGCATCCTTGTTCAAATAGAACAGCAATAGTGCACTGCGATACTTTTGAGAAGCGGCAGATGCAGGAACCAGTGTATCAAGTGTATGCAGCACCGCCATTATCTCTGAATGCCGTTCCTCCTCGTACAGAGAAAGGTTGCTCATGACTCCTTCGGCGTGAAGGAGCGCTATAACTTCAGCTGAGCGAGCTTCTAACAGAATCTTCTTAAGTTCATTTAACTTGCGGCTGCGGGAAACCGTCTCCAAACACCCGCTCTCGATGGCAGACTTAAGAAGAATTTTCGTCCCGTCTTCCAACGAACCGCCGATCCGCACGACATAACGAAACGCTCTGAATATCCTGGTCGGATCGTCTAGAAAGCTTTCTGCGTGCAGCACACGCACCAGCCGGTTTTTGAGATCATTCCGCCCTCCGAAAAAATCAACGGTGATCTCCGATAGTTTCTCCACGTTACCATAAGAAGTTTCTCCCCATAGCCGCAGCTCAATGGCAGGCACTGCCATTGCATTTATCGTGAAGTCTCGCCGCTCCAAGTCCTTTTCAATAGAGGCAGACTGAACTCGAGGCAGTTTGCCCGGGCGCTCGTAAACCTCCTGCCTGCTGCTTGCAAAATCAACTTCGCTAAGGCTTGGAAATTTTTGCGGAGAGAGAATTTTCGCTGTCAAAAATTCCGGAAATCGCTTCAGATCTCCGCCCACGAGCTCTACCACCTCGCCTGCAAATCGAAGTGCGTCTCCTGCTATAACGAAATCCACATCTTTGTCGGCAGGATCATATCCCAAAAATAGATCGCGCACGGTTCCGCCGACCATAAATGCTTTCATGGAGAGCTTGTTTTCAATCTCCTCGACGGCTTTAAAAAGATTCTTTTGATCTACGGAAAACATGATGTTTCTCGGGAAGCAGCTAATTCATGGAAGATTGTATGTCAAAATAACTGATTTTAGCATAGCAGCAGGATTCATCACTATTTCTTCTGACTTAGAAACGACTTAATCCCGCTTGCTATTCCCTGTGCCACGGCGGCTCTATACTCTGGGGTTCCGAGCAGCTTGCCCTCGCGCTGGTGATCAATAAAGCTAATTTCAACCAGCACGCATGGCATGTGAGCACCCACCAGCACATAGAAGGGAGCCTTCTTCACCCCGAGATCCCTGACTTTGTAGTTTGCCTTAGATAGGCGAGCAAGAGTTGCTTTACGTAGGTGGTTAGCCAAACTTATGGAATCGTCGAGCTTTAAGTTCTGTATAAGGTCGCTCAGCATATACTGCAGATCTGCCTGTGCTCCTTCATACTGCACAGAAGCATTTTCTCTCTCGGCCAATGCCTTGCTGGCGCGATCTCCCGTATTGTCCAGGTAATAAACCTCCAGCCCGTGCAGCACTTTCTTCGGACTAGCGTTGCAATGCAAACTTACGAAGATATCAGCCTCAAAGTCATTAGCAAAGGCGGTTCTCTCAAGTAGAGGCACGAACCTATCTCCCGTACGAGTTAGTCTTACGACGGCATTGAGATCGTCTTCCAGAATTCTTTGAAGCTCTAGGGAAATTTGCAGAACGACATCCTTCTCGAGCAGGCCTCCTACCCCTACGGCGCCCATATCCTCTCCTCCGTGTCCCGGATCTATGACGACCACTGGGCGCCCGGTGCGGCGGGCATCCTTATTGTCAAGCGTATCTGAACCGGGCCGCTTGATAGTTCGCAATGCGCCGGAGTCCGCGTTGATCTTCATAGATGCTATCGGAACCATATCCCCGTCCGGATATAACTCCAGCACTTTGCGATATAGAATCTCAGCCTCCTCCTTATTGCCCTCTGCAGCGCGCACCTCCGCGCATTTTACAAGTGCATCATCGGCGAGAGGACTAGAAGGGTGACGCTGCGTCACGGCGCGGAATTTAAAACAGGCGGCCTGCGCCATATTCGCTTCCCGGTAGCGATTATAAATCTGCTGATCAGCAACGCCGGAATTGAAAAGCGCCCGGGCAGCCAGGGTGCTTTGAGGATAACGCCGGGCGAAATCGTTAAGTTGCTGCGAGATCCGATCCCATTCGGACCTCCTGGATACATTGACATCGGTATTGCGCAGCGACATTAGGCGGCCCTGAACTGCATCAAACTCCCGCTGCAGAGAGTCCGCGACTGCTACCCGGCACAGGAGTAAGAGAGTCATTACCGGAATAAAATAGAGCAACACAGCCGTACGAGCGCTGCACCGGGATGATTCCTTTGCTTGTATAAGCCTATACTTGACGGTATGCGCTATACTCGAACGAACCTTAGCCGGCATCATATTCACTGCACTCTTTAACCAACCCATCTAGCAGGTTAAGCGCCTCTAGCGGTGTCAATTCATTCACCTTCAAAGCGCATAGGCGCGACATAGTTTTTTTTATGCTCGCCATTTGATTGATGGCCTTCTCGTCCTCTTGCCTTTCAAAGAGAGTTTCAGGAGAGTCAAAGATATTCAGCTGCCGTACTACAGGCGGTGGGCTTTCGAGCTGAAGCAGCGAACGCGCTCTGTGAAGCAACTTTCCAGGCAATCCGGCAAGCGCCGCCACCTCGAGCCCGTAAGAGCGGCTTGCAGCCCCGCGCTTTATTTCATGAGTGAAGACAACATGTCCGTCCTTCTCAAAAGACGCGACGCTGTAATTTTTCACCCCCGGCAATCGCTCCTCCAAGCCGGTCAATTCGTGAAAATGGGTCGCGAACAGCAGTCTGCTGCGGAGCTTAAGGACAATCCACTCTAGAATCGCTTGCGCTAAAGACAATCCGTCGGCCGTTGCAGTACCGCGCCCTATCTCGTCTATCAAAACCAGCGACTTCTCGCTGGCATTTGCGATTATGTATGAGGCCTCCCGCATCTCGACCATGAATGTGGACTCGCCTTCGCTTAGATTATCCGACGCTCCGATGCGGGCAAATATTTTATCGACGATTCCCAATTTCGCTGATCGGGCCGGAACGAAGCAGCCGGCCTGCGCTAGAATAGATATAAGTCCTATTTGCCTCAAATAAGTCGACTTTCCGCCCATGTTTGGACCGGTAAGAATGATCGCAGCCTCATCCTGACCGTCCAACTGAATGTCCGTTTCAATGAAGTCACTCCTTAAAATCTGCGCTAATACGGGATGCTTACCGCCGGCGATCTGCAGCGTGCGATCCGGCAGCATAGCCGGCCTTCTATAGGATTCCTGCTCGCTCACTTCCGCAAAACTGAGCAGTGCGTCGACCTCGGAAAGTGCGCCTGACACCTCCCGGATAGCGGAAGTGTGCTGAGAGGCGCTCTCCCGCAGCTCCTCGTACAACCGCCGCTCAAGGTGGAACTGGCCTCCTTCCGCTTTAAGAACCTGCTCCTCGTACTTTCTCAAGTCGGAGGTAGTGAACCGCTCCGAATTGGCGGTCGATTGCCGCCTTATATAATCGTCAGGAACACGCGAGGAGTTGGCGCTAGTTACCTCGATAAAGTACCCAAGCACTCCGTTATATCTCACCTTAAGTGAGGTGATGCCGGTTCGTTCCCGTTCACTCAACTCGAAATTGCTCATCCAACTGCGGCCGTCGCTTTTGATTGCCCGCAAACGATCAAGCTCTTCGTTATATCCAGCCCGGATAATATTCCCTTGATGAATTGAGGCCTCCGGCTGATCTAATAAGGCGTCACAGAGAAGCCGCCGCAACTCGTCCGGCACCAACAGGCTCTCAAGCCGAGCTGCAAGGATCGAGGCCTGGGGGCATCGCTTTACTATCTCCTCCAAGAGGGGATTTATATTCTCCAGCTGTTCCAACGAATCTCGCAGCGCCGCCAGTTCTCGCGGCAGAGCCACCTTAAGTTCCAGCCTGGTAGCGATTCTTTCCAAATCAGCAATAAAGCGCAGCGCATCTCTCAGCGCGCGGCGCTCCGTGTCGCAGGTTATCAGAGCTTCCACAGCATCATGGCGGTCATTAATTCGCTCAATCTCTACCAAGGGATTTATCAACCACTCCCTCAGAAGCCGTCTCCCGCCTGCACTCAACGTTCTATCAACGACTGCAAGCAAAGTTCCTTCGGTTCCTCCGCTCCTTGAGTTGGCTACAACCTCTAGATTGCGTCTTGTCGTGGCATCGAGCGCCATCAATGAGTCATAACGCTTCTGCTCAATTGAGCGGATTATCAATTTCGGACCGACCGTTGCTTCATCGATATAATTAAGCAAAAGGCGCACAGCTTTTTTTGCCCCTTCGCCAAGCGCGGCATATCCGGCGAGTGCACCGTAATCCCTGCCATTCCCCGATGCGAGCAGAGGTTCAGCTCTGAACCGCAGCTTGGCATCGGGCAATAGCCCTTCAAGCTCGTTCACCCATCGAAGTCTTCGATCGACCTTATTTACAGAGATGGTGGCAGGAAGTACAAGCTCGCAGATCGACTCGCGGCCTAGCTCGGAAAACAACTGCGGCAGAGCCAAAAGGTCCCGTACATATATGATTCCGGTCTGTACATCACTGAAAGCCAAGGCAAAATCGCTGTCGCTCAGCATATAAAGCGCAGCCACGCCGCGTGCCCCGGTTACCTGCTCGCTATTGCCCAATACTCTAATGCCTGGTGTTATGATGCGCTCCAGGTACCTCTCAACAGCAGCTTTCCCATTCTGCGCTGTGGCGCTCTGGCTAATCACCGCCACTGAGTGGCCAGCTTCAGTGAGCCGCTCAATGTAGTTGTCGACCACCGATATTGGAACTCCCGCCATGGGAACCGGTTGGGGAGAGTTCTTGTCGCGCGAGGTCAAAGTCAGATTCAAAATCTTACTGACTTCGATGGCATCTTGGTAAAAGAGCTCATAAAAATCACCGACTTGAAACAAAATGAAGCACTCGGGGTAATCGCGTTTATACTGCAGGTATTGCTGCAGCATGGGGGTCGGAGCCTCTATGGCAAGAGCGGTGCTCAACTTGGAGATACCTCATATGAGATAGGAGCCAGCTTTGCTTCAATCATGCAGCTCCTTGTGATAGCCCATCCCGTAGTTAACGTACCCCTCCCCGAATAAAGGGTTAATATTGGATACGGATTGACGGGCGTAGCGCCTTAAAAGTTATAACTTGCTAAGCTATAGAACTCAACAATGGTATACTACTCAAAGTGATCGCCGCCCCTTACACCTTTATTTGAAGTTTGTATTTTGCCGCGGCATTATAATAGGCTTGTTGTTAGTGGTTTCCGGGCAATGCCATGTCCAGCGAAGATAACCGAATATCACACATACTCCTTGTAGATGACGAAAGCTCCGTGCTTTTCGCCCTGAAGCTTGTTCTGCAAGCTATGGGATTCAAGGTCACCGACTTCTCTCTTCCTTTGGAGGCGATTGCATATCTTGCCGAAGGTGGCGAATGTGACATGTGTATCTGCGATCTGCGGATGCCGAAGATGAATGGGCTCCAGGTACTGACGGAAATGAAATCACTTCGGCGTGAACTGATTTTCGTGTTAATGTCGGCACATGCCCAACGAGATGAGGCCGCACAGGCTAAAGATCTCGGAGCGGCCGGATTTTTGTCAAAGCCGTTTACGCCTGATCAACTGAAGGATTTAGTGGCGGAGATCTCCGGCCAGAAAGAACAAGCCTAAAATTTAGCGTTGTTTTCGCTCTATGATGCCGGGGCTTCAACGATTAGCTCTGCAGAAAAAAATCGCAGGCAACGTGCGGATAAGCGAGCTTATCCGCACGTAACGATTCAATTGAAATCGCGAGCTGGCGAGTGATTTCCCATCATTAGCGAAGCATGGGGAAGTTTTCAGCAGAGCTAAAACTACTCCTTCTTGGCCTGCGCCAACAGATCGCCAAAAGTAACTGCTGTGCTTGTGTCTTCCATAAATCCGGCCATTTGCTCTTTCTCCTGGCGCTTCTTTATGGACTTCACACTTAAGCTGATTCTGCGCTCCTCACGATCTACGGTGATTACCTCGCACTCCACAATGGCGCCGGACTTGTAAGCTTCCGCCGCATCTTCTCCGCGGTCGAGGCCCAACTGAGAGTTATGAATCAAGCCCTCGATACCGTCCTCGATCTCCACAAATACACCGAAGTCGGTAAGCGAGCTGACTTTACCTTTAACCTTCACACCCACAGGATATCGCTGTGCAATAGTCTCCCATGGATCGTCTTGTATCTGCTTGATGCCAAGACTGAGGCGTTCGTTCTCGGCATCGATATCGAGCACCACAGCCTCGACTTCATCTCCTTTCTTGAACATATCGTGGATCTCTTTCGGATCTTTGATACGCTTGGTCCAGGAGAAATCCGATACGTGAACCAGTCCGTCGATTCCCTCTTCCACGCCAACGAATATACCGAAGTCGGTGATCGAACGAACTTTGCCCTTAACACGCGAGCCGACCGGATGGGTAACCCGCAGTTCGTCCCAGGGATTCGGCATAAGCTGCTTGAGGCCAAGGGCAATCCGCTGCTGCTCCCCGTCTATGCCCAATATGATGGCCTCGACTGTATCGGCTACATTTAGAACTTTTGAAGGGTGTCGAACCTTCTTGGTCCAGCTCATCTCTGAAACATGAATTAGCCCCTCGACCCCCTCTTCCAGTGCTACAAATGCGCCATAGTCGGTGAGGTTAATTACTTTGCCGGTGATTCTTCCCCCAACCGGGTAGCGCTCGTGCACGGTAATCCACGGATCCGGGGTAAGCTGCTTCATTCCCAAACTAACGCGCTCTTTCTCATGGTCGTACTTTAGGACCACCACAGGGACTGTTTGACCGACAGAAAGCTTTTCCGACGGATGATTGATGCGGCCCCAAGAAATATCCGTGATGTGCAGTAGACCATCGATGCCGCCAAGGTCGATGAAAGCTCCGTAGTCAGTTACATTCTTGACTACACCCTCCATAATCACACCTTCCTGCAACACTTTCAGCGTCTCGGTGCGCAGCTGATCTCTTTCCGACATCAGAACAGCGCGCCGCGAAAGCACTATATTGCCCTTGTCGCGGGTAATCTTAAGCACCTTGAAGTCAAAGACCTGATCTATGAACTTATCGAGATTGCGGTGCGGACGAATATCTATCTGCGAGCCCGGCAAAAAAGCGGGGATGCCGATGTCGACCTGCAGTCCGCCTTTTACCTTCTGAACTACCTTCCCCGATATAATGTCTCCGGTCTTGAACGCATCTTCTACGCGATCCCAAACTCTCTTTTGATCGGCCTTCTCTTTGGAAAGCACCACCTGCCCCAGATCATTTTCAAGAGCGATGATAAAAACTTCCACCTTATCACCCGGCTTAACCGCCAGCTGTCCTTCCGAATTTTGAAACTGAGATGTTGGGACAACACCTTCTGACTTAAATCCGATGTCGACTGTGACTACTTCACGATTGAGGTCAACCACTGTGCCGGTCACTACTTTGCCCGGTTTAAGAACGTCAAGCTTGTCATTGAGAAGCTTTTCAAACTCGCTTAGAAACGAGCCTTCACCCGAAGAACCGGAGGAAGCAGATATATTTTCAGCGCTATTCATACTAATTTTTTACCTTCCTTATCTGAATTTCCGATCGGCGAGCTGCCCAAATCGGAAACGAAATGATACATGTTTTCAACAACTTCAGTCAATGTTTTGGCCGAATTATCGACAATTATTGCCCCTTCCGCCGCAACAGTGGGTGATACTGCGCGCTTCGAGTCCCTTCTATCGCGCTCATTGATCTCCATTTCTATCTTTTCTTTCAGCGACTTAACATCCTGAGCCGCACTGTTCTGGCCATAAAGCTGAGAAAGCCTCCTTTGAGCTCTAATATCCGCTGCGGCCTGAATGAAGAATTTAATATCAGCATCAGGGAAAACTACTGTTCCCATATCCCGCCCTTCGGCAACCAGGCCACGTTCGGGGAAACACTCTTGTTGCAGCGGCAACAGTTTCGCGCGAACTTCGGGGTGCGCAGAACTGATCGAGGTAGCATTCGACACCTCCGGCTCATAGAGCTGCTCGCCGGGGTCCGCACCGTTCAGCAAAACTTTGCTCCCGCTACGACCGTGCTCGACCAATCCGATCGTGTTCTCTTCAAGCAGCCGCATTACTGTGGGAAGGTCGGCCGGATCCGCTCCCGATCGATATATCAGGAGCCCTAAAGCGCGGTAAATCGCTCCCGAACTGAGGTGCACGTACCCGAGCCGCTCTGCAAGAAGTTTGGAGATCGCACTCTTTCCTGATGCTGCCAGCCCATCAATCGTTATAATCACTCTCCGTTTAGTCATAGGTGAGCATCAAAATAGTATAGCGGTGCCGAACAAGACAGTGCTTTAGGGGATCTTTTGAGGCCAAACAAAAAGAGCGTATTACTAAGGTTTTACGAATAAATAGCCGATGATACTATACAAAGGCTTGCTGATTCTCTAACATCTTGTTCATTAAGCAGGTTTTTTTGGTTCCGCAACTGTGCATCATTCGAGTATATGAGGCGACGCCCGCAAGAGGAGCATAAACCCTCAATCAGTGTTCATCAGCCCGCCCTTCAGCAGCGCGATACTAATATAGGCATAGTCATGTCAGGTGGCGGAGCACGCGCGGCTTACCAGGTAGGAGCTTTAAAAGCCTTGATCCCCTTCCTCACTGATAAAACTCAGAAAGTAAGCAATATAATAGGTAGCAGCATAGGTGCAGTTAACGGCCTTGTGCTGGCGGCGTGTTTAAAGAACGGCCTCTCTGACGCGGTTCAACAGATGGAGGTGGTGTGGAGAGAGAGGTCCTTTCGCAATACATTCAGCGGATCGCCATCAAGGGCCTTTTTGCGCGCCATTCGCCTAGTCATTCACCAATACAGTTCGCCCGGACCTAAAGCGTCCTCAACCGCAATCTTTGACCCCTCCCCTCTAATGGAGCGCATAGACGGGGTAATCGAGAGTAATGGTGGGCTGCACCCGGACAACCGGGCCCCCTCGCTCGACGCCGTAGCAGTGATGACTACGATCGAGGGAGCCGAACGGAAACCGCTACTGTTCGTCAGCGCTCATAAAAGACTTGATACCAGCACCCTTGACGGCGCCTCTTTCGACGTTTGTTATGTTGATTCTCTTTCGGCCAAGCACGGTTTCGCGTCGGCCGCTCTTCCTTCCGTGCTGCCGCCCGTGGAACTGGACACAGAAGCAGGTAAGGTGCGGCTTGTAGATGGCGGTATATCACAGAACGTGCCCGTCGACCCCGCTGTTCGCTTCGGCGCTGAACGTGTAATAGTCATCGACATTTCCGGCCGAAATTGGTGGCTAGATCGCTATGGAGAGGCACACGATACACGGCCGAAGTGGGAGGTTCCGGCGGCATTTAAGACTTTCTGTCTCCGTCCGCCTGAGACTTTTGTTGCACGCAATAAGGGCGCCATGGGAGCTATCCTTAAACACGCGGTAGGGTCTTCCACGTCGAGATTTATAAAGGCAGTGGGCCCCCTCTGGCCGATTTTTAGTATTCTAAGAAAAAAGATGGGTGAAGAGGTAGCCTATGAGGTTATCTCGTACGTTGCTCTCGATTCCGAATACGTCCACGGCTTAATAGAAGCGGGATATAATGAGACTGTCTCTACGTTAAGGAATATGAAGCAGCTTCAGTTCACGCGCAGTGAAACATTTCAAACTTGGGCTGAGTCGCTCTAGAGCGGTGCTCCTCTGCTCCAGCAAAGTTATGTTACGTGCAATTGCGCTTCGCTCCATTTCACACCCGCGCAGAGAAACAATAGGTCAGCCTCAAAAAAACAACGCCAACCCTTCGAGTTGAGGTCTTTTTATTAGAATTGAAGCAATATTTTCCCGTTATGCCACATTCTTTTGCGGCGCTTTAGCCGGCACCTTTTGGAAGTCCAAAACCATCGACGTGAGCTCCCTCACATCGTCATTGCCAGCGATCTGATAGAGCCAGCCGGTCGGAAGTTCTTTGTGAAATACCTGCGCCTGAGCCCTGAGATATGCTCCGCAAGCCGCAGAGTTTACCACCAAGACCGGGCAACGCACCCTTTGCAGAAAAGACTTGGCGTCAAAACCTTTTGACAGCGATCGAAGGGGAAGTCCCAACGGCAGAAAACTTTCAAGTTTGTCAATAATTCTGGAAAATAAAGTTGGATGGGGGCGGGTTGCAGAATCTACCAAGATCAAGCTTCTTACCAATTTCAATTCCTGCAGGGCGAGATGCAATGTAATGGATGAGGCTGCACCAAAGGAGATAAATGAGGCCTGGCGCAAGCCTTCGCTATTGATCAGTTCTCTAAAGGAGTTAGATAAAACAAGCCAGTTGGAATTGGTGATAGGCTCCGTAGATAAGAGCAGGGCCTTGCTTTGCGAGACGCTGTCAGGCGATGTGAGGGTTTCAAACAGGGCGTTAGAGAATTCGAAATATCTGTTTTGCTCGTGCAATATTACAAACGAGCGGCCTTTTCCTCCCTTTTTAAGGACTGTGATTCCATGGTGCATATAGGCGGGATACTAGCGGGTTCGTCGAATGTTGTCCAAGGGCTGAGTGTTTGTGCTCTCTTGTTGAGTAGTATAATGTCCAGTGATAAGATTCCGTGGCGCAGCAGTTCGGCATAGAAACGCCGTACTTAATTGCTGCAATCAGCAAGCAAAAGTTACTCCGAAGGGTATGCTAGGTAAGCCGGGGCCATTTCAAATTATAGATGTTGAGGGAGATGCTTCTTGCGTAAATCCTTCAATTGCTCCCCGGCGCCGCTACGACTGCAACCATTACGATACATGTTTGAATATTGCCGCCGCTTTGAATTGGGATAATTTTACCTGCCGCGGATGCTGTGGCGAGATAGATGAGGCGCTTTTTTGGCGCGCTCGCCAAGCATCGAAAAAAGATGTAATTGCCGGCACTTTATGCGATATCCCATCGATAAAGCTTCATACCTGCGACGAGCCTGAAGATCGGCCGCGAAAGATTGTCAACAAGGAGTAGTTACTTTCCCCCTCGCATACTGTTTTTGAGCATCTCCTCAAGGCTCTTTGAATCCACTATGCGCACCTTCCCGGAATTTGAGAGGTCGACCATGCCTTCATCCTCCATCCGGTTTAAGATGCGGCTTATGGTTTCAGGGGTAGTGCCCACCAGCTCACCCAACTCCTGCCGAGTCATTTCAAACTCCGGTGAGGCAGACTTTCCGTTCGAATGCTCTGCCAACGTTTGCAGCATTGCACAAAGCGCCGAGGCTACTCTCACTTCCACCTTGTCATGCGCAAGTGAGCGTGAAAGATCATGCGCTTTTCTCAGCCGCTCGAGCACTCGATGGAAAAGTTCACGGCTGATCTCGCTGTAATTGTCGGTGATATAAAATATCACCTCTCTGGGCACCCATAGGACTCTTGTTACAGTCTGGGTACGCGCCGAGAAAGGGAAGCGGGCTTTTTCCAAAACTGTGAGGAAGCCGAACAGATCGGCAGCTCCGAGCAGTTCGACTACCAGCTCTTTGCCGCCTGCCGAAGTTTTATAAACAGCCACCCGGCCGCTCATTACTATGAACCCCTCTTTCCGCTCCGCCCCTTCATGCACGATGACTGCGTGCGCAGGATAGGATTGAACTGCGCACACCGAGGCTATACCTTGCAACACCTCTTCGCTGAGATCTGAGATCGGAGCAATAGATTCCAGGAAATTTTTTATCGTTACCTGCATTGCGTGGCTCGGCTGATGCGCGCTCTTCACAAGAGAACGGAAGTCCGGCACCTCGATTCTCGGCCGCTCGTCGACCGCCTCAACCGGTCCTGCCTGTGCGCGCTCCTGCTCGGAGCGGTGCTTGTGAAGCGCCAGTTCAATCACGGTTCTTAGCTCTGTTTGCCGGAACGGCTTCAGAACATAACCGTACGGCTCAATAACCTTGGCGCGGTCCAGGGTGGATTTATCGGCGTAAGCGGTAAGAAATACTACCGGCACATCGTACTCCTCTTTAATCTTCGCGGCCGCTGCAATTCCATCGACTTCACCTTCCAGGTATATATCCATCAGTACCAGGTCCGGCTTTTTCTGTTGGAGAAGTTCATCAGCCTCTGCTGCGCTTGCAGCGCGGCCTGACACATCATAGTTTAGCGACAAAAGCGCCTCTTTGATATCCATTGCAACAACACTTTCATCTTCAACAATTAGAACTAGCGGTCTTCTCATAACTCTTCTCCTTTGAATCTGCTACATAAGGGAATGAAACCTGAAAATGGGCACCATTTGCTGAAGAATAACGTATTTCGCCTTTAAGCTGCTTCACTAGGATGGTGATCAGTTTGCTTCCTAAAGAATCCATCTCCTCCAAAACAAAATTTTTCGGCAATCCTACTCCGTTGTCGCGATAGTTCATAAAAAAGCGGTCATCTCGCATGCCGCAATCTATCCTAAGACTGGGCTGCTCAGAGGACTGCCATTGACTCGAGAATCCATATTTAAGGGAATTGGTTACCAGCTCGGTTAAAATCATTCCGAGCGGAATAGCACGGTCCAATTCTAGAGTAATACCGCAGGACGATATATGAGGCGCAAGCCGGCCACGCATGGAATAAGACTCGCTAAGATGCTTAACAAGCTCTCCCATATAATTAGAGATATTGATGGATTTAAAATTAGCCGAGCGATAAAGAGTTTCATGTAGCAAGGCGATCGACTGAATACGATCGGCACTGTCGCGCAGCACGGTGGCAACCTCCGATTTATCTGTCCTGCGCAGCTGAAGGTTCAATATGCTGGAAATAACCTGAAGATTGTTTTTTACCCTGTGGTGAATCTCCTTCAATAAAATATCCTTCTCTTCGAGCGACTTCTCGATCTGCGACTGCGCGTCCCTGCGCAGCGTTAGCTCTTGTGCAACGACATCTAAAGAATGCTTCACCCTATTCTCCAAAAAGAGCATGCGGTTGCCCAATTTTCTCATGAGTAAAAAGACAAAAAGGGTGGATAACACCAGCAAAACCACCAAGGCAATGATTACATCGATAAAGCGCTGGTTGAGCAGATGCCTAAAAGGCGAGACTTCTGAGGCGAAGGCAAGGTAAGAATTCGATCCTGGCAGAGGATATAGAAATGAGACCAAGTCCCTTCTAAGTATTGCTCTTGAGGGCGCCTGTTCCTGAGCCGGGTCTGGCGACAAAGCCTTAAGCAGTTCAGAAAGACCTGCATCAACTACCGCCAACCCTGGCGCCTCATTCTTCGACAGCGGCACCTTCAGAAGTTTAGCGCGCTTGTCGGTAGTATCGGGAAGGAGATAGAAAGAACCCTGTTGAGTTGAGGAAGGAACATCCTGGCTGATAAGAGATTGTAGAAAAGTGAGATCTATCTCAGCTGCCAAGATACCGAGCGATTCGCCGCGCGCTCCATAGACTGTGGCATAAGCTGTGAGCCCGGGCTGATTCAGCTCTGAAGCGGTTACAACCAGTTTAAGCTGCCTAGAATCCGTCGTGCCGCTTGCGCCCTTCCAAGCATTCTCAGCCGAATCTTGATCGGTGCTAGACTGCTGTGGAACTGTAGGATTAAAAAGCACCCTTTTTATGCCTGGCAGCGCCTTCGCCTCCAGCTCAAGAAGCAATGACCCTTGCGCACTATCTACGATTCCCAAACTTGCATCGGTATACGATCGCATCCCGATTGAATCAGCCACAGTTCTAATGGAGGAAAGAAATAGTGAGAGCTCGGTTCTCTTTGATTCGACGCTCTTTCTAGCCTCCTCGTACACCCGATCAAGGAAGGCTTCATAAAGCGGAATCATCGCCAGACTGCTACTGAGCAGCACTGTAATAAACAACACCGAGCCCGATGCCATCTGTATTCCGAGCACAATATCCGAAGAGCGTGTGCTTGATGAAGTGAACCTGATCCAAGTGAGTGTAATAAGCCCTAATCCCAATGAAAGCTGAGCTAGCGCGGAATTCGGCGCCATTGGAGCCGAGAGAGGCCACCAATAAGCAAACTCGGCCCCCACCATGTAGCCATAAACTGCAAGAAGACAAACACTCAGACTGACAAGCGCCAACACCAAGGCAGCCGAATTTCTAATGCCGGAACCACCTTCGTAGCTCAGTATTAGCTGAGCAGCCGCAAGCATAAGAATCGACAAAAGCGAATTCAACGGCATCAGAGCGAGCGATTCGCTTACAAATTTCGCTATTGAAGCGGGGAAAAAAGAAACTGGAAGTGCTTTAAAATATAAGGCTAGAAGAACAATCGCGGTGAGGACGGTCGCACTTGAAACAACCCGGGCAAGTGTGTCGTTTCTCGTTACTAGAAGCAACAATCCCGCTGCCAAAAGAAGGGTCAGTACTGCATTCTGAACCGGCATCGGAGTGTGCCCTTCGCCTAGCCTGGCAAACTGCGGGTTCTCGATCCCCCACCCGACTACAGCTAGTAGCGCAACCAGTCCCGAGAGCCCGAAACACACCCAAACAAGTAACGTACTACCACGCATTTTCACCAAAAACTTCCATATTGAAAGAAGCGCTAGACGCAGTGACGAGGGCTGGCAAGAATACCACGAGGCGCCTCCGATTTCCATTATTCCTCGCTTGTTCGACATAAACATTCCAAAACACCGCAAATTATACGCCCTGTTTCACCTGCTACGCGCTGCCTCTCGGCAGCCGAATAAGACCGCAAAGCGCCCCGGGACCCACCGCCACCAGCAAACATGAAGACCTTATGATAGAAACATTCCTGTAACGGAGGCCGATCTCAAACTTCCGCCGGAAAAACTCGATCAGTTTGTGCACTATCAATTTCTAACAAACGGCATCTAAAAGAGTGTTTTGAGCAATTTATACCAGAGCGCTCACGATGCAGCTCTCTATCGCATGATCACCGTCATCACGGGCTGTGCTTTGATAAGGGCCGGTTTAGGCTAGATAAATAATGAAGGTGAAAAGGATCTTTGTAATCTTGACGCTCGCTTTGCTTGGAGCGGCCGCTGCTGGAGTTCTGCTGCGCAATCGGCTTGCTGCCTTTTTTATCGAATCCTGGGCTGCCGAAAACTCCGTGCAAATCCTTAAAAAAATTGAACCTCAAGTATCATTACGCTCAGCACGTTTAAATAGAGCCGATATACTATGGAAAGGGTTAGGCGTTCACGCCAAGAACTTGCAGCTAACTTACTTACTGAGCGGGAGATTCATTAGCAAACTGGAAGCAGACTATCTCCGCCTTGAGTGCATAGCGCCGGAAATTAAAGCATTACTTGGCGAAGCGTTGCCGTTGTTACGGCTCGGAAAGGTTGAATGCAAGTTTGAGGCTGAGAATTTCGAGTATTTTGAACCGGCGCTGCGAGCCAAGGTATTACAGCACAGCTTCGTTACTCTCTCCAATCTGCATTTGGAACCGATTAGTGCCGAAAAAATCATCGTCTCACTTCCTGAAGCTTTAGAAGTCGAGTTCAAGACGGAAGGGAATGAGATACAGCACGACGGCAAGATCGCATTCGAGGTAACAGCTGCTACAGCTGGACCGGTCACTCTGCACGCCGCCAATGGGCAATTAGTGGCAAGCAGCTCCTCTGAGAGCGCCACCGTTGCAGCTACACTCTCAGCGGATACCAAGATTGAATTTCGGGGTCTCGAACTTCCTGCCGATCGATTGAAGACCGATATTGTTTCCAGCCTGAAAAACCGCAGTTCTAAGGTTAATTTCACCTATCAGAGAGAGAGTCTAGCGGGGGTCTTGGAAGTCGACGAACTGCAGCGCAGTTTTTCACTAAGCCTACGCCCCCTTCTTGCCCCACATTTCTGGGGAATGCTTCTGCAGAAATTTACCGGCACTTTGTTGGGAGGCCAGAGAGTTGATGGGTTAGTTAGCTGGCAACAGGGCGGCAAAGAAAATTTCTCAGTCGAGATCACTAGCAAGAATGGAGAGCTCTCCTCGGAGGCCGTTACTCTAAAGGGAGTGGATTCCTCCTTGATAATGAGCGGCAAAAGTCATCATGAAATTTCCACAAAAGCGCCAGCCACATTCACTGCTGGAAATATGGAAGCGCCTATTGAACTGTCGGGCATTAATCTTCGTTATATTGCAAGTTTTAATATGAACCCCTCGCCCACCGGCGAAATCACTCTATTGAAAGGACATGCGCAGTTTGCGGGGCATAGTATCACTGCTCATGATTGCACTTTACGTCTGCCGCCTCTCGAGGGCCGATGTCTAATTTCTGCAGAGGATCTTGAGCTGGGCAGTCTATTCGCTCTTTACCCGCAAACGTATATTAGAGGAAAAGGGCGCCTTAGTTTCACCGCTCCGATAAAATTTACCCGGGGGCTAGCAGCAATTGAATCCGGCAAAGTTTTCGCCCTCGGTCCAGGTTCCATTCGATTTACGCCTCCCAAAGAAGCGATTGAGAGCGCCAACCAGGCAATGCAGTTTGCTTACCGCGCGCTCGAAAACTACCAATATGATTCCCTAAAAGGTTCTTTCAAATATGACCGCGGCAAGCTTCTGCTTCAGGTCTCAATGAGCGGGTGGAATACGGCGATCGTCAAGGATAGGCCCGTTAATCTTAACTTAAGTATAGAAGAGGATATCCCTGCTTTGCTTGCTAGCCTTTCAGCCGTTAGGAAGGCCGGAACTTCTGTTAATACTGGGGCCCGCTAGCGCGATTCGCTGATAACTACTACCGGATGATACATAAGCCAGGTAAGTGTCCGGTAGTATTCGTGATCGCATCATGCATCAAGTAACGCGACGCAGCCCTCGTACCTTGTCGTTTAATTTTCGAACTTTTATAATCCGGCTATGCGTTCTCGAATCAATACCGCTCCTGTACTTTTGCAGCTTGCACTGCCGATACTTATGGTTTTTTCGCTTGCTGCGTGCACACCGCGAGTAGAGTTGGCTCCGCCGAATGAGCCGGTAACTATCAATCTTAATGTAAAGATTGATCATGAGGTGAGAGTTAAAGTTGATCGCGACTTGGACGAGCTTTTCGACGACAAGAAGAATCTTTTTTAGAGGAAGTGATGGAACAACTTAAACAACTGCTCGCTGCCTTTATTTTCTTCTTTGCGGTCCTTACTATACAGCCCGCGTATGCGTTATCGATTGATGAAGCAAAAGCCCAAGGTTTAGTGGGAGAGACAACTACCGGATATCTCGCTGCCGTGAAACAGGATGCATCGCTTGAAGTCGCGACATTGGTAAAGGAGATCAACAATCAGAGACGGCGGGAATACGCACAGATAGCTCAAAAGAACCGGACGGCAGTTGCCGCCGTTGAGAAATTAGCCGGTGAAAAAGCCATTCAGCGCAGTCCGGCCGGCACGTTCGTTCAGAAGCCTGACGGAAGCTGGGTAAAAAAGTAGTCGATAGCTTTTTTAGCGTTTATACATCGCAGCTCTCATATGCGCATTATAGTGGCCACCTCTTGAGGGTTCCGTTTCCGGTACCCAAAAAAATGGGAGCTCACAAAAATTGTGAGCTCCCGGGGGTATGTTCCCATGGTGGTTGGTTGTAGAAAAATCTAAGGCCCGGTTTAATTTAGCGGCCTGCCATAATCCTCCCGCTGTTCCAAGCCGCCGAGCCGTCGAACGCCGCGGGACTCTTTATCTCATTTGCATCGCGATCGTTCTCTTGCTCGTCTTCAAAGACTGCTCCTAGATCCTCAGTAAGAGCATTTTCCTCGTAGAAGCTAGTTGCCAGTCTTTCAAACACTTCATCCATCCCTAGTTCATTGGCGAACTCAAGGGCGTTGCAGTAAAGCGCCATAGAATACCGCTTCAGGCACTTCAGAGAAACTATCACATTAACATCAAGCACCCCGCTGTCTTTCTGCCATCGCTCCCCTAAAGCCTTATCCAAACTCCGCATAAGATCGGCTACGGCTGCACTTCGCTTTTCGAATTCAATATCGCTACTTAGCACGCTGGCGGCAGCTTCGAGCCGGCTTATATGTGTCCCGGTCTCAAACAAATGAGAGCTCAGAAGAATCTTGAGATGATTTAGCTTTACCGAGTCGACAAGAATTGGGAGCTTCTGAAGCAGCTGCTTGTGGGTATGATAAAGCTCCCTCAAAGTTGAGCTGAGCAATTCTTCTAGCGTGACCGTATGAGACATATGCGGATATTGGTTATCCCCAAACTTTTTGAGTAAAGGTACTCTGATCAATCACAGCGCTTGAATGACGGCGATCATAATAGAAAGATGAAAGCGGAACCTGCGCGGCGGCGACTCGATTTCTAAGAAGTTAGGTGTAACAAACGGCTATTACCCCTTGCGCGTCCTGGTATCAAACAGATCTTCAAGGAAAAAAGCGGCGAGCTGGGCACGGCCTGCCAGATTCGATTTCGCATATATTGCTGCTGCTTGCTGACGCACGGTTCGTTCGCTAGTCTCACGCACTTCCGCTATCTCTTTAAGACTTAGTCCTTTAATAAGTAGGAAAGCCACGTCACTCTCGGCCTCGGTGAGACCCCAATTTTTAAGCTGCTTCTCAATAGATTCGGACAGTCCAACCGTAAACTGACGGCTCTGCTCGCGCCAGTGTTCAAGGTCCCTATTCACCTCTACCAGCTTAGAGCTCAACTCCGAGTGCTGCCTTTTATACCGGCGGACAGTCGATCTCCAGAGATATACGACCCCTGCCAATGAGCCCGCCACAACCGCCATCTCAGTGATGGTGTGAAGCAGTGATGCGCCCTCGATGGCGTCCTCTACTATGTCGATGGCAGTAAAGAGCGCGACAATGACAAGAAATATTATTCCAGCCCGTCTCTCGCGATAGTGGAGATCGATGTCATCCGTATGTAGTACATTTGTCATAATATAGTTCCGTAACCCGATATAGCCACTTGTAAAAGCCGGGCATGGCAAGATGTCATATGTTAATCGCATGCAGTTTTACGTCAATAATCGTAAAAGGATCGCTCTTACTCGGGGAAGGTTAAAAAATTTATGAGAACTACGGTTGATTTTGCAATAGTTGGGGGATCCGTTGCGGGCAGCTCCATGGCGCGAATCCTTTCTTCCCTGGGTCTCACTGTTGCAATTGTCGACAAAGGCCTGTTCCCGCGCCGTAAGGCTTGCGGTGAAGGAATATCGGCAAAAGGGGTTAAGATTCTGCAGGAGATCGGGTTCAGGCCGGTACTAAACCGTCTCCCCCATACCCGTCTCAGAGGCTATCAGCTACAGCTTAAAGATAAGAAAATATCGATCCCTTCCAGTTTGATAGGGGTTCAGCGCTTCTATCTTGACAAAGCTCTACTCGATTGTGCTTTATCCTCCCCCCGTGTATTACCGTTTCTTGGTACGGCTGCTGCAAAAATTGATGGAAGCGGCCCCTTCCAAGTGACTCTATCCGACAATACCGTGATCGAATCGAGATGGTTGGCTGTGGCCTCCGGCGCTCGACCCCTTACAGTCTCAGGAACCGCTATAAATCCCAGGTTCGGCGTGAGCTCCATTTGGGAGTGTGAACAAGACACCGGCAACATGCCATTTATCCAGATTTTTGCGGGGCAAAATTATCAAGTATTTCTGACCCCGGTTGGCCCTCATACCTTTAATGCAGCGCTTCTTTCAACCAAAAATTCCGGGCATGCTCTAACAAACAAGTCAGCGAGCGTAGAATTGATGGGAGAAGCCTTTGCCAGAGCAGGAATCCAGGCGCAAGCCGCATCATATTTGGTCGGCAAGACATGCCTGCAAGCACAGAGCGCACGCGCCTTCCATAACAATATTTTTATGCTGGGCGATGCATGCGAGCAGTTCGACCCGGTTGGAGGAATGGGAATGACCCATGCGCTGCTTTCATCCCGTATACTCGGCGAAGAGATGCGGCTATTAATCGACGGGCGAATGACTTTGGCTCAAACCGGCGTCAAATACACGGCGAAAAGGGAAGCAGCAGCGAGGCCTTTGAGGGGGTTTACTTTTACTTCTTATCTTGCGCTTGTTCGGGCTCAGGAGCAGCTGGCCAGGATACCTTCTTTATATAGAACTGCCGGAACGTTTTTAAGCGGAGGCCTTGGCAGTACGCATACCGTCCGCAACCGAATGGCGCATACCGCCCTCTCTTTTATTGGAGCATGCCTATGAAGATTATTGCAGCAGTTTTTGCCCTTTTGATTCTGAGTGGCACGGCACGGGCGCAGAGCAGCGAGTACTGGAATTTGCCTGCCGTGATTGCGGACAGCAATGGTACTATCGGCTTCGAAGTTGACTCGACATGGCATCTGGTGCATGGCTCAACAAAGGGAATAAGCGGCAAAGCGTGGCTTGCTGACTCCTCGGACTACCGATCGGTCAAAGCTGAACTACATCTTCCGGTGGCTCGCTTTGACACTGACAACTCGAGCAGGGATAAAAAAATGCGCAAGGTTATGCAGTCGGACACATTTCCTGAGGTTGTGTTTTTTATAGAAAAACTCTCAGAGGCATGCGATCCGCGATCGCTTCAGTTAGATGCCTCTTGCAATATCTTGATAGATGGGAAACTGAAGATCAGAGATGTCCTGCGCCCGTTGGTCTTCAAAGCAACGGCTCTTCATTCCGACAAAGGCTACCAGGTTCACGGCTCCACAGCTTTTAAGTGGGCCGATTTCGGTGTCGAGGATCCTTCCATATTTATTGCGAAGTTGGATGAGACAGTAGTCGTGAGGTTTACAGTGCTGCTGCCGGATCAGGTTCCGGCGGACGAATTCAAGATGGAGCAAAATGGCTAGAATAATCGGTGTGGGCACTGCCCTTCCCGGCAATTTTTACAATAAAGCAGATATTCAGAATATCGGAAGGCGATGGCTGGAGGGCCGCAACACAAGCCTTGAACTGTTTCAACGTTTTGTTAGTTCGGCACAGAACGACGCCAGGTACTTCTCGGTCGATGCTGAGGAAATTCTAAGTCTAAATGGGCTGCAGCACCGTGCAGACCTGTTCGAACGAGAGGCTCCCCTACTTGGCGCCCGTTCGCTTGGACAGGCTATTTCTAAAGCCGGCATAGCCCCCTCGGAAATCAGCTCCTTTTTATTTACCTCCTGCAGCTTGCCTTCTATACCGGCGGTGGATGCCCTGATCATTGAAAAATCCGGCATGCCTCGCACCGTTAGGCGCCTTCCAATTTATCAGCACGGGTGCGCTGGCGGAGTGATTGGATTGGGACTGGCCCATCAATTAACTAACGGCTCCGGGCCGGTTGCGCTCACTTCTGTCGAACTATGTTCACTGGTATTCCATAATAACGACGATTCCCCCGCCCAGCTTGTGGGAGCGGCGATCTTCGGCGACGGCTCGGCTAGCGTTATTGTTGATGAGAGAAAGGACGGACTTCAGATTGTGGCGGTGGAATCATTTCTTGTCCCTAATTCGCGCCACCTGATGGGCTACGATACCTTTGATGACGGATTTCACCTCCGTCTTGACCGCCAGCTTCCGGGTGAGCTTGCTGCCGCCGCTCCTCAGCGGGTTGTTAGTTTTCTAAAGGCACATAATCTAAAAGTTGAAGATGTCTCATACTGGCTCTTCCACCCCGGCGGGGTCAAAATTTTGGACTCACTTGAACGCTCATTGAGTATTGAGCCTGCGCGGGCACGCTGGGCGCGTGAAGTACTCTCGGAAATCGGCAATCTATCTTCTGCTACGGTACTTTTTGTTCTAGAAAGATTTCTTGATTCCGGAACGGTCTCCGATGGAGACAAAGTGGTAATGCTGGGAGTCGGACCAGGACTAACAATCGAGCTGATTTTGATGGAGTATCTGGGGAGTTAAGCAATGCCCAATACCGCCAATGACCTCACCATTTATGAGACTAACGCCGATCAATGGTGGCAGGCCGATTCCTACTACTTCCGTTCGCTTCTGAACATCACTCCCTTCAGGCTCTCGTTGATAAAGGAATTTCTTGGCAATCTGAGCGGACAACGAGTCCTGGATCTCGGATGCGGAGGAGGGCTACTTTCCGTGCCATTGATAGAACAAGGAGCCTTTGTCACAGGGATTGATATAAGCCCCTCGAGTATAGAAGTATGCAGAAAAAAGGCCGGCAACCGAGGGCGATTTATTTGCGGAGATATACGCACCGCAAGCTGGGCCCCCGAAAGCTTCGATGTTGCGGTTATTGCCGACGTTCTTGACCACATTCCGGACTACCCTAATGTACTGAAGTATACTGCCGCCGCGCTGCGGCCGGGCGGCCTTATGTTCGTGGGTACCATAAACCGCACCCTTCTCTCCCGGCTCTTTGCAATTCTGCTCGGAGAAGGGTTGGGTTTTATCCCAAAAGGTACCCATGACTGGAATATGTTTATACGGCCCGCCGAGCTGGATGCAGCCGCCGTTAATTTAGGATTATTAAGACGGCGGCTGCAAGGTGAGTGGCCGAGGTTTTTCAAGACTGTTTGCCGCGGAGCGATTGAACTCAGGAAATCCCGCTCAACCGCCTTGGCTTACAGTTCTTTGTACCAAAAGGTTTAGTTATGAAAGAAAAGGTAGTTGCTGTTTTGTACGGGTTCGCGTGCCATGCAGTTTTTATGTTAGCCGTTGTAGTGATGGCACATTCACTTTTCTGGGGCCTCAGTAACTCTTTTGCCCCTATTGGAGGGTCCTACGGACGGCTTATTAACCTACTTCTATTAGTCCAGTTCCCTATCATTCACTCAGCCCTGCTAACCGATAAGGGACGTCACTTTCTGAGCCGAATGGCTCCCTTTGGGCTAGGCCGAGATCTTACTACCACGATATTTTCACTCATCGCGTCACTTCAGTTGCTTGCGGTTTTTCTTTTCTGGACTCCCAGCCAGCAAATTTGGTACCTCCCCAAAGGGTGGCCTTATGTATTCTCATTGACACTGTACTGCGCCGCATGGGCCTTTCTTATAAAGGCGCTTCATGATGCCGGGCTGGCGCTTCAGTCAGGCTTCTTAGGCTGGGGGTCGGTAGTACGCGGCCGAAAACCGCAGTACGGCAGCTTTCCTCGCAAAGGTCTCTTCAGAAACTGCAGGCAGCCGGTCTACCTGGGATTCCTATTGGTGCTGGTTTTCGCTCCCGTATGGACCCTTGATCATCTAATTATGCTCTCACTTTGGGGCGCCTATTGTTTCTTTGGACCGAAGCTAAAGGAACGGCGCTTTCTAAAATGGTATGGCAACGGCTTCAAGGAATATCAAGAGAACGTTCCCTACTTCCTTCCCTCAATAAGCGCATGTAAAACTCGCCGTTCGTAGCGGTTTCCCCTCCTACGCGGTAAAGCCTCGGACAAGCAGCTGTCCGGCCCAAACCGCTGCCAGACCTCCAATTACCTGAAGAGCTACATTTGCAAATGCGCTGAAGTTGTCACCTGTCTTCATTAAAAAAATAGTTTCATAGGCGAAGGCTGAAAAGGTAGTAAAACCTCCCAAAACACCCGTAATAAGCAGCAGCCTAAGAGTGGGAGAAAACATATGGAGATGCTCCGCCAGGCCGGACAGTATTCCTAATTAATAGACATCCAGAGATGTTTACAATTAACGTAGAAATGGGGAAACGCGGCGCACCTGCAAGCTGGAAGGCAAGCCCTCCAAGATAGTAGCGAGCAGCAGAGCCTACGAAACCGCCTACCCCTACTACCAGTATCTCCTTCATATTCGCCTTCTTTCCTAAGTAATTACTGTGAGTTTGCTCCCGGCTGCCATTTTCGGCAACTCACAAATTTTCACATGAAAGGGCCGGCGCCCGGCAAGCCGTACTTTTAGGCAACTAAGGCATCGGTGCCGGCCATAATCACTTCTTGGATGGTCAGCAGATGTTAACGGATGCCGAATCAAGGTAATAATTCAAAGCAAGACTAACGCTAGTGATCGGAATCTTATAAGAGAAGCGTCACTCTTTATGGAGGATACCTCCTGGTCCTTAAACAACCATTCCGGCCTCTATACCTCCCTGTGGGATGGGACCAATATTTTGGAGGACAATCTTAACCGCAACGCACTTCTGACGGTGTGGAATGTCTACGGGTGGCTTTACATTGATAATTACAAGCGCACTGCATGTCCCGGATCCTCAAACGAAAACGTTCCTTTTACCGGGGCCGACAAGTACAAGCTGAATTTTTTCGTTCCAGCCGAACTTATGGCACAAGTGATCATATACGACAGTTAAAAGGTGTATGGGGCGGGCCATTTGGCCCGCCTGCTCTCTCAGACTAGCTGCGCTTCAACACCCATTGCCCAGGTAAGTAAAGAAATTTTAGGCGACGAAACGATAGCCTACCCCGTGCACCGTAAGGATGTGCTTCGGATTTTCATGATTAATCTCTATTTTTTGCCGCAGCCTCGCGATGTGGTTATCTACCGTGCGAGTCGACGGATATGAGTTGTAACCCCAAACCTCATCGAGCAGCTCGTCCCTGGTTACCACTGTTCCCGCCTTAGCTACCAAGTACCGCAGCAAGCGGTACTCGCGAGCTGATAGCTCGAGCGGCATACGATTACGCTCGGCCTTATAGGCTTTAAAATCGATCAGCACATCATCGAAATGGATTTGATCTACAGAATGCATTACTTGGGTGCGCCTCAATAAGGCTTTGACCCGCGCTATCAACTCCATCATGCCGAACGGTTTTGCCAGGTAGTCATCTGCACCCAGCTCAAGCCCCAGAACTTTGTCGACCTCGGCGCTGCGAGCAGTAAGAAGAATCAGCGGGGTCGATACCCCCGCATTACGCAGCTCTTTGCAGGTCTGAAGTCCATCCTTCTTGGGCATCATAACATCAAGGATAATGAGATCCGGCTTCTCACCGGATACAACCGTGATTCCATCCTCGCCGTTACATGCGGTGACCACATGATAACCCTCAAGGTCCAGATTCAACTTCAAGCTGTTGCGAACGCTCTCGTCGTCCTCCACAACAGCTATCACGATTTTATTATCCTTCATCAATCAACCCCCTGACCGAACGAAGAGACCCGCAGACAAGGCCCAAAAGCAGCCACTTTTACTAAAACAATTCGCTAATAATTCGGAACATGCACCCGCTAGAGACCACCTTCGTCATTCTATCAGATGCAGCCTTGCTAAACATCGTGATAGAAACGCCTGACTATAAAGACAATAAGCATTAAAGTATGCTGTGTCAAAAACTTTTAAATAAATCTCAGTAACTTACTCGATTTTTCCATAACTTACTCTGGTTGTCTTGTGTGAATCTGGGCGTGTTCACCGTACAAATTGAATCTTCAAGTGCGGACTATACTCGACTTTACAACTGCGATTCAGGAGGGAGCTAAGCTGTATGTTGGGCCGGTCACTTGATTTTTCCATAGGTTACCGCTATCTTCCCTATCTTCGAAGACTACCTGCCGCTTCTGAGCTGCTGTGTAGAGGGCGCCACTCAAAACTATTAGAAGCTGGGGCCTGTCGGCGCTACTAAACGAGATTTTTATTTGGATTGGGCTATGCAAATGGAAGGCGGAATTTTTGCGGTAATTCGCAGCGGTGCTAAGCAGATAAAAGCGGTGCCCGGTGAAAAGATCGTTGTAGATCGGCAGAGCGCAAAGGTCGGAGACGAGGTAGTCATTAGCGATGTATTGCTTGTATCGAGCAACGATGGGAGCGAAGTGAAGATTGGAGCGCCTACGGTATCTGGCGCTGCGGTTAAAGCAAAAGTAATAGCTCACCTGCGCGGGCCGAAAATTGAAGTGTTCAAGAAGAGACGAAGGCAGGGCTATACAAAGAAGCAGGGCCACCGGCAGGATTTGAGCGAGCTGCTGGTTCAAGAGATCGCTTCATAGTGGAGAGAATTTTTAGGGTACTGAGATATGGCACATAAAAAAGCAGGCGGAAGTACACGAAACGGCCGTGATAGCCGAGGTAAGCGTCTTGGTGTTAAGTGTTACGGCGGGCAATCAGTTAAAGCGGGCAATGTAATTGTGCGGCAGCGAGGGAGCACCTATCATGCCGGACTAAATGTTGGAACCGGCAGCGATTTCACCCTGTTCGCATTGGCAGATGGTGTCGTTCAGTACAAGCAGGGCAAGCGGCACATTGTTGCTGTAGTTCCTCATACTGCTGAATAGCTTGCTCACGCGCCGCCGGGGCGCTCGATCCCCCGTTTATCTTCAGCACAGTATCTTCAGCACAGTTAGGAGCCATACACGGATAGCTGTCCTATTCTCTTATCGCATTCTCTTATCGCACTATTTCTCTTAACGCACTATTTTTCTCTTAACGCACTATGGCGGTGCCATGAAATTTATCGACGAGGTAGAAATTGAAATTTCCGGGGGCAACGGAGGCTCTGGCTGCCGCCATTTTCGGCGGGAGAAATTCGTGCCGCTGGGTGGACCTGATGGCGGAGATGGCGGGCACGGCGGATCAGTTATCATCAGAGCCGACAAGAATATACTTACTCTTCTGGATTTCCGGCATCAACCCCGCTGGAAGGCGGATGACGGGCGTCCCGGTCAGGGCAGCCGCAAAGATGGCCGCAGCGGTGATGACTTGATAATAAAGGTTCCTGTCGGTACCGAAATTATCGACCTTTCCGACGGCTCGCTCTTGCAAGACCTCTCTGCCGATGGCTCTGAATGCGTTGCCGCAAAAGGCGGACGCGGTGGCAAGGGAAATCACTTTTTTAAGTCGCCAACCAATAGAGCACCTGACCATTTCCAGCCGGGGGAACCAGGTGAAAAGCGAACCATTAAACTTTCGCTAAAACTGGTAGCCGACGTTGGACTTATAGGACTGCCGAATGCCGGTAAGTCAACACTTATCTCGCGCGTCTCTGCAGCTAAGCCTAAAATTGCCGATTATCCCTTCACGACTCTTGTTCCAAATTTGGGAGTGGTTCGGGGACGTGACGGCCTGAGTTTCGTCATGGCTGATATTCCCGGTCTTATCCCTGAAGCTCATCTCGGAAAGGGACTTGGAATTAAATTTCTAAAACATATCGAGCGAACTAAATTGCTCGTACACCTAGTTGACGTTAATCAGTACGAGGATGACGGCAACCCGCGTACAATTTGGAATGCCTTTCAGGAAGTTTGCGCAGAACTGAACGCCTTCTCGCCCGAACTCGCTGCCAAGCCGCAGCTGGTTGCTATTACAAAGATTGATTCGTTGCCGGACAAAGAGCCGTTATCAGAGTTGACACAACGCTTTGAAAAGGAGGGCTACCTCTGCTTCCCGATCTCAAGCGTTAGCGGTGAAGGTCTGCAGCAGCTACTCGATGCCGTCGGTGAAAAGCTAAAGACCTTAACGTAAATAGAAAACAGCGCCCCCTCCGGGCGATCAGCCCCCCGGCAATCGTTTGAAACGGTGATTACCATCAAAACATCTAATCTATAAGCTGACCGGATTGCTGATTGTCTGAAAATCACTGATTTGATATAATTAGTTTAGTTATTAAGGGAGATTGGATTACGAGTCTACTGATAACCAGCCAAATCTGCATTAGCAGCCCAGAGGGAGCCATCAGCCGGGGACCCCGTCCGGCAGCCTTAAATTTCGTCGCGTTTTCCGCAAGTTATCAAGTTTCGGCTGATTTTTACTCCACTGATCAAAATATTCTGTCGATATTTAAACCAGAAGCTTTTATGAACTCTACTAACTTGGAGGAGTCAGGTAATTAAGAGCTTTCAGCAATTGCAGACACTCCATGCGGGATTCTCGGTCTCGCTGACGGAATGGTCGACTGCCGATTCGCCGAGCATTACGGAAGTTCCGCCCTTTCGCACCCCCATCTTGAAAATTTTAGAATTAACGTTCAAAAATTACTCGGACTTCCGAAGGGAATTCGGACTATCTCGTCCTATCAGTCTCGATAAGTTGCAGAAAGAGAGATTTAGTTTATTTAACTTTGGAGGAAATGCCACAATATGACAGAAAACGTTGCAGTTGCTGTGTTAAATCCCTCGCTCGAAGAACTCCTCGACAAAATTATCAAGGCGTGCGGCGAAGCAAAGGGCAAGGACACTGTTCTCCTTGACGTTTCAAAGATCTCTGATATCGCCCAATATTTCGTTATCGTCAGCGGACGTTCGGACCGCCAAGTTCAGGGCATAAGCAATAAAATCATCCAATCAATCACTGAAATGGGTATCGCTCCCACTTCAGTAGAGGGGTTAGAAGAGGGGCAATGGGTGCTTATGGATACCGGTGACGTCGTAGTTCATGTGTTCTATGAGCCGACTCGAGAGTACTACGACTTAGAGGGCCTCTGGGCCTCGGCCAAACGGCTTGAAGTCGGCAGTAAGAACGGAGGTCGGGAGGCTGCATAGCTAACCACCTTCTCTAAATTAACCGCTTTAGGCCCATATCAGGGGCGCTCCATGATCCCTGACCTACCATTTTGGCTGTAAAAATCCGTTAAGCAGCGATATTACTTACTTGTGCTCTCCTTTTTCTCTTTGGCTAAGAGAGCAGAATTACACAAAACTTTCTACCTTATGCAGTATTTGATACTATTTGAGCCGTTTCGCAATCGGGCGAGAATGCGCTTAATAGGTTGAGGCGATAATGATAACCAAATTCAATCGTTTGATAGTTGTTCTTCTTGTAGTCGCTGTCGCTCTTTACTTTGTACTACTAAACAATTCGCAGATCACTGTATACCTTTATCCAGGCTCTCCTATCTCTGCTAATGCCGGAGCCATTCTTCTCGCCGTGTTCGCGCTAGGCATGCTTTTTATGGCGCTCATAGCGCTTTGGTTCGGCATGAAGTCCTACTTCAGAGAGCGCGGACTAATCGCCAAGGATAGGCAGAGACAGGCATTCTACCAAGGTATGATTAAGGCGCGCAGCTACGCGGCCACCGCCGAATGGGTTAAAGCCAAGGAACATTGGGAATCGGTAATAAAAAAGGATCCGACTGACATAATAGCCCGCATTGAACTTTCTCGCACTCTGGAAGAGCTTGCGCGCGAAGGAAGCTGCGAGATGATTGAAGCGCTGCGAGTCCTTGATGCCGCGCGGGCGGCCGATCCGAGCAACAGTGAAGTTTTGGCGCGCGCTGCAGAACTTAATCTGGCTCTCAATAACAAAACTGCAGCATTAGACAATCTTAACCTAATGCTCTACCACCACCCTAATGCAAAGTCCGCTTTGCTGGCGCGCAACGTAGCCGAAGACCTAGGCAGAATCGATGATGCTTTTGAGTACCAGCGAAGACTGGAAGCCTTATCCGTCAATACAAATCATGCGGAGATTACCGCACGGCTCTCCTTTAAAAAGCTTCTGTTGGAACACTCCACCGACCAGGAGTCGTTACGCGCGCAGCTGAAGCAGTTTATCAAGAAGAACCCCGAACACGCCCCTGCTTTGACTAAACTTGCAGAAATTGAGGCTGCGTCGGGTAAGTTGGATGAGGCGGCCCAGCTTTATTTAAAGGCATCGAAATCCTCCGGCGATAGCCAAGCGTGGCACCTCGCCGCCCGCCACTGGCTCAAGGCTAATCTTCCGGATAAAGCGATTGCTGCGGCCAAACTCACCACGGGTGAAACAAGTGGCGAGGCGCGTATAAGGGCCGAGATGGAGCTGATAAGGCTCTACTTGGCACTTAATATGCTTGAAGAGGCACGGCAACATCTGGATGGATTCCCGTTTCTGCTCAAGCGTGAGAACGTGAAGCGCGGCAGGGATCTGATGGCTTTGTATCTGAGCCTGAAAGGTCTTTGCCTAAGCCGGATGGGTGAATATCAACACAGCAGCGATATCTTTAAGAAGCTTTGTGAACAGGAGCCCGAGCTTCAGGATTTTATTAAGGATGTGGAGCACGCCCCTTCAACGGAAGCGCCTGCTCCAAGGCTCTCAACACCATAGAGACAGATGAACCGCCAGCTCACACTCTTATGTATCCTAGATGGACTGGGGTTAAACCCGGATACCCGTGGGAATGCCGTTAAACTGGCGAAAACGCCCGTTCTGGACCGCTTAACCGCTGAGTGCCCGTCTTCAACGCTGGTCACCCATGGCGAAGCCGTTGGTCTTCCGGCCGGCCAGATGGGAAATTCAGAAGTCGGTCATTTAAATATCGGCGCCGGAAGAGTCGTCGAACAGTGGCTGCTCCGCATAAGCCGTGCTCTAAAGGGAGAATCCCTTCCTGATTCAGAGCAATACGCCGCTTTTGTGAAAAACTGCCAATCAAGCCCTAAAGTGCATTTAGTCGGACTTGTGAGCGACGGTGGTGTTCACTCACATATTGAACACCTTCTGCTTCTTATTACTCGCCTGCGGCGCGATCTTAGTTCCGAACTGGTAATTCATGTAGTTACGGACGGCCGCGATACCGCCCCAAATTCAGCAGTTAAGTTTACAGGCGTCCTGCTTGATCACATAGCGGATGTTCCAAGATGCACAATAGGGTCGGTGGCCGGGCGTTTTTATGCAATGGATAGAGACAAACGTTGGGAGCGAACATCGCGCGCCTTCGATGCGATTGCGGCAGGAAAGGCCCCTCAGCTGTCAGATCCACTCACCGGAATTGAAGAAAGTTATGCTGCGGAGGTGAGCGATGAGTTTATCGAGCCCTTTATTGTGGCGCCCTCCCCGATTGCGGCGGATGACGGTATCGTCTTTTGGAATTTCAGAGAAGATCGAATGCGGCAGATAGTGGCCGCTCTTGCTCTTAAGGATTTTGCCGGTTTTGAAAGAGGTGATTATACTCCACCGCCTCCCTCCCGGGTGCTGTGTTTTACAGATTACGATCGCACCTTTCATCTTCCGTTTCTGTTTCCCATCCACAACATAAAAAATCATTTGGGAGAGGTCATCGCTAAGCTCGGGCTCAAGCAGCTTCGCGTTGCCGAAACCGAAAAGTATCCGCACGTCACCTACTTTTTGAACGGCGGTGTTGAAAAGGAGCTGCCCGGTGAGGAGCGCAAGCTCGTGCCATCGCCGCGTGATGTCAAAACCTATGATCTGAAACCCGAAATGAGCGCCGTTGCCGTTACCGACATCGTAGTCGCTGCAATTGCGGCCGGGGAGCACGCCTTAATCGTTGTTAACCTGGCAAATTGCGACATGGTCGGCCACACAGGTAATCTGGATGCTGCCGTAAAGGCCGTTGAAACAGTAGACCTCTGCCTTGGCCGTATGGTTGATGCGCTCGCCACTGCTGGTGGCCAAGCTTTGATAATCGCCGACCACGGAAATGCGGAGCAGATGATCGATTATGAGACAGGCTTCGCGCATACAGCGCATACTAAGTACCCGGTCCCGATTATCATGGTAGGAAGCCGCTCTTGCTCGAGCCTTGAAGCCGGCGGCGCGCTGTGTGATGTTGCTCCCACACTCCTTAAAATGATGGGGATACCTCAGCCCGAAGAGATGGGCGGAAAGCCACTTTGTGCGTAATTCTGGTCTCGTCGGGCTCTTTTTCATCTTCCACCGCCAGACGACACAACATTTTCTTTAGATTTCCGATAAGAAAAATGGTTAGGGCTACGTTGAAACTGATCAATATAAATCAACCTGGAAGCAATGTTCAATATTTTACAAGAAGCGGGCCGGCTTATATGTCCCTACCGCTGTCTACTTTGCAGAAAGCGCCTTGCGGAGAGATACATCTGCCACTCCTGCCGCCCACCCGAGAGGTCAGGAATCTGCGAGTACAACTGCATAGTGTGCTTCACTTCCACGAATGAACTGGATGTCTCAGAACGGTGCAATCTTTGCGCGTTATTTCCGCTACCATACAGCCGGGTACGTTACTTATGGAACTATTCCGATGCGAATGTTGCAAGCTTCATCACTTCTATGAAATACGCACCGAGCCCTGCCCTACTGCGCTATGCGTGCAAACACTTGGCTTTGGCACTTCCCTATTACTTCGGCAGTTGCGAGTGGGATGCTCTCGTTCCTATGCCCATCGCGCGGCAACATTTTAGAGAGCGCGGCTTTGACCACTGCTTTCAGATTGCGAAAACACTGAAACGTTGCTGCTCATTTGTCAGCACTACACCGATTATATCAAGCGCCTTGACCCATCGGGGGTACAAATATGCCCAAGCATCACTGCCGCACGGTGAAAGAATCAAGAACGTTAGATATTCTTTTAAGTGCGCCTCGCTGGTTAAAGAATTGAAGGTGTTGCTCATAGATGACGTTATCACCACGGGGGCAACCCTGCACTTCGCTGCTCAAGCATTACTAGATGCTGGGGCGCAAACCGTTGATGTACTGGCTTTAGCAAAAGCTCCAGTGTGGCAAGAGATGCGGGCGGAGCTATATATGCGCTCTACTAAAGCAAACGGCTGCCGATTCGGATGAAGTATGCTATATTAGCCATCGATGCGGATTGCAAACCTCGTTAATTGACAGATGCTGCGTTCGGTCTTTACAAATTTTTTTGGCGGCTTGCTCCTTATGTTGGCGAGCGGCTGCACCTTAACAGTAAAAAGCTATCCTGGCCCGGAGCGCCCCGATAGCGAACTCTCCAGAATCGCAGTTCGATCATCAGGCGCTGCCGTTATAGAGTCGGTTACTATCGACTCATTCTCACACGGTCCACTTGCCGACATATTCCAGGTACTACCGGGCGAGCATAAGTTCTCCCTAAAGTTCCGCTTCGAAGACAGAAGTTTTTGCAGTAGTGATTCGGCTATCTGCCAGCCGCTCATGCAATATGGTACTTGCCGGGGCAGCATAATCACCGCACCCAATCGTGACTATCTAGTGACAATCGACAACTACTACTCGCTGGTAATAGCCAATGTTGCAGCAAAAGGCTACTATGATCTCCTCGAACGGGGAGACGAGCCTCATGTCGGTTCAGTCCACTGCCGAATCGAGCACACGTATGATTACCTTTAGCCCTTAAGCGCTCAGTGCCTAGGAGCGTTCGCTTGAAAAGAAAAAATCATCTCTGTCCTATTGTAATTTCTCTCTTTTCACGACATTTTTAGTAAGATCAGCTACTCGCAAATAAGCCCTACTATGCCGGATAACGTAAAGCCATTCGACCGCCTAATCCAGATCACCGCGAAACTGCGAGACCCCAATGGCGGGTGCCCTTGGGATCTGGAACAAACACACCAAACCTTGAAGCCCTATGTGATTGAAGAAGCACATGAAGTGGTAGATGCCATTGATGCCGGTCCGGATAAACTACGGGACGAGCTTGGCGATCTGTTGCTACAAGTAATGCTCCATAGCCAGATCGCAACAGAAGCAGGCGACTTTACAATTGATGATGTTGTGCGCGGCATCACAGAGAAGATGATCCATCGTCACCCCCATGTATTTGGGGATGTAAAGGTCAAAGATTCAGACGAAGTCTTGAGGAACTGGGAGCAGAAAAAACGAGAGAAGCTGGCTGAGGACAAAAGCATTCTGGATGGCGTGCCTCGCTCCATGCCGGCCCTTTTGAGGGCCCAAAGAGTCGGCGAAAAGGCGGCCCGCGTCGGCTTTGAATGGCCTACTTTGGAGGGCGTGCGCGATAAAGTTTACGAGGAGATGAACGAGTTCCTCGAGCACTTGCCCAGCGGCACAGCCGACAGGGAAAAACTCGAAGATGAATTCGGCGATATTTTATTCGCCCTCACACAGCTAGCCAGGCGTCTCAAGCTAAATAGCGAGGATCTTTTGAGCCGTGCCACGGATAAGTTTTCCCGCCGATTCAAAGAGATGGAGAAGCGTGCCGCGCGTTCCCTTGCAGATCTTACGATTGATGAACTCGACGCAATATGGGAAGAAGTTAAGCAGGACGAAAGAAAGGCCTGACCGGGCATCGGAAGGACCTTCAGTTTACTGCTTATAGGCTTATGAGCTCTTCTCAACGGGAGGTTTTAGGATTCACTCCATATCAGTGGCTGGTGATTTTTGCCGCATGGTTAGGATGGGGCTTTGATGTTTTTGACGCGCTCCTTTTCAACTATGTGGCAAGGCTATGCGTTCCCTCTTTGCTGGGCGTAGGTGCCGATCAGAAGCATTTGATTACGCAGTGGGTCGGAATACTGACTAGCGTGCTTTTGATCGGATGGGCGCTCGGTGGGATTCTCTTCGGTAAGATCACCGACCGCATAGGCCGCACCAAGACGCTTCTTCTAACCATGATGACGTATGCGCTCGCCACCGCTGCCTGCGCATTCGCCCCGAATATCTGGGTGCTGATGCTCTTCCGTTTCATAGCTAGCCTCGGCATCGGTGGTGAATGGGCGGCCGGAGCGGCTCTAGTGGCGGAGACAGTGCCGGAGAAAAAACGTGTTGCCGCGGGAGCACTGCTTTACACAGCAGCGCCTGCAGGGCTCTTTCTTGCCACCTTCGTAACCGACCTTTTTACAAGGCAGCTGACCTTTATAGCTTCTGATCCAAACCTGTCGTGGAGGGCAGTATTTTTAACCGGATTGATACCTGCTGCTGTCGCACTATTAATACGGCTTAAAGTTAGAGAGCCGGAGGGCTGGAGCGCCGCTGAGGAGAAGCCTAAGATAGCTGAACTTTTCTCACCGGCTTACCGCCGCCGCACCATTGGAGGACTGGTTGTAGCGCTGGTAGCGCTCATTACCTGGTGGAGCTGTAATGCCTTCGTACCGACGATTGCTAGTTTCTTAGCGCAAGATCAAGCGGCAGGAATTAGCCCCGAAGCGGGACGTCTACTGCAAGCTCAATACATCACTATCAGCACGACCAGCTTCAATTTAGGGGGACTAATAGGAACACTACTTACAATTCCCATTGCCGTTTACTGCGGCCGGCGCCCGATGTTCATCGGCTACTTTGCGGCGAGCGCGGTGAGCATCTGGCTCGCCTTTCAGGGCGATTTCCATTCAGAAACACGCCTATACATACTGTTCTTTGTCGGTCTAACGGTTTTCGGCGTATTCGGCTCATTCACGTTTTACCTTCCCGAGCTCTTTCCGATGCGGCTGCGGGGAACAGGAAGCGGATTTTGCTACAATACCGGCAGGCTCATAACCGCCGTCGGTCCGTTTCTAGTTGGAGCAGTCGCCTCATCAGCTTCTACGAGCGAAGAAATCATGACGATTGTAAGCTGGGTGGCAGCAGTTCCGCTGGCAGGATGCCTGTTGGTAATGGCAGGATTAGGGGAAGAGACTAAAGGGCAGGCATTGGAGAGCCAATCTTGAACGGCACGGTATTGTGCTCTTGAAATCTTGTAAATCCACAGAATGGCGCGACAAGTCCGGTGGTTATCATACCCTATATAAGCTGAATCTCCCCGCCACTGAGCTTTGTTGCGTACTAACAGCAACAGTGCAAAACTAGTCTATCTCTCTTCGCTCTGTTCCTTCGGCAGTCCCTATCCGAGACATCCATGGAACCCAAATGCCTGGATAGGAAAGGAGTTGCTGCATGTCCGAAATAAGTATCAATGAAACTGCGGCATCGCCCGAGTGGGACTTTCGCACAAAGGCTGCCGGATACCTACTGTCAACTGCCCTCCGGGCTATTAACGCTACGCTGCGATGGAAGAAGGTAGGCTTGGTAAGTGATGGCAAGCACTGGACCGAGGGCTCCCCTGTGATAATGGTCTTCTGGCACGGGGACCAGCTGATGATGCCGTGGGTATACAATCCGGATCACAAACCTAACGCCCGCAAGGATATTTATGCATTGATAAGCCGTCATAATGACGGACGGGTAGCGGCCCGAACGCTCGAGCACTTTGAAGTGAAATGCGTCGACGGGTCTTCGACCCGCGGGGCTGCGCGCGCCCTTCTGATGTTAAAGTCGAAATTGGCACAAGGCTATCACGTCGCGCTTACGCCCGATGGCCCCAAAGGGCCGCGCCACCTTGCAAAGCAGGGTCCTGTCATTCTCGCATCGTCATTAGGTATTCCGCTGCTTCCTATCGCTGCTGCGGCCCACAAGTCATGGACATTTCGAAGCTGGGACGGAATGTTCTTACCGAAGCCATTCAGCAAAATGGTGGCGATAGCTGGAGAGCCTTTTACTGTTGCGGGCAACCTCAGCCGGGAAGAGATTGCGGAGGAGAGCGTTAAATTAACGGCGTGCCTTAATGAGCTAAAAGAGCGGGCCGCATCAATGGCGAGCTCAAAGTGGTAGTCCGCAATCCGACCTAAGCGAAATCTCCGCGCACCTCTTTTTGAGCTATTCGGACGCGCTCCATAATAAGGTCTTTAATCTTCCTAGGACTCCTTACTCCTGGCATCGTTGCAGTCTTATGCGCTGCGCTTGCTGCCGCTGTCAGACAACACACATCTCCTAATCCTAATAAGCGTTGGAGAATAGTTTCTTCGATAGTGACCTCCTTGATAGAAGCATAATCCATTCGTACCGACTCCTGCTTCCACCTAATTATGCCTTCAATAAATAAGACATACTCGGGGGTAAGGATAAGCTTCTCGTTGTATTTACGGCAGATTAGCATCACCATAAGAACGATCGCCGGCAAACCGAATAAAGGTAGTGGCACTGTATAGCCCCCTATTTCAGCCCATTGGACACTCCACTTCCACTCAAAACTTGCGTAAAAGGCGAAGACAGCCGCTGCTAATGCAGCAATAAGCAGCGGAAGAAAATGCAGGAAGCTAGTATGGTAGATGATATTAGCGTTATCTTTCCGCATAGTTAAATTATACTAAAAGGCTCCTTTTTA
>JAGFJO010000065.1 GCA_024102635.1 Deltaproteobacteria bacterium
CGGATTCCTCCCGGTTCTTGCGAGAGCTTGCTCCCGATCTCGCGGAAAAGTTGGCTGGCCTAGACTATGCACCGCTGGCAGTTCTTCATCTTGCTGTCACAAAGCCTTGCCCGGTTCCCGAGCGTGCCTTTGGAGTGCTCTTTCCTTCTGAGAGCCGCTCTTCATTGCTGGGAGTGATGTTCAATTCCGAGCTGTTCCCTCATCTGGCGCCGGAAGGCCGGCACTTATTGACCGTTTGCATAGGGGGCGCCGGTAATGAACAGATGGTGGCCAAGGAGCGCGCGGAGCTAGAGGAAACTGCAAGGAGAGAGCTGGCGGAGAAGCTGTCATTGTCCGACAGCACTGTCCTCGCATTTCGGAAGTGGCCGCGGGCGATCCCGCAGTATCACCTCGGCCATCATATCGTCACCGCTATGATGGATGACTTGGAGCGAAGGTTGCCGGGGCTTAGGTTCGTAGGCGCCGATCGAGGCGGCGTGGGCGTTCCGGATCGCGTAAAAGCGGCATATTTGGAGGAAGATTGCAGATGAGTTCTTTTGGTTGTGCTAATCGCAGTGATAAAGCGGGAGTTTTGCTTGCGCAGCTCGGCACTCCTGCGGAGCCGACGGCTCGCGCCCTGCGCCCTTATCTTAAGCAGTTTCTCTCCGACCGCAGAGTTGTTGAGGCAAATAGGGCTTTGTGGTGGGTGATATTGAACGGCATAATCTTGCGGACGCGGCCGAAAAGGTCAGCTGCCCTTTACAAGCGAATATGGCAAGAGGAGGGGTCGCCGCTGCTGCTGATCTCCAACCGGCAGCGCGATCGCCTGAGAGAACGCTTTCGCTCTCAGGGTATTGAAGTCGAGGTCGGCATGCGTTACGGCTCTCCTTCTCTGGAGGAGGGTCTGGACCGATTGATAGCCGCGGGGTGCGCGCGGATTCTGCTATTTCCGATGTACCCACAGTATTCAGCGTCCACAAGCGCCTCTTCTTATGACGCCGTGTTCATGCATCTTTTAAAGCAACGGTGGGTGCCGACTCTGCGGGTTGCCGAGCCGTACTACCGCAACAGCGAGTACATCGATTCTCTCGCTGCTGTGATAAATGAAACTCTTGCAAAGGCGGAAACTCCGCAAAAACTGCTGCTGTCGTATCATGGTGTTCCCGAGGCTTATGTCAGAAAGGGCGATCCTTACTGTTGTCACTGCAGTGAGACCACTCAGGCCTTAATCAGCAAAATAAACCTGCCGAGCGAAAATGTGATGCAGACTTACCAGTCACGCTTCGGGAAGGATCCCTGGCTAACACCTTACACGGATGTCACCATTGAAGAATTGGGACGAAGCGGATTTGAACGGATAGCCGTGGCGGCACCGGGATTCACTGCCGACTGCCTTGAAACGTTGGATGAGCTTGGGAACGAGGGAGGACACGCCTTTAAGGAGGCGGGCGGCAAAGAGCTGATTCTGATCCCTTGCCTTAATGACCACCGGCGCTGGATTGACGCAATGGAGAGGATGATCATTACAGAGCTTGGCTCCTGGTACGATCAAGCAGATGTGGCAAGTAATTGCATTACCTGTCCAGCTTCGATCGCGGTGCAGAGCTGAACTGGTGAAAGATGATGGCGGTCATGTAAGGTCGGAGATCTTTGGACCACGATTTAGGTGATGACTAGAACTATAAAAGTGATCTGGATTCTGCTTCTCTCTTTGCCCTGCGCGTGCACATGCAGGACGGGAGGTTTAAGGGATTCATCCGATATGCGCGCACAGATGCGCCCTCAATCAGAAGCACTGCAAGACCCAGAAACGTTAGAGATATTGGAGGACCTGGATGTGAACCACGATGATCGCTCCTTTGGAGATCGTTTGTCGGAGGCTCTCATGGCGCCCTTCCGGGCTATGCGGCACATCCTAGCTCCAGACTAGCCGCAATATTTCATTGCCATTCCCTCAACATCTGCTTGAAATGCCGTGACCAATCAGTAACACTTACAGCGAACACAAAGGCAGCGCATTGGGTTGCATCTCTTTGGACTAAGCTTGATAGAAATGGAGTCGTTGATATGGGAGATAGAATAAGCTGCATTAATCGACTATTAATCCGTCAAATGAGGAGGTTAAGCGCAGTATTACTAATCGTATCTCTGTTTATTGCGCCTGCAATAGCGGAGCCGCCGGATGGGGAGGAGATGCCTGCCAAAAAGTTTGGCGACGG
>JAGFJO010000071.1 GCA_024102635.1 Deltaproteobacteria bacterium
GCTTCACTAGTTATCACTCTTTACGGAGCGGTGCATGCGCACCCTTCGCGCCGATCGCTATACGTTCTTATGGGAATAGCTCTGCAGTTCTCCATCAAAGCGAATGTATTTGTCACATTGGCGATGCTGGCAGGGTACTTCATTTTTGAGGCCGGCATGCGGTGCTTTCTGCTGGATGAGCGCAAGACGGAGCTCAAGGAGGTAGGCCAGTACTTAGCCCGCTATTCGCTTTTGTTTCTGGCACTGCTCTCAGTGGCGGCATGCTTGATGCATTATGAGATGTCTCACCTCTATATCTTCAATGATAATTGGAGAAAGCTAATTGGCGGCGAGACCGCCACACTGCAGGAAGGATTTGCAGCTTACAAGTATCCCTTTCTTGCGGTTCTCTTCGTTGTTGCGTTGATCGTTTACGTGCTTTCCTTCTTCGTGTTCAGAAAGCCGCATACCCTTTTCGGCAGAGCATGGCAGAACATCGTAAGATACAAGTGGCAGTTTGCCGGAGCGGTTGTGATCGCCTCGGTGGTATTCTGTTACATAGCTACTTCCGGCTTTCGGAATGCCGATGGGGTGCTGGATGTCGTCTTTCGCAAGAGTATTCCCTATTGGTGGAATCAGCATAAGATTGAGCGCATCCAGGGCCCGTTTCTCTTCCATGTGTACATGTTCGCCTGGTATGAGCTCGTTTTTTTGGGATTGCTAGTATTCCAGATGTACCTATTCTACCGCAGCGCAGGGAGGTGGACGAAGATAGGCGGAGGCGCCATGCTTTTCGTAGCAACGTTTTTCAGCCTTTTAACGCTTTACTATACCGCCCCGAGCGGTGCCGGGCATTGGATTCCGGTATCGGAACTGCATAAGCGCGAGGCGGGTGGTTTATGGAAGGTACTCTTCGCGGTTTGGGGCGAGTTTAAGGTCAAAGATTGCCTCGACATATTCGGTCTTTTCATTCTTCTAATACACCCGGTCATTCTTACCTTTACGCACGCATCCAAACGGGAATACACCCTGGCATTCTGGGGGTATTTTTTTACCGCGTCCTTTTTCTCGTACAGTTTCGTTGGAGAGAAGGTCCCCTGGCTTGCTATGTATCCGCTCTTTCCCGGCATGGTGTATCTTGCGCTTTACTTTGATGATTGGTTTAAACGTCATCCGATTAAGAACTACCGATCGTTCCCGCTCGAAAGAATCTTGCGCTGGTGCGGCCTTGTCATGCTTATATTGGCGGTATTTTTTGTGCTCGAGACGATTTTTAGCTTGAGCGCCCTTTTTGCAGGGCAGATGGGGAAAAAGGTGCAGGAGCTTACGCCGAGCGGCTCGCTTCTTGAGCTCTGGAGGCCAATAGTGAAAGCGGTAGAGGAGAATCTTTTGATGTTTGTTCTGGGGTTCCTCCTTTACGGCATGTACTATTTTAATCGCTGGATAAAGCTTCTCGGTAACGTCAATCTTAAGATATTCCTTTTTGCCGCCCTTGGAATCTATTGCATCCGTATGGCGATAATCACCAACTTCGTTCACGCAGGAGAAGAAAGCGAATATATAAGCCAGGTGCATACAACAAAAGAGTTCCACGAGGTCGCCCTCCGACTGAGACATCTCTCCTTAACAAATCTGCGCGGTGACCCGGTTATGATTTATGGCGACGGCGATCCTGTTTGGCCGCTTACTTGGTACATGATAGGCGTAGAGAACTTTAAGTTCATAGCCTCCCCGGAGGAGCGCAAGAACTTTGACTATATGCTGTTAACTTGGGACGAGAAGGGTTCAAATATCCCGGAAGGATGGGAGCGCCGCCGGGTAAACCTTCGCGGATGGTGGGTACCCGATTTCAATCAGATGACGCTTAAAAAATTCCTGGTTTATGCCGTTAACCACTTCCCATGGAGTAACACTGGCTTTACCTACGTGTGGCTTTTGAGCAACCCTGCGAAGCAAAGGGCACAGAACTGAGGCGCAGTCGAAGCGCTTCGATTCTTCAGAACCATACGGCCTTGCTATTCTAAGCGAGATCTCTCTTCGAGCAGATCTCCTATAATGGCTAGATTGCTCTGATACTCTCTTATAATCGCAAGCCCGGAGAAAAGGCGTTTAGTGCCGCTACTACGATTCTCGCTGAAAGATACTAGGTTGCTGTCGAGCTGTGCGCTTCCAACGGTTCTGCTCCCTTTCCCGCCTGTAAGGTCAATCACCTTTCCGAGGCAGTAAAAACAATATTCGCGGTATTCCCCTAGAGAGATCTTCATACCCTCATCGAGGTAGTAGGAGCTGAGAATCTCACCCCTGTTGGACTTAATCCAACGGGAGAAATTACCCCAAAAACGGCCGCCCAAAACAATACCCGCTCGTAATAAATCCTCCGAATCTAGAATTACTGAACGAGCCTCCACGTCATCCTGTTCCGTGCTGCTCTGTAAGGATCGCGCTTCACTGATGCCTGCAAGATTTGATTGTGTGCTGGACACCGCCGCCCTCATACGCCCGAGAATTTCGTGCATAGCGGGTGTAGTAGCGTACACCTGCCGAGATTCATGAGCGTCAACATCGAGATTGGAATCAAGTATTTGATCTAAGCGGATCTCGCTCCGCCTAAAAGATGCCAGCTTGGCTGCGCAGTAGTCCCAATAAGTCAAGATTTCAAGCGCAGAGACCGGATGCAGCTCATCGTAGCTCCGCTGTAGCCACTCATTAACATTGAACTGAGTATTCTTTGTGCATGGCACGCCGGCTCTGATAAATTCATTATTGTGCATGCGAAGTTTCAAGGCATGTACTAGTTCGGTAGGAAGGTAATCTCCGTCTTCAGAGCTTACTATCTTTTCGGCAAAGTATTTTCGCATAAGGCGTTCGACGATCTCGGCCTTCTCCGGCCAGAGGTCGCTTATGCGGATTAAGTCTTGATGCTGGGCCGGTGGCTCGGCATGAACTGGGTCTGTGTCCAAGCTCTGCCGCGCCCCCAGCCCATCTTCATTGCACCATAGCGCTCGAGCCCGTGATAAAGCCTGCTGAAGTTCCTCCATCGGCACATTTGCCCGCGAGCTCTTTAGCTCGACATGCACCTTGGCAGCTTGGTGACCGGTCTCGCCTGGATGATCAAGCGCCAGGGATACGGCCGTTCCTTGCGGAGCTTTCTTAGTGAAGTGAGATATCTTGAAGGTCGAACTTAGAACAGCGCGCTGCGCGTCTGCTACCGTCCAGCCCTTAGAAATTGCGCGCTTGGCCATCGCTTCCTGCTCTTCGGCCCCGCCCCTTACCCGCAGCAGCCACTGGGCGATGCCGTCGCTTAGAAGCCCCTGGTTGATGTACTGCTGCACAAGTGGCGGAAGAGAGAGGAGTGATAAAAGTTTGCCCAGCTTGTCGGGCTCCAGATTTAACCGGGCGGCGAGCTCATCCTGAGTAATTCCCGCAGATCTCATATAGTCAATATAGCTGCGGGCCCGGTCAATCGGCTGGGTTTGAAGATGATGTTCTTGGTAAAGAATTAAAGAGCGTTGCAGCTCCTCATCGGTCATCCTGATTGGATCGAGCAGGCACGGTGCATTAGTGTGCTTAAGCTGCAGAGCGCATATTGCCCTTCTATGTCCACTTAAAATATATGCCCGGCTCTCGTCATCGCAGCGCGTTATAACTAACGGAGTCCTAATTCCATCCTGAGAAATGCTCTCTTGAAGAAGTATCATCTCGCTCTGTGACGTCACTGCTCTGTCGTAAAATGGATTTCTAAGAAGCCGTGAAAGCTCTATCTCTTGAATCTCATGGGGTCTGTCCCATAGAGGAGCGCCACCGTAATTCTTAGAGGACAGACCAATGCTTTCATTATACGAATGCCCCGGCTCTATATGCTTGATGTCGTCATTCACTTCAGGTTCAAACAGACCGGCTATCACCGTATCTTTCTGTCCGGGGGCTGCTTGCGCCGCAATTGTCTTATAAAAGCTCTCTCCCTCAGCAGAACCGTGATGAGAGGGCATTTCGAAATGAGCAGTGAGTTTGGTCATCGCTTTATCCATAACGATGCCGAGCGTCTCGCCCTGCAATTTACGCCGAGCCGATGTAACGGTGACAACTATATCTTCGACCTCGGTCCTAAGGTCGGTCGACTCCGCCACGCGGGTAGGGGTAACATGCGCGCTTGCCTTAGCACTGGAGCGTTTTACTGTTCCATCATAGACTGCATTTCTTACCGCAGTTCCTGTCATTTGCCTTTCAACTGCCCTTCGGGCCAATTCATTCTGAAACTCCTCACCTTTTTTAGATAAGGAGATCCAATATGCGCTTGAAGGGGCCAGCTTCCCCCGGTTCACGAGATCCTGCGCTGCCGGCGGGAGTTTCAGTAAGGCTAGCAACCGCCCCACGCTTGTAACATTAATTGAAAGCTCCTTTGCCAGTTCAGTCATTGAGAGCCCCGCAGCCTTCATGTAGCGCATGTAGCTATTGGCCCGATCTATGGGCTGCTTCTGAAGATGGTGCTCGTTATACAGGATCAGCAGGCGTCGTATGTCTCCTTCCGATAAAGGCCGGGACTCTAGCTGACAAGGAATATATGTAAGCCCTGCCTCTTTAACCGCAAAGAAACGCCGGTTCCCGCTTAAGATATAAGCGTGAGCCCTGTCATCCGGCCTAGGCATTATGACAAGCGGCGACTTTATTCCATCAGCCTTAACGCTCTCGGTAAGGTTCCGCATCTCAGCGGCAGATGTAAAAATTCTAGGATTCCACGGGTGATGATGTAAATTTGCAACGTTAATTAGCTGAATCTCATGTGATGTGCTCCAGTCGGGGACTCCGTCGCGCATTACGGCGTAGCAGCCGACCGACAAAACGTCTGCTCTATTAGGCAGCAAATCGTTAAGCACCTCTCTGTGTGGAGATGCCCTTTCCATTGATGCATGAGGATCTCTATTTGAAGCTATTCGTCGGTCCATGAGAAAGATACCTGATCCAATCCAATGTTTCCGGAAGCCTCAGGGAGTGAAACTGTCACCGCACCGTCATCAGCGGATGCGGAGGAAGCGATACTCTTCTCTTCCCGGTCGTTCACCAGAGCCCCAAGGCGCGGATCATTCTGAAGACGTTTAATTAACGCAGTGTGAAGCTGAGATACCCGGCTCTCTGAGAGCCCCAACTGCTCGCCGACCTCCTTCATGGACTCTTCACACAAATAGTAAGATATCAGTACAAGCCGTTCCTTCTGATTCAGGCCGCGAAAGACCTTTCTTAAAAGATCCATTCTTTCAAGCCGCTCTCCTGGATCCTTACTTAAACGATCCTCAAGTTGCTGATCGAGCCGCAATGCGACACCGCTATCTTTATACTCCATGACGATCGAATCGAGCTGGCCGGTAGCTGCAGTTTGATATATCGAGATCGCCATCTCTAATTCAGCTACCGAGAGCCCCAGATGTGTCGCTGCGGCTTCAAGAGAGTAATCCGTACCAAGCTCGATTTTAAGCTGTTCCAGATCGGCGTTTACCTTCGCCTCGGATTGCCGATCCAATCGAGAGTGGGTATCCAAACCTCTTAGCGCGTCGATCATTGCGCCTCTCACTCGTGGTTCGGCATACGTTTCGAATAGTATTCCTTTTTCAAGGTCGAAGTTTCTGAATGCTTCGAGCAGCCCCATGGATCCCTCTTGAATAAGATCGTCGGCATCCAGGGCAGCACCAGCCGGAAGGTGGGATATAATTTTATCTGCTACTCGCCGAATGAACGGTAATTTTAGCACTACTACCTCGCCGCTTACGTCATGCCCGGCGTCGCGCAGAAGAAAAAGGCTTATTAAAGGTTCGCGGCCTACCAGGCTGCTAGCGGCTGCCGACTGAGAACTGAGATCGATATCAAATGGGGAATCCTCTCTGCCATTAGAGAGGCGGCTCGATGATGTTGGACCAACCATACTGCTAATACTTCCGTAATCGAACCGAAAAATCGCCGCTGGCTAGTCACTAGCCCAGCTCCTTCGTCCAGCTGCCTAGCCCGACATGGTGGCTTATTCGATTCTCAAAGCGGACTGAGTATAAAGTGCACCTCCCGCTAAAGCAATCAAAGTTTGATTTGCCGGGAAGTAATGGTTGCGCCTGCGTACTCTTAAGATATTCAGTGAGTTATTTCCAGCTCTTTGCGCTAGTTGTCCCGCATATACTTGTATTATCCGTCCAACCTAGTAGGGTTACTGAAGTACAAGAAGAGGAGAACCTACTTATGACCAAATTGCGACCTACCCCGGCCGGATTCCTACTCTTGATGTTCTTACTCTCATTGGCAGCATGCTCGACACGTCCGAAGCTCCTTCCTAACGATCAGCTGCTAAGGACCAAAAAGGAAGTAGTAGACGCGGATGTGAATGAGTGCCTTGAACTTGCCGAGACCTATTCAGGCGATCCTGACAAATGGAAAGAGGTAGCAGGCACTACTGCTAAGTCTGCGGTCATTGGATCGGCTGCCGGGGCTGTTGGAGGCGCTATCGCAGGCAGCGCCGGAAGGGGAACCGCAATCGGCGCTGCAAGTGCGGCCGTGGCAGCGCTGCTGCATGAGCTTTATTCATTAGGAGAGCACGACCCGAGCTACAGGCAGTTTGCCGAGTACTGCCTTACGAAGAAAGGATATGAAGTGGCAGGTTGGTAAGAGTTGCTAGCGAAAATCGTTAGAACGTAGGGCTAATTTGAGGCAGTGGTGTTAAAGAAAAGCCGGAAGGTCGTTCCCTCTCCGAGCACACTCTCAACTCGGATTACGCCCTCATGCTCTCTAATAAACTCAGCCACCATGGCCAGCCCTTGCCCCGTACTTCTTGAGCGGCTAAAGCCTGCTTCAAATATCTTTGGGAGGTCTTCTGGGGCGATCCCGCAGCCGTTGTCGGATACGGTCACCGAAAACAGGGTCTCTGAGCACCTCTTATACTTGCGGCTAAGTTCATCTACCACATCAACCGGTGCTTCTCCTTTTGACAGCGTATCAAATGATACGTTTACACCGGGATCGCGCCCCCGCATATAATCAGAAGAGGTGAATTTCTGTGCATTCTGTACTAGCTGCTCAACTATGACGGAAAATACCCGCTCCCTCCCGGAAAGTTGGACCGGAGACGTTAAGCTGCTGTGGTGGTTCTCTCTTATGCTAAGATAGCGGTCAAAAGCGTCCGCTACGTTGAAGGTTTCAGCAGGGGATGATTCGCGCAGCGCGTAAGCCAGTTTATACTGCAGCCACATTGCTTGCTGACTCTCTCTGTACTCGCTGACTACCGGGCGAAAGTTGCGGGGAAAAGCGTCAGTATCGAAATCCAAAGTGCCGTGAAAAAGCATGCCGGCGGCAGAGGGAAGGTTGTGGCGGCAGTTTCTTGCCTCAAAATCACTCCCGATTATTACTTCAAAATGGGGATATTTAGAGGCGATATATCCGGTGTCACGCTCCAGGTCTTGCACGTTTTTTGCCGACTCGAGACCTCCTTCCTTACAAGCAGAGATAAAATTAAGCGCATTTTCCTGCATCGCTTTTAGAAGGCCCCACTCTCTTGACAATGCAAAGCTGTCAAAGTCTCTCTCAAAAACAGGAAGCTCTAAGCTGTTCTTAATAAACTGCATGGCGCGCTGCGGAGCGCTACTTGCTTTAAGTGCATAAAGAATTGCCGGAATCAGATCCTCCGGATTGGCATGCTTCTCTACAATTGTTATCGGAAGAGCTTCTTCACCGGCGCTATGACGGCGGCTGAATTCAAGGGCATTAAGAAGCTTGGCCTGTTCGGGACGCGCCCAGCTGCCGGTGAAATACACAGTGGCTGGCAGCATGCTGATATCGTGCTGTGAGAGTAGATCGGCGTGACGCCTTAGCAAGGCGTCCCCATTAAATCCGGCGCTACTTCTGTTGCGCTCATAACTTGTCATGCAGATATCGGAGACCAATATAGTATATGGCGTTCCAGCCAGGGCCGCGCTGTTTAGCTTTTCCAGAGCCTTCTCCGGGTTATCGCACCTATCTATGGTGCAACCGTACTCTTTAAGTGGTGCCAAGAGCCTCTCAGTGCGCTCAAGGTCAAAGGAGAAATCATCGACAATCAGAATCTTAGAACCTGAGATGAGGGCTATCTCCTGCGAAGTAAGCGCCGAAGATAGTGGCGCCTCTTTCTGGCTCTCAGTCGAGATGCCGGTATCTAAGCTTGTATGCTCTATGGCTGAATGGGAGGGTACTGCTACTGGCATAGGGGAACCGTTAAGTTAGCGCTAATTATAAAGGTGAGGGGCTGCTAATCAACCTCGAATAGCTGGATTCGGCAAATTCGGTAATTAACGCCCATATTTGGAGGTTTTGAGAGGAGAAGGGTTGAGCCTCGACTATATCTCTACCTCAAACTTTCATCTGTAGATATTAGGGCGTCAGATCATTAAATCACCATTACTTGCAATGCGCCGGATCTATATGAACGCTTTCTACAGTTCTGGCTTTTGTGTTGAAGCAGATACAGAAGGTGGCATTTTGCATCTGCCAATTTCTCCCGCCGTAACAACTGAAGCCCTCGCCATCGGTCACGATGATATGGTGGGGTGATTGAGTTACATAGAAACGCTCTTGCTGAGTGATTGGCTCTGCGCCGAGATTTTGCAGGTCGGCTTGGAATTTTTTCACTAAATACTCTGCCGCCTTGTCAAGGGTCGGCTGGTAGATCACCTGCTCACTTCGGTCCGGACTTGCTGCATGTCCCGTACTTAATCCCATAATACCTCCTATGGTTTTGTTATATAGTTGCTGCAATAAGCCAGATTTCTCAGAGTGAAGTATCGGCTTGTCCTCGTTCTACTGAACTTATCATAAATTCAATCGGCAACTAAGTGAGAACTGTATTGTGAGGTTTATTTAGTCATTTCGTGAGTAGAAGGGCAGGAGGCAGCATGTTGTTGTCGCTACCGCCTTTGAATGCACTTCCCTGGCTTCACTCCTTGGGCGCAAGTGCAACGTTCATAAAAAAGCCCCGCTTAAGATTTTAAAAAAGACAACGGTCAGGATAAACCGGATTTCGCTCTGCGAAATCTCGGCTTGACCCGTTGGTTAGCTCTCCTCGCACTTCTTAAACAGTTGCTATGGAGAGGCGTAGTTGAAAATTTCCTCCGATCGTAACAGGTTGAGTTTGCGACAACTTTAACCCTGATCGGAGGAAATAAAATGAATACAAGGACTATATCGTATGCTGGAAAGAA
>JAGFJO010000106.1 GCA_024102635.1 Deltaproteobacteria bacterium
CGGCCGAAGAAGAAAATACCTGTACAGTATGCCTTTCGGCTACGTACGTGGGGCACTTCTTTAATATTCCTATTAGCGCATGTTCCGTTTCTTTTGTGCTGGTTAACAATGAACAGATGGAGATACCGTTCAATACACCAGCGACCGGCAATAATACCAACAGCCCGCCATTTAATTACAACTATAACTATTACTATAATTATAATTAGCTTCGCAGAAGCAGGAACAGAATCGTATTACGAAGAGCACTTCGACATTGGCACCTTATTTAACGCTCTGGATTCTGCCTCTTTTCCTAATCGGGTCCAGATTCAGGGAATAGCGCTTCGACTCTCAGCCCCCACTCTCCGGTATAGTTACAGACAATAAAGATAAGGGAATTTGGGAATGCCGGTCCCGGCATCGAAAGCGTCAACGAGTCGTCGGCGAAATTTCCCCCTCGCAAACTGCGTACCAGTAGGCGCTCCGGTGCCGTCAAGGCCCATACGGCTACAGCATCGTCGGCTGATATCAAAAGTTGATATGATTGGTGCCATGGGACTTTAAGCACCTGCTGACTGAAACTCTGATTTCTTAACACGGCGCAGGCATAACTTTTACTGCCAAAGCTGGTCCGGTTTAAGCGAATCTCGCCCGTAGATGAGATCGCCTGCGGCGCAAGATCTTCCCATTCGGCACCTTCCGGCGGGGGGTGCATTATCGCCCAAGGCTTGTATACACCGGCCACTTGCCACCCCGATTTGATGATCACGCCACTCCTGCTATGCCAGCCCTGACGCGGTTCCGCAGCGTGCAACTTGAAGATTATATCGGTTTGGCCTTCAAAGGCGATAGACGCGTGAGGGTCGTTAGCGAGCCTGCTGATTATGCGACCAAAATCCTTTGTGCAGTACACGAAGCGAGCCCCAAAATCTTGCTGAATCTTCTGAGCTGCATCGTCAGGAGCGTTTGCGGTGATTCTGTTCCACTCCGTCCAAACCTCTCTGTTCCAGCCGTACATATAAAGCGGATCGCCCATCACAAGATAGCGCTGCTTATCATTGTAAAAAAAGAGCCGGGCTGCGTCATCCCAATCACAAGTAAATACAACCTCTGCTTCCTCAGCGTTGGATGCAAGCCACTCGGCAGCCTGACGCGAAGATGGCTCACGCAATGTTTTATAAAATTTCCTAATGGCGCCATCACTATAAGGTATAAGGAGAGATGCTGAGGCAACAACTGCAATAGCTGCAAACCTCTTTCTCCACCCGGACTCGAAAGTGCGGCTTATGAGGATCGCCAATAGCCAGATCTGAAGCGGTGCCCAGTATTCTACAAAGCGCTGGGTAACTAAGGTGAGCGCAAAAAATGCAGAGGTTAGCGTTACTAAAAGTGCTTCTGACAGCGCCGGACGGATTCCTCGAAATACTAATACTGCAAAAGATAGAAAGAAGGCGGCAAGATATCCGGCATTATAGTAAACCAGATCGCGCGAGGCGTAACTTGCCAGCTCGCCCGCCATGCGCAGCTTCCCATCTCCGTTCCAAGCATTAAATAAGACCTCGATATTCTGCAGCACCAGATTCTTAAATGCCGCTGCGCGATGCGGATGCATTGCAATTCCGGCAATTAGGCCGGCGACGGAACAGATCAACAGCTTGAGCGGCGTCGCCCTCGCGGCATAAAAAAAACTAAGTATCAGATAAAGCGCAGCAAACAGGGGCAGCAGAAAGGACGAGTTATAACTAAGCGAGTATAAGGCCGTAATGAAAAACAATAGCAGTGGCCGTTCTTTTAAAATCGCCAAAAGACCTGTGACGCAGAAAGCTATGGAGAGCAGATATCCACGGAGAACAATTATGCGAGAAAACCAACCCGGTCCCGAGGCAAGAAGCAGTAATGTCCAGGCCGAGGGAAAAACCACTCCACTGAGCGAAAGCGTCACATAAAAGAATGTTAACGCTAGCGCTCCAAAAAACGCAGTCGCAACCTTGGCGCCGAACATCAACCCAAGTGATGTAAAAGGAAGCAATAAAAGGTGGAAAAGTAGGTCCTTGTCAAAATATGCATCACGCCACAGACTAAAACTCGCCCAGGGAAATTCCTGCAAAAGCCCTCTTTCCCGTATCAAGTCCGCTACTTTGATGTGGAAGTACGGGTCAGTATCGGGCATGCTCGGTGAGAGCCGCTGAATGCTCCATAGATAGGCGAACGAGATGGCAAATAGCAAAATACTACGCAGCGCCAGCAATAATCTTTTTCTTCCGGGCATGGCAGAACCCTGGAGCATCATTGATTTATGAAGTTACATCGTCAGTCAGTAGCAGTTGTAATACCATGTTACAGAGCGCGCGCCTACATACTCGATGTCATCGCTTCTATCGGCGCACTGCCGGAGCGGATTTGGGTAGTGGACGACTGCTGTCCGGAAGCCACGGGTGCTCACGTAGCCGGCAATTGCAGTGATCCAAGGGTTAAGATCCTCAGTCATGACATTAATCTCGGCGTTGGCGGAGCGGTCAAGAGTGGCTATCGGGCCGCATTGAGTGAGGGAAGCCGCATTTTAGTAAAGATTGACGGTGATGGTCAGATGGATAGCTCCCTTCTGCCTGATTTTGTGGCCAGGCTGCAGGAGTATGACTACGTGAAGGGCAACCGGTTCGGGTCTGGAAGCCGTCCAAGAGAGATGCCTCTCATTCGATATGCCGGTAACCGCTGGTTCTCGTGTATGTCGCGCCTCTCAACCGGCTACTACCACATCGGCGACGTATTGAATGGATATACGGCGATTCGCAGTGAGGCTCTGCAAAGGCTGCCGCTGGACCGCATTGCGAATGATTATTTTTTCGAGTCAGACATGCTCTTTCAGCTCGCACTTAATGCTGCCAAGGTAGGAGAAATTCCTACACCCTGCCGTTATCAGGGCGAAACTAGCAGCTTAAGTATATTTAAAACATTGGTAACATTTCCGCCCCGTTACATTAGCCGCGCCCTTTATCGTTTATGTAACAATTGCGCTCCTCGCACACATAACTTGATGTAAGGAAGTGGTTAAAGGAGTTTGTTCTTTCAATGCGTAATTTTCTCTACCTAACAGGCGTCATTGCAGCTGCGGCCCCGGTCAGCGCGGCGGCTGAGGTCGTCTATTCCCCGCTCACAAGGCTTCATGCTCACAAATTCGCCTCCAAAGCCAGCGGAACGGTAGAGGAGTTGTTGTACGGAACGGCCCTCACCTCAATAATTTGGGGCGTATTAGCGCTTACTCTTATATTTCTATTTTTGAGGCTTCTTAGGCCGGCCCTTTACACCGGAGGCACGGCCACTTTAATCGTTACTCTGCGCTTTCTTTTTGACCGAGTCAGCACACCTATGGAGTTTTTCTACTGGGTTGTGATCCCCATGTCGCTCCTGATTATGACTTTTCACCTCACAATGAAGATCGTGCGCGGCATGGAAAAGTGCCGCAAAGATACGGAAAAGGAGAAAACGAAAGAACGCCGCCCCCGTGCTTTGAAGGTGCGGGGTGTGGACGACAGCGGCACGCCGGTTGCCGGAGGCGCTGTCGGGCCGACTAGGGCCGTCAAGCTAAACCGGCCTTTCGGCTGACGAATTCGCCCACAAGCCATAAGATGGCGCAGCGCCGCATCTAACTAAGCCCGCTTGAGAGTTACTATTGCTCCCACTCGGTATGGAAGACCCCCGCCCTATCTACCCGCTCATAGGTATGGGCCCCGAAGAAATCCCGCTGCCCCTGAGTCAGGTTTTGCGGCAGCTGTTCAGAGCGGTAACTATCGTAATACGCCAGTGATGCGTTGAACGCAATCGCTGGGATTCCTCTTTCGCTGGCAATCTTAACTACGGCACGGAGGTTATCAATGCGCTTCGACAGCTCATCGCGCATTACTTTGTCCAGCATCAAGTTAGCAAGCGCCGGATTCTCCTGGTATGCACGGCGGATCTGATCAAGAAATTTTGCACGGATAATACATCCTCCTTTCCATAGTGCAGCAATCTCGTTGAGCTTTAGATCCCAATTCCACTCACGCGAGGCTGCCGCCAGAAGAGCCATCCCCTGCGCGTATGCCATAATTTTTGAGCAATACAGCGCGTCGTGCACCTGATCCACGAACTGTGTCCTATCGCCGGTAAAATCTTGCAGCTTCGGCCCTGGAAGCTCTTTTGATGCTTTCACTCTCTCCTCTTTGATTGAGCTGAGAATTCTAGCGTCCACCGCCATGGACAAGGTAGGGATGGCCACACCGAGATCCAGTGCTACCTGGGCCGTCCATTTTCCTGTTCCCTTCTGACCTGCCTTGTCGAGAACCTTGTCCACGAGATAACTTGAGCCGTCATCGTCCTTCCTTCTGAATACCTTCGAAGTAATCTCGATAAGGAATGACGATAGCGCTCCCTGGTTCCAGCGCTCGAAAATATCGGCAAGCTCGGGGGGTTTGCAGCCGGTTACATCGCGTAGCAGGTGATAGGCCTCCGCGATCAGCTGCATGTCTCCATATTCAATTCCGTTATGCACCATTTTTACGAAATGGCCGGAACCGTCGGGACCGATGTAAGCCGTGCAGGCCTGTCCGTCTACCCTGGCCGCTATTTTCTCCAAAAGTGGCGCGACAATTTGCCATGATTCTTTGGGCCCACCAGGCATCAAACTAGGCCCATTTAAAGCGCCTTCTTCTCCACCCGACACTCCAAGTCCTATAAAGCCGATCCCCGCTTCTTTGCATTTCTTCTCCCTTCTGATGGTATCGGGGTAATACGCATTGCCGCCGTCGATAAGAATATCTCCCTTTTGAAGAAGAGGTAAAAGGCTATCTATGACAGCGTCTGTGGGACCGCCCGCCTTAACCATAATTAGAATTTGGCGCGGCGATTCCATCGCCGACACGAACTCCTCGACAGTTTTGCCAGTGACGAAGTTTTTACCTTTGTTCTGTTCTAAGAATTTTTCAGTGACGTCATAGCTTCTGTTGAATACCGCGACTGGAATACCACGGCTTTCAATATTACGAGCCAGGTTCGATCCCATAACCGCTAGACCGACGACACCTACTTTTGGCTTCCCCATTTGTTATCTCCTTAATGCTCTCAAAAATTTAGCTAGTCCCGATATTGGCCGTATGATCCCAAGAAAAGATGCATGCCGAGGTCCTACGGTTCGATAATTCTACCATTGCTCAGCCACCCGGGCAGTCGTATTGTTTAAGCACCCGTTGAACACATGAAACATACTCGCTTTTTTATAATCCTATCAATTCTTTTTTTCCCTGTTCTAAGCGCCGCAGCGCCCGAAAATGACAATATCCCGGAAGAACTAATTAAATCAGCGGTAATGCTTTTGTCAAACAACGGTCGGTGTGGCAGCGGGTTTATTACCACTTCCGGCAAGGTAGTCACCAATGCGCACGTCGTGGAGTCGCTGTGCCCAGGGGACAGCTGTGGAGCGATAATATTGAGACGAGCCGGCGCAATTGGAGCCTCAGCCGAACAGATTGTAGCCAGTGGGGCGTTAAAGGTGGAGAGAATCCACCGCGCTCTCGATATAGCCGTTATTTCGAGCGAACAGCCGATTGAGGGTGCTTTTGATTTCACTCGCGCCGAGCCAGCAGAAAGCGAGATATACGTTCTCGGATTTCCGGGATGCAAGCAGCTGGCCCTATCCAAAGGAAGAGTAACTGCGGCCGATCCCTTGAGAGTGTTCACTACGGCGTTAGGTTCTTACGGCAGCAGCGGTAGTGTGATGTTCAACCACAATAAGCAAGTTGTCGGCATAGTGCATCAATCGGGATCGATGCTAGGTGGAGTGCTTGCAATGATCGCAGGAACTCAATTCGAGTGCAAAGGGGTACCGGCCGCATCCTTGGCCCCGCTTCTCGCTCAGCCGGACAACGAAGCCTGGGACGGGAGTGCTCAAATTCTTTTGAAGGTCCTTTTAGAGACCGCACCCCTTTTGCCAGTCTGGGAGCGTTTGCGCCTGGACTTCGATCTCATGTCGGCGATGCAGGGATTGGCGGAGGATGCGGCTTCCGTCGATCTTCCTCCTGAAGATATCCTTCCGCTATCACTTACCGACTCCGATATTGAGATCCTCGCAAGATTAAATCGGCCTAATCTGCTGACTGGTAGACGTGCCTTATCAGAGCAACTACTTCTTGCGTATCTTCTCGAGATGCGGGGTCTTCATAACAAGCAGCTTAGACCTCTCAACCTAAACGGATTACAGCAGCGGTTGCGTGAGCTTACCGTGAGTCCTCATTACGAACGCCTCAATGAGCAACTGACGGCGTTTCAACGAAGCGGCTATCCCGGAACTTACATATCCGGATTAGCCGCATTTATTCCGATTGCCGCAGTAATATTACTTCTGGCTATGGCTTGGTCCGCCTCCCTGGGCTATGTATTCGCTACCGCCCATGGCGGGTTTTTGCGCCGTATGACTGTGGCCGCTCTGGTTGGTATAACGGTATGGCCGCTCTCCCTATTACTTTTTCTGTTAATCGGGCGGCAGCGCAAAACAAGCCCATAGGCCGTGCCAAGAACCTTGAATCATGAGATAATTAAAGAGTTCTTTTAGCCGCAGATGGTCATCTAATCAGAGCTTGTTTGCGGCCGTGAAAGGCTGTTCGGTATAAGCTAACTTAAAAGGTTCAGATGCGTTGCATTCTCCATGTTTTACTTCTCGCTTCTTTACTTTCCCACACTGCGTGCGCTTACTTCCGCGCCGATCCCTGGCACTACATGATCCGCAGCGACATCATCACCACCCCTGAGATCGAGCAGGAGGTCTTAAAGAAGGCGCGTTCAGGATGGACCACCGATGGCCGAATCCGTGTTATATATCTTGCCGGGACGCCATACGAACGCGGATATCAACAAGGTGTTTTGCTACGTGACGAGATCCGCGCCAATCTCGGCTATTTCTATAGGCAAGCGGTACGTAAATTCCATTTTCGGGAGCTTTTTGACGAAGCGTTCGATCGCGCAAGGCCTTATATTCCAGAGGAGTATATGCAAGAGATGAGAGGACTTGCTCACGGATCCCGTCTGCCCCTATCCACTATCCACCATATTCACATATTGCCGGAAATCGCCGAGTGGGGCGGCAAGAAGCGGCTGCAAAAGATCATGAAGCAGATGATAGCGGGAGACTTCAGTACATCCTGCAGCAACCTCAGTGCGACCGGCGCCGCCACCGTTGACGGGCGAACATATACGGTGCGGGTACTCGATTGGGGGCTGCACCGGATATCCAAGCTGCATCAATTCCCGCTGATTGCCGTCAACCGCCCCGACAAAGGACATGCCTACGTTAATATCGGCTGGGCGGGGTTTTTGGGGGCAATTTCCGGCATGAACGAGGAAGGAATTACATTAGGAGAGATGGGATACGGGAGTCCACCGAACGAATCTCTAAGCGGAAAACCGATGCCATTCTTATTACGCGATGTCCTGGCCTACACTTCTAACTTGTCCGAGGTGCGGCAGATTATTGAAAGCAGCGTCGGCACAAGCTCTTTTGTATATCTTATGAGCGATGGGAAAACTGGTGAGGCCGAGATGTATGTTCGAGATCGGGATCGCATGCTGGTATTCGAACCCGGTACTGAAATAAGCGACGGGAGCGATCACTATCCGGCCATCAACAATACTGTATATGGTGGAAAATACGCCGACAGAATGAATAAGTGCCTCTCAGATGGGCACGGCAAACTTTCAGTCGAACTTTTGATGGATAGCATCATCCCCGAGATAGCAATGCCGAATAATTTCCAGAATGTAATCTATGATCCGGCAGCCTTATCGTTTTGGGTCAATAACGCCGCAAGTCCGGAAGAGCGGGCAGCTGAACAGCCGTATACTTACTTCGATTTCCGTCAAGCTTTGCGGGAATTCGAGACGCCATAAAGGGCGTTGGCCGGCGCGGTAGAACGGTTTCCTTGAAAGAAAATTTTAGAAAATTTGACGGAGCGCTCTACCTATCAGGTCGAAAGGGAGCCCAATGAGCTTATACGGAACCAGCTTGAATGTGCGCTCCCTCGTCTCCATAGAGCTGCGGTAGAACGCAAGCGCCTCCGTCTCGACATAGTCGAATGGAAATAGGCAAAATTCTTTCTGGCCCGGAGGCATCAGTTTGAAGAACTGGGTGTAAAGCAAGCTGAGGTAATGATCGGCCATCAGGTATATGGTTTTAGGATCGCCGATCTGCTCACGCAAAAGCTCTCCATACTTGAATGGCACGGTACGGTCAAAAACGCCGAGAATCATCAAAGTATTGCGGGCGTCGATGTATCTAGCGAAGTTCTTCGGGTCGGTTTTTATGCTCTTTTGCAACGACGCAAAAAACTGGGCCTTGGTAATGTTCTTCTGCGCCATTACCGAATTAACATACTTTTTTATCCGCTTCTGATTGCTCTTCTCGAACATCTTCACGAGATCGGATCCTCCAAGCACGAGCACGTTATGCTTAAGGCGATCATCGATACCAGCGGTTATGGATGCATTGATTGCCCCCCTGCTAATGCCGAAGCTGCCGAATTTCCGCTTTTGATAATGTTTCTCGAAGAAATCGAGCGCGTAGCGATCTCGAATGACATTAGATCGAAATAGCTCCTCGATTTGGTCAATCTTGCTGGGGTCCTTAAAGTCGTTATCTCTGTGGACAATCGCGGTGTCGAATCCATATCGCGCGAAATAATCGGCGAAGTAATTTTCAATTACCGGTTTGCCTCCAAGTACGGGGAAGACTAAAACGACACTATCGGACCGCTCGGGGCGTTTAAAATAGTCGATCACTATATCACCCGCGTCACTTTGAATCGTAATTCGCTTCAATTGGTAGTCGTCATCCTCACGCAAGACCTGCTCCTGAAAATCCCCGAAGGTAGGACTACGATTATAGTAAATCTCCATCTCCGGAGGGCGCGGCTGCGGGCCTTTATATGTAGGGTTAAGCGGCAGGGAGTAGCAACCACACAGGACAATAATTGAAAGGATCGTCAACGCGCAGCGGAAAATGAGCCTCGCGGATGCTGCTGACTTTAACTGAAAAACTCGTTTAATCACCTTTCAAACACAGAATAAAACCGACTCTTCATTATACCACCTGGGTAAAAGTAATATCGAACCGATATCATTAAGACGTTAGATTAGTGTGCGGAAGTGGGAGAATAGAACGGCCGTTCGGTTGTGCTGAGGGACTCTCGGCTGTATAGCTCAGAAATTGCGGCGAGCCTTGCGCTTCAGGATTAACTATTTCCTTTGTGCGGACTTATCTTCCAGGCGACCGCATTCCGCTGAGAATCGACTCGGGGAAACTCTTCTTTTTTACCTTTTTGTCGCCGTAGTCAATTTGGAAGATCTCCTTGTTCACAAGCTCAAGGCAAGAGAGCTTGTTGCCGTATACCAACCCGGTATCAATCCCGATTTTATAAGGCAGGTCGAACATTACCTCGTGATAGGGAGTATGCCCGAAAATTACTACTTTTTCGAAGCGGTGAATGTTTGCAATGAAAGCATCCCTAATCCAAAAAAGATCGCTATCTAGCTGAGAAGCGAGATCTCTTAAGGGATCAAGACCGGCATGAGCGAAGACATAGTTTTCAAGCCCAACATAACTTTCAAGGTTCAGAAAAAAACTGAGATGCGCCTTCGGTAAGGCCTCTAAAGCATCAGCATTCATTTCGTGCTGCTTCAGACCGTAGCTGGCGAAGAATTCCTTGCCTCCATTGAAGAGATAAACCTCTCCCATATTCCCCGGATACCCCAGAAAACTAAGAAGCATGTCCTCATGATTCCCTTTAAGGAAGACCACCTCCGGTATCTCATCCTTTATCGCCAACAATAAGTCGATAACCCCTTTGGAGTCAGGACCCCGATCGATGTAATCACCTATGAATATCAGGCCGTCCTGATCACTGAGCTTCTCTTTTGAGATTAGAAATTCCAGCAGTAGCTCCAGTTCCCGCCGGCAACCGTGTATATCCCCGACGGCGAAGATGCGGCTAGCAGGGCCTTGAATCTGCCTGAACTTTGAATCTACCGCTCCGGAATCAATCATTGATCTTTAAAATGGCTAGAAACGCTTCTTGCGGGATCGACACGCTGCCTACCTGCTTCATACGTTTCTTGCCCTCCTTTTGCTTTTCGAGCAATTTCCGCTTTCGGGTAATGTCTCCGCCGTAACATTTAGCGGTAACATTTTTCCTAAGGGCCTTTACCGTGCTTCGTGCGATGATCTTACTGCCTATGCAGGCTTGAATTGCTACTTCGAACATCTGCCGATCTATCAGATCACGCAGCTTCTCGGTCAGCTCCTTCCCCTTATGGAATGCCTTTTCGCGGTGCACTATTACACTTAGTGCATCGACATTATCGCCGTTAAGCTTGATATCAAGCTTAACCAGGTCGGACACCTGATAGCCCGTTACCTCATAATCGAAGGACGCATAACCCTTTGTAAGACTTTTAAGCCTGTCGTGAAAATCCAACACTATTTCATTTAAGGGCAGGGTATATATGATTACAGCCCTGTGGGCTCCATGAAAGTTCATACTCACCTGCCGGCCTCGGCGCTCCTCGCATAGAGTCAAGATATTACCGACAAATTCCTTGGGAGTATGAATAGTCGCCTGAACCAGCGGTTCTTCAATTTCATCAATCAGCCCGATGGCAGGCAGTTTCGATGGATTGTCGACCGACTCAATACGGCCATCCAGCATTTTAACGCGGTAAACTACTGTCGGAGCGGTTGTAATCAGGGCAAGCTCGAACTCTCTCTCTAGCCGCTCGCGCACGATCTCCATGTGCAGCAGCCCCAGATAACCGGTTCTAAAACCGAACCCGAGAGCAGCTGATGTTTCAGGCTCGAAGGTAAATGATGAGTCATTAAGGCGCAGCTTTTCGAGAGCATTACGGAGAGAAGGATAATCGTCGGCATCGACCGGAAAGAGTCCCCCGAATACCATCGGTTTGACCTCTTTGAAGCCTGGCAATGCTTCGCTGCTTCCATCCCTCGCCATGACAACCGTATCACCGATTTTCACGTCACTTAAATTCTTGATTGAAGCGGCGAAGTACCCGACTTCGCCGCTTTCAAGCTGCGGCACCTCGGCTGAGTGCGGAGTGAATACGCCGACTTTATAGACTTCGTACTCTGACTTAGTGTTTAAGAATTTAATCTGATCGCCGGCTTTTAGTACTCCATCCATAACACGTACTTGTACTACGGCGCCCAAATAAGCATCGAACCAGGAATCGTAAACTAGAGCACGCAGCGGCTTCTCTGCCGATCCGCGCGATGGCGGAGGTATGCGCTGTACGATCGCCTCAAGAACGTTCTCCATCCCCTGCCCGGTCTTTGCGCTCACCTCGAAGGCCTCGCTGGCATCTATTCCGATCACATCCTCGATCTCTTGCCTGACACGCTCCGCATCGGCATTGGGCAGGTCAATTTTATTAAGGACTGGAACAATTTCGAGATTGTTCTCAATCGCTACATACACGTTGGCCAATGTTTGAGCCTCGACCCCCTGCGAAGCATCAACGACCAGGAGTGCCCCCTCGCAGGCCGCCAAACTCCTCGATACTTCATAGTGGAAGTCGACATGTCCCGGAGTATCGATCAGATTAAATTGATACGTTATTCCGTCCTTGGCTTTATACTTGAGCCTAACCGTTTGAGCTTTGATAGTAATGCCCCGCTCACGCTCGAGCTCCAACTTGTCCAGGAATTGCGATTGCATCTCTCGGGCCTGAAGCGCGCCCGTCAACTCAAGAATGCGGTCCGCCATCGTGGACTTTCCGTGATCTATATGCGCAATGATGCTGAAATTGCGGATGTGGTGCTTCTTATTCACTGCTGAAACTGAACTTATTTTATTTACTTCAGCTTACTCTAGATCAGGGCAGGCAGGCTGTGCCAGTCCGCAAGGGAAGGATCTTCAGAGCACATAATCTATTTTTCTTTTGCTTGACGGCGAAAAAACTCCGCTGTTAGCTCGATCCCTTTGCTCAAACCTGTACGTGGCGACCAGCCAAAAGCCGCTTTGGCCCGTCCATAATCGATGCAGCTTCGCATCTGCTCGCCCGCCTTAGCAGGCCCCTTGGCTGCCTGGATATTCACCTCACAAGCTGCGCTAATCGCCTCGTAGAGCCGATTTACAGAGGTTTCAACCGCGGTCCCGATGTTGAATGTTCCTTCGACTGATTCTGCGACAACGCTGCCAACGGCAGCAGCCACGTCCTTTACATAGACAAAATCACGCGTCTGCTCGCCGCTGCCGTTGATAAGCGGGGTTTCACCGAGAAAAAGCTTCTGACAGAAAATCGCTACCACTCCTGCTTCCCCGTGCGGATTCTGCCGCGGTCCGTATACGTTTGCCAGCCGCAGAGCTGCGTACCTCAATCCAAACTGCCTTCGCCACAGGTCCAAATATAGCTCGCTCACATACTTTGCAAGACCATATACGCTTGCCGGAACTATGGGGTGGTTCTCAGCAGCCGGGAATGTTTCCTGCTCGCCGTAGATCGCTCCTCCGGTAGAGAGCAGCACAAAAAAGGGCTGTTTCCTCCCGTGGAACGCCTGAAGAAGATTGATCAGCCCATAAACATTGACATGGGTATCGAAAGCGGGATCCTCCATGCTAAGCCGCACCGACATCTGCGCCGCAGCATGAACAACATACTCAGGTTCTAGCTTCGATAAGAATGTGCGTGCTTCGGGTGAGCGGATGTCCATCACCTCCAGGCCGCATCCGGCAGGGACGTTTTCACGGCACCCCGACGAAAGATCGTCAATAATGGTTACGCTGTGGCCTCGGGAAAGAAGCTCCTCGGCGATATGCGAACCTATGAATCCGGCTCCCCCGGTCAGCACGACTTTAGCCACGCTTGGCCCCCATCCTGCGGCTAAAATCCTCAATAGTCTTTTGCAGCCCGGTCTTAAGGTCGGTTTTCGGCTGCCAGCCGAGTTCGTTTTGCGCCAGTGTGATGTCCGGCCTGCGGCGGGTAGGATCGTCCTGAGGAAGCGGCTTGTGAACGATTTTTGAGCGCGAACCTGTGAGCTCGACAATGAGCTTGGCAAGCTCGAGGATTGTAGTCTCCACCGGATTACCAAGATTGACCGGGCCCGAGAAACCCGATTTTTCCATCGTTGCCATAAGTCCGGCAACCATATCGTCTACATAGCAGAAAGATCTGGTCTGACTCCCCTCACCGTACACGGTTATCTCTTCGCCTTTCAAAGACTGCACAATGAAATTGGACACCACCCGCCCGTCATCGAAAAGCATTCGTGGGCCATAAGTATTGAAAATCCTCACAATGCCCGTATTAACCTTACCGTGGGCCTCATTGTGGTAGTTAACTGTAAGAGTTTCGGCTACGCGTTTACCCTCATCATAACAGCTTCGAGGACCTATAGGGTTAACGTTGCCCCAGTAGCTCTCCTTTTGTGGATGCTGCAGCGGATCCCCGTAAACTTCGGATGTTGATGCCAGAAGGAAGCGCGCCTTCACACGCTTTGCAATCCCCAGCATGTTTATCGTTCCCATCACGTTGGTCTTGATGGTCTTAACAGAGTTGTATTGATAATCGACAGGGGACGCCGGGCATGCCAAGTGATAGATCTTGTCTACCTCCAGCAGAATCGGTTGAGTGACGTCATGGCGGATGAATTCGAAATCTGGATTAGCAAAATGAGCCTGTATATTGCGTTTACTCCCGGTGAAGAGATTATCAAGACACAGCACTTCATTTCCCTGCTTGAGAAGGGCGTCGCAAAGATGAGACCCGATGAATCCCGCTCCTCCAGATACCAATACTCGTGCCATAAATTACCTTTCCGGTGCATCATGCATTACCATTGACCGCCGGGCGGCCAATGCTGTAGTACACGAAACCTTCGTCCTTCATCATTTTCGGTTCAAAAATGTTCCTTCCGTCGAATATCACCTTTCCGCTCAGTAGGGATTTCATTTTAGCGAAATTGGGCCGCCGGAACTCGTTCCACTCGGTGCAAATGAGCAGACAGTCGGCGCCCTTCAACACATCGTAGTTGCTTTCAGAATACGAAACGCTATTGTTTTCGCCGAAGCGTTGCCTGAAAGTATGCACCGCCTCAGGATCAAAAGCCTGAATGCGGGCGCCGGCTCTAACCAGCTCGTCCAAGATAACCAGCGCCGGAGCTTCACGTACATCATCTGTTTTTGGCTTGAACGCCAGACCCCATACCGCAACTGTTTTGCCCGATAGCTCGCCGCCGAAGTGCTCTTTAATACGCTCGACCATTACCATCTTCTGCTGAGCGTTCACCTCCTCCACCGCCTTGGCTATCTTCATTTCTACAGAATACTGATTTCCTGTATGAATAAGCGCTTGTACGTCCTTGGGAAAACATGACCCGCCGTAGCCGACACCCGGGAACAAAAAGCTCATTCCGATTCGAGAATCGCTGCCGATTCCGATCCGTACCATATTGATGTCAGCTCCGACCTTAGAACAAAGCCTGCTTATTTCATTCATAAACGATACCCTGGTCGCCAGCATCGTATTCGCCGCATATTTTGTCATCTCGGCAGAAACTACGTCCATGACAAGAATCGGGTTATTGGTGCGGACAAATGGCGCGTAAAGCTCCTTCATGGTTTCGGCAGCCTGCTGGCTGGATACTCCGACTACCACTCGATCGGGCTTCATGAAGTCATCAATGGCGGCTCCTTCCTTTAGAAACTCGGGATTACTCACCACCTCCACGCCGAATTTAGAAATCTCTTTGATAGTCTTTTTCACAAGTTCGGCGGTACCGACCGGAACGGTAGACTTGTCCACAACAACTTTGTCTTCATTCATGAATGTGCCGATCTCCCGGGCCACATTGAGCACATGTGTCAGGTCAGCCGACCCATCTTCATCCTGAGGCGTACCCACGGCGATAAAAATTATCTTTGATGCCTGAACGGCATCTTTCATTGAAGTAGTGAAGCGCAGGCGACCGTGCTCCACATTACTGGTGACGAGGTCGGATAATCCGGGCTCGTAAATAGGAATCTCGCCCCTGGTGAGCGCCGCAACTTTCCCTTCATCGATGTCAACGCAAATCACATCGTGGCCGGTTTCCGCAAAACATGCTCCGGCCACCAAGCCAACATACCCGCATCCGACTACAGTAATGTTCATCGCTAATTCCTACACGTCATGAAAATGGAATAACCTCATTCAAGTAGTTCACTCAGATAATGTGACGGCTAGAGCGAACACCTGCTCAAAAGAATCGTCCGTTCCGGACATACTTTTTGAGAACCGCTCTAGCATGCAATAGAATCAAGGGGTTTTCAAGGCCCGCTACCGCTCCAGCGGCCCTTGCCGGCTAATACGCATTGCGATTGCGAAAGCCTCTGAAGAGGGTGAGAAATAAAATTTTCAGGTCAAGCAGCAAAGACCAGTTTTCGATGTAATAGAGATCATATTCAATGCGCTTATCAATGGAAGTATCGCCCCGCCAACCGTGCACTTGAGCCCATCCTGTCATACCGGCCGGCACCTTATGCCGCAGCATGTATCTGGGGATGCGCGCACGGAACTGATCTATAAAGACCGGGCGCTCGGGGCGTGGTCCGACGATCGACATATCACCTCGCAGGACATTGAACAGTTGCGGAAGCTCATCCAAACTCAATGATCGGAGTATCCGCCCTACAAGCGTTACCCGCCCGTCTCCAGGCACAGCCCATCGCGGGCCGTCAGTTTCCGCATCGATACGCATCGTTCTGAATTTAATGATATTGAATTTACTACCATCGAAGCTGACCCTTTCCTGTGTATAAAGCACCGGCCCCTTTGAACTCAGCTTCACCAATAGTGCAATTACCAAAAGCAGCGGCGATAAAATTACAAGCAGCACAAGAGATAGAACCAGATCGGTAGCGCGTTTAATATACAGCCCCACCCCGTCCAACGGCGAGCCTTGCACGCTGATCACCGGGAGACCTTCGAACTCCTCAACGGCGCCTCCGACGCTGACAAACTGATAAAGATCCGGCACGATTTTTATATCAACCAAGCAGTCTCCAATATCAGTGATTATCTCCGGCAGTAAACGGTGGTCTTCTAGGGGCAGCGCCACTACGATCTGATCGATCTCCGTCTTGCCCAGAATAGATCGAAGGTCCGCGTACGTTCCGATCAGTGGAACTCCTTTCGGCCCCCGCTTCTCGTTAGCATCACGCGACAGGCATCCTACTAGCTGAATTCCAAGTTCGCGATGGAATCGTATTCGAGCGGCGATGTCCCCGGCCACCTTTCCTGCGCCGACAATCAGCATATACCTTAAGTTATAGCCTCGCCTGCGCACCTCCCGGAGAACGAATCGCAGCAGTGAACGCTGCGCTATTGTCAGCATCAATGACAAAACCCCGAATAATGCAAAAACAAGACGGGAAAATTGCACCGTCTTTTCCCTGAATAGGTAAGTAACTGCAATCAAAAGCAAGAGCGCAAGCGCGTTAGCATTCAGCAGTAGCCAAAGCTCATAACTACGGCGAATGCCCCGCATGGGGCGATAAAGTCCCATTTGGCCGAATACAAATGCCCAGATAAGCCAGATGAAAATAAGCATCGAAAAGTAAGTGCTGAAGGGAGGTACTCCCTTATCGAGCGGGAAATACCCGGTGTGGAAGCGGAGCCAGTAAGCCAGACACCACGCTATGGTGACGACCACCAGATCGACCCCCATAAATAAAAATTCGAATAGCTGGCGTTTCTGTTTCAACATTGTTACAACGCGCCGATGGAGGCGCTCCCGTTAACGAAGGCTTCTTGGCCAGGTAATCCGATACGCCGCTCGAAGTCGGACCACGCGGCGAAGAAACGTTCTTCGCTGAATTTGCCAGCCTGGTCCCTGCAAGCTTGAGCGCTGAAGTTATCCTCGCAGCGCATAAAATACTCTACACTCTTGATAATAGATTCGACCTGAGCGCTCCGTTCGCTTCTTCTCCTAATAAATACTCCGCTGAAGTTATCCGGAGCAAGACTCGAATTAATCCAAGGTTTTAGCCCATTTACTGTCTCTTTTAGTCCACCGTCAAAAAGTCCTATTACAGGCCTTCCGGCGGCCATGCACTCGACCGGGACAAGTCCATAATCCTCCGTGCCGGGGAAGATAAGCGCCCGGCAACGGCGAAGCCGATCAGCCAGCTGTGCTTGGTCGAGAAAACCGAAAAAGGTTATATTCTCCCGTGCAGCGCGCCTGAGCCTTGCTTCTTCAGGCCCGCTTCCCACGATCCATAGCTGCTGCCCGTTGCGATTGAAGGCTTCAATCGCATGGTCTATTTTTTTGTAGGGAACCAGCGCCCCCGCACAGAGAAACGCTTCTCCCGTCTCCCCCTCACCACGAGACTTAATCCAGCCTGATTCCATTGGGGGGAAGATCACGCAAGCTTTTCGCTTATAAAAACGCCTAATGCGCGCTGCTACGAAGCTGCTAATGGCTATGAAATGATCGACCCTGGCGGAACCTTTCAAGTCCCAGCGCCGCAGCCTGCTGATGATCGGCCATACAAATGGCAACAGCCGTCCGAAGTAAGCAGAGGCCTGATCCCAGATATAACGCATCGGGGTAAAACAGTAACAGATGTGCACACAGCCCTCGGGCACACGAACATTCTTAGCGGCGGCATGACTAAGGGATATCACCAGATCGTACCCTTGCAGATTTAGGGTTCGCACCGCTGCAGGGTAAAGCGGCAGAAGGAAGCGGTAGTATTTGCGCACCAAAGGGAGCCTGTTTAGGAAGGAAACCTGCTTGACTTTGCGATCAATTTCATGAGCCGTGCTGCCGGGAACGTGCAGCAGAGTGAAGATATCAGCTTGGGGGTAGATTTTCAGGAAGGCCAGCAAGCATTTCTCTCCGCCTCTAAGGCCGGTCAGCCAATCATGAACTAATGCGACTTTCATTTCATTCGGGGCCGGACAAAGTGCGGCGGTAAACACTTAGAATGGACCGCGCGATGTTCGATCTCATATAAGGGGTGAAGTGAACGCTTAAGGCGGCATGGTTAGGTTCGTTCAGTTTAGGCACCGGACGATTCTGCAGAAAGCTGTACATCGCATCAGCCAAGCTTTGCACTTCGAAATCTTCGCAACGATAATCGTTGGAAGTCAGAAGATCGCATACGGCCGCGACTGGGCGGCTTATCACCGGAATACCAACGGCCTGCGCCTCCAATACGGGCAGGCAAAAGCCCTCTTCCCTTGACGCTACTACGAGAGCCTGAGCGCCTCTATACCAGGAGCGCAGCTCTTCTTTACTTACCCGGCCTACTATCTTCACCCCTTTTACGGTCGAGGCGAGATCCAGTAGGTGTTCGCGGTCTACCATGCTCTGCGTGCCCTCACCCAACAGAACCAGCTTAAGATCTCCGAATACTTTACCTTGCCGTCCGCTCTTCTCCTGAGCCGCTTGGGTTTCCAGCTTTTCCCGCACACGGCGGAAGGCATCGAGAAGATCAGCTACTCCTTTGTGAGGCTTTAAGTTTGACAAAATGCTGAGGAAGTATTTTCCGCAGCAGCGCTGATGAGGAGCCTCTCCCTGCGAGCGGCCCTCCAGAAAATAAGGATCGAGAGCGTTCGGCACAACCGAGATCTTCGATACTATCGCAGGTTTATTGCGCGCGAACTCGGCCAATTTCTGTTGTGACGCACGGCTGACCGTAACCACAGTATCAGCGCGTCGCAGCGCTGATCTTATGAGGAAGCCCGCCAAGTACGGTATGAACGGCTTCTCTGGGAACTGCAAGTGAATTAGGTCGTGGATCGTCACGACCGTGGGGATCGGAATGCCGTAAGGCAGCGTGTAGTGCGGCTCATGAAATAGATCGTAGTTCGAGAAGTCGATTCGCCTGGCTAAGCGGAACATCTCGTCAAATGAGTATGAGCTAGCGCTGTCCTCAATTACTGCGACCTGCGCGGCTAGGGTCCTCGCTGCGGCCGGCTTCACGATAGCCGTTAGCTCAACCTCTCCGCTCTCGATCAGTCCCGCAATAAGATTCTCAATATAAACGCCGATTCCCCCATCGCCCAGCTTGCGGGCATCCAGAAGCAGGCGCAGCCGCCGAGCGCGGCCGTGCGCCGCAGCTTCGGATTCGGGTGCCTCATGCCGAACGGCTCCTACGGATTGCATACTTCCAATTCCGAAAAGAATATGAAATGGCTAATTAACGAACATGCGGCGCAACTTTCCGCCTGACTCATCATGGCCTGCCTCACCATTAGGAGTGCCCTCTGGAGCACTGGCGATTATTCTGCGCACTACGTATACCGGCTTATCCTGAGATTCGTAATAGGTGCGGGCCAACACTTCGGCCAGAAGCCCGAACACCAAAAACTGCAGACCGATGATGATTAACATAACGCCCAATGCAAGCAGAGGTCTGTTCCCCATCGGTACATGCTGAAATAAACGTTGATAAGTTAATATAGCCAAAGTAATCGTACCAGCGGCGGACGAAAGTAAACCGATGGTTCCAAAGAGGTGAATGGGCCGTTTCGAATAGCCCAACAGGAATTTTACCGTAATTAGATCAAGGATTACTCTCAGTGTTCTGGAGATACCGTATTTAGACTTGCCGAACTTCCTCTCCCTATGATTGACCGGCAGCTCGGCTATGCGCGCACCCACTTGATCGGCGAGCGCCGGGATAAATCGATGCATCTCACCGTATAGTCTTATTCCCTTCGCAACCTCGGCACGCATTACCTTAAGAGTGCAGCCGTAGTCATGCAGCTGAACTTTTGTCGACTTCGAGATCAGCCAATTTGCAATCATGCTAGGGAGGCGCCGAGAAAAGAACTTATCTTTTCGATCCTTTCTCCATCCGGCGACTAGGTCATACCCCTCTTCCAGCTTGGCGACCATGCGCGGAATCTCTGCCGGATCGTTCTGTAGATCGCCGTCCATAGCAACCACTATCTCGTAGCGCGCATGCTGGAAACCGGCGGCCAAAGCGGCAGTCTGACCGAAATTACGGCGGAATTCGATTACGCGCACGTTAGGATCATTTGCAGCAATGCCGGAGAGGACCTCAAGGGAACCATCACTTGAGCCGTCATCTACAAAAACTATCTCGTAGCCGCAGCCCATTCTCTCCATGACCGAAGTCACCTCCCTGTAACAAGGGTCGATGTTCTGCCGTTCATTATAAATAGGAACAATTACCGATACGCGATCCATTTCTTCCTCTACAAACTCATCTCCCGGGCAACAGCGCGGGGGAGCTGAAATATTCGGCTCAGGGTAGCACAAGGGTAGAACTTAGCATACCGAGCGGCAAGATAACCCAGCAGGACCGCTCAACAATCCGGATAACCGTTTGATTTTCCTCTTATTAGAAGTCCGGCTCGTCACCTATATGATCCAGCTCAGCTGGTAGTGAGCCGGAAACGTTGAACTTACACCGCCGTGTGGCTGTTGCACGGCCGTACCGCTACAGGTACTCTGAGCGATTAAACGTCGCCGGACCGGTTTTTTGCCGCGCCCTGCTTATAGAGATCTGCGTCTAATGTCACCCAAAAAAAACGCCTTCAGCATGCCGGCCGAATGGGAGCCACACCGCGCTACTTGGATCTGCTGGCCGCATCAAGAGAGCGACTGGCTCGAAAAGTTTCCCGCAATCCGCTGGGTTTATGCTGAGATAGTGCGCGTACTTTCAAAGTCAGAGCAGGTTTGCATCATCTGTCATGATGCATCGATACGGGAACTTGCCGCCTCGACACTCTCTCTCTGCGGGATACGAGAGGAAACATGCCGCTTCTATATACAGGCTAATGACCGATCTTGGCTTAGAGATTCGGGTCCTACTGCCGTCAGAACAGCCGACGGTAATCTTGCCTGGATTAAATGGACCTTCAATGCCTGGGCAAAGTATGAAAATTTCGAATTCGATCGCAATGTGCCGCAAACTTTTGCCGCTCAAACCGGAATTCCATTAGTAAACGCAGTAAGAAGCGACAACTCCAAGCCTTTTGTACTGGAAGGCGGGGCCATCGAGTGTGACGGTCGAGGCACATTAATGGTAACGGAAGAATGTTTACTATCGCAGGTTCAAGAGCGTAATCCCGGCTTAACACGTTCGCAATATGAACAGCACTTCAAGCAATATCTCGGCACGGAGAAAACAATATGGCTCGGAAGGGGTTGCGAAGGGGACGACACACACGGCCATATAGATGATATCGCGCGATTCACCGCCCCCGGAAAGGTATTGCTGGCGTTCGAGGACGATCCATCCGATCCATTTCACGAGGCCTCCCAGGACAACCTGCACCGTCTCTCCACGGCAAAGGATGCGCGCGGCCGGAGTCTTGAGGTAGCAAAACTACCTATGCCGGGCGCTATTTATTACGACGGCTACCGGTTGCCTGCCAGCTACGCCAATTTCTATATCTCTAATCAAGCTGTACTGGTGCCAACCTTCAATGATCCGCGCGACTATCAAGCGATTACTCAGATCAAGAAGGCATTTCCCGGACGGCAAGTGGTGGGAATCAACTCAACGGACTTGATACTCGGGATGGGAACTCTGCATTGCCTGACCCAACAGGAACCGCAAAGCTTCGACTAACCGCAATGTTTCGGGCTAGGGTTACAACTCCAATACCGACAGTATAGGAGAGTGATCGGACAAACGGCTCCATTCCCGCCCGACAAGCACTTTTGCCCGTACCGGAGTGAAGCCACGGAAATAGATGCGGTCCAGCTGAGCAACCGGAAGACGGCTGGGAAAGGTCTTGGCATAACGGCCATGCAACTCTTTAAATGCCTCTCTAAGCGACAACTCTTTGCAGATAACGTTACTTGCGCGAGAGTTCCAATCATTAAAATCACCGGCAATGATTAGAGGAGAAGCTTTAGGAACATGCTGCGCCACAATATTGCAGAGATCGGATAGCTGCCGGCTGCGGCTCTGGCGCAGGAGATTGAAGTGCAGGCAGATTGTGTGGATGTTGATCCCGCTTTCAGGGTCGTTAACCACGGCGTGCAATACGCCGCGTCTCTCAAAGCGGTTCGTCGATACATCGAAGTTTTCCCAAGCAACTATGGGAAGCTTGGAGAGCAGAGCGTTCCCGTGGTGCCCTTCGTCATAGACAGCGTTCTTGCCGTAGGCGTAGTGTCCCCAGACGGTATCCGCAAGGTACTCGAACTGAGATTCGGTCGGCCATTCGGCATGGCGCCGGGCGTGAAGGTCGTGCCTACCGAGCACCTCCTGCAAAAAAACAAGATCGGCGCCTGAAGCCTGGATCCCCTCCTTGATCGCTTTAAGTGTGAATCGCCTGCTGCTGGTGCTAAAGCCCTTATGGATGTTGTAAGAGAGAACCGATAGCTGCATCACTATAACCAATTTCGAAACTTGTACAGCAGTGCACCTACTATGCGCTTCCAAAACGGCGCGCCCTTCCAATTCTGCTTAGTAATCTCTACACAGTTGTTGAGATCCTCAAGGGTTTGGTCAGCTAATGTGCGAATCGATTCCTCACTTGAAAGCACCACATCTACCTCTAGATCATGCAACAGGCTACGGTGGTTAAGATTGGTAGAGCCTACCATCGCCCAGTCATCGATTAAGACCGATTTGGCGTGCAGCATTCGAGGTAGATATTCATACACCCTCACCTGCCCCTTCAAAAGACTCTCATAATATGCGCTGGTAATTATCGGCATAAAAAAAACATCGGAGTTATGCGGCACCAAAAGGCGCACGTCCGCGCCCTTACGAGCTGCAGCTTTCAAAGCTCTGATCAGAGACAATTTCGGAGCAAAATAGGCGGTTTCAATCCATACGCGCGATTTTGCACGCCGTATCCGTTTCAGTAATTCGCCGTAATTGGAACGTCGCATACGGCGTGTAATATTCAGCCTAACCAGACCATCCGTGTACCCGCGTCTGCCTTTGTACCATGCCTTTATCTTTTCTATATATCTACCGCTTGTAGGTCCAAAGGCGGTATTGAAAGCTCTAAGGAGGTCAACCACCGCACCGCCGCTCACTTTTACGGCAGTGTCCCGCCAAGCGCTCTCCCCGCTAATTTCGGCCGAGTGGCAGGCAGCGATGTTGAAGCTTCCGACAAGCGCCGTCCTCTGGTCAAAGATGCAGACTTTACGGTGATTACGCCGGTTCATACGGCCTAGAAGAGCGGAGAGGGAGAACTTACTTACCTCGTGCCATCGGCCGGATAATATGCGGCGCCACGGAAGTTCACGATAAATTCGGACCGCTGCGCCCGCCCTTTCAAGTCTTGACCCGAATGTCGAATACCAGTTCGGGGAGCCAAATCCATCGACCAGAACACGCACCACCACCCCCCTGCCTGCCGCGCGCTCCAACTGTTCGCATATCATTTCGCCGATAGGATCGTTATCAAAAATATAAACCTCCAGCTCGATGCTCTTACAGGCACTGCTCAAAGCGCTGCACAGCTCGGAGTAATACGGATCTCCTTCAAAGAACAACTGCTCCTCTTGCCACTCCCTCTTAGAGATTATAGAAGTAATTTGAAGATCAGCTTCCGCCATTCTATGCCACTATACTAAAATTATGTGCCCTCAAGCGCCTATAGCTCCCTCTTCTTCCTGCCGCCTCTCAGCGCGACGCGATGTCCTTCTCAGATTAACCGCTGTGATTAGAATCAAAGTAATTTTTATTATAACGCTTATCATCACCGCCTGCGCTAGGGCTCCACTAGCTAAATTATCCGACGCCATGCGGCCTGACTCGGCTCCTCAACTCGGCGATGATCTTAAGCTGGAGAATCTTAGCAATGCCCTCTCCGCTCAAATTGAGTTTTTCAGCCGGCAGGACCAGGGCCGGATTATGTCTTTCGGGCCCCGCAAGATAACAGTTGCCGACTACGCGGCGGCCCTCAAGCCGCTTGCCGAAGCCATTTCGGCCGGAGACGCGGGACGATTCTATCAAATTATAGAGAATAATTTCGACTTCTACGAGGTATACGGCCAGCCGCGCTGGGGAGAGGTTCTCGTCACATCGTATTATGAACCGGTGCTTTTAGGAGACACGACCCCTGGAGAACTATTCTCACAGCCGCTTTACCGCAAACCTACAGACCTTTTGAAACTGGATCTGAGACTTTTTCAGCCTGACATTGTTGAGACACGCAAGCATCGTGCACGGCTCGACAATGATAAGGTGCTACCCTACTATTCCAGAAAGGAGATCGATTCAGATGGCGCTCTCGCTGGACGCGGACTCGAGATCTGCTGGGTTGATCCGGTCGAGGCTTTCTTCCTTCACATTCAGGGCTCTGGGACGGTAGTTCTTCCTTCCGGTCAAGAGCTGCGGCTCACCTATGCTGATAAGAACGGTCTTCCCTACCGCTCGATCGGCGTCGATATCAGGCAAGCATTACCTCCTGAGAGCAAGATTTCAGCCGACGTGATTAGGAATTTTCTGATCAATGTAAGCGCTGAAGAGAAACGCAGTTACATGAATAAGAATGAGAGCTATGTATTTTTTACGGTATCGGATACCGGGGCTATTACCTCCAGCGGGATTCCCGCAACTGCCGGCCGCACCATAGCGACGGACACTCGATTTTTTCCGAAGGGCGCTCTGGCGTTTCTGGAATTTGAAAAACCGGTATACCGAAGCAACTCGGATCCCTATCCCGAGGATTCCGAGAAGGCCTCGCGATTCGTCATCGACCAGGATGCCGGCGGAGCTATACTGGGAGGAGGCCGCGTGGATCTATTTTGGGGACGGGGAGATGATGCGGGACGGTACGCGGGTCGGGTAAATTCCCGGGGCAAGCTTTGGTATCTGCTTCCGAAATCGGCCACTCGCGGCTGACGCCTGCCCGCCGCAGTGCCGAGCCCTCACCTAAGTCAGCATGAAGAGAGAAGACGGTTAATTCTTGCCAGGATGATGTCTGAGTTAGCAGTCTTACTGACGAAATCGTCGGCACCGTGCTTCAATAGATTCAGCTCGTTTTCATCAGTAGCTGCCGCTGTCAGCATTAGAACAGGAATGTTCCGTGTTTGAGGGTCCTGTCGAAGCCGCTCTAGCGCCTCCAATCCGTTCATCTTGGGCATCATCAGATCGAGCACAAGCAGCGAAGGGGGTCTCCTATATATCGCTTCTAGAGCTTCAAAGCCGTTAGTAGCTTCCTCCACCTCATACATATGCTGCTCAAGCAGCAGTTTGTAAACCATGCGCACATTTTCGTCGTCATCCGCAACAAGAATTCGCCTCTTGCAGATAGCGCCTGTTTGTCCCTCACCCTGGACGGCTACCGCACCGTTCTGTAGTGTGCCTTTGGCGCTGGTATCGAGCTGTCCCATCACCCGCTCGACCTCACTCAAGGAAGTGGTGCCGGATGCTATTATTTCAGCAGCAGATTCGCCAAGAGAAATAAATCCCTGCTCGAGTGCAAGCGCCTCAATGACCCGCTCCCCCTTCTCTTCCCGGATAGCTGCGCTTAGTTCGGGTCCGATTTCAAGATAGCTAAAAATTCCGACTCGTCCGCGATAGCCTGTGTAGTCGCAGATCTCGCATCCCACCGGGCCGTGAGCATTCTGTTCAGGGATCAATAGGCGCCTTAATCGCTCTCTCTCCGCGGGCTCCGCTTCTCCCTTACAGTTTTTACAGAGCTTCCGCACTAACCGCTGCGCCAAGACGCTGCCGAGAGACGATGCAATCATGAAGGAGGGAACCCCCAAATCTCTTAATCGGGTAACTGCGCCTGCCGCGGTGTTGGTATGGATTGTCGAGATTACTACGTGGCCGGTTTGCGCGACCTGCACGGCGGTAGCTGCCGTATCGGCGTCGCGAATCTCCCCCACCATAATGACGTCAGGGTCCTGCCTGAGCACGGAACGTAAGGCCTTAGGAAAGGTGAGGCCGATCTTCTCGCTTACTTGAATCTGAGTAATTCCACTTACCCTGTTCTCGATCGGATCCTCAATTGTAACTATATTCTGCGTTCCGTCTTTCAGATGCATCAGAGCGGCATAAAGCGTCGAAGTCTTCCCGGACCCGGTAGGACCACAAATAAGGTGAATCTGTGATGATGAACGAAGTACCTTTTTAAATCGCTCGAGTAGTACCGGTTGCATCCCGAGCGCATCTAAATCCAAACGTGAGAAATCCGTCGCCAGAATCCGCGCCACAAGGTTCTCTCCGTGAATGGTCGGGACTGTCGAAACCCTAAGATCCCGCACGCCCTGGCTGGTTTTGAGCCGCAAGCGCCCGTCCTGTGGATGCCGGCGCTCGGTGATGTCCATGCCGCAAAGAACTTTTATTCGTGATACGACCGCCGTGCTGTAACCGGCAGGAACCTCCATCAGGTCACGCATGATCCCGTCGATCCTGATTCGTACCCGCACAACTTTTTGTTCAGGAGTTACATGAAGGTCACTGGCGCCTTTGAGGATCGCACCGGCAAATATCTTGTTTACCAGCCGTACCACTGTCGGAGCGGAGATATCTTCCGCCGTGATACTTGATTCAGGACCCGAGGGTCCTGTCGGGCTCGCTGTACTCTGCGCGCTTTCCTGCAGAAACTCGTTGAAATCCAGAGCATCCTTCAATTCTACTGTGCGGGAGATAAGAGCTATAATTTCGGTTTCCCGGCCTACTACCGCACGCACTCTTCTATTCAGCGATTGTTCCAGTGATCTTATCGATTCGAGGTCAAGTGGATTCGCAATAGCTACTGTTACCTCTGAAGAGGAGACGGCCACGGGAATGGCGCGGCATCTCCTCCAAATTATAAGCGGGATCTCGCTGAACGGCTCACTTTCAAGTAGTTTAGCTATTCGATCCTGATCGCCGTCCGACGGTTCAAAGCGCTCTGTTTTAAGATGCGCAGCCACTTTGCCAATCGCTTCGCCTTCATCGAAAATCCCAAGATGACCAAAATGCGCAATGGGCGCGAACTCGGAAAATATGTGTTTCTGCTGCAAAAATGGTGGTTTGAGAAGATCGAGCTTGATTAATAGCTTAACAAGCGTAAGGTCCGATTCCCGCGGAATAACTGGTTCAATCGCACTCCGATCGTGTCTGGCCGGCATACTACTCCCCTCTTCTACATCTACCGCACCGGAAAGGTGGACAGCGTGGAGTTACTTAGCCACTTTAGGATCGGTTAGATGCCGGCGATACTGAAGCCCGATTGCGTTGCGCCTACCCAATCGCCTAACCTTATGTTAGTACTCACTTTATTCAAGCAGATCAGAGCTGATTCAATCGCGGCGTGTAATCGGGTTCGCTTGCGGCGACATGTTAGCGCGGGATCTCGACTACAGCAGCGCTCTGGCCCACCGATTGAGAGATATGCTCGTAAAGTCTGTTCAACTCCGAGGAAAAATTTGCAAAGGTATATTTTTCATCCGCTGTGGCGCGGGCACGTAACCCGAGCTCTCTGCGTAGCCTATCGTCCCCGCTCAATGCCAGCCAGGCTGCCGCGAAATGCTCGATATCGGGCTTGGTAAGCATTGCAGTGGAGGAATCAAGGACTTGGGTGTGGGTCGCTAGCTCGGTTGCCAGCAAAGCCTTTCCTGCATGCATATAAGAATACAGTTTCATCGGAGTGTTATTGCCCTTGATGCGTGGAGAAACGAGTATGTCCGCCTGAGTAATGTAATCGCCAAGTCGCGAGACAGGACGCGGGCCAAGAAGCTTGATCCGGCTCTCGAGCCCTAAACTCCGCACTTTTGCTTTGTACTGCGCAAGATGGGCATCGGATCCTCCAATTATTATCAGCCGGCCCGAGGATTGTTTACTGCAGACCGATGCAAAGCTCTCTATCATCAGATCGATCCCTTGATAGTGCTCTAGATTACCCACATAGAGGGAGAGAATCTCTCCTTCAGGCACACCGGATTCGGCTCTTAAATCTATAGTTCCGTCGATCTCATCAAGGTTAAGAAGCGACACGTCGCGCAATATAAAAGTTTTGCGCGCTCCATGGTTACTTGCCAGCACTCCAAGGGCGTCACATACAGGGGCAACTGCCGCGCTGTTTCGAATAGCAAGCCTTTCGAGCCAGGACAGCACGGGATAAAGCGGCTTGAATATGCGCCACTTCTCGGTGACCTGCATGGCCAATGAGGAATCCATATCGTAGATGTAGGGGATGCCGTAAATCCACTTGATAAGCATGGCAACGTACACCCCTTCCTCGACCGCATGCACCAAATCATACTTCTTTTTTCTTGCCGCCCGGACCAGCTTGAATGCTTTGAACAAAAAGAGGATGTCACAGATTAACTTCTTAACCGAAACCCCCGGGCCTATTCCTCTCACGAAGTAAGCCAACCAACGAGGCACTGTAATACGGTGCAGCGCTACGTTCGGAATATCAATCGGCTGACCTTCATGGTAGGCCAATAAATCAATCTCGCTCTGTGTATCGCCGTTTCTTCGATTACGCTCGGCTATTACGGTCAATGCAAGCCGCACCGCTATTGGAGTGCCTCGCTCTTGGAAAAAAGGTTGGGGAGCTAAAAAAAGCAGCTTCATGTATCGAGCCTTACCTTCTTCCGAAAAACTTCCGCAAGACCCGCGCTTTCGTATCGCGCACCCAGAATCGCAGCGCGCGCCGTTTATTGTTCAGCCACAGCAAGCCGTATCCACCGTCGGAGAGAAAGAAACGCAGCACTGCTGCACGGAAGCGCGGAAGATAACAGAAAATGTGAGTGAGCATGTGCAGCTCCGTTTTCACGAACTGTTTCCCTGATTGACTCGGCAGCCGGAACCCGTGCTCGCCGTAAGCGGGAATCGGCCTGCCTTGCCGGCGAAGCGTCTCGATGATACGGAATGCGCGCCAGCGCTTTTCAGTTGCCATCATTCGATTGCAGGCCAATGCTTCTCTGCGCGTAACCGGCTCATGAACTATACGCCCTTCGCTGATTAGGCCGTCAATTATCTTCTGTGCGCGCGCACTTCTTACCAACGCAAAGCTCCACCCCTTGTAAAAGTCAACACTGGGGTTTGGTGGAGCCATCCAAGGGTCTCCAACGGCGATATCCGCAAACTCAGCAGACGCGTCAAAACATGTCAAACAGCGCGAGGGAGTATAAAGGCGATATACTATGTTGATAATCTCCATGGACGATGGCCTAAATCCGCTTCTATTACTGAAATATACCGGGTGAAGGGTACCGTCATCCAATTCCAGATGCGGCGTGCCGGGGTGCTTGCCCACCCGCGAGATGTAGCGTTTTGCACGTTTGCGCTTCTCTGAATCAATACTCTCCCAGATTATCCGCAGCCCCTCATGTTCGATCGCGGCATGGCAAAAGAGACCGATGGTCAGAACCACTCGCTCTTTTATCCTCGCATCAAGTTCAGCCGCTTTAACGAAACCATGTATCTGGCAGGGAAGCCCAACCAACGCATATCGTCCCTGTAGGTTACGAATCTCGGAGAACATGGTATTGGTAGGCGAGATTGCATATTTCGATTTCATCGCCGAGAGAACTTCCTGCTTACTTCGGGCCACCATGGGCCGGCCCTTCCATAAAATGCCGGGATCGGAGGCGATAACGACAGCGCCGTCAATCTGATTGCTTTCAAGAAGATAAATCAATATGTCGCTCACCAACCCGCCGCTGGTAGATTTCTCTTGGATATCCGCATCAGAGCTGTGCGAGATTAGTGCGGTTTTGAAGTTCCCATGAGTGGAGGTAATATCTCCACGTTCTCCGAATAAAGACTCGTGAGCGGAGTGGAAGTTAAACTCGTCTCCGGGACAAACCTTCATGCATAAATCGCAGTCCGTGCAAGCGCTAAGGTTCTTAATTGTAGGATACTCCTCCTCATCCAGGCCGAGCACGCCGGTCGGGCAGATCCCCACACAGGAGCCGCATCTATGACAGAGGCCGCCATCAATGATGCGTGCCAACCCGCGCAATGCGCGAGGCTGCGGGGGCGACTCTTCCAGCGGTTTGCCGCTGAGCGGCGCCACGAACGGTCCTTCCCGCCGCAGCGGCGCTTCTTGGCCGACAATTCGCAGGCTGTTCTTTACGCCGCCCGTCGACGAGCCGTTTTGCAGCGATGTGCCGCCCTCTTCAGAAACCAAACCCATTCAAGCCTTTTGTTAGTAACTTAGGTTTCAATTTATAGAAGCAATCCTCAAGCCAGTCAAACAACGGCTTCATGAGCATAGCCGGGCGAATAGCCGCTCGTATAGATCGGCGATAGCTTCCCAGTTGTACACCTTCTCTGCCCTTTCTTTGGCGAGAGCTCCGAATTCCCGTGCCGTTTCCGGCTCATTTAGAATCTTTTCGAATAGACCGCTAAGCTCGCTGAAGTCATTTTTGCTGTAGATCATTCCTGTCTCGCCCAATACCTCGCGGTTCTCGGGCGTTCCGTTAGCGATCACGCAGTTGCCGTATGCCATCGCCTCAATTAGGGCGGGGTGTGTTCCTCCCACCTCGGTTGCCTGAACGTAGCAGTAACAGTTGGATTGCAGCTCCTGATAAGCTTCACCAAACTGAAATCCCGTGAAAACTACGCGGCTGCCCTCGGCCGCCAGCCGCAGCGAACGTTTGTAGTCCTCCGCATACGGAGCATCTCCCACAATCACAAGAGGTAGAGTTGTGTTCACCCTGCTATAGGCCTTGATTACACCCAGAGCATTATTCTCAGGTTCGAGCCTACTTACATAGAGGATATAGCCCCTCTCAATAAGTCCGAACTGTTTCAGAGCTGCCCCGGCAGGGCGGCGAACGGCTTTAGCGCCATAGGCTATTATATCGCTCTCACAGTTATACCGCTCTTTATAGTAGTCGCCTATCACATGCGCATCAGCGACCACCCTGGATGCAAACCAGACCGAGCACTTTTCACCGAGCAAATACCATAATTTCCCAACCTTGCTCCATTTAGTGCGTTCTCTTTCAATGCCGTCCACATTGATAGCAATAGGAAAACCGCGCGCGCGGCCGATCCAAGCAAACGGGCTATTGGCCGCATTGCAAAGCAGAATTACATCGAAATTCCGAAACCAGAGGTCCACCATGCTTAGTAGGCCATGAAGCGGTGTCTCAAGGTACTTCTGCATAATGGTAGGAATATACCTTAGTCTGACTTCGCCATGGCGATCTGGCCGGGTTTTGCCATCGAAGAACCTCCTTCTGCAGTATACGGTCACCTGATGCCCGCGGCCGCTAAGAACGGCACTTAGCTCATCGGCAAATGTCTCGAATCCTCCGTATCTTGCAGGAATTCCACGTGTTCCTAAAATTGCAATGTGAAGAGCCAAGGGCACCTTTACAACATTCAAAGAGTTAGAAGGAGCTTTTGGGCGAGCATCGCTTAATGCGTCAAGCTGCTTAGCTCGTGATGGACGCCATTATCCTAGGAAGATTTTCCTACAACAATACCTATTATTTGGTTATCATCAGTTGAAGTAGTACGCTTAAACAAGAAACGTAAGGGCGCTTGTGAGTAGCAGTTTTGACGGTTCCGGAAAAACTGAGAACAAAGCTTCAGATGCTGCGGACGGCGGCAGGGCTGAAAGCGTTTCGGAAAGCGTAACTTCCGTCAACGGCACCCCATCCGGCGGGGGGAGCGGCGGCGCTCTTGTGCAGAGCCTAACATCAACAGCGAAGCTTTTCATTTTTGCATATTCACCTAGAGCGCGCTCACTGATTACTTGGAGTGACAATGCCCCCTCGATATTGGGAGTAAAAGATACGACAATTGCGCGCGACGCGAACCTTTTCCTGCGCCACGTGCATGATGACGACCGTTTCCTTCTACTGACAGACCTGGAGGAGGCTTTGAAGGGAGGAAGGGAGTACCGCGCGACGTACCGCTGGATCCGCCCGGACAACAATGAGCTTCGATGGCTGCATTGCCGCGCTGCCATCACGCAACGTGATGAGGAATCCCTTTTTGAAGGGATTATATTGGACCTCACGGACGAGTTCACCGGAGAGATTGCGCATATTGCCGGGCCGGATTCCATAGCGACACTGATGGCGGCGTTTCCCACCATGGTGTTTACGCTGGATAGAGACATGAGGATTCTGCGCCTGAACTGCCCCGATAACATGCGCGAATTTACCTTCGGCGATCAACAGTTCCACCGCGAAAATTTTAAGATCGGACGCACCTTCCTTGATTGCTTCAAAGATGGCAGCAAGCGCCGTCACTACGAAGAGTTCCTCAAAGAGATTTCAAGCGGAGCCTCACAATACCACCGTGAACGAATCGTTTCCATGGAGCTGGTATACTGTCTCGAAATTTTTCCGCTATTGCAGAGAGGCACGATCGAGGGCTTCCTTTTCGTCGTCTCAGAGATAAGTGAATTAGTGAACTTAGAGAGAGAGCTTGCTCAGCTTCACAAAACGGAGGGTCTCAGACTTCTGGCAGCCGGAGTGTCGCATAACTTCAACAATTCGATGCAAAGTATCATCGGCCATGCCACCATAATCCGTAATCATCCCAACAATGCGCAGTTAGCTCTCGACTCGGCCCAGGCGATTATCGACATTGTAAATAGAACTTCCGAGCTTTCGCGGCAGCTATTCATCTCTGAAGAGAGCAGCAAGAATCTTTTGGTTCCGGTAGATTTGAACCTTGCAGCAATGAGCGCCGCCAACAGAGTTGAAGGCCTTTTTTCGAGCTCGCTTAAGATCGCAGTGGCGTTCGGCACCCCCGCGCCCGTTGTAGCTACCCAAGATAAGCTAGTGACCGCAATTGAAGCGCTGATAAAGAATGCGCGTGAATCGATGCCGCAGGGAGGCACTCTCTCGATAAAAACTTATCAAGCCTACATAAGCGAAAACGAAGTCGCGGGCCTTAAGTCCGGTAGCTACGCAAAGCTAGCCATTAGCGATTCGGGATCGGGCATGTCGGAAGCGGTAAAGGAGCGCTGCTTCGAGCCTTTCTTTACCACGAAGGATAAAGACCCCCATACGGGTGTAAGCTTAAGCGGAAGCGGGTTAGGACTCTCACAGGCGTACGCCATTCTCCGTGAGTTAAATGGCATGCTGACCGTGGAAAGCTTGCCCGGATTCGGCACTACAGTTTCCGTCTACCTTCCCTCCAAGGATGACAGCGAAGATGCCGAAAGACGAAGCTCCTTATTCTCCATAGAGCCCGGCTCCGCCCCGGACGTTCTAATAGTGGATGATGACTTGATGGTGCTGCAGACTGCCAAGACTATATTGGAAGACGCCGGACTGACTTGCGTTGTGGCTGAAGATTCGACCCGTGCACTCAGTATTATGAATAAATTCAGGCGCGAGCTGCAGTTGGTGATTGTCGATGCCGTAATGCCCGGTATGGACGGCGCCACACTTTTGAGGCGGATTAAAAGGATTAATCACAGTATTGTGGCACTCGGTTTCACCGGCGCGCCCAGTGAATCGCTGCAGAAGCTGCTCGACGCCGGGGCCGTGCAGGTGCTAAAAAAGCCCGTTGATTCAGATACCCTTAAGAGCACTGTGTGCCAGGCACTTCAGTCCCAGCAGGCGGCTTAAACGCGGGAAGCTCGTTGGCAATGCAACAAGGTGCGAAAAAAAATCATGCGCAGACGCCTAATTTCAACCACTTAGACCTTCAGGCCGTTTTTTTTTAAGGAACACTGCGGCAACATATATCAATAACATTTCTAAGAGTTAACTGACTGATTCCATGATATTATTCCCCTAATTGCTTTCGCGCATATAGGGGCTGAGGTAAAGTTTGTTAGAATTCAACCTCCGGCAGTCACTGTTAAAGTGCTCTTTGGGACAAGCTAGATGTTACAGCTTTTAGAGATTAAGTTGCTCGAGTTGGTGCGGTGGTACTTCTCCTTGCCGCCCACAGTGAGCCTCATTACTTTGGGCACTCTTTCGGTCTGGCTAGTAATTAAGCAGTACTCTGCCCGCCGCCATAACAACTATCTCCCGGGCGTACTGGCCGCCATCTGCCTCATCCCGATGGCGATGCATTTTATTGATCGCTCGTTTGCTATCAAAGGCATATCCAATCTAATTCATGACATTCAGCAGCCTGTAACTAATCGCGCGCCGGTTCCGGTATTCGAGTGGTTTTTTGAAATTTTTGTAGCCCCTTATGAACTACGCTCCTTTTTCGAAGAGATTCTATTCGTTGCCCTGTTCGCATACCTGCTTCTGGTAGGCATTCACAGCGTAAAGGAGTATCGCAAGACAGGAATTTTGATTGGCGACTTGTCTCTAGCCTCTATAATGCAAAAGGAGTATCAGAGGCCACAGCGCTCGAAGTCAAACGAACTGGGCTCGGGTGACTTAGCGGACTTTCAACAGATATCTAAATGGACCCGTCCAACCGGAAAGACCGGCGACACCTCCCTTCCCGTAACCGACCTGCGCGGCAGCGAGGGTACCGCTTTCAAAACGGGAAAGCTTGTCATTCCGCGCGAGGACCGCAACCGTCACATACTCACAGTAGCCAAAACCGGTAGCGGTAAAACCACGCGGTTAATTCTCCCCATTCTCTATCATGACTGCATGTGTCCGGTGCGTTCGACGATTGTAATCGACTCAAAGCCGGAGATGTGGCGCAAGCTCGCGGCGATGACTGCAAAGTACAATCCGACTAAAAATATCATGCTATTTAACCCGCTCGATCGGGCGCGCAGCTTGAGCTGGAACATTTTATCTAAGATTGAAGATGACACTGATGCAAAGCTGATCGCCAATACTATTATCATGGCTACGGACGTGCCTTCGGCTAAATCGGACAGCCCGTTTTTCCGCAATAACGCCCTGGCGGTTCTTAATTCACTTATGGTTGGTCTGTTGCATGATGGCAACGAAGTGCTCTCGATGCCGCGTATCCATGAGCTGGTACAATCCGGCATGAAACCTCTTTGCGATTGGTTGGAGGCTCATCCGCACGCTTATCGCAATACCAGGACGTTTGTAGAACTGGCCCGTTCCGGCTCGCAAAACGCAGACACCATTATGTCGGAGCTCTCAATGCGACTTAGCGCATGGGACCTCACTGCAATACGCGCCACGACATCGATGGATGAACTGGATATCGAAGATCTAATCGAAAAGCCGAGTCTATTTATCGTAGAGCTGCGCGAGTCCGAGCTGGAGATGTTGCGTCCGATGGCCAACGTCATCGTGGTCGAAATCCTCCGCTATCTTACAAAACGCGCGGAGTCGTGCCCCGGTACAACTCTACCGCGTCCGGTCGGACTGGTGATTGACGAGTTTGCAAGTGCTTTGGGGCGGCTGCCGGATATCCATGTCAAATTGAACACCCTGCGATCCAGAAACGTGAGTATCGTCGCCGCAATTCAATCTATAGCTCAGGTCAAAGCGAATTATGGAGACGATGCTGATTCGGTACTAGCGGGTTTCAGCACCAAAATTCTGATGCCGGCGCTCGATATTCAAGATGCCGAGTGGGCCTCGAAGGAAACCGGCCAGATGACCATACGTTTCCAGACTGCGTCTACCGGAAGCAATAAAAAACTGACCGAGGTCTTTGCCAGCAACAACGACGGCACCCAGGAGCAGGTGCAGCAGCGGGCAGTTCTAACCCCTGATGAGATCGGGCGTCCCGCCGATAATATCTGCACCTTCTTTATGCCCAACACTCCGGTATTTCAAGGGCACTTAGTGCCGTTTTACAAAGTAGCAGAGCTGCGGCAACGGCTTGGCGAGTTCGATTCAGAGGAAAAGGAGCTAAAACTAAGAGCGGCGCCTATTAGATTCGAAGAAAAATCCCCGGAACCGAGTAGTGCAGCAGCAGCTGCCCCCGGCGCAGTCGGCAGCAACGGCTTGCCGCCGGGAATCAGCGACTCGCGAGGATGGACTGACGATAAGATCCTTGACACCCTTGCTGAGGTTAAAAAGAAGCTCGACTGGGACAATACCACCGGCTCTGCCCGCAAATGGTGGGAAGCTTTCGAAAACGAAAACAAGCACCGTAACGCACTTGTTCTTCGGTTGGCTGAAGAGTTGGCAGTGCGCAAAGCTACTATTACTGAGTTTTTCCTGGCGTACGTTTACAGCAATACAGATAATATCCAGGCTAATCTTCACTATTTGGACTACACCCGCCTTAAGAAGGAAGAGGAGCGCAAAAAACGGGAAGCGGCTCAAAAGGCTCGAGACGATGCTCAAGCGGCACCCCCCGGGGACAGCTCTCAACCCGCGCCTGATCAGGCAGCGGCATAGCTCGCCGCTAAATCCGGGATTCAGTAAAAAAAAATCATTCCTAGTCCCGGCGACTTAGCTCGTGCCGCCAATTATTTAGCGACAGTTTCTAAAATAAAACGCTGCGCTGCCGTTTTCACCCAATAGGATAAAGGAGTAACGGACCCGGAACCTTCCGGACCCCACAAAAGGAATTGTAGTATGAGCTTGTCGTTGGTTTCCAACGCAGATTCCATCAAGGCGCAGACCAACCTAAAGCGCACTACCCAAGCTTTGAGCAAGACCTTTGAGCGCCTCTCCTCCGGCCTGCGGATTAATTCGGCCGCAGATGACGCTGCCGGGCTTCAGGTGGCGGATAAGCTTCGTTCCGATGCGCGCTTAGCCGCTGTAGCAATTCGAAATGCTAACGACGGACTTTCGCTGACCGCCGTCGCTGACTCCGCTCTAAATGAGATCTATAACATGCTAAGCCGCATGGCCGAGCTCGCTCAGCAGAGCGCCAACGGCTCCTATACCCAGTCGCAAAGATCGGCCTTGTCGTCCGAGTTTCTGGCTCTAGGTTCGGAGATCGATAGGATATCGAAGACTACGACATTTAATTCAATTAACCTTCTTTCTGGAAGCAGCAATATTACGCTGCAAGTCGGCCTCGACAATAGTACAGATTCCCGCATTACTTTGCAGGCGGTATCGGGCACACTAGCCTCACTTGGGCTGGCTCCTAGCGGCTCGAGCACCCTCACCTATTCGATTATCACGATCTCCACCGACGGCTCGACATATGCCGCCGGAGTGGCGCTCTCCGCCATCAACACCGCGATCTCAAACCTTACGGCAACAAGAGGCACCTTGGGTGCCTCCGAAAGCAGGCTCTCCTCAGCGATAAACTACCTTACCGTAGCACGCGAGAATTTTATTGCCGCTGAAAGCCGTATTCGCGACGCCGACGTAGCCCAGGAAGTAGCCGAGATGGTTCGTCTGCAAGTACTGCAGCAGTCAGGAGCTGCAGTACTTGCCCAGGCGAATCTGCAGCCCGAGATTGTGCTCGCGCTGCTGCAGTAAAGGGGACCGCCCAGCACTCTGGGTGGTCCTTTAAACTGTTATCGTGTCACCGTAGGAAGGAACCCGGCAACTCCAACCCAACTCTGCTTTTAATGTTTCTGCAAAATTCTCGGCGGCGGGCCGCTCTCCGTGGACCACTGCGACGTTGTCCGGCCGGCCGCTGCACTCCCGGCACCAGCGCAACATCTCATTCTTGTCGGCATGCGCGCTTAGGGAGCTGATCTCATCAATTTCGGCATTTATCGGAATTTCATCGCCGAGCAGCTTCATGGTCTTGGCCCCGCTCTTTATCCACGCCCCGCGGCTCCCTTCAGGCTGAAATCCTACAAAGAGAATCGTATTGTCAGGGGAAGCGATGCGGTGCTTAAGATGGTGAAGGATTCGGCCTCCGCTTAACATTCCGCTGGCCGAGATTATAACCATCGGTTCGTGGATGCTGTTAAGCTTAATCGACTCACTGCGATCAGAGATAAAATAGATCTTCGAAAACGAGAACGGGGTTTTGCCATGTCCTCCAAGCCTACTCATGGAGGCGTCCCATTCGTTCGGAAACGCCTCATATATCGATGTCGCATCCGATGCCATCGGGCTGTCGATGATCACCGGAATATCGGGGATCTTGCCGGCCATTTTAAGCTCCTTAAAATAATGCAGAAGGAGCTGACAGCGCCCCACCGCGAATGCTGGAATCACTACAACGCCGCCTCTCGCTGCGGTACGCTTTACGACTTTGGCGAGCAGATCCTTTGGATCATTGCGGTCATGAAGCCTGTCTCCGTATGTAGACTCTATAAGAAGCAAATTCCCGAATTCCACCGGCTGCGGATCGATTAGTATCGGCACATCGTATCTGCCGATATCACCTGAAAAGGTGATACGCTTTCCACCGTGCTCTAGCTCTATACTCGCAGCGCCAAGTATGTGCCCCATGCGCCTCCAAGTGGCCCGAACTCCCGGCGCCACCTCGAATGCTGTGTTAAACTGAACCTCCTTAAAAAGAGTGAGCGCTGTTTGAGCGTCACGCTCGGTGTAGAGCGGAAGCGGGGGATGGTGGCGGCTCTTGCCACGCTTTGCACGCCACTCAGCCTCTTCTTCCTGGAGCCGTGCGCTGTCCGGCAGAAGGAGCCGTCCCAAAGAAGCTGTAGGACTAGTCAGGTAAACCGGGCATTTCAAGCCGAACTTACAATAACGAGGGAGTATCCCGGTATGGTCTATATGGGCATGCGTGATCAATACAGCGGTCAACGAGGACAGGTCGCAGGGGGGCGGCTCCCAGTTCATCTCTCGCCATTTTCGGTGACCTTGAAACAAGCCGGCGTCAACTAGGATCTTAAAATTATCCCCTTCCACCAAGTACTTGGAGCCGGTGACCGTCCCGGCCGCGCCGTAAAATGAGAGTTTCATAGTTTTTGGCCTTGTCTTTTAAGTGATTGCTCTATCGCTATCCGCCCCGTGCAGTATCGCAGGGCAATTTAAGCAGATTACTGGCTCTACAGCCCATAAGATCATCCCGCGAAGCCGAATTCTAATCTAGCCTATCTACATCTGCCAGCTTGAAAGTTATACCGATTAGTGCGGTAGATTTTGCCCCGCCCTCGATGAAGCTCCCGCATCCATCTTGCAGGCTCAATATGTTAGCGCTGGCTTAAATGTTGCTTATAATTGCAGAGGATAACTCTCGACTCGCAATAGGGAAAAATATGCCGCTCATTAACTTTGCCGGTATTGCATCGGGCATCGACTCCAACGCGCTTATTGATGCCATGAAAGAGGCGTTGCGTACCCAGCGCGTCAAGCCGCATGAAGAAAAGATCACAGAACTTGAGGAGACCAATTCCGCCTTCGACGAGCTAAAAACGAAGCTTGAGGATCTGCGGCTGATGATTTTGCAATTCGCTCGCCTGAACGGCGGAGCTCTCAGCAAGACCGCTACCTCAACCGACGAGACAGCCGTAACGGCATCCGCTACAAATGCAGCTGCAAAAGGGGCATACACGGTTACCGTGACTCAGCTGGCAAAAAACCACACCCATTCGTTTGATGAGCGCTTCGCAAGCGCCGACGATACCCCCTTCTCCGCTATTAGTGACGCTCTTCCCGCCTCCGATCGTGACGTAGTTTACACCGTTGGAACCGGAAGCGATCAAATAACGATTGATATCCCCGTTACCAGCACCATGACGGTCTCTCAGTACATCAGTGCATTTAACAACCACGCCAATAACAACGGGCGCGCTACGGCCTCTATGGTTGAGGTATCGCCCGGCTCGTACGCCATCGTCGTAAGTTCCAATTTCGAAGGGACGGCAAAAGGGTCGATTTATGTCCCCCCCGGG
>JAGFJO010000120.1 GCA_024102635.1 Deltaproteobacteria bacterium
GTTTAACACGCTTTCAGTTCTCCATGGCATAATTCTGTCCCCCCTCGGGGGGACAGAACAGTTAAATCTTCTCTAACTGTCAACCATGTCGTGGCACTGTTGTGTTAACTATGTCTTGGCCAATTCATACTCCGAGCCGGCCAGAGGCCAGCGCTCCACTCAGGATGAGAATTATGACTAAGAGAAAGATTACCTCCCATCGGCATACCCCGATCCACAATTCAAGCGCTGTTGAAGGATCCCCCTTTCCATACTATATATATAAAAACTCTATGGTTTTTATAGCTAATGGCGGCATTCTCTTCCAGCTCAAGCACTAAATCATCCTTTCTCTTCTCACTCGGTGTTGCCGCAACGATAGTAGTTCTGCTCTCACAAAAGATGCGTTTTTGGAGCGGCGATGGGCTCTACCTCTGGCCGTCATATAAGTTCGCACTGGGAGCATCTATAACGGCAGCCCTCGCAGGGATCGTTCTAGCTAAGGCCAGCTCTGAAAGAGTGAAGTTGGAGCCGTGGGGATTTTTGGTAGTCTTAGCGGTATTATTCCTCTCCGACTGGCTTACAAAACCGTATAACCTCTTGCAGGGACCGAGCATCAGGGGGGAGATCCTCCTTTTTGCCGCACTCTCCTTCTATTTAATGCGGCGAAATTTGGCTCCCCTGCTATCCATTGCATGGATCCTTACCGCCATTCTGTTATTTATCAGCTTTCATCAACTCGCATCGGGCAGACTACTGTTTTCCGATGATCACGCGGTGTTTCAGTATCGCCTTGAACTGCTGAAAAGGAATTTTCCATCGATTCCTTTCTATGAACCGCGCTGGAACGGCGGGATTGATGCCAGAGATTTTTTTGCGACAGGAGCGCTTAATTTTTTCTTTCTGTTGTCGCCGCTGATCTACTCTTTCCCCACCGAAAAAATCTACAACTTGTTAGTCACCCTGATGTTTTTTTTCGGGGCCCCCGCTTTGGTGTACGCCGCAGCTCGCAGCGCTGAGATGTCACGGCTCGCTTCGAGCCTTGCTGCCACTCTGGCTATTACCGGCAATTTGCTCTGGTATCGATGGGCTTTTCAATATGGAACTGTCGGTTTTCTTACATCATTATCACTTGTTCCTCTCAATCTGGTGCTGGTCAGCCGGGCGCTATCTGACACAAAAGAGCTAAGCTTGAAACAGGCCGTCACGCTAGGGGTAACATTTAGCCTTATGCTTATGTGGAGCCCCTCGGGGCTGGTGTTCGTGCCGGCAATTTTATGGGGACTAATAAAAATCAGAACTGTGCTCCGCAAACGATACGTTCTGAAGCTGGCTCTATTTCTCTTGCTTTTCAATGTTCCATGGATAGTGATGTTCTGGTCGGTCTCCAATGTTGCAAAGTTTGTTACCCACGGCGGTCCTGTTTATACACAGATGGCCCTTTTAGAACGGGATGAGCAGCACAAATTCGATAAAGCTTCTAAGCTCGATCGGCTCTCGCTTCATAAGAGCTTGGAGATTGTGAGAGAGAATGCCGTGTCATGGAATCCTATTTTGTTCCTCCTCTCTCTTCCGGGCTTGTACTTTTTGCGCCGCACATTAGGAAAACTGCTCTCCATTACAGCGGTTTGGCTGGTCATAGTAGGAGCCGGAATAGCGCCTATTAACCCCCGGCTGGAATTCGAGCGCATGTTTGTAGTGCTGGCCTTTATGTTCTCTCTGCCATGCGGAGCAATAATCGCCCGCCTTCTTACACAAACTAAAGATCACCTTATGCCACGCCTTCAGTCGGCATTAGCCTCTCTGGCTGCAGGCTTCTTACTGGCCGGGGTGCTAAGCGGAGCTTCAGTCATTTTAAACCGCACCTTGGTTCAGTATGCATTTGCTCGCCCGGAGGTGTGGGGACTTTGTGAGGCTGCTCCTCAATTTGCCTCGAAGGGACGGCTTCTATTTTCGGGTTTTGTCTTGCATGAACTAAGCGACGGACATCTTGCTCCGCTCGTGAACTATTGCGGTGATACCGAGATGATGGCATCAAGCCATGTGCATAACGTTTGGCGCTATAAGCAGATAGTACCGGCATTTTTTATGAGCCGAATCGAAAGCGGCGGTGTGGAAGAGTACCTTGACCTCTACAATGTTGAAAGCGTTGCAGCGCACGAAAAGTTTTGGCACGACTATTTCACCGCCCGCCCTGAAATGTATAGCCCGGTATGGAAGGGAGAAAAGTTCGAGATTTTCAAGCGGCTAAATTTTAGCGGAAGCTATGTGCATGAGGGCCAAGCTGACAGCCTCTCGGTTACATCCAACGAGATTAAATTTATCGCGCGCACGCCGAACATCGTACTGAAGTACAACTACCTCCCATTTGTGACCGCTTCGCACTGCAAAGTGGCGGCCAAAGAGGTAGCCCCGCTAATAGATTTCATCGAACTCACGGAATGCCCTATAGGAGAGGAGATAAGTGTCCATTCGGTATCCCCGCTTAAGAGGCTTCAGCTAGAACTATGAGCCGATTCATTTTTGCCGCTATCGGCCTGACAATTCTGCTTTCCGCTATTTGGCTAATAGATGCCGCTTTTTCGCTCCCAATTGCCCTCTTTTTCAAAAGCTCCCCCCTCGAGCAGTGGAGCCCGGCAGTGCATAGATCTACCAATGCATATTTTAGCTGGCGCATCGATCCGGTACTCTCTCTTATTCCAAAGCAGATTGAATTGGTGCGCGACGCTGCGCAGCTTGTCACCCTCTACTTGTCATCAGGCGTACTTTTAATCGGGCTCTTCTCTCTTTTCACTTTGGACAACCCCTCCCCGCTTGCCATGCCCAAGGCAGCGCTGGCAGCAACCCTCACCTCTCTTATTCTCGTTTTGTTGTTTGGATGGGATGAGCTTGTATTGGGCGCTATTGCATGGTGGCCGCTGATGATCGCCGTTCTTGTCCGCACTAAGTCAATTACGGCCCCGGCTCTTCCGGCAATTCTAAGCAGCGTTACTGCAGGGGGAATATTCGCTGCCGCAGCAAACCAGTATGCCTTGCCGCTTGCAGCACTCGCCGTTCTTATTTCATCTAAGATGCGTTTGGAACGGGAAGCATCTCATAAAGGAGCTTATTATTCGGCCTGCTTTGCAGTGCTGCTTCTCTCAACTCTCGCACTCATAAATGTTCCCGCTCCTGCGGTCCCGGATTATCCTCCGCTGTCGCACGTCGTTCCAGATGATGATCTGCCCGGTAATATCGTTCCCCTCGTCGGTCCGGTGTCTGTAATTCCGATTATAGAACGAGCAGCCGAGAAGTCGCTTTATTACGGACCGGCTATATGGCTTGCATTTCTAGCGCTTCCGCTTCTGGCATTAAGGGGCCCGCGACGTTCGGAAGCGTCGCTAGCAGGGGTGGCAGCTCTGATGATTGCTGCTCTTATTTGGGACACTCTGCCACCAGAGTCAATCTCACAGATCGGTCCGCTCCAGGTGATCCATCGCGTGGTTCCGAAGCTGTTCTTTTTGCCCTCGGCTCCCATGGCCCTAGCCGTATCACTTTTATTGGTTTCGCTAATCTTGGTGCGGCGCAATCTTCACCTAGTTCTTTGCATTGTGCTACTTCCCTTCGTGACAAACCTCGCGCGGCTGAATTGGGATGGGGTGAGATTTTCACCCGGCGCAGTTCAGACAAAAGGCACCCCACTGATAGATGAGATCTCAAGATTGCATGTGAGTGGCGCTGTAGATGGCGGCCAGTACAGGGAGCTCTTGCAACGTATCGCCTCTCCCTCATATACACTGCTCAGAAATGAGGGGGTTTTTACGCTGATTGACCGCGATTTTATACGCGACGCCCACTTTGTCCCATGCTCTGAGTTTAATCTAAGCCTTCAAGCTTCTCATAATTCGCTAAACGCCTATGAAGCAGTTTGCGATGCCCGCAAGTCCACCCGCTGGTCGCCCGGAAAAGGCCACCAGGAGGGGGATGAATTTATCGATATTCGCTTCGAGGATTCGCCGCAGCTCCGGGGAATCGAGCTTGCAACCGGAGATTTCACATCCGACTTTCCCCGAGGAGTAAAAGTGTCTTGCGAAACCGTTTGTGCCGGCAATCAAAACTCGCCATGCTTCAACACAGTGCGGGAGATACCTTCATATCAAGGGGCTATACACTATACCTCCGACGGCTATCCATATTACGGCGGCCAGAATGAAGTGAAGATCTACTTTAAGGAACCGATTAGCTGCAAAAAGATAAGGGTATCGCAGATAGGCGTGACTAACTCCTTTGATTGGTCGATTGCCGCTCTTCGGTTTCTGCCGTCGGGGCAACATTAACCCTATATTTTAGTGCGGCCGGCTCCCCTGAAAGGTTTCTTGTATACTCGAACTTGATCGCCGATTAGCCCTGATTGCTCCCCTCCGTGTTCCTCTGTGTCCTTGTATTTTGATTTCCGGAACTTTTCGAGAGGGCTAGACTTTTGAAAGGTGCCTGGTGGTGAAGCTGCTCGATCTATGTGTCCAGTACCTTTCGGTACGTCACGGAGCGTGAGCGCTCCACCAC
>JAGFJO010000153.1 GCA_024102635.1 Deltaproteobacteria bacterium
GTCTTGATATTGGCAAGGTCACTTCCGGCGCCCGGTTCAGTGAAAGCGTAAGCACCGATTGCTTTGCCCTGAACAGCTTGTGGAAGCCAGGCCTTTTTACTTTCGGTGCTGCCGTATTTGGCTAGAGCATGGCTTATCACCAATGAGTGCATATTAACCGCTGTAGTAAGGCCCACTGCACACAGCTCGCCGAATACTTCACACCAAGCGCCTGCCAGCTTGTAGTCCCCACCGCTTCCACCATATTCCTCTGGCACGAGAATTCCGAGAAGTCCGTTACTTCCAAGTAGATCGAAGATTTCATCAGGAAAATGGCCCTGCACCTCCCATTCGTCTATCTTGGGCTCCAGCTCATGGAGGACTATTTTCTCGGCGGACTCTACAAAGACGTCATATTCGGAATAATAAGAGGAACGCATATAGATACCGGTTTTTTAATATGCTACCGCCGGGGCACGCTGAACGAAAGAGAAAATTGCCCGCCGCAGGCGATCCGCATTATCTTGAGCCCCTCACGACGTGTGAAGGGTATACTGCAATGCGACCTACTATTTAAATGCGCGGTATGATAAATTCAAGCTATGGCTACTCGCGATGATATTGTTGAAGTCCTAAAAACCATTGAGGATCCCGAGCTCTTTATAGATATTTGGTTTCTCGGATTGATCTATTCGATAGATATTGAAGGGGAAAGAGTTGCGATCGAGATGACGTTTACCTCGCCGATGTGTCCCGCCGGGCCTTACTTAGTGGAAGAGGTGCAGAGTAAAGTGAAGCAGCTTGAGGGGATCAAGGCAGTAGAGGTGAAAGTAACTTTTAATCCGCCATGGCAGCCGAGCGAGGAGGTCAAAGGCATGCTGGGGATGCTTTAAAGGCTGCTATGACTTTTGCGTATACAGCTGAGCAAGAAGAATTTAAAGAGGTGATCTCGAGGTTTTTTGCCGAGAACGCAGGCTCCGAATATCTGCGAAAAAGGATAGACGCGGGCACGGGGAGCGACAGTCAGCTTTGGCAGAGGCAGCTTTGGCAGGGTTTCCACTCACTCGGACTTTTCGAGTTCTTCTCTGATAAGGAGAGCGCAACGCTGCATGACCTTGGAATTGTAGCCTACGAGTGCGGAAGAGCGCTCTGCCCCGAGAACCTCGTAGATGCTCTGCTGGCGGGACCGTATTTAATCTCGCACCTCGAGAAAACTGCCCGCGAAAAATTTATTAGCGAGCTGGGACTGAGTGAAAAGGAGCTCTACGATGGTGGTGTGCGCGGCGCAGTCGGCGTGGTGGGGACCGGGGCCGATAAAGGCGTACATCTTAACTATCAAGAGGGAGTGGGCGGCAGCGCTTTTGTCGTGTTGCTGCAGGACAGCCCGGGCGGTGGAGCCGGAAAGTTAACTGCTGCGCGCATCAGTGCTGAACAGGGAAAGAGAGTTGGTTCAATCGACCTCTCTTCTGCGCGCTTATCTATAATGATTCCGCCTAACGAGCTGCGGTATATCGAGTCGGGGAAGAGCGGCTGGCTTTTTGATTGTTGGTGCGCACTTAAAGCAAGAGAGCTCGCCGGAATTGCAAACCGCTGTGTGAAGATGACTGCGGAATACGTATCCGAAAGGCGGCAGTTCGGAGTGCCGGTAGGGGCTTTTCAAGCCGTTCAGCAGCAGCTTGCTGATGCGCACGTAAAAGCAGAAACAGCCGATGCGCTTAGTGTGTTTGCTACATGGGCCTGCCAGAGCTCGCCAGATCAGTTTAAATTAGCGGCTATATCGGCGCTTTGGTATGCCCGGACCAGCGCGGTTGAGGTGGTAGAGACCGCCATTCAACTGCATGGCGGGATCGGGTTTACCTGGGAACATGATCTGCACCTATATCTTCGGAGGGCCCGGGCGGTGCGCGCTCAAACAAGCTGTATATCCGGGAACAACTGGGCGCAAACCGTACTGGATTTAATCTAAAATACCCGCGCGCCGCTCAAAGCTGTTCTAGACAGCCTCTCCTAGCAGCTTCCTCTCGATAATCTCGCAGAAAATATGGACGATCGTCAGATGGATCTCCTGAATTCTCTCGGTGTCGTTTGAAGGGGCCACAATCGATATGTTGGCCATTTTAGCAGCTTTACCGCCATCCTTTCCGGAAAGAAGAATCGATTGAACGCCGTTCCGAGCGGAAACCTCCAATGCACTAAGAATGTTTTTCGAATTTCCTGAAGTAGAGAAAGCCACTAGCACGTCACCCTGCTTGCCGAACGTCTCAATCTGTCTGGCAAAGACCCCATCGAAACCATAGTCATTCGCCCAGCAGGTTAATACCGAGGAATCCATCAGGTGCATCGCTTTTATTCCGCGGCGCTCTCGCTTATAGCGTGCAACCAGCTCCTCTGTAAGATGCATCGCGTCGCATGTCGAGCCGCCATTGCCACATGCCATAATAAGCCCGTTGCGGCTAACACAATCGGAGAGCGTCTCTGCTGCTTTGGCAACTAGATCAAGCAGTGGCTGCGAGGAGATCGCCTTAAGCTTGGCGTCCACCGATTTTTGCAGTAGTTCTTTAACTAGTTTAGATGACATATCGATTGGACAAGCATAAGAAATGCCATTATCCAAAGCAAGCCTATCCTCGTTAAGGTACTTACAATTTGGAGTCAAGGGCCGAGATCTTTTGAAGCCACTGCGGCGCTACTTTGGAGGCCATGCCGGACTCTATGACTATGAAAGGACTTTCAAAACCGGCGTTCTTTAGCGCGCTTTCAAGCGCTGCCTTATGGCCGGAAACGAACTGGGCTAAACAGTCATCCCCGAAAGTGAGACGCACTAGCGTTTCGCCGCCGCGGAACGCCAGGTCTGCGCGCACCGGTCCAATAGAATTAAACTGCAAAAAAAGATGAAGATGATGGAAGGAATCTTCATCGCCGCCAAATGTACCGTCACCTGAGTTCCTAAATTCATTCGGATCGAACTGCATCTCCCACATAGAAAACCCGCCCTCGGTGTATGCAGGAAGCAGTACGAACGATGCCTGACCAAGATTGGCCATTATTACGTTCAGCTTTGATAGAACTTGGCGTCCTTCAATGGCGCTTTCGAGTTGCCGGAGAGCGCGAGTAGCTTGCTCTATAGAATCTATCGAAAGAGATTTATTATGAGCGTGGGTTTTTAGGTATTCGGAGATCTCCTTGATGGCGGATTTAATCTCGTCACTAGCGCCGGCACGGGGTTGCTTGCCTGATTTCTCACTCTGCTGGCTGACAAGCTCTACAAGCGCCTTCTGTAGCGCGGCCGGACTCCCGATCTCCTTCTCGGCTACTATCTGACGCTTTTCGCTTAGAGAATCAATCAACCCTAGAAGTTTCTTTGCTGTTGCCTTTAGTTCTGTGGGCTGTGCAGGATCCTGCAGAAGCTCATGGAGACGCCCGGCGGGAAAATCACCGCGAGCTGCATTGATGCCGGAACGGAGATTCTGAATAGATCTATCCGATACGATCTCCTGCATCGTGCTGAACTGAGGCGGTGCCTCCTGTACCTTAGGAGCCACGATCTTTAGAATAAGCGATTCGCCGGCTTCGATTACCTTAAGGTTCAGCCGCTCACCATTTCTCACCTGCTCGGGAACGGTAGCAGGAATAAAATTCCCGAAAAGATAAAACCCCCGCTGACCTGATTTCCTATTTTGATCTATTACGACTTCAAGCACTTTACCGGAGGCAAGCACCTGACTTATCGCTTGAAGCGAATTGGGGGAGAGAGCGCCGAGCTGCTTCACGACTGAAGCCGGTACACTTAGGCGCATTGACGGATCATTGACGATGTACACCATAATAGGCTCTGTCCATGAGAAAGCAGCCGTCAGCCGTCTTGTCAGCTGTCTTTCTTTTTATAGATATCTCAATTAAGATATCGGCAGCTTAGGGGACATTCTTTTGGCAAATTAATATGGCGTACTCACTCGCTTTTCACATAATCGGGATTGTTTTTTGGCTCGGCGGTTTAGCCATGGTTACCCGTTACATGCAAGTTTTATGCGTTGAAGGTGCTGCAAGCGCAAGCCCTGCCCTGGACGCATTTCGCTACATGACGAAGCGGATCTGGTATGGATTCGTAGTTTCGGGTCTTGTCATTGCAACGGTGAGCGGCTTGTATCAGTTCTTGATAATGGGGGCCGGTTATTACATGAAACAGGGATGGTTTCACGGAAAGCTGACGCTCTTGGTCGTGCTCTACGTTATAAGCTGGCTTGTGGGTAAAGAGGTGCGCAAGACCACGGCTGGAGCGGTACTTCAGAAGAAGCGCCTTGTAATGCTGCACGGGATCAGTTCATTAATACTGGTACTGATTGTATTTCTTACGCTTGTTGGCAGAACAGGCGGCTAAGGATCATGCATAGCTGTTTGCGGTCATGTTAATACTATAGGGTTTCAACTCGATAAATTGAGGTCGCTGATGAGAGAGTATCTGTTGTGGCTTGCTAAGGTCGTCACTATGGTGGCGATAATCCTATTTTTTGTGCCGCTGATGCTGGTCTTTCTTCTTACAGCGGTCTCTGCAGGTGGCGCCGATTCGCTTGAAACAAATAGAAAGCTTGTTGCGGTGCTGAGAGTCGACGGAATGATTACCGACTCAAAGCCCGTGATAGAATCGCTATATAAGCAGGCCCAGGATGACAAGGTTAAGGGAATCGTATTGAGAATTGATTCTCCAGGCGGCGCGGTCGGACCCTCTCAGGAGATCTATAATGCCGTGCGTAAATTGAAAGCCAAAAAACCGATAGTGGCATCACTCGGTACGGTGGCCGCTTCGGGGGGATTTTACGCGGCTCTTGGAGCTTCAAAAATATATTGTCAGCCGGGAACCATCACGGGATCGGTAGGAGTCATTATGCAGATTCCGAACGTTCGCAAACTTTCCGATATGGTTGGAGTCGAGATGGTTACCGTTAAAAGCGGCGCGCTCAAGGATGTGGGTAATGCATTCAGGGAGATGGCACCGGAAGAGCGCGAATTTCTGCAGAACACTATCGGTGTCGTGCACGAAGAGTTCGTGCAGGCAATTGTCGAGTCGCGCGGAATTGATAGGGACCAGGTAGTGCAGATAGCCGATGGGCGAGTTTTAGTGGGATCGCAAGCATTGAAGCTAAATTTGGTGGACGGCTACGGTGATATCTACGACGCGGCGCGGGAGGTTTTCGAGCTGCGCGGAGAGCCGCTCGGGCCCGATGAGATGCCGAAGCTGATCCATCCTGATGAGAAATTTGAAAGTCTGCGCAAGATTCTGGAGAGCGCACTGAATCTTCCGGCTATTTCACTTCGCCGTTTCGTATTCGATTACTCGATGTACTAGTGTTTCGGCAGTTTTCGTAAGCGGCGGTCCACGCCAGCCCTTCCCGCCGCAGGCTCGAGTCCAATGGGCACTGCAGCTGCAGGATTTGAATGTTGGATATTTCCCGCATAGAAATTATTTCAAACATTTTCAGTTATATACGGGCCTAACGACCCCATTATCAAGCTCCTTTCGCCCCCCTGCCATGATTATGATAGCAATCGGAATTCTGCTTTAATGTTCGATAGCGCCTTGGAAGCCGTTCTCGGGCAGCGGCGCTGCTCTTCTTTCTGCCTGATTCTTCTTTCAGTTGAAGTGTCGAGACAGTAGATTGAGAGCGTTGATCTTTGTCAATTTGCAACTGTAGAGAAGAGATTGAGCTCCGCCATCCGCGGGTTAAAGGAGGTATCTTTGACGTGCGGGTGGCTGGGAGAGCCATCTGAGGTTTTAGTGCACCTCGAACTGCACTAGTAGTTAGTAGGAAGGACTCGAATCATGGGTCAGTCTGCAGCTCTATTTGCCGAGTGGCAAGCGGCGTCGGAATTGCGTGATGAGTACTTGGACCGTCTGGCCAAGGACCTCGGTTACTACTACCGCGTGTGTGCCTTTGGCAGCGCGCGAACCAGTAGGGACCACCGCTTCTTTAAGTCCGCGCAGGCGTTTGCGCAACGCCTGGCGGAAGAGGGGATCGACGTTCTCACCGGAGGTGGGAACGGCATGATGCGGGCCCTCAACGAGGGCGCAAGGAACGGCGGCTGTGGGAAGACAAGGTCCCTCGCCGCTACTCTGGAACTGCGAGGTGAGGAGCCCAATGAGTTTCTTGACCGGCAGTACAAGACGCGTCATTTCGATGATCGTTTCGGAATCTTTCATACTGCCGGAACGGTCTTCGTGGCGCTCGAGGGTGGTATCGGTACCGCGTACGAGATCATCTTCACCGCCCAGAAGCTTCAACTGAGGCGCTCTGGTAAGGAGATGAATGGCGTACAAGGATTCCGCAGCCTCTCATCACAGCTCGGTTGGACGCCGCTCCTTGTCGTTCACCAGTTCCACAAGAACTGGCTGAGGGCGATGATGGATGCGTTCCATGGTGACGGAATGGTTGATGCGGAAGATAACACGATCTTCACCTTCGTCCGCAGCAATGAGGAAGCGGCGGATGTGATTCTGCGTGACAGAGCGAACTGGCGCAAGTTCCTCCGCAAACGTGGCGCTGAGCCGATGAACTAAGACGGTATGGCAACTCTAGAAAGGAGGTACCGTATGTAGCATGCAGTGGGCGTTGTGGGACGCCGGTTTCAATGGTTAAGGTTACCATAACCGGCTTCCCCGCGCCCACTTTCAATAAAGCTCCTCTCTAATCGCGAAGCATCTGAATGAGCTGCATTATGAGGTCGTGCTCTTTGTCCTTTGCGGTCATGTAGCCCATAAGATTCTCCTGCGCCTTATCGAGGTCGAGCTTAGCGGTATTAATCCGGGCCTCATCACCGCTGCTGACCGCATCACGAAATTTCTTATTGGCCCTCTCAAGCTCCCTTCCCAGGTCACGTGCGATGGATAGGTCCGATGAGTGATTGGCAGATAGACTATTAATAGGGCTTGCCATTGAGATTCTCCAAATAGTTGAGTTTAAAATTACGACTACAATCATTTTCGCCCATTTCATAAAATAGTTTCCTCCCCTCTGCTGGAGCGGGGCTACAGTCCCGGGGAGGAGCGAGCACGACGCCGGCCCACATGAGGCAATCAGGATAAGACAGTAATAACGTTATTAGGAGGGCTGGGCCTAGATACACCTATGCGTCCCGGCCGTCAGGGCCGCACCTAGAGCGGATAGCTAAAACTACACTAGCCCAAGGGCCGTAAGCCCCAGCGGCTCCACGAGCGTAGGCATAGAGGGAGGAAAGAGTCCGGGCGGATAAGGGACGCTAAAATCCCCCACCTTCCACCTCTCGCTTACCTTCCTGCCCTCAGCCACCACAGCTTTCTTCTCAGTCAAAAATTTTA
>JAGFJO010000010.1 GCA_024102635.1 Deltaproteobacteria bacterium
TCGTCCCGGCGCCTTCTTTCTTCCATATAGCTATAGTGAGCATTTATGGCTGGCATTTATTTTTTTCGCCTTCGCCGCAGCGAGCGGCTGGTGTTTCTGGAAATGGCGGCATGCATTGACCATTGAACTGGTCGGGATGCTTGCCGTAGGTGTGCATCTTTTATCAGGACACCGCAACTACCACTTTGAATCTCCGCGCATACTTAACAATCTCGCTTGGATTCTGGGGGTCCAGCAGCTGTGGGTCTTTATTTTAACCGGAGCGGCACTTACCATTCTCCTTTTATTATATGCGTTTCTGACCAACCAGCCTGCTAAAGCGGCTCCATACTACGAATTTGTGGGATTCCGTGTGCATCGCGGCAAACTGGGATGGAGATCGGGGCTGGTATTCGTGGCGATTCTGGCTGCCATTCTATACCTCATCTGCCAGCTCGTGTTCAATTACTACAACGCCGAAGTAATGTCGCGTACCGCTAATGGCGTCGGGCAAGAAACGAAGGAAGGGCTTTCTCCGCTCGACTTTCACTCTGCACTGGGGAGCACCAACCAGCCGGCTGCGCTCGTACGGTTGGAGGGTGACTACTCAGAAAATCCATCCTCTCCGATGCTATATCTTAGAGAAAGCGCCCTGTCGGAGTTCGACGGAAAGCAGATCGTGATGGCGGGCGGTAATTACGACCGCGACGTGAGCGGAATTGATCCAGGCCAGTCGTGGATAGGGCATGAGGATGAGAGGCTTGGACCTCGCGTAGAGCTCGGTCAATCAATGTTTTTGCTAACCGAGCATAAGCTGGCTTTCGCCGCAGATTATCCGATCTCTATCAACCAATTGAAGAATCCCAACACGCGACGGTTCAAGGCGGCTTATCGTGCAAAATCCCTTGCCCCGTCGTACACAGCTGAACAGCTGGCCTCGGCCACAGTCGGCGATCCGCTTTGGAGCGAAGAGGTGTGGCAGCACTATCTTGAGCAGCATCCGGATCCCCGCTATGCAGAGATGGCGGAGAAGATCACCACTCAAACCGTATACTCAGCCCAAAATTTCCGCTACGTGCTCTCTCCTACATTCGAAGCGAGCTGGGAAGGAGCGCTGGACAAGTGGCTATTCCTTGCATACCGTCCCGCTACTCCGCAGCGAAGTCTTTCCCTCAAAAGTGTCGCTCCAGCGTTCCAAATCTCGACCTGGCTTTCGAAAAACGCAATTTATACCCTTACCCCCAATCACGACGTAAAACCCGAGGACGATCCGGTTGCACCGTTCCTATTCGGCGACAAGCGCGGCTATTGCGTTCATTTTGCGCACGCCACGGTGTACATGCTTAGAGCGCTCGGTGTTCCGTCCAGAATTGCCACCGGCTATTTAACTGATCTGTCCCAATCACGGGACGGACATATTTTACTGCGGATGAGCGATAGGCACGCTTGGGCTGAGGTGTATGTAAACGGTAAGGGCTGGATCCCATTCGATACTCAACCCGAGCAGGTCGAAAGCCATGCTGATACACAGGTCGATCTGAAGCTGCTTGAGGAATTGATGGGTATGATCGGCCCTTCGGAGGATATCCTGCCCGCCGATATAGCAAAGGACGAGCCCTCTTTCAAAGAGATTGCTCCCCCGCACCTGCCCGGATACTCGGTCTTAGTGACCGCCATATTGGGTGTGCTGCTTCTAATGATTAGCGTAAAAGCTTATTTGAGATTCGGATGGCGTTTTGCAAGCTCCCCTCCCACACGAATAAAACTAGCGTATCTTTCGGTGATCTCCCAACTGTATGATCTGGGATACCGCCGCGAGCATGGGGAAACTCGCACCGAGTTTAGAAGAAGGGTCGAACGATCACTAGGAGTCAATACATTGAGTCTGACGGACCCTCTTAACCGTTTAAATTACCAGGCGGCCCCCGAAAGATCCGAAGAAGATCTGCCGATATCCACTCTGCACAACACCGACACAGCGTATCGCTCGGTACTGCCGATATGGCGAAGATTTCTAGCCGCGGCTAGCCCTGCATCTTTGATGGCGTTTATTACTCGGGTAAGATGGTAACGGTGACAAGCACAAAGTCCGGCTTTTTCCCGCTCATTTTAGCGCTCATGATGTCAGCGTTGCTTATTGTTGCGCCTTACTCCGCCGCCGACGTGCAAGATCCTCTAGATCCATTCGATGCCTTATCCGGCGATATTGAGATTGATTCCAACGATGAAAACAAGAGTCCGGAAGAACTTCTGCTAGAAGCTAACATCCTGATGGCGGAGGAGAGGCTGCTCGATGCCCGCACCAAGCTGCTTAAAGTGCTGCAGAAAAACCCGAAGGAGTACCGCGCTCATATGATGCTGGCCGGATACTATATGCAGCATGTTGGGCATTTTCGCCTGGCGCTCAAATACGTTCTTCAAGCTCAAAATCTTTTTCTGGAGGTAAATGGGAAGCCCCCGTTCGGGGAACATCGGCAGCAGACGGAACATGCGCAGCTCCTATATCTGCTTTCTCAAGCGCGGTTGAACTTGGACAACTATCAAGGCGCACTGGAGGTACTTGACCAATATACCTCTTATAATTACTACTCGAGTTGGTATCCCGGAACACGTGCCTGGATTCTGATGAAGCTGAACCGTGTTGATGAAGCGATCAAGGTGGCCAGGTTCGGTGTATTCACCGGCGCAGAGCCGGGCCGCACATTGAACATGCTTGGTATTCTGCTCTCGATGAGCGGAGAGCGCGAGAATGCGCTTCAAGTCTTCAAACAAGCCATCACTTATGAGTTGTCGCTCGGAACAGCCGGACAACCTGCTACCCCACTTAATAACTCAGGAGAAGTTTACAAAGAGATTTTTCAGGAAGATATGGCCGAGGCTTCGTGGCTGAAGGCTATTAGGTTGCCGGATGGTTGCGAGCATGTGCTGCCAAGTCTTAACCTCGCTCTGCTTTACATGGAGCAGCTCAACTTCAGCGGAGCTGCGCGAAGCATGAACAACTTTGAAGGCTGTGTCGCTCAATATGCGCTCCGCAACGGTGAGGAACATACTGCTTTAGTGCACCTTGCCCGCGGCCGAGTAGCATTGCACACCGGTAACATCGATACAGCGATAAGCCATCTTGAAGCAGTACTGGAACAACGGCAGTGGTTCGGGAAAATTGGCACCAGCCAAGATGATTTACTAGCCGGAGCCACCATTTCCCTGGCGCAAGCGCTCAGAGCAAAGAACAATATGCTTTCCTTTCAGCCGTTTCCGGGCGTCGGCCAGTGGGTGAGAATTAAAGCGCGCCAGCTGCAAAACAGCACAAGAGCGTGGTGGCTTATGCGGCGGGCACGGCAGATTTTGATCGAGGATCTGCAAGACATGGAGGACTTATACGTCCGCAACACCGACAGCATGATTGAGTATCCGACTTTCGGCGAGGTATTGGCCGATGTGCCGCGCCGCAGTTTAGAGAGGCGGCTTTCGCATGAAACTCGTGCGGATGCGCGCAAGAACGCCAAGATTTACTACAAGGCTTACTTGGCCGAGAACTATATGAATAATTGGCGCAGCTCTCAGGCGCTAACCTTGCTCAACGACGTAATAGACAACTGCCGGCCAAAATATGATGATCTTCTGAAAACCCACGCACTTTCGCTTAAGGCAACGTACTATTCATTGGAAAGCAACGAATATGCTGAAATAACCCGCAGTATATTCGCGCTCAATCGAGCAAAACTGAGGAGCCGCGGGCTTCCATTACCGGTCAATTACAGTAAGTTGAGCCCTGAAGTAATCTCGTTATTGGACGGTACGAGCCTTTATCTGGACAATCGCAAAAAGAAATTCTTCGCCATCGAGTATGAGATGATCGGGGATGAGCATTCACTATACTTCGTGTCTTCGGCCGACAAAGTGGGCAACGTCCGGGTTAAGGGAGCCAATTTGAGGCAGGTAGCAGAGAAATTTTTGGACGCAATATTCACGGAGAGCGCATAAGTTGCACAATTGATGCCGCCAAGTTCATCGGTTTTTCGCCAGGACGAGGCTTTCTCTCCACTGTACGAAAACGGCGCTATACGGTATATCTGCTACACGGCTTATATAGGCAATTATAAAGAAATTTGCTCATGAACAATAAGAATTTTGAATTAGCGATCGCCACAGCCGGGGGCCTAATCGGCGCGCTTGAAACCGTGATCCGCGGAAGGTCAGACACAATCCGCTTAGTAGTCTCGGCTTTGCTGGCCGATGGCCATGTACTTTTGGAAGATTACCCGGGATCCGGCAAAACTACTTTAGCAAAAACGCTTGGCCGCTTGATTGCGAAGGACGGGCACGACCCATCGGAAGAGCATATCCTCCCATTCCGCCGCATCCAGTTTACTCCGGACATGCTGCCTGGGGATGTTTTGGGAGTGAACATCTTTGATCCGAAAATTGGAGGTTTTCATTTTGTCCATGGCCCGATCTTCGCTCATATCGTGCTGGCTGACGAAATCAACCGTACCGGACCAAAAGTGCAGGCCGCTTTCCTGGAATGCATGGCCGAGAAGCAGGTTACCATAGACAACGTTACCCACAAGCTTGATCGTCTGTTCTTTGTTATCGGCACACAGAATCCGCTTGATCTTGCAGGCACATATCCACTGCCTTTAGTACAGCTTGATCGCTTCCTTCTTAAAATCCCAATGTCCTATGTGGATGCTGAAACCGAGGTGCAGATTCTTGCCGAGCACGGGAAGATTGTAGAGGCGGCCGATCATATAGATCCGGTTTGCACACGTAATGAAATACTTTCTGCGCGAAACGCCTGTGCAGAGGTCAATATCAGTCCTGCTTTGCGCGAAGCGATTGTGGATATCGTACAGTCGACCCGATCAAATCCTTTGATCCAGTTCGGTGCTTCAACCCGCGCCGCTCTAATGCTTCAGTCAGCCGTGCGAGGATATGCTTTGGTAAACGGCCGGGATTATGCGAATGAGGATGATCTTAAGTTCATCGCTCCGTTCGTACTGCTGCACCGGCTTCGCATACATTCGGGAGCCGGTAATCCGAGAGAGGCGTTGCAGCAGCTTATGGCGCCGCATGTTGAGAAGCTGGTGGCTCGCGGACTGCAGTGAATCGTTGCGGCAAGGCCATAAGAGGGCATGAAAACCGTTACCGTTGAGCGCGAAAACAACTCCTTTCAGCATCTTGAAGTACTCAAACGAAACCGGGAAAAGCGCGCGCGGTACGGCAAGCTTTTCGTCGAGGGCGTAAGGCCGATCACCTCTGCCGTAAACCATGGCCATACCATTGAAGCGCTCATTGCGGCACGCGGCGCCGCGTTATCGAACTGGGCCAAGGGAATTATAGAACGCGCCGAACCTCCCATTCTCTACCGGCTTTCGCCCGAACTAATGGCAAAGTTAAGCGATAAGGAGGAGATGTCGGAACTGCTTGCGATCGTCCGTACTCCCGCCGATGACATTGATCGCATAAAGATTAAGAGTGTTCCTCTAGTGGTTATCTTTGACCGTCCTGCCAGCCCGGGAAATCTCGGAACTTCAATCCGCTCTTGCGACGCTTTTGGAGCCGATGGTTGCATTATAACTGGACACGCCACCGATCTTTACCACCCGCACACGATACGCGGCAGCGTCGGAGCAGTTTTCTCTACTCCAGTCGTAAGACTGGAATCACCGGGGCAAGTACAGGCTTATTACAGCGAATCGAAGAACAAGCACAGCTCATTGCAGATGATAGGCAGTTCCCCTGCGGGTGAGATTGGAATCAGCGAGGTAGATCTAACACGGCCCACATTCTTGGTGGTCGGAAACGAGACGTGGGGAATGAGCAGATTTTACAAAGAGATATGTGACCTGTCCTTTAAGATTCCGCAGCAAGGCTATGTAGACTCATTGAACATCAGCTGCGCAACCTCTATCATACTTTACGAGGCTCAGAAGCAGCGATCGCTATGATTTAGCGATCTTTCTAAGATCTCGAACAATCACATAAAGCCGGCTTAGCTTCCATAGGAGCAAAACTTAATTAACCAAGAGGGCGGCGAGATCATTGAAAGGTTTAGCTAGCGGCGTGCGCTCTTGTAATGCCTAAAACACCCTACAACATGATCATCCACCATACCGGTGGCTTGCATATGAGCATAGCAAACGGTGGAGCCTACGAATTTAAACCCTAACTTTTTCAGCTCCTTTGACATCTTATCCGACTCCTTCGATGTTGCAGGAATATTATGTTTCGTTCTTTTTGGATGCCGGATAGTACGATAACCCGTAAAGCTCCAAAGCAGCTCATCAAACGAGCCGCGCTGCTCCATGACATCTAGAAATGACTTGGCATTCTGAATTGCCCCTTCTATCTTCAATCTATTGCGAACTATGCCGGCGTCGTTCATTAATCTCTGCACATCACGCTTGCCGTAGCGCGCGATCTTTTCCGGGTTAAACCGGGAAAACGCCTTTCTGAAGTTCTCGCGCTTTCTCAAGATAGTGATCCATGAAAGTCCGGCCTGAAAGCCCTCAAGTATCAGCATCTCAAAAAGTTTAAGGTCATCATGCAGCGGACGGCCCCACTCGTTGTCGTGGTATGCTACATACAAGGGATCCTCTCCGCACCACCAGCACCGTTTCTTCGAGGAAATTGACTTTTGATTCATTTCTGGGCCGTTTTATTCCAGTCTTTATAGTACTTAATCACCGCTGAAATTCCTATATCTAACGCCATCTCAAGATGAGCGGTGAATAGCCTGGCTGAGCCATTAAGGAGTTCCGCGTGGTTAAAAGGTAGGTCTCATTGCTTTCAAAGAGCACAGGAAAGTGCTCCGGATGTCTAATAAACTTATCGATTCCTTCCGGGGGATATGTGGCGCGCTCGAGCTTTCCGATTACAATTAAATTCACACCGTAACGGTTCAGGAGGCGCTCGGCCATTCCTACATTCGATGTGGAATAGATCACCCGGATATCGTGTCTCCTCTGGGTTACCGACTGTTCCGGAGTTCCTCTCTGCTTTACATGGTGCTCCCATGCAAGAATGATCGGAATTCCGGTATGCATCGTGATTCTTGAGTAAGCGCCGTAAGAATCCTTCTGCGCTTCCAGCATTACGGCAGCTCCCTTCACATTGGAGTTAAGCCAATCGATCATGGCCGCCTCATCGGCGTTCAAGCCCCTTAGGTAAGCAGCGCCGTTCAGTGTCGGGCGAGGTCCATCTATCCTTTGGAAGCGCACAGTAACGGCTATGTTCATAATACTGCCCACCGCTCCTGCAACAAGGAAGATGACGCAAACCAATTGTACACCCAGCAAGGGATACTTTTTCGGATCGCGCAGCCTCGTGGCGAAGTTGCGCGGAAAGATCTCACCCAGAAGCACTCCTGCCGCAGCTGCCAAAAGAAACCAGAGAGAACAATAGAATTTGAAAATGGTGTTCGTACGGTCAATGATAAAAAATACCTCGGCGAAGGCTATAATCAAGGCTGCCGCAGCCACACTCAGCGATGCAAATGTCAAGGCATCGCTATCTCTTCCTCTCAGCATAAGAAGCAGTGTAGAGCCGAGAATTAAAACTGAAGAGAGCGCTAGGATGTCCCAGGGAGCTATAGCAAGGCCGGAAGCTATACAGGCCCCTCCAAGTAGCAAAGGAATACTGGCGGCCGTTAGCGGTAAGAGGTAGGTAACGACTGGCTGACGCTTAAGTAAGCATCGTGCGGCAACGACAAGTATTCCGGCTGCAATCACAGAGAACCAAGTACCGAAATGCATAAATAGAGCCTGGAATTTATTGTACTCGAAAACATGATTCCAGCCCCAGGAAGCACTTTGAGCCGGCTGCGTGTATATAAGATAAGGAAGGATGAAAATATGCGCTGCGCCTACGATGATTGAAAATTCTGCTGCGCTTCGCAGCGTTACCCGGAAAAATGCGCTCCATGAGTTTGGGCGCATGGCTCTTATTACACCGGCGAAAAGCATAATGCCGGTTAGAATGCCGTACACGATGAAGTCCCACGCATTTAGCGCCATTAGGCAGCCAAGGACCATTGCATAAAGAGCCCGGTGATACCACTCAACATCTGCTAGAGCCGGAGATCGTCTCGTCACTAGCCGCGCACTTAATCCAAGCAGCAGCGCGGTAAAGGGAAGAGCAATCACATGGGCATGAAGATCGGCAAAAAGGAACGACCATAAAGGAAACTCTGTGAAGCCGGGTGGTGTTAGCAGCCTGGTCGCCGCCCAGAAGCTATCGAAATTCAGGGTCTTTCCTTCCACAAACACCAGGCGATGAATTTCTATATTGCTTGCCAGCACTGCCGCGCATGCGCCTATTATCGCAAGCCATTTCCGTCTGGTGAGGAATAGGATTAGACCGAAAATCGACACCAGGCATAGTGCAGGAAGTGTGGCCATCGCCAAGTTGTAGCCGATTGCAGCCGGAATACTGACGCACTCAAGCATTGCGGCAATAATGTATGAGCCGAGATAGTAGTAGCGCATATTGTTGCCTGCGGCCCACGGATCCTGCGGGGGGAGGCTGTCGCTACGGATAAAAAAGTTGAGAAACGTAAGATCCATCGGTTTCTCTCCCCAAAAGATCTCCGGATTAAATGCGCGGATGATAAGGAAGAGAAGAAAGCAGCTCCAAAATAAAAGTTCCGTTATGACAACCTGGCGCCTATTCGCAACAAAGTATTTGCGCCACCATTCGGCATCAGCAACTAGACCGAAGGAGAGAAGCAGCAATAGGGCAAGAATATAAAGGTAAGTCACTTGAGTGGCAGGAGCTAACCCTAAAGATGGGATAAGCCAAGCCAAGTATCCGAACACAATCATTCCAAGCGGCTTACTGAAAGCATATCCTTTGTCGCTGTATGTGGAGAATACTTTAATGAAAAGGGGAAAAACGATCATTCCCATCAATTGGACGACAACAACCCATGCCAGCAGCGAGGGAAACGAGCTTCCCGAGGCAACCGAAGCAGCGCTCTCCTGTGGCGTTCCGGCCGAAACAAGCAGCATCTCCTCCCGGCTTGGGAGTGCCCCGAATCCGGCCGGGTTATGCATCCTGCGAGAGATCTCCTCGGGCGGAAGCCTCAGCCTATTCCGAAAGATTACTACCTTGGGATGGTCGTATACATACAGGCTCTCATCCGCAAGATCGTTATTGAAATTGAATGGGCCGAACTGAGGCTGTACCTTGAACGCATACTGCAAGTCAAACCCAAGGTGGCCGGAGAACAAAAGTTGAAAGTATGCGGTGGTCAGCGGAAGCTCGTCGGGAATGCGTGGGATCGAGCCGTATAATCGTGGAGTGGGAAATACAATGTAGTCGGCAGCGGCGGTGCGTTCGCTTATGACGTTGATTTTCCACGGCTGCTCAGCTTCATAAAGGGGAAGTTCGAAATCTTTCCCCTCCCGCTGATAGCGTCGAGGATCTAATCCCGGAAGATGAAGTGGGAGGGTGTCATCCCAATGCCCGTGCATGATCTTTGCTCCGGCCGGAATGTTCTCAAACATGTAGCGGGAAGCCTGCTCGTATGAGTGATCCGTGGTATATATCGAAACGTGAGCAAAAGCGCGCACGGCTGCATAGCCGAATACAAAGAGCAAAATGCCGGGAACCAGTACACGACGCAGATGAGGCAAAGCAGCGGCATAACTTAGCAACCGCCTTAAAGCGATGGATGCAAAAATGAGTATTATCGGATAAATCGGAAGAAGATATCGCGGAAACTTCACTTGATAGCCGGATATGATGAAGAAGGTGGGCAACGCCCATACCAAAAGAACAATCTGCGGCGCGTTAATCTTCTTGAATTGGCCGACAATCGATATGGCGATACCCGTGCCCGCTAACAGCATCAGCGGCCACCCGATTGTGTAGCTAAACATCTGCTGCAAAGGATAAATGTAGGGTGCTGTGCCTACATATTGGACTGTATAGGGCGGGCGGCTATCCCCCCGCACCATCGCAATCTGCTCGCGATTATTGGCGATGAATGTCTGCCAGTCCAGCCAGGCATACGGCTCCACTAACGTAAAGACTGCAACCGTGGTGAAAACAAGCACAAGCGACAATCCCGCCAGCTTCTTAAATTGCCGATCACGCAGATAGATAAGCATCACGGCTATACCTGCGGGCAAAAAGAGGGAAAGCGCACTGATTTTGGTAGCAACTGCAACACCGATCGCGGCCCCAGCGGTTAAATAAGCTACCCAGCTTGCCTTGGAATCCAGAAGTCTTAAAATAGAAAGAATCGCCGCCAAAGACACAGTGGTTAGAACTCCATCGAAGGCGTAGAAGCGGGAAAGCTGAATGTGGAAGGGGTTCAACATTAGAAACGCCGCGGCTGAGAGTGCAGCAAAAGCTCCCGCTGACGTCCTTGCGGCGACTAGATATGTCAGTAGGCCGGCCAGCACTCCGAAGAGAACTGAAATTAAACGGCCAACTAGGTACAGGCCATCATAGGAGACAGCCCATTCGCTAAAAATGCCGAGCAGTTCCGAAACGCCCCAAAGCAGGTAAAATGGAAAGCTGCCGTATGCGAAGAAATGCGGATTGGGATCCTGTAAAGATAGCCTTTCAGCTACCCCGATGATATGGCGTTCATCCGGATGGAAGGAGATGCCGTGGCGGATTCCGAAAAAACGTAAGGCAGCTCCCGAAGCTAGTATTACCAGCAGCGCGATATACAAGACGTACTTGGAAGTGAGAAACTTGCTCAAACGGAAACCGGATACAAAACGGCCTAATCTTTATAGTAATTGAACTAGCGGCTGATTTTTCAATTCGATAGTTTAGCGTAATAGGTATAGACAGGAAATTGGCAAATTTGCGTACTTAAACGATGATATAAGTGGTTTAGCGTAGCTGAACCGTAGCTTTCAGACATATTTATGCTTCAAACCGTGACCTCCTGGGGCCGCACTATAACGGCAGATTCCTTCGTCCATAGAATAAACTGGCGTACTCAGCCGATTATATTCGAAGCTGGTAGATCGTACCTTCCTGTGGGTGCCCTCCGGAGCTATGGGGACTGCTGTTTGAATGACAAGTCGGCAGTATTCGATCTAGCAGGTCTCAACCGCTTTATCTCATTTAACCGTGAAACCGGCGAACTGGAATGCGAAGCGGGAATCTCACTTCGTAAGATTTCGGACATTATAGTGCCGCAGGGATGGTTTTTGCCGGTTACCCCTGGCACGCAGTGGGTAACCCTGGGTGGCGCGATTGCAAATGATGTACACGGAAAGAATCATCATAAGGAGGGATCCTTCGGCTGTGCCGTACTTGAACTCGAGCTGCTACGATCGAACGGCGAGAAACTGAGGTGTTCAAGGTCACAAAACAACGGGCTATTCAGAGCCACTATAGGGGGGTTGGGTCTTACTGGAATAATCCTTTCCGCCAAGATTAAACTTAAAAAGATATCGTCGGCGGGAATCACGGCTCAAAATATCCCGTTCTCCGGATTGGACGAATATCTCGAGCTTTCTGCCCGGGTTTCACCTCAATACGAATACACTGTAGCGTGGCTTGACTGCGCCAATCTCGGCGCTAAGTTTGGCCGCGGGATCTTGATGTGCGGAAGTCACGACGATAGCGGGTGTAAGCCTCGTTCCAGCCGCAGATTCTCAGTACCCGAGAAAATGCCGAGCTGGCTGCTTAACAATTTTTTAATAGGACGCTTCAATGAGGTCTATCACTTTGTGAAATCGAGATCCGGTGGACGGACTACGTCCATTCCTTACGAACCATTCTTTTATCCCCTCGATGCGCTGCACAATTGGAACGCACTTTACGGCAAGCAAGGATTCTTTCAGCTGCAATTTGTAGTGCCACAGCATGACAACGGCAAGGCGCTTAAAGAAATTCTAGAGGAGGTGAGACGCTCCGGCACTCCGTCTTACTTGGCCGTTCTGAAGGATTTAGGCCCGCTTGCCTCACCTGGGATTCTATCCTTTCCCCGTGAGGGCCATACATTGTGCCTCGATTTTGCGAACCGGGGGCGCCCCACTGCTCAATTGCTTTCAAGGCTCAATAAGATGGCGATTGAAAGGGGGGGCGCGATATATCCGGCGAAAGACGCCACGATGCTTCCGGCCGAATTCGCCGCATCATATCCCACCCTAGAAGAGTTTATTCGTTACCGTGATCCAAAGTTTAGCTCGAGTTTCTGGCGCAGAGTGACATCGGCTTGAATTCATGGATTACGTTGTAGATTATCGGAGGTGCCTCCTTCCAACTCCACTAACGTGTTATGAAGAAAGGTTACAGAACAAATGGACAACCCTAAAAACATACTCATTATAGGCGCTACCTCGGCAATTGCCGCTGCAACAGCTGCAAGATTTGTATCGCAGGACGCGCGCTTCATGCTGTTAGGACGTGATGAACAGAAGCTGAAGTCCATAAAGTCCGATCTTCTTGCTAGAGGTGCTGCGCATGCGGATTTCATCGCATGTGACTTGTCCGCAACCGGAGAGATAAAAGAGAGATCGTCACTGGTGCTTAATAGAATGCCGGAGATCAACCTGCTTGTTTTGGCATACGGGGTGCTCGGAGATCAGACAGCTTCCGAAAACGATCCCCTGAAGGCGGTCGCTGAGATAAACTCCAACTTTACTAGCGCTGCAGCGTGGCTGCTTTCCTTCTCCCCGCACTTCGAAAGTCAGAAGGGCGGTACGATCGCCGTTATCACCTCAGTTGCAGGGGACCGTGGCCGACGAAGCAATTACATATATGGATCCGCTAAGGCGGGTCTATCGGTCTTCACGGAAGGTTTGCGATATCGCCTTAGTCCGTGTGGAGTGAGGGTAGTCAACATCAAGCCGGGCTTTGTAGATAGCCCGATGACAGCTCATCTGAAGAAAAATTTTCTTTTTTCGTCTCCCGAATCGATCGCCGCGGGAATCGAACGAGCAGTTCTTCGAAAACAGGGAACCGTATATCTCCCATGGTTCTGGCGACCCATAATGTTTATTCTGCGCGCCATTCCATCACCGTTATTCGGCAGGCTGAAAATCTGAGGCTCTACATCTAAGACCCGGCTGCGCGCCGCTTCGGTTTGAACCTGGCTGGCAGCTTTAGATTAAGATCTTCGACGCGTATCGATCTGACCGATCCATTTTGCAGAAAGAGGGCTGCCATTGTGTCGAATCGTTCCGATCCATCGGTGACGTAGAATAGATCCTCAAAGCGTGACAAGCCATTCGCCGAATGAGCGCTCAGCCCGTTCTTTTCCGTCAACAAGCGCCTGGCCTCCAAGGCAATCGCCTTTGAGCACTCCACAATGGCTATATTTCTGGAGAAAAACCTGTCTATGGCCTCCCTAAGAATCGGGTAGTGGGTGCATCCTAGAACGAGCGTATCAATTCCATGATCTCTAAGTGATGCGAGGTAGTACTCAACCACCTTATCCACTATTTCCCCTGAAAACATCCCTTGTTCGACCAAAGGCACGAACAGCGGGCATGCTTTAGAGATAATCTTTAGAGAGGAATCGAGCTTCTTTAGTTCTTTCTGATATACACCGCTCGCAATGGTTGCTTCGGTACCTATCACTCCAATCTTCCCGATTCTGGTGCTTTCAGCCGCCAAAGCGGCAGCCTGTTGGATCGTACCGATCACGGGACATCTACTTTCAGCCTTCACACGAGCCTCGGCGACCGCCGAAGCAGTATTGCATGCAATTACTGCCAGCTTGACGTTGAAATTATTCGTAAGAAAGTTCGCGCATTCAAGCGAATAGCGGATTATCGTTTCGTCCGCCCTGGAGCCATATGGTGTCCGAGCAGTGTCACCCAGATAAACGAAACTTTCGTTCGGAAGGCTCCGTTTCAACTCCTTCAGAACCGTGAGCCCGCCCACCCCGCTGTCAAACACTCCGATGTATGATTGGACTTCACGTAGATCTCTAGCTTTCGCGGCTCGTTCTTTCGGCATTTCGGGTATTCTAGCTATTCCTCGAACAGCGGTAGTCGAGGCGTACATCATTTGAAAAGCGCAATTTAACATTGTGAGAAGGAAAGATAAATCAGAGAAGCCGCTGCTTGAGCGAACAATAGGTAAAAAACAGCAATGTTATCAGCGCAGTATAAGCAACCCTTGGCCGTGCGCAAACTGCACCGTTCTGCGTTCAGAAGATCGCAAAGAACTTGATTCCCGCTCCTTTTGCATGCAGAATCGATCCTTAGCGTTGTAATTACTTGGAGGAAAAGAATTTTTGAGCAGCTTTGGACATTCAGGGGGCAGTCATTTTCCCCGCGGACCCCGACCGAGAAGAAACGAAACACCTGACACTCACCGAATTAATCACCGTATTACAGCACGCGAAGTGCGCGTAATCTCCGACTCAGGAGAACAACTGGGCATAATGTCCATTCGTGATGCGCTTCAAGCTGCGGAAAGTGCCGGACTTGATCTGGTGGAGGTGGCTGGACAAGCCAAACCTCCGGTTTGCCGCATAATGGATTACGGCAAGTTCAAGTACCGGGAACAGAAAAAAGAGGCCGAAGCAAAAAAGAAGCGGACCGAGAATACGACAAAAGAGCTACGTGTACGCTATAGAACCGACGTCGGTGACCTTGAAACTAAATTGAAACAGGCCCGCCAGTTTCTAGAAGAGGGCGACAAGGTCAAATTTACTATGAGATTCAAGGGCCGGGAGGCAATGTACCTCTCGCTCGGTAGTCAAAAATTCGATCAGATCGCCGAGCGTCTATCGGATGTTGCAACTATTGACGACCGTTCGCCGCCGGTTGGAAGGCAGATTCAGATCACTTTTGCTCCACTCAGGGGGGCCGCTCAGAAGGGATAGATTCGGCACCGCGTCTAGTAGGGCGGAATCAACATACAACGCCGGCAAAGTTGCCGTTGGCTGGGTGATGCGTGACTTAGTCCGGAGGCGGGCTAAACTAAAGTTGAACATCTTCGTTACTGAAAGCAGTTATGTCTAAACCATCAGAAGCCTCAGGCTCAATCGCAATTCGCCATCAAACCAGCCGAAGCCTGATTAAGCAGATCTTTGAAGCCGAGCACCCGGAGCAATTCGTAAGAACGATTCCGGCGCAAAGTCTTTACTGTGCGGTGAAATCCGCAGGATTAAGCAGCTGCTCAGAACTGATTGAAATATCCACCATTGAACAGTGCCGGCTGATGCTAGACCTAGATTGTTGGGAAAATTGGCAGGTGCGTGAAGATAGCCTGTGGGAATGGCTGGCTCTGACTGACGACAGCGATGGCCTGAAAATTCTACAGAAGGTAGCCCGCTGTATAGATCTAAAAATCGTTGCGCTGCTAATAGGTCGCTGGGTTGATTTCGTCAATTTTGAAGAGCCTACCGATAATCCTCCGGGCCCGGGCTATTATACTCCAGACAAGGGGTATACATGGCTAACTATGAAGATTGAGGACGGCACGAAGCAGTTCTTGCTAGGCCGATTGTTAGCGATGGTCTTCGAGAATGACTCGGATCTTTTTTATAGGCTGCTTGCGATTACCAATCAGCTAACACCTGCAGAGCTGGAAGAGGAAGCTTATCAAGACAAGTCGAAGCGGCTGATGTCCGAAGGCATCCCCGACGAAGCTCTAGCAAATGAACTCAATGCTCCTATTCCCTTCGAGCAACTAAAGGCGGACCTAAAGGAGGGCGGCAAACATCAACGTGTGGTCGATATTCTTCCGGTATACCCATTGATATATGATTCACCCGGCCTTCAACCGCTTTCTTCATTATTTGCCGAGCTTGTAGCGCGGGAAGAGATCGAGGCCGAACTTACCTTCATTATTAACGGCGCTCTGGTACGTTACGATGTCGAGTACTACGAACTTGAGCAGGTTAAGTTGATCGCCGAGAAGGTGAAAGGAGCGATAAATATCGGACTTGAGATGTGCCGGAAGGTAAGTCGGCATTCACTTGCGCAGATATACGACATAGTGGGACTACAAAAAATGTATCGGGCAGGCCTTGGCCGGCTTAGTGAGTTACGAAGAAAGGCCCGCGCAGTGTCGGAAGGCCGTAAAGATCATGTCGGGCAAGACATGGAGTTAGAGGCGGTGCTGGCGCTAGCAAAGGCACCATTTCCGGAAATGCCTCTATTTCTCAAAGAAGACGGCTCAGCTACTGGGCAAGAAAAACAGGCATGGGAGTCGAGCGAAGAGCAGGAGTCCAAAAACAACCCGGTGGCCGGCAGACCCATTGAGAGTTTGGCTGAACTAGAAAAAGTAGCGCGTTTTATCGAAAGCCGCTAAATTCACTTCTTCTTCCCCTTCTCTTTTCCTCCGTCTTTCGCTGCTTTATCGTCCGGTGGCGGAGCCTCTTCTTTTTTCTCCACGCATTTTATCTCCTTGGCAACCGCCTCCAGGCACTCCCCTTGCTGCTTTGTGCAATCTTGAATAACTGCCTCCTCTAACGCCTTACGTGCTGAAAACCCGAGCGAGGTAAAGCTGCCCGCCAGCCCCTGATACTTCGAAGCAATACACCCGGAAAGATTTTGATGTTCACGCCGACACGCCTCAAGCGCAGGCAACTTTTCTTGATTAGCTGCTTCAGTCAACTTGGCGCGTACCGCCTCCTCCTCTGCTCCGCTGGTTTCTACTGCCCTCCAGAATACCTCCTGCGGAGAAGCTTCCCCCTCGGAGGAAGAAGGTGATGCTGCCGGGGTTTCATCGCTCTCTGGTTTAGCCGGGGCACTCTCTGACCTTTTCCAGCGATACGCAACCTCGGTTCGGCAAATAAAATCTGCCCTGGCAATTTGCGGGGCCTGCCAAATAAGGCACAAAAGAACGGCGTTTGTTAATAAAAATTTGGTAATTCCCATTGCTCCCCATTTAACATAATTGAAATCGTCCGTCTTTATCCTCCTAAACATGACATAAGTCATGTCCGCCTCCGTAATGAATTTGCTATTTGTTTCTATTCTGCGGGGAAGCATCAGCTCAGCCCATGCTTGATTTTGATGCAGTAATGTAAAATGGGTTCGGTAAGATGGAGTTGGTTGCGTAGAATATTTATTGGCGCTCGGACGCAACTGAAGTTTATTGCATAGTGAACCGCCCGAAGCTGCCAGCAATATTAAAGAGTTATATTCCTTAAAGCTTATCAATCCCTACCGCTTTGGCCAAAAAATCGGAAACTACCACAGGTGCTAATCAAAGAAAGTTGAATTTCGCATGAGAGCACTCGTCATAAGAGTTGCAAGAGATTGATTGCTTTTTGAACATAGTTTTGAAAAGGAGCTTTACTTTGAACTATCCAGCTATTGATGCCGAGGCAGTTGGTATCTTCGATGCCCCAAACCTGACTGGGACTCCGGAAAGGCGTTTACTCTTAGCAGTCTTGGAGCGTGCCCTACTCGATTATGTAGGAAACGACTCTGAAGAGGTGAGGATTGCGGAAGAATGGATCTTTCAAGACGACGAGAAAGATGAGGGGGTTGCGTTTTCATTCACTTGGATCTGCAAAGAATTGGATCTCGACGTCCAAGATATCAGACAGAAAGTTCGCGCTATGCCCAAGAGAGGTGCGAGCAGGATCGCCCCATGGTATCTGACCAAGGAATACGGAAAGAACCGAAGGGTTGAAAAAAATGGCGCGGAGACAAAGTGCAGAGGAAAGGTACTCGATTTCTGCTCCAAAAGCTGATTTTAGATTTTTAAAGATCCCGTCTCCTTAACTTAAATAAACACTGTACACCCCGCCATCATTCAGAAGAGATTTTGAGTGGTGGCGGTTTTTTCTTTTGAGCTAGGTGTTAACCACTTTAGGCCGGATCCACAGATGATGGACTACTCTCTGCTATGGCAGCATCGAAGCAGCCAGTTAACGGAGTCGACGGCGTGGACGAGGCGGATTTGAAATCCTTACTGGAACTTTTTGCAGAGCAAGCGGGAACTCTAAAATTACACAAAGCGAGATTAAAGCTTCCCTAAGTTTTTGCAGCATCACTAATATCCTCGGTAAGGCGGATAAATTAAAAAGTCGCTATGTGAGTATAATCGGCAGATTTAAGGTGAATGTTTAGGTAATTCAGGAGGTAAAAGCCCTCTACCTAACTGGCCGGTAGAATGGAAGAAAAACGGAGCCCTTTAGCTGCAGCCCCTCGGCTGCAGACGATATTTTGAACTTTTGATTAAGCTAACACTTAACGCAGAGGAATACAGTGAGGGTAGCGTTTAGCTCGCGTGACGCCCCCGCTACAGACCCGGCTTTGTCATCGCCACAAGATCTAGAACTTTGGCAAGCTCCTCCTCTGAAAGGAGATTCAATTCCCGGGCAACCTGACGCACCGTTTTATTCTCGGCATATGCCTTTTTAGCTACCTTAGCAGCTTGGTCATATCCGATCTTCGGAGCGAGACTCGTGCAGGTGGCAAGGCTCTTTTCCGCATAATCAAGGCACCTTTCCACGTCAGCTTCTATTCCAGATGCGCACTTTACGTTAAAGTTATTAACGGCGGCGGCTAGGATTTCGATGCTTTCAAGGAGATTATGCGCAATAACCGGCATCATGACGTTTAGCTCGAAGTTTCCGTGCTGACCGCAGGTGGCTATGCATGCGTCATTGCCGATAACCTGGGCGGCGACCATCATGGTGGATTCGCAGATAACAGGATTTACCTTAGCCGGCATTATGCTCGATCCGGGCTGGATATCAGGAAAGCTGATCTCCCCGAGGCCGCAGCGCGGTCCCGAGCTTAGGAAACGCACATCATTCGCAATTTTCAACATCGAGATTGCAACCGTCCGAAGCTGACCGCTCATCTCGACCGCAGCATCGCGCGATGCTTGCGCTTCGAAGTGATTTTGGGCTTCAGTGAAGCTCATCCCTGTTAGCTTATTAAGCTCGGAGATCGCCCTCTGTGCGAACTCAGGATGGGTATTCAGCCCTGTTCCAACCGCTGTCCCGCCTAACGCCAACTCAGTAAGAGTCGGAAAGCATCCTTTCACTCTCTGAATCGCGAGCTCAATCTGCCTGCCATAGCCGCTAAATTCTTGGCCAAGGGTGACCGGAGTCGCATCTTGAAGATGCGTGCGTCCAGACTTCACAACTCCAGCGAATCTCTTAGCTTTCTCTTGAAATGTATTCTGCAGTTTTTCGAGAGCGGGAATGAGCAAGCGGGTGAGCATTATCGAGGCCGAAACGTGAATCGCGGTAGGAATAACATCATTTGACGACTGACACATATTTACATGGTCATTCGGATGGACTACCGATTTGTCCCCCGGTTTGCCGCCTAAGATCTGAATTGCGCGGTTAGCGATGACTTCGTTGGCATTCATGTTTGTTGAAGTACCAGAACCGGTCTGGAAGATGTCTAGGACGAAGTGGCTGTCCAATTCGCCGTCCATAACCTGCTTGGCAGCCTCGGAAATAGCATCGGCCTTGTCTGCAGCAAGCAGCTGTAACGATTTGTTCGCTTGTGCGGCGCTAAATTTAATCGCTCCCAGTGCGCCTATGAAATCTCTCGAAAAGCGCAACTTGCTAATTGGAAAGTTTAGAACGGCACGCTGTGTCGTCGCTCCATACAGCGCCTCCTGTGGAACCTCCATTTCGCCCATCGAATCCACCTCTTTTCGCATCTTCATCTGCTTTGTTTTTCCTTTCATTAATTCTTGAGCGGCCAATGCTTAGGGCGGGGCTCAATCTCGGGAAGCCGCCTATAGACCTCCCGATGTAGGCCACCAAGTGCAATAAAGCTCGATTTCAGGGAAACACCTGAGTGCCTTTAACCTCCTGACATTATCAAAATGCATCAATGATTTCAAATCTTTGAGTCATGCCCGTAACTCCTAAAGGAGTGTTCTGAAAGCATTAAGAAAATGGCTCTTTTGGTCGAGCTTATAAGGGTAAGTATGAGAGATGAATTGCAGCCGCAGCCGCAACAGGGGGAAGATATGCGGCTTGAATCAAGCACTAACCAATTTTTGAGGAGTCAGGAGGAGATATAGTGCCACCACCAGTTCAACCGGAAAGCAACGACAAGGCTCTTCCGATAGATGACAGCGCTAAGAATGCTGAGGGTCAAGCCGATGGGTCAAAGGCAGTCGGTCCATTCCAAGTAGAGTTTCCCAGCGATTTGGCTGTATGGGCACAGGCTCGCCGGTTAGTAGGCGATGGCAACTCGCGTGTTGACGACCTTGCTACTTGCGCCAGCCAAGATCCGGTCATCGTCATGGAGCTGCTTAAGATCTCAAACGCTATGTATTTTTCGGCTGGACGCCAGCCGATCACATCAACCCGCACCGCCATTCAAAGGCTGGGCTCCGAGGTCGTACTTAAAACTCTTGATAAGATGCATGAGCGGGTGCAAATCGAAAACAAGGAGGTCTCGGGCTGGTTTGAAATTCACCGCAGCCGCTGCCGGCGCACCGCGATTATAGCGCGGGTACTTGCAGAATCTCAGGCCAAGCAGCTGGCCGATGAATGCCAGGTTGTGGGCTCATTCCTTTACGTCGGCGAGATGCTGGCAGCGATCTACCTTGCCGAGAAATATGCGATGCTGGCGGATGAAATGCCGCGCGCGAGCCTAAACTATCGGCTCTCCCAAGACTTCAAATTCGACGTCGAGCGAATGGGGATCCAATATTTGCGCCGCAACGGTATACCGGAGGCGCTTCTCTTCGCGATTGACCGTGAGGGACGCTCGAAGTCCGCCGAGCGTGCAGTGATGAAGCCTCTTTGCATGGCGGCAGGCGAGTTAGTAGAAGCGTTTGACAGCAACAAATGGGATAAATTCGCGCCCGGTAAGCAACTTCCGCCTAAGAGCGCGGTTCGAATGCTGGGTCTAGGAGAGAGTCAATATCTCAAAATATACGAGCGCATTTCCGAATATCTTTTTGCTGCCAGAGTCACCGACGAAAAGAAAAAGCGGGGCGGCGACGCTCCGCCGGTGTCGGCGACATCAATTACCGTCAGCGCCCCCAGCAGCCCCGTAAACAGCACACCAACGGATCAGGAGGCTCTTCAATCCGAGATTGAAGATATTCTTCAGTCGACTCACGATGACCTAGAGCCCGTGAAAATGGAAGCTGCACCGAAAAAAGAGGTGGAGACACAGCAAGCTGCACAGCCGGCCTCTAAGCAGGAGGATGATCAATTCAGCTTGTCGCAGCCGAAGCCAAAAGCAAACCCGCGGCGCACCGGAAAAACAAAGATTATCGCTCCTCCAAAACTGGTCAACTCGAACGCTGAAGCAGTTGTCTCTTCAATTGCAGACGTTTTAAACAGTGCCACCAACAGCGAACAGCTTCTTTCGGAGATTTTGGCGATGCTGGTCGACTCGGGGCCCTTCAATAAGTCTGCGTTAATAGTGGTTTCCAAGGACCGCAAGAAAGCTATCGTGGTAGCTGCGCGCGGGCCGAATATCGGGAATGGCCAGAAGCTGGATCTGGACGATCCTCTTAATCCTCTCGCTCAGTGCTTTTCGAAAGTACAGTCGTTCGGAAACAAGAAAAGCGCCGTATCGCCGTTCGGCAGCCGATCTTTTGCCGTAGCACCGATTGACGCCGATCATGAGACTCCTGTCGCCCTTTACGCAGATTGCGGCAATGAAGGTGCTATTTCATTCGAAGCGAGGCGGGTATTCCGCACCGTGGTAGAGATCTTAAACGAGAAGCTGCCTGATATTCCCGGCGGCATTCCTATAGAGCTTTAGACTCAGAACAATTCCGGCCTTTCAGTGAGGTTGAAAGCACCTTGGCTTGCAAATAGCACTAGGAGGCGGTATCTACAAAAGGGCATATATCTGCTATGGAGAATCCATGAAATTTTCAATTATAGCTCTAGAGATCAAACGTCTATTCCGCGCTACTCCTATGGTAGGTGGAATACTTATTATGGCAATAGTGAGCCTGGCTACCGCCCCGGTACTAGCGTCCGCCGAATACACCATTGCAACTGTAGACGTAAACCGGCTGCTTAATGAGTCGAAGGAAGCTAAGAATCGCCGTAAGGAGCTTGACGAGATGTCTTCGAAGGCAAAGGCCAAGATTGAAGATAAGAAAAAGGCGCTTCAGGTTGTTGAGAAGAAGATCAAGGAGGGAGCTATACAAGAGGACTCCCCGGAAGCTGAGAAGTTTAGAAACGATGCGCGTGATTTCGCCCGCTATATCAAAGACACCGAAGCTGACATTAAATCCGAGTTCTTGAAATCTAACAAAGCGCTGACCGAGAAGACTTTAACCCTTATATCCAAGTACGCTGAAAGTAACGGAATCGATCTGGTTCTAGACAAAAGCTCTGGGGGGCGAGGCCCGGTGCTTTACGGAAACAACACCGCCGACATTACCGATGCAATCGTGGCACAGCTGAATGGTTAGCTTGAAGAAAGCAGCCTCCAGGCCGCAATAAGAATGAACAGCGGATCTCACGATAGCCCCAATCTTGCGCTTGAGGAGAGCTTCGAGGGTGCAAGCGCGGGAAGTACGGAAAAGATGCGGCGATTCTTTCAGGCATTCCTGCACGGCCCACTTTACATTCCGAATCGCCTACAACAGGTGGCACTGCAAAATTTAGCCGACTATCCTAACGATTTTACCACTATGCTTGCGCTGCAAAGTGAGGAGCGGCAGCTTGTGCCGGTTTTCTCACGGCCTGAGCATATTGAGACCTGGTGTGGACACCCGCTGCTGTACTCGGCGATGAGCGGGAAGGAGCTTATGGCTAGAGTGCCGGACGGGTGGTGGCTGGTGATTAACCCCGGCACGCCTTTCAGTAAAGAGATCTCGCCGTGGGAGATGGAGCAGCTGAAAGAGCTAGAAGAGGAAGGAATAAGTAACATCATTGAGGAGCTCTCGATTGAGCCCGCCGGGACTTCAGTCGATCTCTCTCAGCTTGAGATATCTGACAGGCCGGAGTTATGCGCTGCTCTTACTTCGCTGGCTCAAGATCTTGCCGCCATTGACCAGCTATACCTGCTGTCCGAGCAGCGCTTAACAGATGAGGGAGATACCGCAGATATATGCGTAATTTTTGCGGAGGTCTCAGGCGCCGGGGCTAAGGCAGCCGCAGAAGTTTCAAGAAAGATCAAAGACACTGCCGCCCGGCATCTTATTGGAGATCTCTGGGAAGCGCGGGTCATTTTGCCATCTGATGATCTTATGAAGGGAGTGCTTCGGCACTTTTCTCCGTTTTTCATTAGAAATGCCGCTGCAATTTAAGCTTAATATAAGCGAGCATCGCGAGCTTATGTTGAGCACGTAATAATCCAATTAAAATCGCGAGCCGGCGAGCGATTTTTCCTTACTTCTACAGTTCAGCATATCACCCTTTAGGGATTGGCGGCTTATGCCGACCATTATTATAAGGCGATCCAGATGCAGATAATTACGATGGACGACAGCGACTTTCCCGCCCTGCTTACAGCATGGAGAGGTGGAAAGTGCGTAGGCCGGTACTGGGAACACGGGAAGGTACGGACTGTCTGCGCCTCCCCTCAATACCTAATAGTTTCGTCCGGCAATGGAACTTCCAAATTCGCATATAAACCAACCCGCAGCCTTGACGAGGCGTGGTCACTGGCGCGCCAGCTTCTATCGCGCCAAGAAAGCCGGGGTAACAAGGTAGAATTTTCCGCGGAGTCTAGCCCGGAGTAAGAACTTGAATGCCGCTTTTTCCGGCGACGATTACCTCATTTGCGTAACCGATAAAAAGCCCGCTCTCCACCACACCGACAATCGATTTAATATTCCGCTCTAGATCTTTATCTATAGACTTGAACGTTACATCCAAGATTATGTTACCAGCCTCTGTGATTATAGGGCCGTGCTTTCCAACTGCAGGGCGCAGCTCTATTCCGGTTGCGTTCAGCCGCTCAAGCTGACGTTCAGCAATCATGCGAGCCTCCGGAATGACCTCCACCGGTATTGCACATGCCTTTGACAGATCGTCCGTCATCTTACTGTCGTCTACTATCACTACAAAATGGTTGCACTTTGCTGCGAGAATCTTCTCTTGCAGCAGCGCCCCTCCCTTCCCTTTAATGAGCCATAAGTTCGAGTCGACCGCGTCTGCGCCATCGAAGCCCCACGAAAGCTCGCCGTTAAAAGCCGGATATAGGACGGTCAGCCCTATCTCCTGGCACCTCCAAGCGCTTTGAAGTGATGTCGGCACCACCTGAAGATTCAACCCTTCATTCTTGATACGCTCGCCTATCTTGGTAAGAGCCATGTCGACCGTGGAGCCCGTTCCCACACCGATCCGCTCCCCGTCCTTCACCCGCGCCGCTAATTTCTCTGCTACAGCTTCCTTCATCGATGCTCCGTGTCCTTTAGATTTGCTATCGTCACCGCTCCTCCTTCTTATATCAAATGTTTACATCATGGAAAGGTTAAAGCGGTGTAGACGGAAATTACCGTATTGGCTAGAATTTCGGCTGCTATTCACCTTTACTCTCTCGGATTATAAGTGACAGCAGCTTACTTATTACTCGCGGCGGCCGTCTCATGGTGGATGGGCTGTATGGTGTTTGAAACGCTTGTTGCCGCAATTCTTCTCACCCCCGCCTTGGCGTTCCTTCTGGCCGATTACCATAATATCTCCTTTCAAACGTATCTAATATCGTTTTTCTCCCTTTGTGCGGTTTTCATAGTAGTAAGCGCGAGAAAAGAACGGGCCAGCGTAAAAGAACTTTATCCGCTCGGGGTGCTATTAGCCGCTTTTTACTTCTTCCTTTCATATATTCTGAGGTGGCCCGATTTCATTGCGATCGGCGAACGGCTTAGAGATTTTGCAATCCTCAGCTCCGTAATTCATTCACCTGTGCGGCTTGAAGAACCGTGGATGGCAGGCTATCCGCTAAACTACTACGGCTACTGGTACCGGGTCGGCCACATGCTTCACACGGCCTTTGATTGGCCGACATGGCAGGTTTATCATTCGCTGCAGGCCTTCACTTATGCGCTCTATTTTACCTGCTCGTTCCGCATCTTCTCTAAGTACCTCTCCTTCTCGTACTTTTCCTCGATATTCTTTTCGCTGCTCATCACACTTGGCTCGAACCTCTCCGGCGTGCTGAACTATCTTAATCGCGATCACAACTGGTGGGGACCATCCAGGGTAATAAATGGAGCTATAAATGAGTTCCCTGCGTGGTCATTCTTGCTGGGCGATCTGCATCCCCACTACCTTAATTTGCCGCTGCTTCCCTTTTTGACTCTGCTACTGCTTTCAATCGCCGCTTCAGTTTCAAAACCCTCTCGAGGGGTGATATTCACGGTTGCCGCTGCGGTTACTGCTCCCCTCTGGATATATAACGCCAATACCTGGGAGGTACCGGTGTGGTTTGCCTTACTGTCGGGCTTGGCCTTTTCATATCTCCTGCTTAAAGCCACTGAGTACAGACGCAGCGGCTCAATCACCATCTTTCCGAAGCAAGAAAGCTTTGATCTTCGCAGCGCGCTCGCACTGCTGCTGCTTGGTATACTGACCGCAGCATTTTATGGGTCGAGTCGAAATATAATCCCGCCGGACTATCCGGTGGACTTCGTGCACGCCCCGATACCTCGCACCACCGTTCATGAAATGGCGCTCCATTTCGGCATCCCGCTCTTAGTCATCACTATGACGTTTGTAATTAGGCTGGAGACAAGAGCTCTCCGCTTATTCTCTGCACTCGGCCTGGCGGCCCTGCTGATCTCCGGACAGGTGCTCCCGTTTCTTGTAATCCTTTTAGGCGCCGCAATCTATCGGGCTGTACATGCTAGCGTACTTAGTTCGGGCCGGGATCCCGCCAGCTTTGCCCAGCTTGCATTTGAAGGTATCGGCGCAGCGGCAATCGGGCTGCTGATTGTTCCAGAAATCGTGTTTCTAAACGATCCTTATGGAGCAGAGATCGAGCGCATGAACACGATCTTCAAGATTTACAGCGCCGCCTGGTTCTGGCTCCATCTGTATGCTTTCTATCTGCTGGGATCAATGTATCCCATTTTTAAATTCTCTAAGACTTCCTTTGAACAGCTCTCTACCTACCGCGGAGCCTTGCGCTTTTCGGCGATTTACGTCGCTCCGATTATTATTTCGTTTGGACTGATGACCGGTTTCTTTCGTTTCACCGCCACCGAGCTACGAAGTATGAAAGATCTTAACATTCAACCGATTAATCGCGGACTAAGCGAGATAAACAAGCAATTCCCTGGGGCAGCATCATCAATTAAGGCCCTTGACACTCTCCCTCGCGGAATAGTTCTTGAAGCGCAAGGTAAGCCCTATGACTACACTACCCATATCGCGACTCTCTCAGGGATGCCGGCATATCTTGGCTGGGCCAATCACGTAAATTTGCTGCTTTCAAATGATCCTGAGATTCGGCGCCGCGAAGAGGTTACCGAGCAGTTTTACAAACAGCAATCCTGCCAAGAGCGGCTTAGCCAAGCGCTAAAAGAAAGGATACGATACGTAATCTTAGGGCCTCTTGAGAAGCAACGGTATCAGGGCGTCGAGCTGTTAGACTGGAGCTGCTTTCGCCTTTTATTCGAGGAGGGAAGTTACAAAATTTTTGCCTCTAGCCCTTCCACCTAACGAATGCCCTTCCGACCCAAGATAGGATGGAGACTATCACTCAATGATTTTTGGCTCTGGAAGCGGGACAATGAATTTGCCGCCGCGCGCCAGAAAGTCCTTCTCTTTATCCAGTATCTCTTGGAGATAATTATAGGCGAAAACGACTGCATAGTCGGCATTATCGGCGCGAAATTTCTCCGGCAAAACGATCGGATTATGCGTCCCAGGTACAAGTCTTCCGGCCCGCTCGATAGAGCCGTCCACCACATAGGGAATCTTATCGGGTCCGAATTTGCAGAGATTAAGGTGTACGCTTGCGCGTCCGGAGGCGCCGTATCCCACTACTTTTTTCCCCGAAGAAATTAAAGAAGAGACCAGCGCGACAAGGGCATCGCGCTTTGTAAACACCTCGTGGCCAAATTGCAGATATGTATCGAAGCTGTAAAGCCCTTTTTGCTCCTCCAGATTGAGAAGTCTCTCTACTTCAGATGACTGAGGATGCTGATACTCATTACCTTGCGGCTGCGCGTACACTCTAATCGAGCCTGAATGAGTGGGCACTCTTTTCACATCGAAGATTTTCATCTGCCACTGCTCAAGAAGGCGGCTAATCGGCCTCAGTGAGTGGTACATCATATGTTCATGATAGATCATGTCATATTGGTAGGAATCTAAAAGATCCATCAGATAATGGACCTCAAAGACCAGCACACCGCGCGGGGAAAGCACCATCTTCACCGCCTGCAACACCTCGTGCATATCATCAATATGAGCCAGTACATTATTGGCGCAAATAAGGTCCGCTTTGCCCTGGAGTTTCTCTACGGGACTTGGTCTAAAAAAATCGTTAATTACCTCGCATCCTCGCGACGTTGCTACTTCTGCGATGTTTCTTGCCGGCTCCACGCCGACAGCGCGGATCCCCCGGCGGCTAAAAGCCGTTAGCAGAACTCCGTCGTTGCTCCCTATCTCGACCACCAACGACTCGGGTCCCAGAAAGCGCTGGGACATCTCATCAGCGTATTGCACGAAATGTCCGGATAGCGTGGCGGTAGCAGAGGCAAGGAAGCGGTAGTCGCGGAAAAGTACTTCTGAAGAAACCGACTCTCTAGTTTGAACCTCGGCGCACTCCTCGCAAAAACATACGCTGAGGGGAAGCAGAAGCTCATTCTTGATTTCGTCCGGCTTGATGAAGCGCCCAGCCAACGGCAGACGGCCGAAGTCCAGAAATGTTCTGAGGCTACTCCCCCCGCATATGCGGCAGGTTTCTCTAATCGTATATAGCTCGTTCATGGATGGCCGGAAAATTCGTCTCGTCCTTAAGACCGCCCTTATGGTATCATAGAGCTTGGCAACCAGCGAGCGAGATATCCCACTCGTGATATCTGGCGACATAAGATTAGGTTCCCGGCTCGAGCCGCTTTAAATGACCGGACTTCTGAAAGGTTGATTTAATGTTCAAAAACAGCACTCTCCTAATCACCGGCGGGTCCGGTTCCTGGGGAATGGAGCTTACGCAGCAGTTTCTCAAGAATCACTCTCCCAAGCAGGTGCGAATATACTCACGTGGAGAGGCTGCGCAAGTAAGAATGCGAAGACTTCTGCATGACGATCCCCGTCTGCGCTTCATTGTAGGGGATGTGCGCGATTTGGACAGGCTAAAACAGGCCTGCCGCGGCGTTGACTATGTATTTCATCTGGCAGCGCTAAAGCACGTTCCTGTATGTGAAGAGAATCCGTACGAAGCTGTTAGAACAAATGTTATCGGAACTCAAAACGTAATAGACGCCTCCATTCGGAGCGGGGTTAAAAAGGTTATAGATGTTTCTTCTGACAAAGCCGCCAGCCCTCTAAATCTTTACGGCACCACTAAATCAGTGGGCGAAAAGCTATTTATCTCCGCCAACATGCTGAGCAGCGAGACTACTTTTATCTGCATCAGGGCCGGGAACGTTTTGGGAACGATGGGAAGCGTAGTACCGCTATTTAGAAGCCAGATCCTCCGCTCCAATCTTTTGACTATTACCGACGAGAGCATGACTAGGTTCTTTATGAATCTTGACCAGGTAGTTACCCTGGTACTGGATGCATGCCGCGAAGCGGTAGGCGGGGAGATATTCGTACTTGAGATGCCGGCTATGAAGATCGGCGACCTTGCCGAAGTAATGCAGCAGAATCTCGGGAACGCGACCACAACGAAAAAGATTATCGGCAAAAGACCGGGAGAGAAAGTTCACGAAATTCTCGTTTCGCGTGACGAGAGCGAAAGGACCTACGTTAAAGGCAAGTACTTTGTCATTCTTCCGATGATTAAGATTCCCGCGGTCGAGTCAAGCTACGATCCGTCCAAGCTAAAACCTGTGCCTTTCGAAGAGTTCTCCTCGAACAATACGCGCATCTTAAACCATGCCGAGATAAAAACCATGCTGGACAATGAGCACTGGCTCTCCAAGAAACGTCTACCGCAGGACGACATACTGCCGGAGGAGATCCTGCAAGACCCGTTCAAGGTAGAAGGTTGGACCAAGAAAAAGTAAGTGTAGTCGTACTTGGCGCGGGAGGCATGCTCGGACATGTGGCCTGCCTGTACTTTCTTAAGCGCGGCTATTCACTAGTAGCATCTGCGCGCTCTCAGACCGGCATAAGCGCTATTGATGCCCGCCTTGTTACCCTTGATCTAACCAACACGAAAGAATTAAATGACCTACTAAAAAGGCACCCTGCTGCGGTGGTGATAAATTGCGCCGCCGTTAAGCCCGACGCTCCGAGCGGCCTTCAGCGGCTTATCAACTCAGAGCTTCCGCGCGCCATAGCAGCTGAGATAGAAACGCGCTCGGGCCGGCTTATCCAGATAAGCACAGACGGCGTTTTTTCCGGCAAGCGAGGCAGCTATAGTGAGAGCGACACTCCCGACGCTTCAGACACCTATGGGGCGGCCAAGTTGGCGGGAGAAGTATGTGATGAGCCTCATTTAACAATTAGAACATCGATAATAGGCCCCGAGCTAAACACTTCGTCCGGCCTCGTGGAGTGGCTGCGCCGCACAAACGAAGCTGTCCACGGCTACAAAAATGTATTCTGGAGCGGTGTTACCACACTTGAACTTGCAAAGTTTCTCTCTTTTGCAATCGAAAGGAATCTCTCCGGCCTTCTTCATCTCTCCTCTGAAAGAATCTCTAAGTATGACCTACTTATCGCCATAAACGAGTCTTACGGTCTTAATAAGACCATTCTTGAGACAGACAAGCCTATACTCGACAGAAGCCTTATCACCGCCAGAAACATAGGCTACACGACTCCTTCTATTAAAATAATGCTGACAGAGCTAAGAGCATGGGAGCTTGAGAACGCCGCTCTCTATTCCCCACGGGGGTAAGTACTGGGGCTAAGGTTGTATTTTCCGCCGTACAGGCTAAAGTGGCGGTTATGCTAAAAGCCTTGTTAATACTCATAGTCGGCACTCTGCTAGGCGCCGCGCTTACGACCCCTTATATCTACGCTTTTTTACTCTATCTCGATCCGGATCTTCCGTGGCCTTTCGCGCGTGTGTTCACCCGGGTTGCAATGCTCTTTGCAGTCATTATTCTTATAGTTTACAGGAAGGAGTTTCCATTAAGACGGCTTAAAGTTTACTTCGCTCCGCCCGGCAGCCGTACAAAAAACATACTGCTGATTCTTGCAGGCATAATAATCGCTACTACAACAACTGCCATCTTCTTTCCTGCCGTACTTGCGCACGGAAAAGTTATGCTGGGCTCACGCACAGCAGAAGAGATAGCATGGCGCCTTCTTAAAACCATTCCGGCTGCGCTGCTTATCGCGGCGATAGAAGAGAGCTTTTTTAGAGTGATACTATTCGAGCGCATTCAGAAAGCGATGCCGGTTGTAGCCGCAGCCGCGATAGTGAGCGTCATATATGCAGTCGTTCACTTCCTTGCGCCTGTAAAAGGCTTCTCACCTGAAACTCTGAATGCGGCAGCGGGCATTGAATATATGTCGCTCATATTGCAGCGCATGTTTCTCCCGGAGGTATATCCAGCTATGCTCGGCCTTTTCTTTGTCGGGATGGTTCTATCATATGCGGTGTACAAGACCGGCTCGATATATCTTGCGCTGGGGCTTCATGCAGGGTGGGTTATCGCTGTGAAGATGGCGAGCTTTCTTACTGTCATGGTGCCGGGTCAATCATTTGAAGCCGGTACTACTCACCGCTACTACCTTGTTTCGCTTCCGTCGGGTTGGATTGCGATAGCGGTGGCGGGGATCCTTACTGCGATTCTTATTAAAGCTTTGAAGATACAGCGTGTATAGACTGCGGTAGGGCCCGTTTGACTAAGTTCCCTATTACGTCCATTCTTATCTTGCAGTATCCATTGCGAAGTTATGAACAAGACCCAGAGCTCTAGGGACAACAGTCCATCCGCGGACGAGCTAAAACGCAGATTAGTGTCGCAGCTTACAGGCGAGATAAGTCTTCCACCCGGAGTGGGCCTTTCGCTCGACGTATCGTACTCTGTCAGGCATGCTGATTTCAGAGAAGTTCGATGTCAGTCCGTCAAAGATGCTGAGCTGATATCTCAAAAGTTCGCCGATGCAGAACGGGTTCTCTATTTACTCCCATCAGCGGTGGATCCGGATAACCGTTTTTATAACGGGGCGGGTTACATACAGCACCCTCGTGAGGCGGTCGAGCAGTTTGTTACTGCATTTCAAAAGTTGGCCGAGAAATGGTATGTCCCGGGCAACAGCCCAGTAGACAGGGCATCTTTTCTATCGCGGCTCGCAAGAGATCCCCGCTCGCCAGATCTATTTAAGTTTCGAGATTGCGATGACGCCAACATGCCGTTAGTAGTGGTGCATGAACGGCTTTTGTGCATTGATCGACAAGACCGCGAGTGGGGCCAGCAGGCGATGGCCTTGGCTCCTGAGAGATGTTTGGGCTTAGTTGAAGCGGAATGGAAAGCAATTGCTTCAGGTCCGCCGTTAGAGGGTAGAGACACTTAGTGGTTTAATTCCCAGCCCTTTGGTGAGGGGTTGGTCTCTCGACCCCCAGATCGAGGTTCCAGCTACCTTTTCTTAAATCTAGTCGTGAAGCGACGCCGCTATAACCAAATTGTTGCTGATTAATCTAGATTGCCGGGTTACAATGGAGCTTAACATTAAACCTTAATGTAGCTTTGAATATACCTGGTTTGCGCAGCATTTATATTATACTTATTAGCCTCCTCATCGGGCTTTTCCCCTGTGCCGGCGCCTTCGCAGAAACCGGAGATTGCTTGGGTGCTAGCTGCATGGTTATGAAGGAAGAGTTTTTTGCGGAGTGTGACTCTAAATCTTGTTTTCGGGGCTTTGCATCCATTCGCGATCCTGCTTCGAAAGCCTGTTGTGGCAGTACTAAGTTAATCGACCACTCGCCGGGCCAGTTAGAGCGATTTCATGCTATTCTCAAAAAACTCCCAGTAATTCATTTTCCAGGTTTCTTTTCGATCTACTATCAGCCCCTTGTAGGGCGTTGCGCGGATTGGAATGAGAAGGGTCGATTAAAAAGTCGAAATGCTGGCCCATTTGGGATGGGCGCAATGGAGGACGTCTTAACAGAAAAACCGTCGTCATACGACGAGTACAAACTTGTCTCCGCAGGTGGGCAGCAGTGGAGGATTGAGTGTGTGGAGCCAGCTGGTCCTCCCGGCTTCCCTTCCTTCATTGTTGTCGTCAATAGGCAGCTCCGAAGTTACAATGAAGTTAAAAGCGACATGCAGATGAGATAAAGGAACATCTCTCGTTTTGATTATCCCATGAGAGACTATAAAAATGAATTTGTCATTTCTTGCATGGAGTGCCCCGGATCCCCAGATCCAGGTTCGAGCTACCTTTTCTTAAATTTAAGTCGCTAGATACACGCTTCCCCCGCCGCAGCTAAAGTCAAACTTCGCCATCGGTCTCTCGGAGATGAAAATTTCCTTCGGGCTTTAAAGCCTCGAACACCATTCCTTTGCTGTGAGGGAGAGCCTCACGGGCCGTAGTCCGTATGCGGTCTCAGGCGGAAACCAGCCTTAGTGGATTCGTATGGTGTGATGGTTATCGGGGATTATCGGGGAAAGTTTCCTCCCATGAGAAAAATCAAGGGGGAAAGGCATAAAAAATTTATCCGACCGTACAGATCGGCGAAGGGAAATAGTGATCTCCAATACCGATCGTGCCGTAACCTATTGAAACCTTTTGTGT
>JAGFJO010000018.1 GCA_024102635.1 Deltaproteobacteria bacterium
TACCTTTGCGGTGCCGCCTGGCTCCAATGTGCCAGACAGGGAGCGTAATCCCTTACATCACCCTAACGAATCACCGGTTGCATCTGCCTTAGACCCAGATGCACGAGCGGTTCTCAGTTATCTAAAACGGTCAAAAGCTCAATGGATGCCGCGCGCAGAGCATTCAAGAACGAGCTGCAAGACGACCAGTTTCCTGATATGCCGGTTGCCCGTATCGCATCACTCATAAACAAAGCACAAAATAGTGTAAGCCCTGAATTGCTTGACGCTGTAAACCTACGCTATGTACAGCGGCGCCCATGGCACGTTGTAGCATTTATGCTGAACTGCTCAGAGAAAAAGGCCAAGGAGAGAGTGCGCGAGGGGCGGGATGCGCTTAAAATAGAGGCTCGCTACTATCCGCCGGACCTCAGATGATTTGCTGTGAAAGAACACGCGGTTATAGAACCGATTAGGCAGCAATCCCGGCTGCTTGTTTTAAATCTCACACTTACTATAATATTCGGATACTTAAAGGAACCGCACCTACCATACCCGCACATTTTGCGGCGGCGGAGTTTTACATCTCTTTTTCTAGGCGGGCTATCGGGTAGTTGGTGGCTATAGGAGGCTGAGTAGTGGCTATTATTGTCGACGACATCTCAAGAACTTTCCACGAATATCTGCTGCTCCCCGGGCTCACCACTAAAGAGCACACACCTCATAATGTAAGTCTTAAAGCCAGCATCCAGCGTCATACGGCGTCTGAGGGCGCAAAAATTAGTTTAAATATCCCGTTCGTCTCGGCTGCTATGCAGGCAGTGTCCGGGCCTGAGCTCGCAATCGCGCTTGCCAGAAAAGGAGGGAGCGCCTTTATATTCTGTTCTCAGGGAATAGAGGAGCAGGCCGAGATGGTGCGGCTCGTAAAAGAGCATAAGGCCGGCTTTGTTGAATCTGATTCTAATTTATCTCCTGACGCTTCGCTCCTTGATGCTGTTAATCTGAGAAAACGCACCGGACACTCCACCATAGCCGTAACCGAGAGGGGCGAGCCTAATTCAAAGCTTTTGGGAATCCTGACAAGTAAAGATTTTTGGGAGTTTAAGGACGATCTTTCGCGGCCCATTCGTGAATTCTATACTCCTCTTGAAAAGCTGGTACTGGCCCAGGAGGGAGTAACCCTTCAAGGCGCGACGGAGCTTCTTTGGAAGAACAAAAAGGAGTGCTTGCCGATAATCGACAAGGCAGGAAACCTTAAATATCTCGTATTCCGCCGTGACTATTTCGATCACAAATCAAATCCTGATGAGCTGACAGATAACGAGAAGCGGCTCTTTGTAGGCGCGGCTCTTAACACCTTCGATTACAAGGAACGCGCAAAGGCGCTTATCGATGCCGGAGTCGATTGCCTCTGTCTTGACTCCTCCGACGGCTACACCGAGTGGCAGGCGGAAGCTGCCCGTCATATTCGCAAAGAGTACGGCAAAGAGATAATTATCGGGGGCGGCAATATAGTTACTAAGGAAGCCTTCCGCTACCTTGTAGAATCAGCGGATGTGGATTTCGTAAAGGTCGGTATTGGCGGCGGTTCAATCTGCATCACGCGCGAGCAGAAAGGAATAGGAAGGGGCCAAGCATCTGCTGTTATGGATGTAGCGGCCGAGCGAGACAAATATTTTAAAGAGAAAAAAATCTACGTTCCGATCTGTTCCGACGGCGGCCTCAACAGCGACACTCAGGTGATTATCGCATTAGCAATGGGCGCCGATTTTGTCATGATGGGGAAATACTTTGCTATGACCGAAGAGAGCCCGACAAACAAGATAACTTACCGGGGGCGGCTCTATAAACCTTATTGGGGCGAGGGTTCCAACCGCGCCAAAAACTGGCAGCGCTACTCCCAGAGCGACAGCGATAAGCTCTCATTTGAAGAGGGGGTGGATGCTTTCGTTCCTTACAGCGGGCGCCTTGGCGACAAGGTGGACATATCAACCGCTAAAATTAGGGCAGCAATGTGTAATGTTGGAGTGCTCAATATCAAGGAATTCCATGAGAAGGCGCGCTTGACGCGAGTATCCGAGATGACGCTCGTTGAGGGCGGCACCTCAACAGTTGAGCAGTTGGATCGAATTCCGTCCGATCGAGGCTGATTTCATTTACCTATGGCCCGTTCTAATTCAATCCTAAAAAGATGCGAAGAGCTCGCGCGGGCCGGATTTCTGCCTGAATTTGAGCCCGGAATGACCATTGGGCGAGGCTTTGCCGACCTTGGTTACGAGGAGTTCGCGCTGCTTTCCGAAAGTAAGATAGTCTCTCTTTATACCGGCCGCGAGAGCATCTTGCCGCAAGACGATAGGAGGCAGTTTTTCTCTGTTCCTTCAGCTGATGAGATAGTGAACGAGATAGCAAAGCGGCGCTTTGAGATTAAAAACTTAGAATTCAAAGATCAGCGCGAGTGGGCGCTAACACTGATGCGCGGCGAGGAAGAGATAAGAGTTACTTCCAGCTCTCTTTATGAAGTCTTGATTGAGGGTCTAACTGAGATTTTAGGAAAGTAAGATGTTTAAGCTGCGGAGCGGCATAGAACTTATCTTAGCCTCTGCCTCTCCCCGGCGGCTGGAGCTTCTTACCGGTGCCGGGCTTAAGTTTAAAGTCATCGCTCCCGACGTCGATGAGAGCCAGCTTCCGGGAGAGTCGCCGCAGCAGATGACGGAGAGACTGGCTCTTCTTAAGGCCGGCAGCATCGCAGAGGCGAACCGCTCCGCTTGGATTCTTGCCGCTGACACAATAGTTGTTCTAGATGGCGAAGTATTAGGAAAGCCCAGCGGCCCAAAGGAAGCCGAGGAGATGCTGAGCCGTATTCAGGGCCGCTATCACACTGTTATCGGCGGCTTTGCTATTGTAAACGCATCCTCTAACGTCTCTCATGCCGAGGTTCACTCTAGCCGGGTTAAGATGGCAGCGCTTACGCCTGAGATGGCTGCGCGCTATGTAAAAACCGGCGAACCGCTCGACAAGGCCGGCTCTTACGCTATTCAAGGGATAGGTGCCGGGTTGGTGGAAGAGGTGCAAGGCTCTTATACAAATGTGGTCGGACTTAACCTCTCTGCCGTGCTTGCTGCATTTAAGCGGCTGGAGCTTTTGAATTGAACGAGCAGCTAAAAGATACCATTAAAAGAAACGCTGAAGGTATTCTCTCCCGAATCGCTGCAGCATGCGCGCGCTCGGGGCGCAGCGCGTCGGATATCACTCTCGTAGCAGCTTGCAAGAAGCAGCCACTAGAAAAAATCGAGGCATACCTCGAAATCTGCCGCGAATTATCTATAAAGCCGGTTCTTGCGCAAAACTATGTGCAAGAGCAGCGAGAGATAGCTCAGAGCATTAGCGCATCTTATGAGAGCCACCTTATAGGCGCGCTGCAAAAGAACAAGGCAAAAGATGCCGTTAGGCTCTTTGACGTAATCGAGGCTGTACATTCAGAAGAGCTGGCTCTCGAGCTCAATCGACATGCCAAGGCGCAAAACAAAACTCAGCGCATCTTTCTTCAGATAAATATCTCAAGCGATGAGAAAAAAAGCGGCTTTGATAAAAATGAAGCTATGCATTTTGTTGCGGAAGGATTGCAGCAGCTGGACGCACTTTCCCTTGAGGGGCTCATGACTATTACCCGGCTCTATGACCAACCGTCAGAGGCGCGCCCCGATTTTGCTGCTTTAAGGGAGTTTGCCACCCGGTTGATCCCGGTCGTTCCAAACCGTCCCTCTTTGGCCCTTAGTATGGGTATGTCCGATGACTTTGAGTATGCAATAGAAGAGGGAGCCACCCATATCCGTATAGGAACGGCTCTATTTGGAGCTAGGCAGTAGGCGGCGCATAACGCTTTTGCGCAGTGCGTCCTTTATGCTAACTTTTCGCTGTACAGTAATTAAATGAACGAGGCTACTTGATTATACTGGCAAATTTTCTAAGCGCACTAGCTTCAGTACTTAGCGTAATCCTTACTACGCTTATCATCCTTGTAACCGTTCGCGTTGTACTCTCCTGGGTCAATGCCGATCCCTACAACCCTATCGTACGTTTCATAATTGCCAGTACAGATCCGATGCTGCGACTGCTTGGTCCCCTGCGCCACAAGCTCAACTCCCTTGGAGGAGGCCGAATTGATTGGTCGCCGCTAGTTTTGGTTCTAATTCTGATATTCCTTCAATCCTTTCTTGTGCAGGTGCTGGCTGACTACGCTTATTCCATTAGGCTCGCCGCTCTTCGCGGATAGCTAGGCGATGACCGGCAAAGATTATCCCTTTATCTCGCAATGCTCTTCCGGGTTAAGGCTTCATTTGTGGGTTAAACCCAACGCCAAGCGAAACGAGTTTGCCGGTATACATGGTGGCAAGCTAAAGCTTTCAATTGCCGCGCCGGCCGCAGAAAACCGCGCTAATACGGCGTTAGAGAAGTTTTTAGCCCAAAGTTTCAGCCTACCCAAGAGCCGGGTAGTGGTGGAAAGGGGGCACACATCAAGAGAAAAAGTCGTGCTGCTCTCGGAAGTTACACTTCAGGAGATCGCCGCCCATCTTGAAAAGCTTCTGGCGAATGATTATACCTAATCACCTTAGTGCATTGGGAAGCCGCAAGCTGTCATCTTAATTAGTGCGGACAGCTCGACCGGCGCCCGTTGAGCCTATAAACTTAAGTCATAAAGGTTTAAAGATTGTACCGTTATTAGCCAGGTAATTTTATGCCGATCTATGAGTATGAGTGCCCCAAGTGCGGGATCTTTGAAGTAGTCCAAAAAGCAAGCGACAAGCCTCTTAAGGCCAAGCCAGAGTGCGACCAAAAAAACTGCCCTAAAAAAGCGCAGCGCCTTATCTCTCCCTC
>JAGFJO010000040.1 GCA_024102635.1 Deltaproteobacteria bacterium
AGAAGATACTTTCGAGGACCTTGAGTTTGACGCCAAGGTTACTGAAGCAAAACCGGCCGTAGTGGATTTCTTGAGCGACATTCCGATGCTTAAGATGGTTAATCGCCCGAAAGAAAAATCTAAGGCCTCAGCCAAAGCAGCAAAGGCAGCCAAAGCAGCAAAGGGAGCGGAGAAAGCTAGAAAGGTTAAGCAAGAGGTAGCAAAGCGAACTCCTGAAAAGATCAAAGCAAAACCGGCAGCGAAGAAAGCTAAACCGAAACTCCCCGCTAAGAGTCAAAAAGCCAAGGGCTCCGGAAAGAGCAGCGCTGCGAAGAAGAAAACTGCCAAAGTTGCTCCAAAAAAGCGCGCCAGCTCTAAGCCGGCAGCTAAGAGCAAGGTAAAAGCAAAGGGCAAGCGCCGCGCAGCATAGTCAAAACATAGGCGTTTCTAGCAGCCCGGGAAATAACAGAGCAATTAGTTCTAATCAATTAACTGCTCCAAATATACCTCCAAATCCTTCTAAGCCCCTCGGCGGCAAAACCTACCAAAGCGACCAATGAGGAGATCTGAGCGGCATCCGCTAGGGTCAGACTGTAATTACTGATAGAGATCGGACCCTCTATCACTATCTGCGGTGCCCCCGCTACCTCCATTTCTGCCGCGGGCAGCTGAAAATTAGAAAGGTCTAATGGATCGCCTGCAGCTATGGTTTAGCCCTCAAGTCCGGCAGCCCGAGCAATCGGCTCAAATAGCGCCGTATCAAGCGATAGCTTGGAGAGGGATTCCTGCGCTAGGGCTGCTTCCTTCATCTTAGGGCCTATTTAACGGCCATTGTATGCCATTTGGGCTATTTAGCGAATAACGATGATCGTCAAGCAAAAGCGCCCGCTATTAGAAATTAAGCGATGCGCCAAGCCCGACATTAAAGCTAGGTATTAGTGACGCTTCAAGTTGGGTTGGGGAGTACTTGAAGTCCTGATCCAGCACATTTCCGAAGTTGAGCACAATCGATCCGCGCCGGTGCGGTAGAAGGTAGGCAAATCCCCAGTCTACAATCCAAAAGTCTCTCTCGCCATCTATCGGAGGGCCGAAGCCTGTGTGCCCCTGCTGGCGCCAGGTGGCTCCGCCGAAAGTTACGAAACCCGACGGGTCCACAAAGTTTAGTCCGAGCTTGACTCTGTGAGTGCGGATCTCATCCGCGGCGGCAGTTTGAGAGATAATGTCGAAGAGGTTATCTTCAAACTCGGAATATGTATGATCCAATGTTGCGGTAATTCCAGATGCTACCACCTGGTAAATATATGAACGAACCAGGTTTTCCGAAGCGTGAAGGTCATCGGCCCCGGGCAGTAGTTCGCGTTCGAACTCGACTTCAGTGTCTTCGGGAACGTCAATATCCACAGAAAAGGTTGTGGTAATATACCTAAAGTCCTCTTTGACGGCTCTATTTATAAACTCACTTCCGATGTAGGTGCTCTTCGGGAGTTTGTGATCTATTCCAACAGCATAGTTTCTAGTACGAGTGCCGCCAAGAATGTCATCGAAGATCTGATTAAAGCCGCCTATCAAAGTCGGCTCCAATGACTCTCTGTCAAGCGGACCTGCTACTCCGGACGTCTCAAAATAAGCTGCGCGCAGTGTGGTTTTTGGGGAGAGATAAAAAGATAATCCTGCCTTCGGAGCCCAGACGCTAGAGTGTTCGGAGCCTGTAATGAAAGGCGGTTCACTGCTGTTGCGGCTAAGAGCAACCTCCGAATAGCTCACCCCCAGGCTGATGTCCATTATCTCCCCCACATGAAGAGTAGGGTAGAGATAGTACGTTTGCGAGTCCTCTGCATGCTTGCTGCGCGAGAAAACCGGGAAAACAACCTCTTCAAGGACGCCTGTGCTGTCCTCGTTTTGTTTAGCCGTTGAGTTCAGAGCATCGCCTCCTAGCACTAATGAGAATAACTCTCGATCTAAAATGTATTGTCCACTAAAGCGGCTTCCTCTAAACCGCTGCCTGTAATCTTCATTGATAGTTTGTATGAAATCGAAGGAGTCAATCACCTCGCCCTGGCTGATTAAGTTGGCGATGTTCTGGCGGTCCTCCAATCCGTCAGTGGTATGAACATGTTGATTCCCGTATGAATATTGAAAAAGGAAGTGCGACTGCTGGCTGAACTGGTGATGGTACCCCGCGCGGCTAACAAACAGGTCCAGGTCCTCACTAAAGTCGCGATCAATCATTGTGCTGTCGAAAGGCGTGGATATGTCACCCCCTTGAGAAAAGGCGAGGCCGTTGAAGAGTTTAATGCTATCTTCCGGCGTTAGCTGGAACTGTGTGTTAAGGGACGCTAAATGCTGCCGCCTTTTGTCGTTGTCGAAAGGGCCGTTCTGAGTACTTCCCTGATAGGTAGCGGCGTAGGCAAATCCACCGGCTGCTCCGAGATCGGAAACTTCACCGATGGCCGTATCGATCTCGGAGACCAAAACGCCGTCAATACGCGTTCGGTGAGTAGGCCTATCGAAAAGGGCGGTATATTCGTTGAGCGCCGCGTCCCCCGCAAAGTTGGGAAGGATGGTGTTGAAGTTGACCGGCGCCAGAAGGCTACCTACAAGGTTTTCCGTGATAAAAGCTTCGCCAAATAAAGGGGAGTTAGCATAGCTGCCGGCAAGCAAGTAATGCGCCGAGAAGTTGGAGTAGTTTCTATTCAGCGATTTAATCGCCTCAAGCCGTGCGGCTTCCTGGAATCCCAGCTTAATAAAGGTCTCCGCTAGATTTGAGCCGCGCACTGCAAGGTCCTGATCAAGCAGCAAGGTGGAGCGGTAAATTGCGCGGTTATCGTTAAGCCTTATAGAATCTTCGATGTCTTCAAGCGCTTCAACAGGCATAAAGCGCGCCAAATTCAAAGTCGAGCGGTAGAGATATGGCGTCGGATCACGGGGATCAAGCGATATGGCTTTCGCATATTCCGCTGCTGCCAGCCCTTCGCGCTCCTCCTCGAAAAAAGCCTTGCCGAGGTAGCTTCGATAAATTGAGACCTGAGGCTCAAGCAACACCGCCTTCTCCAAAGACTGCCTACCGTCGGCAAGAATTCCTTTGCGGATAAGTGCAAGACCCGCCCCAAGATATGGCAATCCGGCTGCCGGGTCTGCGGTTGAAGCTCGGTTAAAGAATTGGATCGCTTCGTCCGGTTCATAACTCGAAAGTTTTACGAAGCCCATCACCGTCAAGACCTGAAAATTATCCGGAGAACTCTCGTACGCGGAGGAGATCAGCTCCTCGGCTTTATCCAGATCTCCGAAGCTAAGCTCAAGCTCCGCCAGCCTGGCGAGCACGATTGGATGTCGTGGGGCCAAGGCTCTTGCTCGCTCCAGGTACACGCGAGCCTCCTCGAGCTCGAACGCGGATTGCGCAACGTACGAACGCACCAGCAAAGCTGATAAAGAGTCCGGTTTAAGCTCCAGCGCCCTGGAAGACGAACTGTGAGCGGCAACCTTGTCATTTCGAGTTAGCTCCAGAATGGCTCTTTGAGCAGCAGCAGCGCTCTCTATTCCGGCGCTAGGATTTCCTTGTAAGCATTGATCTACCTGAGTAAGAAGGCCCTGCAATTCAGCCACATCTCCGGCAGCTAAATTTACTTCACTCATAAAAAGCAGGATCTCGCAGGTGCGCTGCGGAGATGCGCCGAGAGCAGCAAGTGAGCCGGTTGAATTACCGGTTTTAAATAGCGCGACACCGCGCAGCAGCGCTGCGCGCCAGTCGCTCTGGGGAGGCGGGAGAACATTTAGCGCCTCGCCAAAGCGCCCGGCCTTTACCAAAGCAAGGGCATCACTAAGTGGAGACCGGAGAGTTCCAAGCCCACTCTCCAGATCCGCAATCTCAAGCAGGGCAGGGTAGTAAAGCGCCCATTGGACTGCGTCCAAAGGCTGCACCATTATCCGTTTTACCGGCGGATTGCCGAAGGTTGTAACTGCTTCCTCGCCATCAGTTAGCAGTACCTTGCCGTACTGGTTCGAGGCTTCCACTCTTCCGGACAAAACCGAAATAATCGTTTCAGCTGCCGAAACCCGCACCACAAATTCCGTCCCTCGAACCGCCGCGCTTACTACCGGCGTATCTACTCGCGGAAAGTTTCGTGGTTCCCTGCTGAAAAAATAGGCAACGCCCTGGGAAATGGAAACCGGCTGTTGGGTCTCTCCTCCCTGTCTCTCTTTCAGCTCAAGAAAGGATTCCTCACTTAGACGTACCAAAAAGCCGTCCGAGAAAAGGACGCCCGCTCTGCTTTTGGCCAAGGTCTTAATCACGTCGCCCCGGCTCAGCTCTTGACCTACATCAATAGATCGAAAATCTGCGGAGGGTGCTACGCGCCCTTCCACCTCACCCTGCGATGAATATAAGGAGGCCAATTTACTTTGAGCTAGCGCTCCCTGAAACGAAGAGAGTATCAAGATCAAGGCAGCGGGTAGATATAGGCGGATTAAAAAGGGATTCATTGGATTAGTATGGCCAGTAACCCCCTTTCGGTAAAGAAGAAATCCCTAGGTTAATGAGTCCTGGGCCGAAGGATGCAAGCAAAGCGTGCGCCCGTGGTTATTTAGTTGAGCAAAAAGCTCTATTTTGAGACTCCTGATCCGAAATAAATCACTTAAGGTCCATGATCTCGATCAAACTTAACACTCGTAGCTTTCCGTGTATTTTACCAACGGGAGCGGCTAAAATTGGGCAATGTTTTTCTCCCGCACCGGTTCTGACCGTATTCGAGCGCTGCAGCTCGCTTTGATCATTAGCTTGGTAGTATTGATCGCCACCGCAGCCGCCACTCTTTTAGCCCGACGCGACGCTTTTGAAACTGACCGCCAGCGCTTCGAGACGACAGCCGATAGCATGCAAAGCACGATCGAAAGGCGCCTTGAGACTTACATAAACATGCTTACAACTCTCGCGGGGATATTCTCACTGCGTGAAGAGATCTCGTTTCACGACTTCTACTCCTTGGCTGAAGGAATAGGCATAGAGAGGCGCTACCCGGGGATCCAGGGAATCGGCTTTGCCAAACCAGTTTCAGCAGGGCAAGCCGCCGACGTGACACGATTTATGACCTTGCAAGAAGAGGAGCGATTCGCCATTCATCCTGCTCCATTTAGAGAGATGATGTTCCCAATTGTATATCTTCATCCTCGCGACGAGAGAAACAAGGCAGCGATAGGGTACGATATGTTTTCAGAAGAGGTGCGGCGCGCCGCCATGAGCCGCGCAAGAGACACCGGCGAGCCATCAATGTCCGGCAGAGTAAGCTTGGTACAGGAGATGGACGACGGTAAACAAGCCGGATTCCTTATATATGTTCCGGTGTATTCCGGAGGCAAGGTTCCTGTCGAGGTGCCTGAGAGACGCCGGGAAATACAAGGCTTTGTTTACAGTCCCTTTAGGGCGGACGACTTTATAAGTGGCATATTCGGCCCTTTGGAGCGGCGTGCCGTCGGATTAAAAGTGTACGATGGAGGTCAGGAACGCCCTTCATTCGAACTTCATAACACTGCTAAGATTCGCGATTTACCGGAGCGATATAATCCGCGCCTAAGTTCTTCTCGCGCGATTACGGTCGCGGGCCGAAGCTGGTCACTTCAGTTCTTCACGCTTCCGGAGTTCGCCGAGCAGTCCAATGCTGAGCTGGCATGGAGCGTTTTTGCCGCTGGTATTCTATCGGCTCTTGCGCTTGGTATAGCAGCATTTACACGCTCCCGGGCCCGTATGGAAAGCATAGAGAGCAGAAGGGAACTGGCCAAGAGCGAAGAGCGCTATCGCAGCTTTATTAAGCAGAGCTCCGAAGGAATTTGGCGCGGAGAGCTTGAGACTCCGGTCGACGTCACTTGGGACGAGCAGCAGCAGATTGCCGCGATTATAAATTCCGCCTATATCGCTGAGTGCAACGATGCAATGGCCCGGATGTACGGCTACGTCAATGCTGAGCAGTTAACCGGTATTAGGGTTAAAGAGCTATTTGTAAATGAAAGCCCCATCAATGAGGAATTCCTGCGGACCTTTGTACGCTCCAACTATAGAGTTACAGAAGTTGAATCTCATGAGGTGGATCGCGATGGTAACCACAAAGTTTTTACCAACAGTATCATCGGGGTGGTCGAAGAGGGAAGGCTTGTGCGAGGGTGGGGCATTCAGCGCGACCTTACAGCGTGGAAGGATGCGCAGGAAGAGCTCAATGAAAGCAAACAGCGGCTGCAATCGATAATAGAGCTATCTGCAGATGCAATAGTTACAAAGGACCTTAACGGCATTATTTTAAGCTGGAACAAGGCGGCAGAGAGAATTTTTGGATATTCAGCGGAGGAAGCGGTAGGAAGAGCAATCACTCTCATTATCCCCGAAGAGAGACACCATGAAGAGGAGCTAATTCTTTCCAAAATCAGATCCGGCCGAAAGGTCTCTCAGTTTGAAACCGAGCGGCGGCGAAAAGACGGGACATTGATTAATATCTCGGTCTCGTCGTCTCCTTTCACCGATCCCGATGGAAAGATCATTGGCGCTACTAAGATAGCCCGTGACATAACGGTTCAGAAAAAGATCGACGCTGCGTTACGCGAGAGTGAGCAACGTTTCCGCATGTTAGCGGACTCTGCTCCGGTGATGATCTGGATGTCCGACGAGAATAAGGGAGGTATCTATTTTAACCACCGCTGGCTTGAATTCACGGGCCGAACCCTTAGCGAAGAGAGCGGAGAGGGATGGATAAGATCGGTTCATCCCGACGACCTTGCTCTTTTTCGCGAGTGTTGGCAGGCATTCGATGAGAGGCGGCCTTTTACTCTCTCTTATAGGTTGCGCCGGTTTGATGGCCGCTATCGATATGTGCAAGACACCGGAATTCCCCGCTTCAACGAGAAGGGGGAGTTTGAAGGATTTGTGGGTTCATGCATTGATGTAACGGAGATCAAAAATGCCGAGGAGTCCGAGCGCGCAGCAAGGGAGCAGGCCGAACGCGCGGGCCGGATGAAAGATGAGTTCCTGGCCACCTTAAGTCATGAGCTTCGTACTCCTCTCAATGCAATTCTTGGATGGTCTCAACTTGTAAAACGGTATGCGGCGAGCCCCGAAAATTTGATTCAGGGGCTCGAGGTAATCGAAAGAAACGCGCGCAATCAGGCTAAGTTGATTGACGATCTGCTTGATATGAACCGTATCATTTCAGGAAAAGTGAAGTTTGACATCACTCAGATTGATCTTCGCAGCTTAATAGATGACGCCATACAAACCGTTGCGCCAGCGGCTGATGCAAAGGAGATTAAGATTGAATGCGAGTATTCATCCGAGCTGCCGGTCATTAGAGGCGATCAAAGCCGGATGCAGCAGGTACTGTGGAATCTGCTCGCTAACGGGGTAAAATTCAATCATCGTGGCGGTCTAGTGCGTGTAGTCGTAAGAAGCTTTGGCGACTATATCGAGATAGCCATAACAGACACCGGTCAAGGGATTGAGCCGGAGTTCCTGCCTCGGGTATTCGATCGATTTACACAGGCTGACGCCTCTTCGACCCGCCAACATGGTGGCCTCGGGCTTGGGCTTGCCATTGTGCGACACCTTGTGGAGCTGCACGGTGGCAGCGTAAGTGCTAGCAGCCCCGGCAAAGGACGGGGATCAACCTTTCTCATCATTCTGCCCACTTTCCGGGTGGCGTCTCCGGCTATAGAGGCAATGGCCGCCGTTAAGCCGGCTAATCCTGTTCGAAAGGTTGCAAGGCAAGCCGCACATAGGGATCTAAATGGAGTGCGAGTGCTAATTATCGATGATCAGCCGGATTCGCTCTCACTTCTACGTTTCTATCTAACCTCCGCCAAGGCTGACGTATATTCTGCAGATAATGCCTCGGATGGGTTGGAGATCATGAGAACAACTCTGCCGGATATTATAATATCCGATATAGCGATGCCTGAAATGGACGGGTATGATTTTATGAGAGCTATCAGAAAGCTTCCTCCTTCGGAAGGGGGCGCTACTCCTGGCATAGCGTTAACGGCATTTGCTCGGGAAGAGGATCGGTTTCTGTCATTAAGAGCTGGGTATCAGATGCATCTTACAAAGCCTATAGCGGAGGATGAACTTATCGCCGCCGTACACGAGGTCCTAGCCTCGGCGAGGCGTGATCCGGCTCAACTTTTGGGTCGGCGAGCCCAATAATCTTTTATATAGCTATAGAGGTGGTTCCAAAAATGCTTTTTTGAGCCACCCATGGCCGCGCCATGCCGAGCTTTGCTCAAGGCTAAGCGGGTTCTTACAGCAATGTCCGGCGTAGCTCCGCAGGAGCGAAGGCTGAGACGGCGAGGTCAGAGGCCAAGGCGCCAGACGAGGCGTGTGAAGCAATTAATGAATGGGCAGGAGCCCGGAAATGGCTCAAAAACCGGTTTGCGGCGGATTATGATCTCGGTCATGGATAGAGAATGGTCAAGTTCCTACGGTGTTGATTGAGCGTGAGCAATCAATTAGTCCGTAACGTACAGGCAGCTAGAATGGGAACGTGAACTCAAAAATTCAAGGATGCAGTATATTTCTGAGGGGGAATTATGATAGCGCAGTTATTAGACAGCAGAATTGAGCGAGTTACTCACCGTCCGCTTAAAGAGATCGGCAGCCGTCTTTTTGAGCGCGTCATCCGGCAGCATTGGGAGGCGTTCGGAATGCGCAAGGATCTTACAGTGCAATGCAGAACTCCGAAGGCCACTATTCCACTTATTGTGCGTACGATGGAAGAGAGCGACTGGAACCTTATTTATGATAAGGGGTATGATCGCCCTCCGGCGGAGCAAGAGATCCTCGATATCTGCCAGGAATTGATTAAGGCTGGAGTGCAAACTCCTTACGTGGCGGCAGACGCTCTCAATAATCACCCATGCTTCTTTCAGTGGCTGATGAGGCCGGAACAGAACGACGAGATTCAGCGTACTTTCAATGCGCGTTTCCCGCGGCTTCGCGAAGATCAAGCGCTGCTAGAATATGCTTACACCGTTCCTAGGTATAGGCGGATGGGAATTATGGCCGCGGGGATGGCTCTTATCGCCGATCAAGCTAGGGAGTTCGGTGCTAAAGAGGCCATAATGTTCGTACCAAGCAAGAAAGATTCCTCGCTCAGATCATGTAAGAAGGCTGGATTTGCGCCTTACTTGGTGAGGAGGGAGGCGAAGTATCTCTTTAGGATTATAAAAACTAAACGCTTTGATCCGATTTAGAGAGGGGGGAAAGGATATTTCTAAAGCGTAAATATCTTAAAGATAGCACACAGAGGGTTTTCACCACAGAGCTCACAGAACACACAGAGGGGGAGGGAAGGCAATCTTTTGGAGAGCCAACCTCTAGGTTGGCAGAACTGAAAGCGCACGCCTCACAAATTCCAGTCGAAGTTCCACTCGTCCCCGTACCTGCCACGGCATCTCTCGTCCCGTCCAAAAATGGGACAATCATGCCACCCAACCTGTAAAGGATCACCTGAGACCGTACACGGGAGCCTGGCGCTCCCTTACCACTCTCGACTTTGTTGTAGCAGATGTTCTCTGCGGGGCGTTTTAATATTTTTAACACGGAGGAGGGGGAGGAACGCGGAGGTGAAAGATTAAAGTTGTAGTGGCCCTGCTAATCATGAACATCTTTCACGCATGTGAGTTTACTGGAAGCGCCGGCCGGTCCTGAGCCTGACGAAGGGCTTCCAAGCCGGTTAAAGATGCCGCAAAATCAGTGGAGGTCTTATTCAGCCTCGGTGGGGTTTCTATTAACCTATTCGTCGCAGGTATCTATAAGTTTCAGGTATCTATAAGTTTATGGTGCGGTGTAGGCCCAGGTGAATCCCATGCGGGTTTTTATTTTAGAAGCATCAAAGCTTCTTGAAACCCAGTTTACGGAGAATCCGGCATCGCTGCTCCCTGTAGGGACGGTGTCGGCATAAACTTGGTGAAAGTCTACTGCATCAGTTAGATAGATGCATACATAACCGGCTGGTGCTGTCGGCTCTTCCGCTGTGCCGGTACAAACGTTGTCTTCATTCGTGCCATCGAACTGCCCCTGTTTCTCGAATTGATTAGTAGTAGTCAATGGAATCGTGCCGAGAGGAGTGGTAGTTCGTAGGCAGTCCTTTGTCGTACCATCGGGAAGAAAGTCAGGTATGATTCCGGCATTGGCAGCTGCCCTGCAGAAGTTTCGCAATGGTTTTTGAGCGACGATGATCTTATCTGATGTAATCGGCTCAGGAAGAACGAACTTAAAGGATTCGGACACACTCCAGGGATTTGAAGGATCCCCCGGCGCCGCAAACACCCCCGCTGCGGCTCCCCGTATCGATGTTCCGCTAGTCAACGCCTCATTAACGCCCCGGCCAGGCAGCCCCTGATCTCCGCGATCGCCTTTAAGAGAATTTCTATTTAGCTTGCTCTCGCCCTTTTTGCATTTCCGGCGCACCACCAGCTTCCCGGAATTGTTGACGCATATGCTTTGCTGGCTGTTTGCGAGCTGGGGCGAGAATGGCAGCATTAGTGCAGCTGCGGCGAATATGATTATAAGATGCTTCATGATATTAGTGCTTAGATCTCTCTTAATTGCCTTTTTGGTGCTCTGTACGACTAAGTTTACTTAACCTCTTCCCAAAGAATCAAGCGCGCTGGATGGTGCTATAAATATCGGTACCTTATGGACTGGGCGTGAAAAGTGTTACTCCGCAAGCGGAGCTGCATTCGGCGATTCGTCGGAAGGCGGCGCCTCGGATTCCGGCTCAACTCGCTCCAGCTTCGTCTCCGATCTGAACCGAAACGCGTAGCCCAACTCCTTCTCTTCAATTAATACATCCGGCAGGTCGGGCACTGAGGTGTCTACCAATGAGTTATTAATGGTGACCTTTAAGAGCGGAGATTTTATATCAGTCTCGAAATATTCAAGTTCCAGTTCAGCATCTGCAATATATCGGTTTCGGAGTGGTCCCTGTTCCACATAAGCTTTGGCCACCGCTTTGCCCACGTATAGATTGTCCTCCTTAAGTTCAAAGTGAGCTTCATCGATCTCCAGTTTCCTAAGCCACGGGCGGTGTTTGACCCCTTGCACGATCTCTTCTGGGGTGAGAGGAACAGGCTGCGCCGCCGATCCGCTCCAGGAGAACGCCATAATGCTCGATCCTTTCGCGGTAAAAGAAGCCTCAGTAGTGCCGAACTGGGAGGTTGCTGTCCCTTTGTAGAGCTGCTCAGGGGCGCTGACCTCTTCGACTTTCTTAACTGATCGCTCCAGCTGATCCGGCTGGACGGAGGCAAGCCGCAGGGCTGCCTGAGTCATAGCCTCCTCTTCCTGCATAAAGTGAACAAACCAGTTAATAGCAATAAGGACCGCAGCCGCGAGTAGGCATACCGAAACGATCATCAAGGTTTCCTGCTTCTTTTTTGCGCGCTTTAGCTCCTCTTTTGTAACGGTGCGAGCAGGCTTTGATAGCTCTACCTCCTCGGAAAAGATTTCATTTTGCTCCGGTGCTGGACTCGCTTCAGCGGGCTGCTGAGGTACCGGCTTTGCTTCGGCTTTCTGAGGCGCGTTCTGCGACGGCGCTTCGCTTTGAGGAGCCGGCTTCTCCTCATCAACTGAGAGTTCAACGGCGGCCTTTTCCGCCGGCCCAGCTGGTATGGTCGGCGCGGACGAAGCGGCGGCTGGAGCAGTAACGGGGCTCGCCTCTGGAACCTCAGCTGCGGGAGCTGGAGGTTTCTCCGGCGCATCAAGTTCAAATGAGAGTGGCGCGGAAGGGGGAGCCAAAGTTTTGCTCTTTTGCTGTTCCGGTGCTGTGCTCTTGGCAGCAGCTATCTCTGTGGGCGGCACTATGGGAGCGGAACCGGCAAGCTTCTCCGGAATCAAGTTCTCTTCCGTCTTCTTTAGTTGACGAAGTTTGATATTATCCGATGAGTCGTTTAGCTTGAGGTCTGATGGATCGCCTCCCAGCTCGAACGCCTGGTTTACAGCCTCCGGTTCGACGAGCATCTGCTTTGCGGGCGCAGTTTTCTCTTTATCAAGCGCGCTCGACAAGGTCTTCAGGCCCCATTCGCCGTTCTCATCTAAATCATTGTTGCGGGCGTCTGGGTCGATAAGTGCTATACCCTCCTCGGCAGGGAGGAGTTCAAGAACAAAGGAGCTTGAATCAGATGTCTCGGAGCCGGCGCTGCTTTCGGCTGCGGGCATCTCCTCTTCCGATTCGTCCGTCAGCATGGCATTTAAAGCATCGAGGGATGACTCTTGGTCGTCAAGATCAAGCTCGAAGGTGTTGATCCCGCTATCTTTGGCACTCTCCTTCGGCAGATCTATTTCGAGGTCAAACTCCACCTCTTCATCTTCCTCCTCTCCGGCAGCTGCATAAGGACGGACCAGTAGAACTTCAGCGCCAGCCTTCTTAAGAGCGTTGTAGTAGTTAATAAGCGCATCTTCACTATCAGCCCGTTTAATCGGAAATGGCGCATTGTCAATAATATGCTGCGCTACCGTTGCCGGAAGCTCTAGGTCGGCTACAAGTATCCCTTTAACCTTAACTAAGGTATCGGAATCAGACTTATCAAAGCCCTTTAATACCAGCTCGAATTGACTCTGGTTCTCCTGGTTTCCCACACTCCTCCCAATAGTAGCTTAATCGGAAACTTTATTAAGCGAATCTCGATTAGATAGTCGGATGAATACCAAATGCACTGAAGTGATGATGGACGATAGAGAGACGTTACATGAAGCCCACTGATCAAGCCGAAAACCTCAATAAAATCATTGCATTGGCGGCATCAAAGTTGCCGCTGTTGAAGTGCAAAGAGTACTATGCGCTGCTTAGCGAGCTCGGCTCTCCTGCCGCAATCCTTGGCTACCGGGGTGCACTATGCGCCCCCCTGCTTGTGGCGCTTGAGTCAGAGGAATTCAGGGTAAGGTGCGAAGAGGAGGTTTTGGAGCTACAGCGCCGCGGGATTCAGATTCTTGCGCTAGGCGGAGATGGTTATCCCGCACTTCTCTCACTTATCTATCAGCCTCCACCTGTAATCTATTATCGTGGAAGTAGCGAAGTTTTCCAGAGTGACAAGGCCCGCATCGCCATGGTGGGCTCGCGCAAAGCGGATGTTTTTGGCTGTGACCTGGCTCGCTCATATGCTGCATATCTTGCCTCCCGAGGGGGCGTGATAGTTAGCGGACTTGCGCTCGGCGTGGATGCCTATTCGCATCGCGGGGCGCTCGACAGCAAGCGCGAGGGGAGTACAATCGCGGTTCTGGGTAGTGGCTTGGATAACCTATATCCCCGCCAAAACGAAAGGCTGGCCGCTCAGATCATTGAAAGGGGTGGCGCCGTCGTCAGCCAGTTTGCAGCACATGAGAAACCGTTCCCTTCTAACTTTCTAGATCGCAATCGCGTAATAGCCGGCCTATGCAAATATACCGTCGTAATACAAGCGCCCAGGAGAAGCGGGTCGCTGGCCACAGCACGCTATGCGCTTGAGGAGGGTCGGGAGGTGTTGGTTGTTCCGGGGGCCGTAAACGATCCGCGCTATGAAGGCTCGAACCTTCTAATTCAACAGGGAGCAAATGTAGTTCTGAATGAGAAAGACTTAGAAGAGTGCATGCCTGAAGGTAGCAGTTTACAAGCGAATGAAGGCAAGAGCGCTGCTTCTGAGCCACTTAGCGAAGAGAGAAGAGCAATCATAGAACTATTACGTGAGAACGTTAAGCTGCATTATGACCAGCTCTCTCAATCGATTACGAGCGGAGGATTGGCGGCGGAGATTCTCTCACTGGAGCTTGAGGGGAAAGTAAAAAGGCTGCCCGGAAATTTTCTAATCCTGAGCGCTAACGGCGGCCACTGAGGCGGCAAGTGAATCTTTCCGCGACTGTGACATCAGCGCCTTCATTACGCTTTTAAACTTATTAATCTGGGTAGCCGTGCCGATCAGGGCCAGTGTATCGCCGTTATCGATCGTAAAGTCGGGCCGGGGATTCGCGGCAAAATCATCGCCGTGAAGAATTCCGGCCACGGTAATTCCGAAATCTTCCCGGATGTTAATATCCATAAGCCGTCTGCCGCCGATCCCGTCATTTGGAACAACTTCATAGAGAGAAACTTCAAGTAGCCGTCCACCGGCAAAGTTTCTCATGAGATCATTTAAATCTCCGGACTTTGATTCAGGTGAAGGAAGGCCTCTTAACTGCTGCAAAAGGTAAAAGATCTTTCCTTCGCTGAACCCAAGAGAAATCAAGGTATAGCGCAACATCTGAAGCGCCGCTTCACGCTGCGGCTCTACTATCTCCTCTACATTGTAGCGCTGCACCTCCTCTGCCGTTTCGATCTCCTGAACCCTAGCCACGATCTTCAGCTCAGGATTAAGCGCACGCACTTCGGCTAGTATCCGAATGGTTAGTTGAGGATCCGTTACGGTCGACATCAGAAGGGAGGCTTCCTGAATGTTCGCTGCGTCCAAGATTGCGCGGTGCGAGGCGTCTCCGAAGAGCACATTCTGTTTATCTCTCAGGTCATTGACAGTGCTAAAGTCAGAATCTATCAATACATGGTCAATTTTCATCGAGGATAGGATATTTGTGATGAAGCGTCCTACCGAACCTGCTCCGACTATAATCACATGCCCGCGTTTTTCAATGCGCTCTGGTTTTGGCTCCGCAAGGCTAATGTCTCTTCCTAGTAGTGAATAGCTGCGCCGGTATATTGAGGGGCCAAAAGATAAAAGTCCCGGAGTTAGGACCATTGAAAGCACAGCCACCGCGATTACCATCGACTGCGTGTCATCGGAAATAAATCCGCTTCGATACCCAATTTGAGAGAGTAAAAAAGCCAGCTCTCCGATCTGTGCTAGGCCCAATCCCACAAGCCATGGAGTTGCATAGTGGAAGCCGATTATTCTTACTGCAAATCCCGCTGAGAGTGCCTTCACAATGATTACCGAGGCCGTGACGGCGAGCACTAGGGTAATGTTCGAAACAAAATAAGAGGGATCAAAAAGCATTCCAACCGACACAAAGAAAAGAAGGCCGAAGATATCTCGCAGGCTTGAAATGTCGCTTAGCGCTTGATGATTGAAGTCCGTTTCGCTTAACATCATGCCGGCAACCAGCGCGCCGAAGGCAAAAGATAGGCCCAGCGAATAGGTTGCAAGCCCCACACCCAATGCAACAGCAAGAGTAGATAGAAGAAACAGCTCCCTTGAACCCCACATCGCAATTGCCGCAAAGAGCCGCGGAAAGATCTTAGTGCCGAAGACGTAAATAGCTGCGAGAAATGCAAGCGATTTCCCCAGCGCGGAAGCTATTCCAACATAGTCTATCGAGGGGCCCGAGAGCTGCGGTAGTATCAGCATCATCGGTATAATTGCTAGGTCTTGCGCTATTAGAACTCCGAACATGATGCGGCCGTGCTGAGTATGCAGCCCGTCGCGCGAGGCCAGTACCTTAAGCACCACCATCGTGCTGGATAGTGAGCAGATCGCGCCGAACCATATAGCCTCTATTCTGGAGACCCCGAAGAACTGCGCCAAGCCGAAAGCGCCGAGAGCAGACAATACCAATTGTATTGGGGTGGCAATAAAAACGATGCGGGACAGGCGCTTCAGTTCAGCCAGCGAAAACTCAAGGCCGAGTGCAAAGAGCAGCAGCGCAACGCCGATTTCGGCGAGTTTTTCGATTTCGTGGGCTTGACCGAACGAGAGCCCGCCGGCATGGGGACTGATGGCGATGCCGGCAAGGATATATCCCAGAATCAGGGGTTGGCCGAATCTCCATGCGATTACTCCTCCGACAAGAGCAATCAGCACGATATAAATTAGATCGGCGGCAATTCCCATATTCTAGTTAGTTTAGAGCGATCCCTGCACTGCCTCTTGACCAGTGAAGAGGGCAAAACAGTTGTACTATATTGAAGCCGGTTTGATAAAGAAAAGATTTTAAGAATTTAAAGACGGGACAAATTCACACCGAGCATCTTTGAAGCAGACCTATTCGGGTGTGCCGGGGAAAGTATACGCAGCTCAGCGCCACTACCAAGCGAAATCTGAAAGCGCCAGAATACCGTTTCTGACCGGCTGAAACTTTATACGTTGCAGCTCAGACTAATGGTAATCCACGAATATGGTCTAAAGTTTGGGGGGCAAAAAATATGCAGGCAACATTAAGTCAAAACGGTCAAGAAGAGAGCACAGACGAAAAGTCCGGAGCTATGGACGTCCTTTTCGGTCCCATGCTGCGCCAGTATCTCTCTGCGGAGCTACCTCAGTTCCGTGACCTTGGAGTAAAAACTGCGCGTGAAGCCGCCAACGAGCAGCTCGGGCTCCTTCCTGCGCAGCGAGTTGAGATATGGCAAGGAGAGATGCTTTTAGGCACCCTTCCGCGCCAGCACTTTTTATTTCCCGCGTTGCTGCACCTACTTAAGGCCAGCGATCACTTTAACACTCCGATCAACATTGCTCTGGTCGGGCCGACCGGCACCGGTAAGACCCGTATGTGCATAAATGCGGCAGAGGCTCTAAACGTGGAATTAGTGCTTCAGCCCTTTAACCCGCACACTACAAAAAGCGAGCTAATGGGGTATATGGATGCAAATGGGAGATATGTAGAGAGCCCATTTTACAAAGCATTCAAAGAGGGCAAGCTCTATATCGCCGACGAGTTTGACGCCGCTAATCCTGCTGTGGCTACAACCTTGAACGCAGCTATCTCGAACCGCATGGTCACTTTCCCCAATGGCGAAACCGTAGCAGCGCACCCTAACTTCAGGGCGATCTTCGTAATGAACACGTACGGTATGGGAGCCGATGATCGCTACACAGGGCGAAGCCGGCTCGATATGGCGACCCTCGATCGCTTCGTTTACCTCTATGTGCCGATAGATGAAGGGTTCGAAGCAGCGCTAGTCGGGATACCGGACAAGCAATCGCCATCCTTCGAGCTGGGAGACGGTGGCCGCTTCGAGAGCGAGAGAGAGATTCTGCATCTTGTCGTATCGGTTCGAGGCGCGCTTGAAAAGGAGAATATGCGCTACTCGGTGAGCCCGCGCGCTACCATTCACGGCGCTGCGCTGCACCGCGCCGGATTTGGTAAACGCTGGATAGAGGACTGTTGCATATTCCGCGGGATGCCGAAGGAATCACGGGACAAAATCATGCGTCAGGTGGCGAGCCGAAACTAATGATTACAAGTAAGGACCATATGACCTTCGGAGAGGCGCTAAGGCGCCTCGAAGATGACAGACGCCCCACAACTCGAGACCTTTCATCGGAATCGAATTCACGCAGCATGCACTGGGACCTCAATACTGGCTTCGGAGAAGCCGTGAGCCTTGCAAAGTGGGGGTGGCCTGAGAAGCGTGAGGATATACAGCGCTATTTCGGGGAGGTGCAGCGGCTTGTTGATCAGCAGGTCAGGATGCGGCTTGATGTGGCGGGGGAGGCCGTGGATGTAGGCGCTTTTCTGGAAGGCGAACCTGAATGCATGCTCTCTTATCAGGCGCCTGAGATGAGATCGCTTAAGGTAATAGTGAACCTTTCTGCGCGCTTTGACTCCGACGCCCGCACTCTGCTTAACCGCGGCATAGCGGTGGCCTCCCTGGTATATGCCCTTCAGTCAAGCGGGGTCGGGGTTTCGCTTGCGGTCGGCGAATGGGTCCACGACGGCAGGCGTTCAATTCATGAAACGATAGTGGAGGTAAACCAGTACTCTGAATATATCGACCCGGGCCGCCTTGCGTTCTGGATTGCGCATCCGGCGGCTCTGAGGCGGTGCATCTTTCGTTACCAGGAGCAGAGAAGTCCAGAGGTGCGCGAGCGCTTCGGATTCCAAGAGGGGGGTGGCTACGGTAAGCCGGTCGACCCCGATACTTCCCGGTTCAAAGAGGAGGGCACCGTATTTATCCCTTATCCCGATCCCAATGCTCTCGAGCTTTACGAGACTCCGGAGAAGGCATTTGACACGGTTAGAAAAATTGCCGCTAAACAGGGAGTGCATCTTGGCACGAGGCATCTTTAGTCAGTGCTTGTGCGATCGGGCGCAAGACTTTAAGGTAGCCAGGCCATGCAGAGTAAATTTCGCCTTGCTCCTTTATCCATTATCATGCTCTTTTTTTTGCAACTCGCTTTATTATCTGGTTTCACACCACGCCTCGTGCTTGCTCAGGCAAAGGCCGGCTCCGCGGAGCTCGCCATGCTGAGCGAGAGGTGGCCTTGCCGTGAAGCGCGCGCCAGCGAGTTGAGAAGCGGGCTAAAGGAGCTGCATAAAGTAGTACTATGGCACACCTTCGGCAATTCTACCGAGTGCCTCCAAAGCTACATGAGCGATCCAAATTTTAAGACCCTCGAAATTCACTTAATCAATGAAGTCTGTCAGCGCCATCAAAACTGCGGGGAGTATGAGTTTCTTGCTGGGCTGAGCGTCGATGAGTACGACCGCAAACTCATAGCGCGCGATGCTGAGCTGATGAAAAAACTCGACGGGTATTTCTCCGGCGCGGCAACATTTCTTGCGCAATATCTAAAGCCCCACACCCAGTGCTTTGTTAGCCCGGGCCTTGAGAGTAACTTAAGCATCGAGGCCGCCAAGGTGGCTCTAGAGAAGGTTAAGACTCACTTTCCGCAGTGCAAGGCTGTATGGAATCCTGTAGGGAACAGCCGCCATGCTTCGCCGATTCAAGGAACAATCTTTGAAATGCACGGTAAAAATCCGGACGTAAAACCACCTTGCATTGCCGACCTTGATGGAACCGACATCCATTTCCCGGCTCGCAAACCGGTGATGCGGCGTAAGATTCAAAGTTCGAAGGTCCCTGAATATTTTGAGCGTTACAGGCAGTGCGAGCATGTATTTTTATGGGTCGGTGAGTTCAACGGAATAAGCAGCCCTGATAATTTTATAGATCCTAGAGAAAGGACGAACTTTCCCAGCCCGCAAACTTTTGATCTTGTTTACGGACTTCTGGCCGAACAGCAAGAGGGCGGTGGCACTGCAAGATAAGCCGCGTGCATTCAGCGTGGAAGAGGATCTTCGACCTTGCCGCTTTGAGGGCTTACTAGAACGAAGCGGGGCGTCCCGTCCACTTCGCCATATTCTACCCGGTACCATTTACTCACGGTCCTCAGAACTGAAGTGCTTTTCCCCCAGCCCCGCTCCCTCACATAATTGTCCGCCAAGCTCACCGCCTCAGCCTCGGTAATCTCTGCCTTGCTGGTAGATTGCGCCTCAGGGTCCGAATCAGCGCGGGCGAAAGGTTGCAGGTGTAATAGCAGGACGGCTGAAATAGAAGTGGCCCATAGAGTCCTCATGCACCGACTTTGCTTAAGAAATTCAATGTTGTCAAACAGAAGCTTAATCATGGCGACTCATTAATGTGCAGGAGATTATGCAGGAACCGCCGGCCGCGCCGCTGCCTTGAGGCCGGTTAAATTGAACGGTACCCATGGAGATTATAAGGGCTTTTAGTTTTTTTTCAGAGCGGTGGTACTCAGAATCGGACCACCCCTCATGGCGGCCGCGTGCCGATATATTCGAGTCCGGCAATCAACTGATTATCAGAATCGAAATCGCAGGGATGAAAGCCGACGATTTTTCGATTACAGCGGTTGACGGGGCTAAACTGGTAATAGCTGGGGTCCGGCCAGACCCGGCGTGCAAGAGCGGATTTCATCTGATGGAGATACCTTTTGGAGACTTCGAGCTTACCTTCAACGTTCCTCCCGGCTTTGTGGTTGATGAATCACGAATAAGAGCGGATTACGAGAATGGATTTCTCTCAGTCTATTGTCCGCGCCGCAGACCCTCCTACCGCAAGATTACCTCAACTCCCGGGGAAACATCACAATGATGAGCGACGAATTCGAGCCGAACTTTACCATGCCCGGATCAATAGGCCCGCAGAGGCTCGGGGAACTACCACCCGTGCTTCCAATTCTTCCAATGAAAAGCGGCGTACTTTTTCCGTTTACTTTTGTGCCTCTCTCGCTTTCGAGCGAGAGCTCAATTCAACTTGTAAGCGAGGCCAGCGTAGGTGACAGGCTGGTCGGTGTTTTCGCGTTGAAGAATCCGGAACTTCCGGCGTCACCAGACAATTTGTATGAACTTGGAACTCTAGCCTTCATCCAGCGTATGCTGCGAAAGGATACGGGGGACGTGCAGGTGCTGCTGCAGGGCCAGACCAGGCTACAGCGCGGTGAGATAGTCAGCTCCAAACCTTACTTACGAGCAAAGATATCGAGGGCTGCGGAAACACCCCTTGAGAAAGAGGCGATACTTTCAGAGGCGCTGCTAACTAACCTTACAGAGCTGTACACAAAATATATTGGCCTAAGCTCGCAGCTGCCTGAGGATTTAGGTGTACAGATTACACGGCTAAGCGATCCCAAACAGCTAGTGTATTTAATAGGGGCAACGCTTTCTCTGGAGCCAGCCGAAGCGCAGAGTATACTCGAACTCGATACGATCAAAGACAAAGTACAAAGAGTATCGGAGCTGCTCTCTCATCAGATCGAGGTGCTCGAGCTGGGTCGCAAGATTAGAAGCCAGGCCAACTCCGAGATGGAGCGCATGCAGCGCGAGTACATCTTAAGGGAGCAGCTAAAAGCGATCCAGAATGAGCTGGGCGAAGGAGACACGCAACGGCGCCGCCTCGAAGAGTTTAGATCAAAGATAGAAGAATCCAAGATGCCCGAGGAGGCCGAGAAGGAAGCCCAGCGTGAGCTCGATAGACTGCAAAGTCTCCAGCCGGGCTCACCCGAGTATCCGATGATTGAGGGATATTTGGACTGGATTACCTCTCTTCCGTGGTCAAATGTTTCGCAAGACATGCTCGAGATCAAGCGCGCTCAAGAGATACTGGATGAGGACCACTATGATCTAAAAGATATAAAGGAGAGGATTCTTGAATATCTATCTGTGCGGAAACTTAAGGCGGAGAGGGGAAAGCCCCAGGCCGAAGATGATAAACCGCCAACTAAGCTCCGGCCCGAGAGAGAGGGGGCTATTATATGTTTCATCGGACCTCCGGGAGTGGGTAAAACATCGCTTGGAGTCTCCATCGCGCGCGCATTGGGCCGTAAGTTCGTGCGCATGAGTTTGGGAGGCATCCGGGATGAAGCTGAGATAAGAGGTCACAGACGCACTTACATAGGTGCGGTGCCTGGCCGGATAATTCAATCAATTCGGCGTGCCGGAACCAAGAATCCGGTCTTTATGTTCGACGAGATAGACAAGGTCGGTTCGGATTGGCGCGGCGACCCGTCGTCTGCTCTACTGGAAGTGCTGGACCCCGAGCAGAACGCTGACTTTAGAGATAATTACTTAAACGTCCCATTCGATCTAAGTCAGGTGCTTTTCATCGCAACTGCGAACATGAGCGACACAATTCCCGCTCCGCTTCGCGACAGAATGGAGATCATGCAGCTTTCGGGCTATACCGACCACGAGAAACTTCATATCGCAAAAAATTACTTAATCCCGCGGCAGCTGATAGAGAACGGGCTAAGGGAAGGGGAGCTCGAGTTCAATGACGAAGCAGTTCTAAAAGTGATTCATGATTATACCCGCGAGGCCGGAGTGCGAGAGCTTGAACGGCAGCTGGGCACAATTTGCCGCAAGAGAGCGGTTGAACTTGCACGGGGAGAAGCGCAGCAAATGCAGCGCATCGAAGTTAAAGACGTCACGCAGGTACTAGGAAAAGAGCGCTACTACTCCGAGGCAAAAGAGCGAACGGAAGTGCCTGGAGTAGCAATTGGTGTTGCTGTTACTGCGGTCGGCGGAGAGATACTTTTCGTTGAAGCGACAAAGATGGCGGGGCGCAAGAGCTTTACTCTGACAGGCCAACTCGGAGCAGTCATGAAAGAATCGGCCCTCACCGCATATAGCCTTGTTAAGTCAAAGGCGGGCTGGCTCAGAATTGAGCCTCGCAACTTTGAGCGCAGTGACGTGCATGTTCACGTGCCCGCAGGAGCGGTGCCTAAAGACGGACCTTCAGCCGGCATTACCATGGTTACTGCACTGACATCGCTATTCACTTCGCGCCCAGTAAGGGCTGATGTGGGTATGACCGGCGAAATTACGCTGCGGGGAAAGGTTCTGCCGGTAGGTGGCATCAAAGAGAAGGCCATAGCAGGACATCGCGCAGGGCTTAAGACTTTGATCATCCCTAAACACAATGAAAAGGACCTTGATGACCTTCCTGATACGGTTAAAGACGAGATGAGTTTCATTTTGGTCGATACGATAGAGGAAGTTTTGCAGCACGCTCTTGAAGAAGCGCCGCGCCAAATGGAGCCTGCCGTAGAAGAGCTCCGGCATACCCACCATTGAGTTCTTATGACGGGTCCGGTGTAGCAAAGGGAGATAGCGCTGCTCTAAGGCCCCTCAGACTCTGCATCTCCAGAGTAGAGTGATACGGTCCTCAGAAGTGACGGAGTTGGTTTCAACATGTGAGAATACTTTCGAGAGGCTGGCTCGCATCTCATCTTCGTTGCGCCACTCGGTTTCGTGCCAGCCTAATAGCTTTCCTTCCTGCTCGACGTTGGCTACCGTATCTCCTACAAACCATCCACCCGGCTTAAGCGCCTTCTGAGCCATCTTATAAATGTGCAGTTGGTGCTCTTCACTAAAGTGCTCAATGGCGCCTCGAATTACAACAGTGTCGTAGTATTGAGAATGCGGCTGGTACGTCAGTACGTTTTCATAAAGGTAGGTAATATTTTCAGCCTTGTGGAGCCTTACCGCCTGCGAATGAGCCGGCTGATTGAAGTCCACAGCGGTAATCTCAGCTGCTCTGCGGCGGAAGAAGTAATAGTCATAAAATCCGTCGCCTGAACAGAGGTTAAGCAGCTTGGCTCCAAGTGGTAGCACGCGAGTCACGTTATCAACAGATAGCGTCCAGTAGTCGTTACAGAAGCGATCGGGATTCAAGAAGTGATGCCTGTGGTCGAACCACTCAGGCGACTTGTGACCCCATTGAGATTGGAAAAGCAGATCCGAAGCAAGCCTGCTGACCTGCTTTGCAACCAGCGCAAAATATTCGCCGATAATCAGCTCAGCAGCTTGTTGTGGGTTAAGATCGGTCAAGGTGGCAGGATCGAGGCCTAGCAGGGAGGGATTCTGCAGAAAAACATGCCATGCGGGATCGTTAGGGTCGAGATTGTGCCGCTTCATGATCTCAGCCGCTGTAGGTACGCCACCCAGGTAAAGCGATCCGCTGTTTGTAGGTTGCATAGATATTCTTCCTTTAAGTCGTTCCAGTTGGTGCTGCGGACAGCAATGCCTTTAGAGCGGTGATCAGCAGCCAAAAGTTTTGATGAGTTGCGCGCGTCCTTAGGAGCTTAAAAATGTCGGTTGTGAATACTGGTCACTAGTGTTTACAACTACTTATGATTGAAACCTAATTTAAAAGGAGGAAGCGAGAAGTAACTTAATTTCATCTAATCGAGTGCACCCGATTAAGGAGCGATGTATGTCAATTCATTATGACTCTCATAGTATCCAGCCCGGCGCAGGAATTCGCGCCACTAGGGGAGAGAGGGCGAAGTACACAATTTCCAGCAGTGATGCTCCCGAACTGCTGGCTGCCGCTCGCCAGATGGCGTCCGCCCGGCGGGTCCCCGAGGCTCTGGATCTCTATGAACGGCTTATCGAAATCTATCCACAGATCGGCATAGAGGTGCTGGCAGAAGTTTACAATGTCTACAAACTTCTCCCCGAGGACCGCTACAGCCTATATCAGGCACGGCATTTTGATTTCGGCATTTCAAGTGGAGATAAAGTATTAGATGTAGGTAGCGGTCACCATCCGTTTCCACTTGCCACTCATCTGGCCGAGTTTGCTATCAATGATGATTCTTATGGGCGGGCCGGAATACCGTTTAAGGTGGTTGAAGGCAAGCCGGTCACTGAGTGCAGCGTCGAGAAGATGCCGTTCGGTGACAAGGAGTTTGACTTCGTGTATTGCTCACATGTTCTCGAGCATGTCGGAAGCCCAGAGAACGCTTGCCGGGAGCTAATGCGGGTTGCAAAGGCCGGCTTTCTTGAGACGCCAAATCGCGGCAAGGATCTTTTTCTCAATACGGCGCGGATTAGTAATCACCGCTGGAAGGTGGAATACGAGATCGGTCGTTTGATATTCACCGAATATCGTGAAGCTGAAATTGACGGACTTAGCTGTGGTTTGTTGATGGATATGAATGTCAATCCGCAGACGGCGCGAGAGCAGGCCTTCTCTGCGCTAATGCTACTTAAATCCGACCAGCTCAATACCATGTTGATGTGGGAAGAGCGTTTCTCATTTGAAGTGCGCCGCCTGGATGGATCTATATTCCTCCAGCTTTAGACACTTTAACTTCAGCTCCCATCTTAAAAACACATCTCAAAAGATCGGCTCATTGAAAAGACGTCCCCTCGCTGTGCTGGAAGTTTAGCACTTACTATGAGCGTGATCCTATCCTTTCTCCGTAGTGTGGCTAACCTTGGCACTCTTAATTAATTCACTCAACGTAATCCATAAAATGGAGGATATATATGAAACGTGCACTACTATATTTAAGCGCCATCTCTGCGGCCGGTCTATGCGCCGCGCCCGTAATGGCGCAGCAGCAAAGCCGGCAGCAGCAACCTCAATCGAGGCAGCAAGTCAGTGCCGGCGCCCAGCTTTTTGTGAGCCCTACTGCCGTTGTAAAGGTGCAGAAGGCGCTTCAGCAGAAGGGATATGATCTGCAGCAGGTGGACGGCGTCTGGGGCCCCAACACCGAGCAGGCTCTGGTCAGTTTCCAGCAGGAAAGCGGACTAGAACCGACAGGAAACATTAACTTAAGGACCTTGGCGGCGTTGGAGCTGGGCCAGGCGATTCTGGGGAACGATCCTATAGAGCCACAGATCGCAAGCCAGATTGCAGAAGAGCCATCGCAGATCTCCGGAGCACCGCTCTATGCTGCGCCCAAGATGGTAAGAATGATTGAGGTGGCACTGCACAGCTCCGGTTACGACGTTGGAAATATCGACGGAGTATGGGATCAAGATACTTCTGATGCCGCTTATCAGTTCCAGCAGGATTCCGGCCTTGAACCCACCGGCAAACTCAACCTTAGAACAATAGGGGAGCTTGGCTTGGGTCAAACAGTGATGCAGCTTTCGAGTAACCGATTGCCTGAATCACCCCGGGCGCGATTCCAAGGGACTAGCCGTCAGCAGCCGCGCCAACAGCTTCTCGACGAGGAGTCGGTGAAGGGCGTGGGTGCTCCGATCTACATAAGTCCGGAAGGCGTACGCCAAGTTCAGCAGGCATTGAAGAGCGCCGGCTATCAATCGGTAAAGGTGACAGGTGACTTCGACAGGCAGACCGCTAAAGCTGTCCGTAGTCTGCAAGAGGAGAAGGGCCTGGAGCCTACCGGCAACTTAAATATGCATACTATAAATGAGCTTGGGCTCTCTCGCGACTTCATTGAGTTTCGAGTATCGAAGCGCGCTAAGGCCCGGGAGCAGCAGGCCTCGGTGCAAAGCGGCCAGCAGATGGAAAGCCCCTCTATGAGAGCAAGATTCGGTTCCGAAGAACAATATCAGGAACAGGAATTTCAGCCCTCTACACGGCAGTACCGGCGCCAGCAGGCAGGTGCGCAGCAGCAGTATGGAAGGCCTTCGCAGTCCATTAAGCAGCAGCGCTATGGCCGTCAGCCGGCTGGAGGACAACAGGGCTTCAGCATTCAAGAAGAAGATGCAAGAGCGCAGCTTGGACAAGAACAGCTAGAGGAGCAGGAACAGGCTCTTTACAGCGAGGAGCCGCAGCGCTTGCGCAGCCAGCAGCGTATTCGTGATCCGCAGCAGCGTTAGCAGCAGGCACAGCAGCAGCAATGGCTCTTCGAGGCGAAGAGGAGCTGGGCCGGCGGCGAGGAGCACCTAATCTCCCCCGCCGGCTTTTTAGCAAGGCGGCCCCTTGCTTCTCTTCGCCCGGCTGCACCATCATCCCCGCCTCTAAGGTATTCAGGCGG
>JAGFJO010000052.1 GCA_024102635.1 Deltaproteobacteria bacterium
CCAATTTCAGCCAGCCTTTGATTGAATATGATTTGATAACTGGAGATATCTCAGGTATTAAACACTCGGCTTAACTGTCAACCATGTCATGGCACTATTGTGTCAACTATGTCTGGGTCTGAACCACTTAAATGTAGAGGATAAAATTAAGCCGTTCTAGAGTGTATGGTCTCAGGTGAGACTTTACAGGATTGAAGGCCGATTGCCCCTCTGTGTTCCTCCGTGTCCTGCGTTAAATTAAAAAGAAGGCAGCAAGCCAGAACTATTGCTAGTAAACCGATAGGCACCATTTGGAATTTTTTTGATTGTGCGAGGAGTAATTTTTTTACACGGAGGAAAGGAGGACGCAGAGGAGTTATTAATGAAAGGTGTAAACTCTATTTAGGGATTGACCGACTTATTGAGCTCCACGCGAGATATTGAACGCCATACAGATGACTGTTCCGGGGCCTTGCGGACGTGCTATCCATACCCGCCCGCCGTGGAGCTGCACTACTTCCCGAACTAGACTTAGCCCCAGTCCGCTGCTTTTGCGTCCCGTGTCCGGCCTCTGCAATGAGTAGAAGCGATCGAACACCCTTGGCAGGGCATACTCTGGAATCCCCGCCCCGTCGTCTTTGAACTCAATTAGGATCTCATTACCGGCTTTTTTGGCAGCTACTTCAATCGATCCGCCTTTGCCGCAAAACTCAATTGAATTATGCACGATATTCACAAAAGCATGGCGCAAGAAAAATGGATCGCCTCGCACGGTGAGGTCCGGATCGCAACTGAATCCGAACTTAAGATTCTTCTGCGTAAGAAGGGCAGAGAAACTCTCTCCTATCTCGGTCAGAACTGGATGCAGCAATACAGGCTCAGGCTGCGCTATCTGTTGCAGTGCTTCTATTCTTGCAAGAAGCAGCAGGCGGTCAACGACCCCTTGAATTCGTCCCGTTTCACTTCTAATGTTCTCAAGAAAGCGCGCGCGTTGTGCCGGCTGAAGTTCCTCTGAAAGCAGCTCGGTAGCGCCTTTGATGGCTGATAGCGGACTTTTTATTTCGTGTGTCAGGCTTTGGACATACTCCTCGATATATTTTTTCCCGTCCAGCGCCTCTTTCATCTCAAGAAATGCTTTGCCAAGCTCGGCTACTTCACCGTTCCCAAGCTGCGGTGCCGCCGGACGCTTGCCGTCCCGTACATTGCGCGCATATTGAGTAAGCCGCTCTATGGGCTGAGTTAGCATGCGGGCAAGAATTGAGCCGATTACAAAGAGGGCCAAAAGGGTGGCAGCGATGCCGAAAAGAAGATGCGAGCGGGTCTGCTGCACAAAGGCGTTGGCATGAATAGTAGGTTTTCCGATTGAGACAACACCGATGATATCGCTTCCATCCAGCACCGGCGCCGCTACATACATAATGCTTGATAACGCTGCAGGGTCTTCATGCGACGTTCGCGCTCCATATTCTCCTCGCAGAGTCTTGGAGACATCATTCCATCTCGAGTAATCGGCATTCAGATCGCGGCCTGAAGAGTCGAATATCACCTTCCCATACCGGTCAGTCAGATAAACCCGAAGGTCAACACTTGTCTTTAAAAAATCATATACCTGCGCTTCAAACTTCTGCGATTTAAGGAGTGAAAATGAGTTCTCGAACAGCGCCGTATCGATCCTTCCGTTTCGCTGCGAGGCAGCGGCTATGGCTGCCAGCATGCGGGCAGCATCGACAAGCGGCTCCTCCATCGTCTTTCGGTATTGCGGCTCAAGATCCTGCACCTCCCAATGAAAAAGATATGCAAAGCCAAGCGCAATGATGACGGCAAATCCAAGTATTATTCGCCACCTGATACTCACTACTCTTCTCGCAACGAATAACCTAATCCGCGATGAGTTATTATCGGATCTACCTCGGCACCGGCGGCCTTGAGCTTTTGGCGAATGGTTTTTATATGAGTATCCACCGTGCGCTCGAGGCTCATGTCCGGTTCCTCCCATGCCAGCTGCATCAGCTGCTCTCGGGAATATACTCGCCCCGGGCTTCTGACCAGGATTCGCATAAGGCGGTACTCATACCGTGAGAGAGGAAGAAGAGCACCTCGGAAAATCACTGCGCAGCGCCTCTCGTCAATTTGAAATGGGTTGTTGGAGTGCGGCGGCGGCTCCGGCGCCTGTCCTCCTCTTCGCAGTACGGCTTTCACGCGTGCGCTAAGCTCCCTTACGCTGAAGGGCTTTACTACATAATCATCCGCACCGAGCTCGAGCCCCACTACGCGATCGATCTCTGATGAACGGGCCGTAAGAAAGATAATGGGAAGCTTACTTTGCCCCCTTATTCGTTTTGCCAGTTCAAAACCATCAGTATCAGGCAAGCCGACATCAAGTATAGCAAGCGCTACATCCTTGGAGCCGACGATTGAAAGCGCCTCATGGCCGGTTGTAACCCATACCGGATCGAACCCCTCAGTTTGCAGAGCGTAGATGACGTTCTCAGCGATTGAAGGCTCGTCCTCTACTATTAAAATTACCCGTTTGGCTGCCATATTGTGTCATGCATAACTAGCTCCTCGCTAACCATCGGACGACTTACGCCGCGGCGCAAGCCTGCCCTTAAAGTTGAGCGGAAAAAGGTTTTTCGGAGCAGGAAATTCCGTCTATTCAGCTATTTAACCGGACTTAAGTTAATAGCAAATCTATCAGCACTCTAAGAATCTAATGATCTTGAGAGATTCTCTTTAACAGTAGCCGAGATGAACATTCTGCTTCTAAATCAGGATTGGTTCGCCGAGGAGTGGCGTGCCGCTGGCCATAACGTACTTACCTGCGGTCTTAAACCGGATCTCGATGTGACGCTGCATGCCCCCTATCTACACATCGATAATATAATTAACGATCTTCCCTCAGGGTTCCGTCCCGATCGCTTAGTGGTTTATGACAACAGCAGCCCGCTGCTTTTTAGTGGAATCGATGAATTGAAGATCCCTTGCTTCTTTTACTCCGTTGACACGCATCATCACTGGCAGCTTCATCGCCATCTATATCAGGTGTTTGACGGGATGGCGGTAGCACAGAGTGACTACCTGCCGCTATTTAAGGACTGGGGTCAAGATCCCACTTGGCTTCCTTTGTGGGCATCGCGGTATGTTGAACCGTCATATAGTGAGAAGCGTCACGGCGCGGTGTTTGTCGGAAATATAGATCCGGAGCTTAACCCGGAAAGAAAGACATTTTTTGATGAACTTACTCGGCAGTGTGAGGTGCTTTGCACGCGCGGCGCATATTGGGAGATCTTCCCTTTCTCGGAGATAGTAGTTAACCAGACCGTGAAAGGAGACCTTAACTTCCGCGTATTTGAAGCGATGATGTGCGGCGGCATGCTGCTTACCGAAAAGTCGGATAACGGCCTATTTCAGCTTTTTAAGGACGGCTTGCATCTGGTTAGCTACAAGAAAAACGACGTTAAACAAGCCGCCGAGATTATCAACTACTATCTGGCGCATCCTGAGGAAGCAAGAGCAATTGCAAAGGCCGGGCGGGAGGAGATAGTTAGGCATCACCTGCCGCAGCATCGCGCCGAGACACTGCTGAGGATGGTGGAAAATTTAACCGACAAAAGGCCCTCCCCAGACCGCCATTTCTCAATGGCTGCCAATTTTACCGGACTCGCCACTCGGCTTCGGATGAAGAATATAGATGATATTGCGCAAAAGCCGGCTTTAATTCTGGCCATGCGGGCGGTGGAGCAGGGTTTGCAATCTGAAGAGCCTCTTCGCGAGGAGTGCGCGTTACAGATTATTACTGCCGCGTTTCTCTTTGACATCACCTGTAACAGTTCGTCCGGCAGATCTATGCTAGACAGGTTATGTGAAGCATACCCGAAACTTATGGCGCTTAAGTTCGCCAAGATTAGGGTCCTGCTGAATCAGGGCCAGATAGCAGAGGCGCGCAAGCTCTCGGAGCGCATATCGCCCCTGCCCCCAGAGGAGACCTTTAGCAAGGTCGAAGAGCTGATGTCATCGCTCTTAATCTGACCGCTGCGATCGGTAAATCAGCCCGCGTCATCCTTCGATGAAGCGGGCTTTGAAATTTACTTCTTCGGGCTATTACAGTCAGAGCAGTTCTTACCGGAATCAAGAGAGCCGCAGCGGCCGCCCTTGCCTTTAAGAAGTGCAATTAATTTGAGATCGTTTTTCAGGCTATTTAAGTTTGGGACCTGTATATCCCTTTCAGAATGGCGCATCGTTGACCTCCTTATCAACTTTTACCTAATCCGTTAGAACTTCCGTGGGAAAAAGCTCCCGCGGGAGAGTCGGCGCGCAATACATTACTACTTGTCTAGGTATTGAATGTGCTGCGAGCTAGATCTTGATTCGGCCTGAGCCGGCCATTGCTTACCGTTCTGTGGCTAAATTCTTGGTTGACCCAACAGCCTTATAAGCAGCCGAATTTACTTCTCTTGTTGCGCAATCTTTTCCAGCTCGCTTTTGTAGTGCATAAGCATATTGCGGCACGGCTGCCAGATCTGCTCAACCCGCTTTAGATTTCCCGTTTCTAGCTCCCATAGCCGCATATCCCCCGGAATCTCAGAGATCAGGCTCGAAAGCGGTTTTTGGCTATTGAACTCATAGGGATAGAGCTTCTCAGCCTGTGCGACAATCTCTCGCACTGAAGCCCCTTCCCTTTTCATTCGCACTGTCAGCTGGCTTGTCTTGGTCGCGTCTTCAATCCGTTCATCAAGCTTTTTTATCTCGCGTTTAACGTGCTCGATCTCACGTTTTATTAATTCATTCACATTCATCAAAGCATCGAGCTCAAGTCTCAAAGCATAGGGGAACTGCTTCCCCTCTTCGGCGATCAGCTGTTCAATCTTTGGCTTATAGTTCTTTATGAAATAGCATAGAAAAAAGAAATGCTGCTGATGGGCAACTTTTGAGGTATCGACAATCCTAGTAACCAGCTCCAAAAGCCCTACCCGTGTGAGCCTGTAAACCGGCGGCCTCTTCCTCGCAACCTGCCGGGCGAAGCCATCGGCCACAAGCGCATTCAGATAACGCTGAACCTGGGTGTTCTGGATCGGAATTGTAAAAGTTTGCAAGGTCGGCTCCAGCCAATTGCTGAAAAGCTCAATTAAAAACTTAACGTCGCGCTGCCTAAACCCCTCTGCCGCATAGCTCGCATGAGCGGCGACCGCTGCCGTTGCCACAAAAAGTTCGAACCGCTGTACAACAGCATCCTTCCGGCTCATTGCTTCACCAAAGTAACATTGTAATTAGACCCCAGCCTGCGGCGTCTGCCGGCCCTTCTGCAATTCCAGAAGATTATCCCGACCCCACTCCATCCCGGCCGATTATAAATCGAAGGCCGTAACAATGTAACTTGTAAAACGAAGACTAAGCAGGGCGCTAGTCTTTATCATGAAGATAGAGGCTTTTAGGCACCAACTTTATGAAAGGTACTCTCATGAAGACTTTGCGCCGCTGGGCAGCCGCAGTAGTCACCAGTTTTGAATACACTGTGCGGCAGATAGAGAACCATGATGCTTTAATAAGCAGCGCCATAAAAGAGGCGGAAGCGTCGAGCAAAACGGCCCGCCGGCAGCTTGAAAGGGTCAAATCTGACGGAAAGGCAATGCGTACCCGAATTGAGGAGTTGCACAACCAGGCAGCAAAATTGAAAAAGCGCGCCGCTTCAATAGCGTCAAGCGACCGCCAGCAAGCCTTAGCATGCGTACAGCGATTCAAACAGCTTCAGCACGAGCTAGCAAAGATTGAGATTGCCGAGAGAGACCATGCGCGAATTGAGCGCGCCTTAACCGCTGATATGACCCGCATCGAGCAGCAGCTGTTCAAACTTTCCGAACAGCAGAACCTTCTGCGTACCCGCCAGGCCAGGATGGAGGCTGCCCGAGTTCTTAACGGTGAATCTTCTGATCTTCTCTCCGAAGCCGACCGCATATTCATGCGGTGGGAGGAGCAGCTTGAGCACTATGAGGCACTGCTTAAGGGCGGCGGGCTTCTGCGAGCAAGCGCAGAGCTTGGTGAGTGCTTTATATATGGCGAAGAGCTTCGCGAGCTGGAGGAGCTTCTGCAAAAGTTAGTTGCCGATTCCGGCGCTACGTTGACGCCTAAAGAGTGATTTTTAATTGGAGACGTAATATGCAATCGGATATTGGATTTATACAGGATGAAGCTAAAGAGCCGGCGGGTAACGCCCAAGCCGCCCTTGCTGACCCGATAAAGATAAAAGATTCATTGGCAAGCAGAATTGCGTGCCTTCCGCAGCTATTGCGGTCAGGCGGAGCCTGCCTGCTCATCCTTGCGGCTGCTATCGCCATGCTGCAGAGCTGGGAAGGGATGTCGCATCAGCTTAAATACTTCTCATTTCTAGCGCTTACTGTTTTACTCGCGGCATGCGGAGTCATTAGCGGTTTGCGACTTAAAGAGAGTAAGGGCGCACGGACATTCTTAGCCATTGCGGCTGCTATAGTCCCGTTTCACTTCTGCCAGCTCGGCGGATTTATCTACTCTCAATTCGTGGACCCGCAAAGCCTCTCTCTTCCCGAGTATGCGCTCTGGGTTGCGGAGTCGCCGGAAGCGGCAGCCATTACAGCGGCAGCGGGTATTATATGCCTTGCTCCGATTGTTATTCTGGCCTTTGCAGCACTCATTCCGGGACTTGCTGGGCCGGCTGCCGCGTTATACCTGCTTCTCAACGCGCTGCTTCTAATCCCGCTTCGAGACCCGCTTTTGGTATCACCAATTATTGCTGTAATGGGTATCGGCGCACTTGTTGGAGACATCAAGCTCTTTAGAAGCTCCTCTTCGGCAAGAACAAATGAGGGGCTGCTTGTCCGCCTGATGCTCGCTTCGCCTTTCCTACTTATCGTTACGCGAAGTTTGATGCTCTATAACCCGACCGAGTGGCTCATAGCTACAGTGCTCGCGTGTCTTGCAGCTTTAATTTTTATCGCAGCGCCGCGTTACCTGCCGCGCAACGCTTCTCAAGTGCAAGCTTCGAGCGTTATTCCCGCCGCGCTCTCTTGGAATCTGGCCGCTAATGAGATCGTGCGGCTATTCCATCCGTACCTATCTGATAGTGAGATCATACTGCATGGTCTTCCTTTCGCCATGCTGCTGCTAGTGATGTCTAGAGCTTGCGTAGGAACGGGGCGCGCCTACCGTAGCGCTTCGGCGATCATCGCCCTGGTAAGCATAATGCTTCAGCTCTCCTTCCATCCCGGATTTTGGACTGCCTTCACGGCGATGGTTACCGGAATTACTGTGCTCATATACTGCTATCTTAGCCGCAACGCATTCTTGGCTTGGTGCGCTGGCATCACTGCGTTGAGCGGACTTATGTATGATGTTTATTACGCCTTCCGGCTCGCCGACTTCAGCCCGTGGATAGGAATGTCGCTGGTAGGAATTGCACTTATCTTAGTCTCATCCTTTATTGAAAGGAGGGGCCCATCATGGTTCGCCGCAAAACAGTAAAGGTTTAGTGGAGCGCTGGCCTCCGGCCGGCTTGAAGTTGAAGGTAGAGGATAAAATTAAGCCGTTCTAGAACAGCGACGCTCCAATAATCATGCGCTTTCGAAGAAGTGGAGCGCCGGCTTCTAAGCCGGCAAAAAAGCATCACGAGCAGTGACTCGGTCGTTCTAAAGCAATCATCCATTAAACTTCACCTTGCTGCCCGCCCTCTTTGCAGCACGTTTTACTATGCGCTTCACCTGGGCTGCGCACAAAGCCCGTCCGGTAATCTTTCCCTTCCGGTTTATATGCGGAAAAAGCGCCAGCTTTTTATGAGAGCTAAGTCCCGACTGTTCTAGGTACTGCTCCACTGGCTGCAGCGCCTCGGCCGAAAGCGCTCCCTTCTGTTTGCGCTTCTCCCTCTTTACAATCTTATTGAAGCGAGCGACCGTCAGATTGGTCAGCTCTCCTATCTTTAACTTGCTCTGTAGGATAAGCGACAGAAGCGCACGGTCTCGCAATTCTAATAATGTATCTCCGGTCAGCTGGGCAAGTATTGCAGCTTTACTTTTACGCGAAGTTTTAATTTAGCCTGCCGAGCGCGAATCGGCACAGAACCTACTTGCGGCTGGAGGGGAGAGAACGTGCACTTTGGCCTGTGCCACTCCGACCCCTCCCTCGCGGTCCGTTACTCTGAGCGTAACTGTAAAGTCGCCTGCTATCCTGTAAACGTGAGAGACATTCTGGCCCATCGCCGTCGAGCCATCCCCGAAACTCCACTCCCACTTTACAATCCGGCCGTCAGGGTCGAACGATTTGCCGCCCACAAACGAAACCTGGAGAGGAGCAATCCCCTCCCTCGTAGAAAGGCCGAGATTGGCTACCGGCTCATCGCTTCCATAGATAGCTGTAAAAGTTTGCGGCTCAAGTCCCACCGTGAAGCTTTTTTCAAGTGAAGTAGAACCATCCGACCATCGAAGGAACCGCCGTCCAGCATGCTGAGCAGGCGCAGCAACTGACTGCGCCGAGTTTACAATAGGGTGGGCTAAATATGGCGCTACTACATCACGCTCCTCATCGATGTATGTCATAACGGCGCCCGGCGGAGAGCTATCAAATGTGTAAGGAGTCACGGCGGGCTTGATGTCGACACACCTTACGTCGATTGGCCCCGCATTAGAGAAGGCCTCAAGGCATACTGAATAAAATGTGTCATCTGTGTGCTCCTCAATCTCGAATTCCCCACTCTCGGTGCCGCTAAGCTGATCTATTAGATGCTGATGGGTGTGGTGATGTTGAAGCACGGTCCACACCAAATTATTAGGCGGCACACGAACCCCTTGGTCCTCGGCGAACCCAGAGTAAGATATAACGTCACCAATTGCATAATTTAATGGTGGTGTAGGACTAAGAATTGTGATCTTCGGCGGAACAGCTCCCGGCCTAATAGTTACCGTTTCAGAGGACGAAGCAAACGGCGGCGAGGTTTCAGTCGCCGTTAATCTAACAGTGAAGCTGCCGGGTGAGTTGAAGGTATGGATAGGATGAGGCTGCGTCGATACCGCCCCGTCACCGAAATTCCAATCAAGAGAGAGACTCTGGCCGTCAGGATCAAGTGTGCCATCACTCCTAAATGTCACCGTAAGGGGAGCGTCCCCTGCTCGAGGGGTAGCATTTATAACCACACGCGGCGGTGAATTTTGCGTGTTATATCTGATGCGGCGTATTTGCGAGCGCCTTCCGGGCAGATCAAGATACACCACATAAAGATTCGAATCAGGCCCGCTTACGATTTGAACAGGCGTCGCCTGTCCTGCAACCTCTTCCGCAAAATCATGAGCGGTCGGAATCCCGTTCGAATCGAATGTCAGATAGCGGATAGTGCGAAAGATATAGTCAGAAAAGAACAGAGCGCCGCGATACTTGGCCGGATAGATACTTCCACTATAAAAAGCGAGCCCGCTGATTGCGGCGCCGCTGTCCGCCCCATTTATGTCGAGCGGATGCTGGTAAGTAAAAAGCGGTGGAGTAACGGCCCCGAGCCCTTGATTGTATAGCGCTTGACAAAAATCTCTCGTTCTAAAACTGGAACGGAAACTAGGCTGCTGATGACTGGTGGTGTTGCCACCCTCCATCGAGCCTCCGAATACAGGTCCCCCTATTACTCCGCCCTCGTAGCACGGCCAGCCGTAATTCCCACCTTTGAGCGCGTTAATCTCCTCCCACAAGCTCGAGCCGACATCACCGACATACGGCTGACCGTTCTCAGGATGGAGAGCCATACGGAAACCGTTGCGGAGTCCCATCGCCCAGACCTTTGAGCGGTTCGACGACGGCTTTCCAGGATCGTAGAAGGGATTATCCGCCACTCCTGCCCCCGTCTCAGCATTAATTCGCAGCACCTTCCCGGAGAGCGAATCCAGCAAAAGAGCCCGCGTCGATGTAAGAAAGGCTGAGCCGTAAGGTGACTGGTCCCCTAGCGATACGAAGAGAGTCCCGTCACCAGCAAACTCCATCGCGCCTACGGAGTGAGAGAGACCGTCTGTAGCCAAGCAGTCTTCAATCGGCGTGCCGTTCATTGTGAGGCCGGTCATGCAGGAGGCGCGTTCAGGGTTGTTGGGATCCCCTGCCGGAATCGGTGGAGACATATTCTGCAGGGTGCTGTTGACACCGAGTATAACCGTCTCGCTGCCGGGCACCGCGATATTATAATCTGATGACGCATCGGCGGTGAATCGCACCAGCCTGGCAAGGCATGGATCTGTTGAATCGGGTACCGCGCCGGGCGGGTCATAACTGAACAATAGATAGATGTATGGCTGCACCGGAAACTGCGGATGCACGGCAAGGCTTAGAAGCCCGCGGTCACCCCTGCGGTTCACCATATGGGAGATATCAACAAATGGTTCCCCAATCAATGTTCCATCGCGCGCCACTCTTACGATGCCGTCCTTCAGTGCGATAAAGGCTCTGTTATCAGGAGCGAAGGATACCCATGTAGCGATCGGAAGATTCTCAAACACCACCTCTTCCACAAATCCCTGCTCTACAAACTGGCCTTGACCTACGGCCTTATGCGGCAACACAAGAACGGCGATTAAAGGAACAACTGCGAGCAGTACTCCTAAAGTACTTTTACACAACACCATGATTGGAATTTCCCGACCAAAAATTTCGCTGTGCATGCTACCGGTCAAGAGGCACAGGTGCCATGACATTGATCGCGGTAGAGCGTCTGTTCTGCTCCCCATCAATGCAGAGGCAATGTTCTAGCACGGAAGCAAAACCTTGGCTAAGAAACTCCATCTCATTGACTGCTTCAACGATATTTGAAAATGGCGCGAGAAGGTGTTTTTAGGCCGTTCGGCATAAAGCCTACCCGCGCGCAAGAGTCAAAGACATGATCAAGAAAAATATATTTTCAAAAAGTCGGATTGATCGCGAACAGAATAGATCTTTGACAACATCCAAAATCGGGAATTATCTAGAAGGAGGTTTTCGATGGTTGAATGTTTTCGGTTTAGCTGTTCGCTGGTTGTTGCCTTTGCTTTTTCACTGTTACTCCCCAACCCGCAATCCTTACAGGCACAGTCCCTGCCGGTATTTCCAGGGGCAAAAGGTTACGGCTCCGATACCGTTGCGGGCAGCGGGCGGCATCTCAGTTCACCGAGCACCACGGTCTACCGAGTCACAAATTTAAATGACACTGGTGGCGGATCGCTCAGGGCTTGCGCAACTGCAAGCGGGCCAAGGGTGTGTATCTTCGAGACCTCCGGCAGAATTCATCTCAGCACGGATATAAAGATCCGCCAGCCATACCTGACAATTGCCGGGCAAACGGCGCCTAGCCCGGGAATCATGATTACCGGCGCATCCATCCGGGTAGAATCACACAACGTACTAATCCAGCACCTTGAGATCCGGCCCGGCGACGGCTCGGGCAGCAACCCGGAGAGCCGCGACGGCATAACGGTAGGAATCAACTCTTCGAGTACTAGAGCGTATAAGGTCTTCCTCGATCACCTCTCAATAAGCTGGGGAATAGATGAAAACACCAGTACCTACCACGAGTCAACGCATGATGTTACTTACAGCCACTGCATTATCTCCGAGGCGCTAAATAACTCTATTCACCCAGAAGGGAAACATGGAGCCGGAATGCTGCTCGGAGATTTCACGACGAACATCTCTGTCCACCGCTGCCTTCTTGCCCACAATAATGACCGCAATATACGTATTAAGCCCGGTGTTAATGTCGAGTTCGTGAGCAATGTGGTGTACAACTGGGGGCCCAGCCGTTCCAACGTTCTCAATTTTTCCGACAATGGGGATGTAGGAGCACCGGTTATGCTGAACATGCTCGGGAACATTTACCTCATGGGGAACGACAGCGTATATCAAGCCCCCATTTATGGGACCGACCTTGTGAGAGAAACCCGCGTCTATGCGAAAGACAACATCGGCCCGACGCGCCCCACCAACTCAGGCAGCGAGTGGCTCATCGCCAGCATCCCCGAGAGTCCTTACCGCTCCTTAAATTCTGTTGTGAGCCCGAAGGTAACCCACCTTGCCCCTGAGGAGGGCTACGAGTACGTCCTGTCGAGTGCCGGCTCACGTCCGGCTGACCGAAACGACGTTGATAGGCGAGTAGTAAATGATGTCAAGAACGGCACAGGCCGCACTCCCGACTGTATATCCGGCTGCACAAGAAATGTCGGCGGATGGCCCTCCCGGGCCGCCATCAGGCGCTCCTTGACCTTGCCTTCCAACATCAACGGGGACTCTGATGGAGACGGCTATACCAATCTTGAGGAGTGGCTCCATCAGTATGCAAGGGAGGTGGAGTTAGGTGGAACTTCCGAGCCCACAAATACTCCTACCAGCACCCCCACGCGCACGCCGACCAAGACAGCGACAAACACACCGACACGGACTGCAACTTCAACTCCTACCAGAACGTCGAGCGCTACACCCACCAGGACCTCAACCTTTACACCGACAAAAACCGGAACTTCCGCCCCGACTAATACAGCGACCAGGACGCCAACAAGCACCGCAACTCGCACCAATACACCTACAAATCAGGCGTCATCTACCAACACCCCGGTTAACACGCCGACGCAAACAACTGCGCCGACTCCAACTCAGGTAGTAATACCTCCAACAAGCACACCGACAAACACTCCCATTGTGCCTAGCCCCACTCCTACCAAGGAGCCAAGGGTTTACCGTAAGTGGCGCTGCGAAGCCGAAGGCGGAAAATGGAAGAAGGGCGCTTGTTATACCGTCAGGCAGCGCAGCAGCGCCACTCCTACTAAGATTCGCACCGTCGAAAATCTGATGAAGATCTGCAGGCGCAGCACAAAGCGGAAAGGAGCGAGATACCGAGCGTTTCTAAAGCGCCACTCAGTCAATGAAAAGATGTGTTCTATTGTTCAGGCCCCGGCCTGGAAGGCTCGGTATTCCGCGAGCTAACGGCGCGTGCTTTATTTGCATCTCTCGCAAGAAGCTCACTGAGAGCATTCTCTGCGGCTAGAATCTCGCCGTCGATAAGGCGGCGAGACTTGCAGGGCGAGAAACACTCGCCATCTATTACCACCTTTACCGTAAAAACGGGAGCATGCGCGGGGCCCTCGCTAATGTGTTCGTATTTCGGTCTCGATCTAGAAGTATGGTAACAATAGTGAATTAAATCGTTCTTGCAGTTGGCAACTTCTCGAAGATGAGCCGCCGCTCTCGCGATCAACGCGCGCGCTACTGAAACCGCACAGTCGCGCGAAGAATCAATGCAGATCGCTCCGATAACCGCCTTCAACTGCTTGGGCAGAATGTTTCGGGTCGCCTTAAGATCTACTCCCTTTCCGAGCCGGATCAACCTGTCTAATCCTATCTCCTCGGCGATTTTGTTAAGCACCTGAGAGGATAGTAGGGCGCATCTGTAGCGGTCCAACTCCCCTTCTCGAAGTTCCGAATACGTTTGATAAAGATAAAGTGCCGCGGCGCAGGTCAGGGTTGAGCTCCCGAGAAACGAGAGACATCTTCTACTATTGACCGCATCCGGATGAGACGTATGAGTAAGTGCCTCCCTTAAAAGCTCCCGGCTCTGGAAAACATGTCCTAGCTCCTTTTGTAGATCTGCGTACTCTCCGTTTATCGCGGCTATCGCCTGGTTAGCCGATGGGCGAATCGTGGCTCCTTCCAAGGCGCTTGCATCTGCCGGAATGAGTGGACGTGCATTAAATGGACTACTAAGTGACATGGAGCAATTATAAAGCTGGAGCCGCCGCAAAAACAGAGAAATCTAATTAGGGCAGCCACGCGAAACTCCATCTCCATCACTTAACTTTTATGGTAGAGTGCCTGGCAACTTAACGCAGCACAAATTTAAAGCGAGACCTTCTATGCCTGATATCTGGACCACCCGCCGCGATCACATGAAGGGCTTTTTGCAGCAGCTGGGGGCCGAATGCGGCGTTGAGCCCCGCATAATTAGGCCAAGAGATAAAGAGTGGACCTGTCATGTCGATGGACCGGGCTGGATTGGAGACATCTACCTTCATGATGTAAGAGCGATCTGGACGATTCCACTGATTAATGAAGTGATGCTCGGATGCTTAATTGCAGGCGCGCTGCTTGGGATTAAGCTAAATCGATTCACCATCCGCAAGTAGCGAGCAAGGCAACCTACATAGCGCCTATGATTCTATTGAGCGCTCCATATAGAGTCAGAGCAGCGCACACGCAAAGAGCTGCGACGGGCAGTGCGAAAAACAGTCTGGCTCTTTCAATCCATGCTGTTAAGTAACAGAGAACGGGCATCATAAGCGTTGCTGCCAGAAGCGCCAAGGAAGCGATCAGTAATCGATCACCCAGAAGCTCTATCGTTACCCCGAACATGACATTCAGAATCGCAAAACCGAAAAATGAGATATGTCCGAGCCGTAACATCCGCCGCCGAAAGGACCCGTAGCCTCCAAGCCACTCCTGTCTCTGGAAGTTAAGACCTATAAGGGCGCCGGAGAGAGCACCCAAAATGACATATAACCAGGCTATGCCGAGGTGCATACAATAGTAAATCATCTAAGCTGCCCTCCACACTTCATCACTTAGTCCAAACCTCCCCTTTCGATCTTTAAGCCCTTTAAAAAATTTCCTGCGCCGGCTTTTAATTGCTGAAGCCGCATAGAGATTCTCGCTTAGCCAATAAAGTCCGTTTCTAAGTTCATCAGCAGACATGCCGCGCGGCGTAAAGTTCACATCAAAAAGTGTGCAGCTGTCCCAATCATAAGGGTCGATAAGCCTTCCCTCGGAAAGCAGCCGGTTATAAAGAGGAGTGCCCGGAAACGGAGTAAGCACGGTTATCTGAACCTCATATAGCCCGGCTTCGTTGGCAAAGCTGAGCACGTCCTCGAAGATTCGCGGCGTGTGTGAGTCGAGCCCCAAGATAAAGCATCCGTTTACGGTTATGCCGTGCGACTGTATACGCTCAATAGAGCTGCGATAAGAATCAAAAGCTCTCGCCTTAAAATTCGCCCGCAGCTCAATGCCACTTAGCGCTCCTTGCGTGGGGCTCTCAAGACCGATTAGCACCTGCCGGCACCCTGCTTCCCGCATCAATCCTAAAAGCTCTTCATCTTCGGACACCGATATATCGGTCTCGGTAAACCACTTAAGACCGAGCGGGGCAAGTTCGCGGCAAAGCTCTTTGCCCCACCTCTTATCCACAAAGGTATTGTCGTCGGCAAACTCAAGATAGGGTTCACCGAAAAGCCGGATAAGCTGCTTAATATCGCGAATCACTGTTTCAACAGGACGTTTGCGATACTTTTGACGGAGCATAACGGAGGATGCACAGAAGTCGCACCGCCACGGGCACCCTCGCGATGTCTGCACTGTGAAGCGGTTATACTCCCGGCCTAAAAGAAGATCGTAGCGTGGCACAGGAAGAAGCGATACATCCACAGCTCCAAACTTCGAAGCGTTCCAAATGGCGCCCTTCTCTCCGTTTTCTATTGCCTCAAGTATCTTGGGCCAAACAAGCTCGCCTTCTCCCACCACTACATGGTCGGCATGAGAGGCCGCTTCATTTGGCATGGTGGAGACATGCAGCCCTCCCATGACAACCGTAACGCCCCTGACCCTCAAAGTGTCTGCCACTTGATAGGCTTCGCTTATCTGAGCGGATAGGGAGCTGATTGCAACGACATCGCATCCATAGACCTCCGCCGGTACTGAGGCGGCAGACGGCGCTTCAAAGTAGCAAAGCTCATGATGCCTTGGCGTACAGGCGGCAAGGTAGAGAACACCCAAACTAGGGAGAGAAGCCACCACCTTGCTCCGGTCAACAAAGCCCGGCAAGGTAAGCCCCAGCTCCAGGAGCTTTTCATCTTTTGCTCTAATTCCGCTCATTCCAAGAAAGCCTATCTTCATAACGCCTCCAACGTGCTTTACTACTTCCATTTTCCAATTACGGTAGTGGCTATACAAAGGCGGGTTTGTTACAAAGTAACGGCCAAATCCTGAATGGCAGTTAGAGTATTGATATAAAGAGGATTAGCTTAAGGCCTGAGCAGCCAAAACTAAATTACGGTGTAACAGTAGCGTCCACTAGATTGGGCGAATTTCGGCAGCGTCTAACGTATAACGTTGAGGGGAATGTATGTACGCGGCTGGTTGCGGTCAAGCTGAATAACTTGGCTCGGCATAAGAGCGGTAATATCCGGGCGCTGGCCATTTAAATAAAGATGCACCGCCTCTCCTACTCTAGCGCCCATAGCTCCGGCATCGACAAGAACTGAAGCGCCGTGCACATTATCCCCGGCGCAAAAGAGCTTGGGCACACGCGTTTCACCAAAATATCGGTCTGCCTCGACTGTAGCCCCGTTTCTGAGAGAGAGTCTGAAGAGCTCATGCACCGTGGGGTCGGCGCCTTCGTAGCCTATCGCCATAACGACATGATGGGCTTTGATGGCTGAGATATGGCCGCTGGACTTATTACGCACCTCAACCGCAAGCAGCCCTGACTCATCCTTAAGACCTGCTACAACAGAGTCGTCAAAAATGGAATAACGCGACGGCTCGCTCTGACTTTTTGCAACTATCTCCTCATGAGATGAGCTTCGGGCAGCAAGTTCGTTGAGACTCACAGGATACCAGTCAATTACGCTGATACTCTGCGCCCCGGCGCGCAGCGACTTTCCTATTACGTCAGCCGCGGTGAGCCTATTTCCAACTATTACTACGTTCTGACCATCCAGGGTGCGCCGTGCGCTCTCTTCTGCTTTATCAAAACCGCGCTCCAGCCTTTCAAGAAACTCTGAGGCTCCGGTTACCTGCGGATGGCTTTTGAAGTCAACCTGACTGCCGCGCATCTCATAACGGGCGCGCGGAGCGCCTGTGGCGAGAATAACAGCGTCGAAGTCGCGCATCAGATCTTCAGCCTGGTCAGGACGCGTGATGCGCTGCCCGAGTGAGAAGTTTATCCCCT
>JAGFJO010000055.1 GCA_024102635.1 Deltaproteobacteria bacterium
AGAACGATTGAGATTCAGAACTATCTGATGCGCGAACTTAAAAGATGCGGGGTCAACTTTCGCTATCACAACGCATTCTCTACCTTTTTGGAAGGAGTATTCGCGCGCGCCGACAGAAGTTTGTCAAAAGTAATAGTGAAAGCCTATCAACTGGGCGCACGGCTAGAGGGATGGACTGAGAAGCTTTCAGAAGAGCTTTGGATGGCGGCCTTCGATGAGTGCGGCATCGATCCGCACCGCTACCTTATGGAGCGTGACACGGAGCGCGCTCTGCCTTGGGACCACATCAGCTGCGATATTCCGAAGTCATACTTTCTGAAGGAATGGAAGCGTGCCACAGCTAGCCGGGTGACTCCTGATTGTCTCACACAAAGTTGCAGCAGCTGCGGAGCGTGTGATTATGATGCCGTTCGTAACGAGCTTTTTGAACGCACCAGAAGCGAGACGAGGCTCAACATCGTCGATCCCCCTTGGAACCGGATTATTGACGCCCGCGAGCGCGGCGCGCTCACTGTTGAGCAGCTTACTCCCGCAGCGGGAATAGGGGTTAAACGAGAGCGCCCCGGACGGTACGATTTAAAGGAATATTTACGTACCGAGCACGGCGGCGGCTATTCTGAAGAAAGCGAAGCTTTACCAATACGGCAGAGAGTGCGGCTCCGCTATCAAAAGGTTGATTCCGCGCGCTACTTTTCACATTTCGAACTGAAAAGTATATTTTTCCGCCAGCTGCGGCGCTGCTCTCTTCCGATTGCATTTACTCGCGGCTTTAACCCTAAACCGAAGATGCTTTTTGGACCTCCTCTGCAGCTTGGAATCGCCAGTGAAGCTGAGTATCTCGATCTATTTTTGACCGATAGCTGGTCAACGCAACTTCTTCAAGAGGTGCTGCTGCACAAGATTAATAGTCTTATGCCTGCCGGTCTTATGGTTTTGGATATGCAGGAGTTAGACCTTAAGGCTGATGCAATCCAGAATGTCACAACTAATATGAGATATCGCGCTGTACCGCTCGACAGTCAGTATAGCCGTATGGCGTCCGAATTGATGCGCGATCAGGGTCGAACCCGTTTAGAGATTGAGGTAAAAAAGGTACGCAAAGGTAAGGAGAGCGGTATCCGGCTTGGTAAGTGCATTGAAAACGTCGTCGTTATGCCTGACAGCATGAGCTTTGACATGCCATTTTCCTCAGGCATCGCCACGCTCAAGCCCACTGAAGTTGTCAGCGCGCTTACCAACCTTCCTTCGGAATCTTTTGATCTTTGTAAAATTGCTTCGACGTTGGCGGCATGACCGCCGCTAACTATAAAGAATTTTTCTGCAGTTACTCATGAGTGGCGCGCCAAGGGAGTTTACCAACTACGCCGTCAATTACTTCTGCACCTTTGGGCTGGTAGCGTTTTTTATCGGATTCCTTCCCTTGCACTGCAAAGCCATCGGACTGAGCGCCGCGCAAGTTTCAATAATAATGGCCTGCGGCAACCTTTCGGCGCTTGTGAGCGCCCCATTTTTTATGCGTTATCTTAAGAGCCGGGTAGGCGCAGGCGCCTCCTTCCTAATCGGCGCGGCCGGAACGGTGCTTTTATTCGCCTCGCTATATACAGCCTCGGAATTCATGCAGGTGTTGATGGCTATGTTCGGGTTCACTTTTTTTTGGAACGGTATACTGATTCAGTGTGACGCCAGTGCTATCCACCACGCGGCGGGAGGCGCCTTCAAGTTCGAACGCGTCCGCCTCTGGGGCTCCTTAGGCTTCATCGCCTTTTCTTATCTATTCGGCGCATCAGTAGACATATTTGGGGTAAGCAGCATATTGCATGTCGGCGCGGGCATAACACTTCTGGTGTTCATATCGTCTCTAACTCTTTCGAGGCAATTCAAAAGCGAAGCGGAAGAGACACAGGAGTCCTCTGCTGCACCGAAACTTCCTTTCTTTTTAAGCGCCAGCTTTCTACTTGTTGTGGGGCTGTGCTGGTTTGCCCATTCGGCCCTCTATGTATACCTTTCGCTCTACCTCGATTCGCTCGGTTGGAGCGCGCAGCTGATCTCCGTGGCATGGGGAGTATCCGTTGCAGCCGAGATACTTATGCTTTTTAACTTCCATCTATTAGAGCGGCGTATCAGCTTGATCTGGATATTGCGCCTTAGCTTAATGCTCACGATCGTGCGCTGGCTGCTGCTGGGTTGTTATCAATCCTATACGGCAATTTTCGCTGCTCAACTGCTGCATGCCTTCTCGTTCGCCAGTTTTCACGTGGCCTCTATGAAACTGATATATAACCTGCTTCCTAAGGGAAAGAGGGTTGCAGGGCAGGCAATGCTCACGACCTGGGGCAGCGCAGGTGGCTCACTGTTGGGGCGGCTATGTATCGCCGCCCTTACCGGAGCAGCGGCAAGTGCGGCAACCTTCCGCATGATGTTTCTCTTTTCTGGGCTAGTGACGGCTGCTGCCTTGCTCGCCACTTTTTTATTCAGGAGCGGAGGTACTAATTCCGCGCCACCAGCTCTTAGCGGCCGGTGACGAGACTGAGCCGATCGATAACAGCCTGCTGTAAAGCGCACTCGAACGGAAACCGTGTCTGCTTGCCTTATCAAAGCAAGATAACGCAAGAATAATCTTGCTTACAGTCGATAGTGAGGTGGCAGTGTCGCCCTTAAAACTATTCCCTACTGTGCATATAGCTTCCTCTTTTTTCAGTAATCCGAAGGAATATCTGCGGGGAAGCAGCACCTTAATGCTGTCAACTCCCTCAGGCCCTATATGCAGCTCCAGCTCCGCGTCTCTATTCTTGGTTATTCGGAAAGAATAGAATTGGCCCGGCGCGCGGGTGTCACTTAGCATAACCTGCTTAAGAGGAGTAAATTTAACCCCTATGTGCTGAAGGCCGCTGCTGTAAATATTTATAAGATGATTGGTGGCTGAGATAAGCGCTTGGTCACCGGCGACTGTGCCGGCGGGGCCGCTTATGGCAACATCTGTCATCACATCTACCGGATCGGTCATGAAGGGCCGCTCGCGGCGAGTAAGCGGCCTCAAAAGGTAATCCACCGCGTCCGCCGGCGCATCGGAGAATAGCTGAACCACCCGGGAGAGTTCGGGAGTCCATTGCGGACAACTAAAATCTATAGAGAGCCCGGTATCCGAGATGAAGCTTAAATACCCCTCGCCGTCGTTATTCACACAAAACTTCATGCGATTGAATGACGGGTTTGCACCTCGCTTGTTCATCAGAACGGCGCTATCAAAGCCGGCCAACGCGTCGTGCGCAATCTGCAACTGATAATGGGCCGGCAACGTGCTGGCCTGTGCGATTGACGCGTACCGGAGAGCTTCGCTCAAGAACCGGGCAATCTCGAAATTGCGCTCCTCACCCTGGACAAACTCAGGCTGAAAGCCACTATCTACGAGCCGGTTCAATGTTTCAGCGCGAATCCCGCTCTCAAGACTGCTGAGCTTTTCAAATGCCTCACTAAGATACTTTTTAGTGAAGAGATACCCCGCGAACGAGGCCGGTCTGACAAGCCTCACATAAGTATCGGGATGGTCAGTATCTGGAATGATCCGGAATGGAGCACGATCGTCTAATTGAAGCTCAACCGCGCCGCCCTCCGGGAGAGGTCTATGCTCCGGCCCAGCATAAACTCCAAGGTCTATACCTGACGAGCCTCTTTTTAAGTGCGCTTGCTGCCATACAACACTGCTAAAGAGAGGCCCTCCACGCAGATAATCTATGGCAGCTCCCGATCCGTGATCGGCGAAAATTTCGGCTGCTTCGTAAGCCTCACTTAGCAATACTTCATCATCAATGCAGTCTGATTCAGGGAGATCTTCACTAAATGCAAAAGTAGTCCCGCCATCCGTCGCTATCTTTATGAAGCGGGTCGATCCTTGCTGATAGCCGAACTTAGAGTACCTAACGCTCATCTCCTCTTTAGAAGAACCTCCTTCGCGCACTATGACGTTTTCGAAAATTTCATGCCCTTCAAGAAACTCCCCAAGCTGCATCGTTGCCGCCGTGCGAAAAGTTACCGTTATACCTGCATTTGGAAGCCTGCGGCGTGATTGATAACCGTCCGGCGGAAAGATAGAAGTGGTGAAATTCTCCGAAGGTCTGGAGCTTAGCGAATCGCGGATTGCCGGCAGGACACGAAATGACTCAATACGTGAGAGCCGGCTATAGGACAGCTCGTTGGCCACTAGCTCGCTTAGGCCGGTAAGAAGATAACCAAAGCGGCGCTCCTGGCCGTGCGCCGTTTTCAAATGGATACGCACTGCGGAAGTGTGCTCCGCAGAATCTCCTAGAAGGTACACGTTGGCACGGGTAGTTTTGATGAGGTATCCCGTCCCGAGCATTAGGCTTTCGGCACCCAAGTCAACCGGCACCTCGACGCGCTGTGACCGCGCCGAAGGCCCCGGCTGCGCAAAAAATTGCTGCGGCTCTGCCGGCTTAGATTGAAGCACATCTCTCATATCGACTCAGTCACAGGGTCCCGCACGGGAGTAGCACCTCAATTTACTAGCAAAATAGCCGCTAATCAACGAGCGGCTTCGCCTAGAGGGAAGAAGGTCAAAAGTTGGCCTTTCTTGAGCCAAGCCGACGTGATTAAAGGTTATATATGAAGGCTGCCTTCTTTTCGATCTCACTGCGAGATCTGGTTATGATTATCGCGTTACTGCTTGCTATTAAGCTTCAGTTCCCCTCCTTTGCCGATGATCCCGGGGTCGGCTGGCATCTGCAAACCGGAGAGTATATCTCGCTTAACTCTCGCATCCCAACGCCAGACCCATTTCTTTATAGCGAGCACCCGAGAGACTGGGTTAGCGATCAGTGGCTCTCTGATCTAGTTCTCTTCCGGGTTTATGAATGGGGCGGCTGGCCGCTACTGTACGCCGCCCTCACAGCGATTTACCTGCTTACTTTCTTCGCTTTACTGCAAGGCGCCCTAAAGCACAGCGCCGTCTCGCCACTTGCTTCCACCGCAGCGGTGCTGCTGAGCTTCAAGCTCGCTCAAGTTCACTTCATACTGAGGCCGGTAGTCTTCAGCTTCTTTTTGTTTGCAGCGCTGTTACTTCATATATATTCACCGAGGCAAAATGGCCGTAGGGGGGCCGCGAAACTACTAGTGACGGCTTTGATCTTCTTGGCTTGGAGCAATCTTCACCCATCCTTCTTCCTCGGCCTCGGGATTCTCGCCCTAAACCTTTTATTTACTAAGAGCAGGGCGTTGGCGGCCATAGAACTCGTTATCTGTACTGCGGTAACCTTCATTAATCCATTCGGACACAGGCTGCATGAGAGCATAATTCAATTAGGTTCCAGCGATTACTTTATGAACCTTAACCTTGAGTGGCGTGCGCTCTCTTTGGAGGGCAGCGAGAGTGTGTTAGCCGCTATAATGCTCGTGATTGCTCTGGTATCCGCTCTCTTCGTCCGCCGCTCAAGCTATTGGAGATTCGAGCTAACGACGCTTTTAATCTTTGCGGGACTCTGCCTGAGCTCGGTACGCTTTCTGCCCTATTTCGCGATTGTCGCGGCCATCCCCTTTGCCCGCGCCATCGATATTCTAATGAGGGCACTTCTAAAGCGACAACGGTTGGCAATCAGGTTCGGAGCAGCACTAAACGAGTATGAGAGCAAAGTCCCTTTGATTAACCTGCCGCTGCTGCTCTCAATTCTCTACCTTGTATCGTGTGCTCTTATTGCAGGGAGTATCTGGCCTTATAAGGGCGGCTATGGCCCTAGCCCGACGCTTTATCCTTATGGAGCATTGTCACAACTAAACACTCTGCGCGACGGAGATGAGACGATGGCGGTGGTATCTCACCCGAACTGGGGAGGCTTTATTACCTTTACGTCTGAAGAGTCGGATGGCGTTAACTTTATTAAGCCGTTTATTGACGATCGTAATTCCTTGCTTGGAGAGGAATTCTACCGCCAATACTTTGATATGCTTGCTCCTTCGGGAGACCTAGCCCGGAAGATTAAAGCCGCAGGCGCCTCGCATGTCTTGCTGCCCGCTGCTTCGCAGGCCGGCAAATATCTTAAAGATAATGGGCCGTTTCCCCTCATCTACTCTGACAATATAAGTTATCTTTTTGTTGTGCGGTAACTCCGGTTCGGCTCCACTAGTAGTTTGCCGCTTTTAGGGTGGCGCACTGCGATCCATCGTCTTCAGCTGCTGCCGGAATCGGCCGCGCAAGAGTCTCTCCATGCTGGCTAAGGTCCAGCCCCTGCAGTTCTTGAGCCGCATTCACCCTCAACGGAATGATAAGATCCGTTAGTTTGTACAACAGATATGACCCAAAGAATGTGAATACCGATACTATTCCCAGCGCGTATATGTGATGCACAAAGGTAGCGCTTTCGCCTGAGAGCAGTCCCACGTCCTTGGCAAATACTGCCGTTAAAATCATCCCAACAATTCCTCCGACACCGTGGCATGGGAAGACGTCTAGGGTGTCATCTAAAGTGGATCTGGATTTCCAGTGCACCGCCAGATTGCTGATCAAACTCGCGGCCGTTCCTATGAATACGCTCGCGCCGACACTTACAAACCCCGCCGCGGGAGTAATGGCGACCAGTCCCACCACAGCTCCTATACAAGCCCCTAGGCTGGATGGCTTACGGCCGCGCGCCATATCAAAGAAGATCCAAGCAAGCATCGCCGCGGCGGACGCGGTGTTGGTCGTTAAGAACGCCTGGGCTGCGAGCTCAGAGGCTGCCAGCGCCGATCCGGCATTGAAGCCAAACCAGCCGAACCACAACATACCGGTTCCAAGCAGCACGAATGGAAGATGGGCCGGCCCATTATCGTGTTCGGAGTGATCATTACGCCGTCCCAATACCAGCGCTCCTGCCAATGCCGCAAAACCGGCTGACATATGTACAACGCTGCCTCCGGCGAAATCCAAAACGCCCCACTGCCGTAAGAAGCCGCTTGGGTGCCAGGTCCAGTGTGCAAGAGGAGCATAAATGAAGATGGAGAAAAGCGTTATAAACAACATGTATGACGAGAAGCGAACCCGCTCAGCGAAAGAGCCGGTGATAAGCGCCGGGGTTATAATGGCGAACTTAAGTTGAAACAATGCAAAAAGAGCCAATGGGATCGTCGGGCTAAGATCCGGGTGGGTCAGGCCGCCGACATTATGCATCATGATAAACGTAAGCGGATTTCCTATCACTCCTCCGATGCTCTCACCAAATGCCAGGCTAAAGACAAAACCCACCCACAACAAAGTTATGATGCCCATCGCAATGAAGCTTTGAAGCATGGTCGATATAACGTTTTTCCTGCGTACCATTCCCCCATAGAAAAACGAGAGTCCAGGTGTCATGAGTAATACGAGGGCCGTTGCTGTAAGCATCCAAGCCACATCACCCGGATTAATCGGCCCTCCTCCCGTCTCTACCCCTATTTGGGGGATAAATCCGGCAAAAATGCTGAAGATTCCTAATATAAGGAATGGAAGTAAGCTCGCGATTTTCATGAAGATATCTCCAAAATCCGGTGGCGTGAAAGCAATAAGAATAATTTACTCGAAATTTATGCTTAATGTACAGATAGTAAGCATAAATATGAATAGATTTATATTAAAAGGTGCGAGATTTGTTGCTTTGCCAGGTTAATGCCCGCAGCCGGCTCTCTATTCGAGGCAACTCGGGTTACCAGTGTGATGATCCATGGCTGCGGCTCGCTTAAGGAAAATTGAGAACCCTTCCCGCTCGGAGCCGCTGGTAAACACACGGCACCATTCAGTTCCATTAAGAAGGATCGCCACCAGAGGGCTTTCATTTTTCCAAACTACGCTTTCAGGATTCACAGCCTCAAAGAACTCACGCCATCCACTTTTCCCAAAGAAAGCTTTTTGAAACTTTTCGTCAATCTCAGGGGGCGTAACATTAGTCCGTCCATCAATTGGCACCCGGTGCCGCTCGCTCGGCAGCTCTCCTCTTTCATCGCTAAAACGGTACATTGCGTATCCGCCATTTCCGAAAGGAAGCAAAACGGGAAGCGGAAGCTTTTTTTCGATAAAGAAGTCGAATGCGGCGGCTGGAACTACCTCCTTATTGAGTGGCGCCTGTAACTTCTGATAGAGAGAGACTATAGTCCAACAGATCAATAGAAACGTTAACCCTTGTACAGGTATTGCCGACACCAGAGCCTGTAGTCTCGCTATTCCTTCCGCAAGATTCCCAAGCGTCCGGGTGTGGCCCTGCTCTCTCCCCCAAAAAGCGGATAGTAAGATTACTCCGAAGATGCAGGCGAAGGGCATGAATTTAACTATCGCAAAAGCAGCGAACATTATCGCGCCTAGGTAGAGATATTTAGCGGGCTCTATCGTCCTTGGGCGGAGATGAAAAAATATGAACAACATTGCGAGAATAATTATCGGAAACGCGGTAGAGTACTGCAGAATTGATGCCGGCTGAAACTCAGCTATCGATGCGTGCTGAAATGGATGAGACGTTTTTGAGATAAATGTGATCCATTCTCCTCCCAAATACGGCGTAAGAAGTGTGCCGACAAAAGCGCTAAAGGCAGCTGCAAATGCAATGCGCATCTCTCCTTTAGAGGCAATCCAGCAGAATACAAGCGCCACTCCCAATATGGTCGTAATATGAAGATTGGCCCAAAGGCACATTGTTCCGGCTATTGGCAGTAAAGTGGCCGGCCTTGCTCCACGCTTGGCTATAATTTCAGACTGGAGTACAAGCCAGGCGAAAAGAATCCATACCAGCAGCTGAGGCCGCAGTGTCATGTGGTTGAAGCACGCCGCCGTACCGATCAGCCCAAATAGAGCGCCTACATAGAAATTGCCGGCGAACCAGCCGCATATATAAAAAAGCGATGCCGTGAGGGCAAAAATAACAACAAACTTGAAGAGAAAAAGGGCGGTGAATCCGCCTATACGCTCGAGCAAAGCAAAAGGTATCTCACTTAGCCAGGAATAAGCGCGCCAAGGCTGGCCATAACCGAACATATTCCAGTGATCGCTTACCGGCAACGCCGCGTTAGCTAAAATCCACCGTCCGGAAACTATATGCCAAAATAGGTCTGGATCTACTATCGGCTGACAAAGATAAGCTGCGATTGCAACTGTAAAGCTAAGCCATAAGATATAACGCATGTGCACTCATATATCGGGGCTAATCTGATTTGAATTATAAAGAGATCTGTAATTTAGCGCAGCTGGGAAACACGAAGTACCCTTAAACTTCGGGTCTGCTGCTCAATGCGCAGCCTCGACGGGCTCTCCTTCAGGGCCAGCATCCTCCATGCCGGCATCTCTAACATCTTCCAGCATGTCAGGTGGGATAATTAGATCCGGCATATCCAATGAATTTACATCCAGCTTCGTGCGCTCAAGCCAGCGATATTTGCTGCCGTTCTCCAAAGTTTCGCTGATATCCTGCAGCAAAGCGGAGCGCTGTTCGGCAGCCATACTACCAAACTCGTTCCCCGGCATTCTACCGCTGCCGACCTTAATGTGAACGGATGAAAGCCATCGTCTGATAAGCGCAAAAGGCTGCGACGGGCCGGGAATAGCTGCAATACTTTTCACATCACAGCTCGTACCCTGAAAGTAAGACGTTGCAGCGGACACCCCGAAACCAAGCGAAATTAAGAGATTGCTGGCGATCTGAACGCTCGTGCATCCCCAATGGCACAGCTCATAGTGCGGATCGAAATCCAGCTCATTGCGCTTCAAGTGCCGCCGGTAATCCACAAAACCCGGCGTGTCATGAGCCAGGAACGAAGCAAATGCATAAAATACGAAACTAGTCATTAGGCCCGGACCCATGCCAACAGGCTTATATTCACTGCCTAAACGCACCCCAATCTCAAGGTTGCGCTGAAGGGGTTCTGCAATGAAACGCCACTCCTCTTTATTGCAAACTCTCTTGCACCGTTTGTAGAGGTATATATTGCTAAGTACCGCAGCTAGACAGAATGGATCATAGAGCGCAATTAAGTCAGATGGTGTTTTCTGGGCATCTGCCCTGAATAAGTGCGGGAAAAAAGTCTTACTGCCGAAGTATAGCGATGCAAGCAGGGTGGGAGCTTTGATCAGCCGGCGCAGCTGAAATAATGTGCCTTCCGAGAGCCCCCCGCCGTTTGCGTAGTCGCTCATCAAACCCCTGATGGCCACGCCGAAAGTTTGCGGCATGTGCCCGAGTACTCTGCTGTATTTGAGCGCTAGCTCGGCGCTCTCGTCGCTGCAAGAGTCCAGTGTTGCGTTAGACTGAAAATCCAAGCGCCCTTACCTCCTGGATAACCTTATTCTTGTCGATCGGTTTTACTAAATAAGCGCAGCAGCCGCTAACATGTGCTTCGAACACATTCTCTTCATCATCCAGGGCGGTGGTCATTATGACCTTGGTGGCACCACCCAATGGAACTCCGTTCTCCTGTTCATAATCCCGTATCTCATTTAACACCTGCTGGCCGTTCTTAACCGGCATCATGATATCGAGAAAGACTAGGTCGTAACGCTTTCCGCTGGCAAAGGCCTCCTGAAAAGCTTCTACGGCAAGTTGCCCGTTGCGAGCCACGACGCATTCGCCATAACGCTCAAGGATGCGCTGCAGCAATTTCCCGCACACCTCCTCATCCTCGGCTATTAAAATTCTCATAATGCTCCTCGGCAAATGGATCAAACTGCTGTGATATAGAGTCGGACAAAGGCCTCGATCGCTTAACAAGGGCATTGGGCCGGACCCCTCCGATCGCGGCTTGCATACGAAAATCTCTTATACAGCCCGCCATGGCGCGTATAATGGTCCCACTAAAGGGCACCTAGTGACTAAGCCACACTTGTCCGCTCACGCTGCGCAAGGTTAACTGCCGATACGGAGATAACAGGTGGCTTCAAGTAATTGGAGCGATCCACATATAGAGTATGAATCTATGCAAATAGCCCTTCCAGTAGCTCAGTACCACCCCGGCCATCCGAGCGACTATGCTGCGCGAGCCCTTCGGCGGCTCGGGTATCAAGCCTCTATAGCTCCAGTAGCGAACTTAAACGAAGTTCAGCAGCATTACGATCTTTTCCTTTGCATTGACAGCGGCCTTCCTATTGACCTTAGTATGCCATCCCCAAGTCCTATCCTTTCAAGAACAGCATTCTGGTTTATTGACTATCGCCATAATAAAGAGCGGCCGGAGAGGACCCCCAACGACATCACAAACTGCCACATTCTTGAAGAAAGCGGAGGTTGGATTTTTCAGGCCCAATACGAAGACTACGAGGACTGTATACGCCGCGGAATTCGCCGATGCAGCTTCCTGCCGCTCGCGGCCGACTGCGAGATATGGTCCGACTCGCCGCAAAAACAGAAAGAGTTCGACGTCGGATTCGCGGGAAATGTCTGGGATCAGGCACGTTTAGACGCGCTGAGATCCATTAAAGCCGCAGGTCTATCCCTTGCCTATAGAGGAGCGGGGAAGATCTGGTTGAAAGAAGCCGCCGAGCTGCTTCGAAGCTCTAAGATCGCTTTCAACATAAGCTCGTTTTTCGGTACTTCGGTTAGTTTTGACGTCAACATGAGAGTCTTCGAAAGCCTTAGCTGCGGCGTGCCTCTGGTGACAAATTGGGTGCCGTCCATTACTCGCATTTTCGGCGAGAGCATGCCGTTCATACGTTGCTATAAAAATTTGTTCGAGCTGGTACCTCTACTAAAACAATCCCTAGAAGAGGACTGTTTCCTTTCCAGCGGTCCGAGTGCTCGTGAATGGATTGAGAATAACGCTACCTATGATCACCGAATGCGGAACGCCATGGACATTTTAGCGGCATCAAAAATTATCGCATAAAGACGGCAAATAAGTCTTACCCCTGCCAGTTCAACTTTCCACTCCGGCGCATATCGGTGCTCTTGCTCTCGCTCTGCTGCCCGGCATCTGAGCTGCTCTTGCCTCCCGAATAGAGATAATCCAGTACTCTGAAGATATGACTGGGCCGCAATTCGGGTGTGCTCTCTCGCACAACCTGCCCCTGCAAGTTGCCGTCGAGAGGCTTCGGTTTCGGAGGCTCCATTTGCGGCGGCTCTATCGAAAAGGGATCCTCTAAGAACAGATCGTGGTGTTCATCCTCTTCGAAGTCGAATAAAAATGGGCCGTTTTTAAAATCCCCGTTGGCCATTCGTTCCCTCTTTGCCCCTCTTTACCCTCTTAGCTTATTAAGAATTAGCTATATAAAGGGGCGCTCTTTCCTCAGGTATAAATCAGTGTTTTTCCGAGCAGTGATCCACAATTTCTTGTAAGTAAATCACCCTAGTGATTTTAACTGATTAGCCGCCTTTACTCAAAAAATAACGGAATAACCAGGCTAACTGCCTGAGAAGAACGCGATAATCTTTAGTTTATGCGTTTGTCGATCTCAGTAACATCGCCTTCAAGGGTGAGCTTCGAATTATCCCCCTCCCAATCGGAAGAGGATAGCGGCCCGCCTGAAGCTTGAACGTCAAGAAGTTTGCAGGCCCGGAAGATCTCGTACGTATAGATGGTGGCGCTGAGGTACGAAAATATGAGCGAAAATCCCAAAACAATTATCCCAAGCACCTGACAGTTAAGTCTCCAATTTCCGGCCTCTAAAGGAGTGTCATGATAAAGCAAAAGGACGACGGCCAAAATTTGCAGGAAACTCTTCCACTTTCCCAAGTTGCCGGCCGCCACAATAAGACCTTGGCTGCCTGCCACAGCCCGCAATCCGGTCACCCATATTTCACGAGCCACAACTAGTACCACTAGCGGCCCCGGCACCCACGGCTCTCCATAGAGGTCGCCGCGCAGCGACGTGAGCATGATGAGTGCGGATATCACCAGAATCTTGTCCGCAATTGGATCAAGCAGCTTTCCGAAATCCGAAACAGCGGCCCATCGGCGAGCTATGAATCCATCCACATAATCTGTGATAGCGGCAAAGATAAAAACGATAGCAGCGGCATTTATCATCGTCTTGCTCGGATCACAAAGCAAAACAACGAAGATCGGTATAAGGGCAACCCGGAGAAAGGTAAGATAGTTGGGGATATTTCGTATAATCGATTTATCCATCAGCTGCTCGCGAGGACCATTTTTCCTTTTGGTGTCATCCGACACTTACGGCTCGGTACCGTTGATGAAGGTCTAAAACCCGCCTTACATAATTACGGGTTTCTGAATAAGGAGGGATCCCATTGAATCTGTGAACCGCCTCTTCACCGGCGTTGTACGCCGCCAATGCATACTTCAGATTGCCCGAGTACTTTACAATCAAACGGGACAAATGTCTCGCCCCGCCATCGATGTTTTCGCTTGGCACGAAAGAATTCTTCACCCCGAGCATCCTGGCAGTATCGGGCATAAGCTGCATTAGTCCGCGCGCACCTTTGGGTGATACGGCGCGCGCATTGAAAGCCGATTCAACGTGGATGACTGCCTTTATTAGGGCGGGGTCCAAGCTATAATCCGCTGCCGCCTTACTGATAATGTCCGAGTAAACATTGGTAAATAGCCTCTTTCGTCCTAGTGGCTGCCTGACCTTATATATCGAAAAGTTGGCCTTTGATCCGGTAAAAACCTTTGCTTGAATTCCCGGGGGCGGTGGCTTGCTGGTAAATCGAATCGAACCGTCCCGCTCTTTGTAAACGTATATGGGAGCTGCAAATGATTCAGGCGCTGATAATCCGATGACGGCCAGCGCGGCTGCATAAAATGCTCTCTTGAATGCAAACATAGTAAATAAGGAGATAAACCTTTATTAGTTCTATTATACAAGTGCGGCCACATGGAGTCACCGCCTCAAAGCAAACGGATGCAAGCGGCCTTCGGATGAATACTAGTTAGATTATCGGCTGGAGGACTTCGGTTCGTAGTGCAGAATGGCCCACCCCCCGGTGTGATGAACTGCTGACTCCAAGCTCGACCGTCAATCTCATTCGAAGGGTCTGATTTTACTTCTAAAATGGTTTTCAGCATCCACTAAACAAAGTCCGACCCGGCCTGCTGCCATTGTTCGGCAAGCGCAGTCACAGCTAGCTGGTCATCAAGCGCCAGAGGCTGCGGATTAGGCTGCGCACTCTTGTCCGCGTAAAATAAGCCCTGCACCTCGCCGCCTATAATCACAGGAAAGCATGCAAACGGCCAGTCGTCTCCAAAAAGCGGATCGCCAGTAAACACCGCCTGCCTCTCATAGTAAGCTTTGAGATCAGGCAAGTACTCCCGGCCTTTGGCATCCAAACGGCGAACGTATGCATCAACCGATGGCGAGCGAACTCCGTAGCGCGCTACAATTTTAAGCACTTTCATCTCTCTGTCATATGCAATAAGGCACGCTCGGTCGAAATTTAGAGCATTCACCAACGCCACCAGTGTTGCATGGATGGCGTGATAGAGTCTGCTCGGTTCCCCCTCCGCCGCTCTGCTTTTTGTAAGAACCTTCAATTCGAGCAGAAACGGATTGAGCCGGGCGTTCAGACTGGCAACCGGCCTGGGAGCCGGTGTTTCCTTCGGAACCGGCTCCGTCATCTCTTGGGGTTTTATGCGTATATTAAAATCTGGTAAGCGAAAAGGCGGGAGGCCTATCAGGTCGAGTTCTTTGGTCAGCTCGATCTCGAGGCTGTCGAGCATGTCAAAGATGTCATCTTCGCCGAAGTCGGATTTCATATCCATCTCCTTAATCTTCGACCTCACGTAATCGGCACCTTCAAAGGTGAAGAAAGCAGCGGCGATCGTATTGCCGACATACACACTTTTGACGATTGATCTGGTATCCTCTTTCTCTTCGGCGTTTAAACCGCGCTTATTCCAAGGGGGGACCACCATCAGCCGCATCATCGCGCCGTAATCCTTAGGGAGCGACAAAGCTGCAATCGCCTCTTCCGAAAACTCGGACAAGCTCGATTTGAAAGCCTTCTTGAAGCTCTTTTCAAAATCCTGCTCACTTCGCTGAGCGTCAATTACAATCGCGGCATAGATGTTAGCCTTGTAAAAGGCGAGCAACAACTCCGGCAAATTCGACAAGAGGCAGGCAATTAAAGTTTCTTCGGCGAGCCGCCGGCGTGGCGAGAGGAGCTCGACCAGCTTCCTAGATATGATGCAAGCTGCCATAATTCGCCCGAGCAGGACAGCGCACTCCCCGCGCCCGGTGAAAACCGTCGCAAAATCTTTTTGCGCCGCGAATTCGCTCACTACATCGACGATTCGGGTAAAACCTAACTGACTAACGGCATTCGTAACGGAAAGCACCGGCTTGCCTCGAAAATATGCCGGGAAGTTGACAAGTGATACAAGGCGCATCGCCAATATCGGGTCAGCGCAGATGACCTTCACTACTTCGGCCACATTGGGATCTTTGTTGCCGAGCAATACTCGAAGGTTGTGTACAACCGTCGACGATACCGGGAACTCTCCGCCAACGCCGAGAGCCTTGAATAGAACTCGTTTAAACTCTTCGGCGATCTTAAAAAGACCCGCCAAATCGTCGCCGCTCGATTTTAGAACGTTAAAAATTAATGACATTTGTTAGCGTTAGATATCCCAGTAAGGCTTCTATTAGATTGATCCCAATAGCGCAATAATCGGTATGAAAGCGGCAATGACTTAAGGTGTCAGCCGGGAAATAACGAAAATTCCGTAATTATGTGGGTATAGATACGTTCAAAAATCGTTTTACTCGCCCCCGCACTCGCACAGCCGGCACTACTAGGAAGGCCTCGGCTCGGACTGATGGGCATGCTGGTCAGCGCGAATCTGCAAGAATTCCACCGCGCTGGCGAAAATAACCGCCGCGTATACGTATCCCTTGCTGACGTGCTGCTCGAATCCCTCGGCAACTAAGAGCACACCGATAAGTACAAGAAACGCGAGCGCGAGTATCTGAACGGTCTTATGCTTCTGGATAAAGCGGATAACGGCGCCTGATGCCAATAGCATTACGCCAACAGAGATCAGAATTGCGATAACCATCACCGCAATACTTTTGACCATGCCAATCGCTGTCAGAACTGAATCGATGGAGAACACCAAATCTATCATTAATATACTTAGCAGTACTCGTCCAAAAGTCGCTGCCGGGCGCAGCTTTCCACCTGGTATATGTGTGTGCCCTTTCACCTTTTCATGAATCTCCTTGACTGAATGCCAGAGCAGATAGCCGCCTCCGGCGATCAGAACCATATCCTTACCGGAGATTCCGTGGCCCATTATTGTAAACACATCAGCCGTCAACTTCATAAGGAGGCCGATAAACAACAATAAGATAATTCTCATCCCGCCTGCTGCCATGAGCCCCAATTTTCGCGCTCGTTCACGCTGCTCCGGCGGAAGCTTCTCGACCTGAATCGCCATAAAGATAATATTGTCGATTCCTAGCACGACCTCCAAGGCAACCAGGGTGACGAGTCCTATTAAATTAGCGGCCGTAAAAATCTCTCCGATATCCATATAGTTCTACGCTCTCAATAAACTGGAAGATGCAGATTAAATCCGGCCACGGCACTCTGCAAGGGGGAGGAATAGATGGCTATTCTTCCACTTATTTCGGCCTCTTTGCCTTGGCGGAGTGGCTCTGACTTCCGAGCGAAGCAACATGCGGAATCGAAGCATAACGAAGTATGGCGAAGTTTTCTACAGAGCAACAAAAAAGGGCTCTCGAACCAGATTATCCGCCCCCAGATAACCGCAGCCCGATGAGCCCGAAGA
>JAGFJO010000086.1 GCA_024102635.1 Deltaproteobacteria bacterium
TCAGATCAGTTGCAAAGAGGCTTAAGCGCCAGGGCAGCACGAAGAAGTTTGTCTCCCGCTACCTCAAGCAAGGAGATTTGCTGTTTACTGAATCTCAGAAGATCTCCGACTCGGTGCCTCGCACTTCTTCCCAGTGTAACTAGTATCTTGGATAGTTCGGAGCACTGCTAAGCGAAACTTCGCAGGGGCCCTAATGGGGCCCCGCCCGGCAGTCGGCGCATTATCGCTCTATCTAATTGTAATGCTTACTAGAATCGCTATCGCGATTATATTTGATTACACTTAAGAGTCGAGTCTAACCATCCGATCTTACTATTACTCTCCCCCTGCTCCAGGGGAGGCAACACTTGCGGTAAGGTTTCGGTGTCAGCAGTACGTCTTGGCAGCAACATATCTTCGCTCATTGCGCAGAGGCTTTTAAATGCCGGCTCCTCCGAGCTCTCTCGCAACTATGAGCGGCTCTCTAGCGGTTTGCGGATTAACCGCGCCGCTGATGATGCAGCGGGGCTATCTATATCTCAATCGCTTAATTCCGATCGGCGCGTTTTCCTTCAAGGAATAAGAAATTTTAATGACGGTATAAGTCTGCTGGCGATAGCCGACAGCGCCCTTGCAAATCTTAGCGATATTGCTGTGAGACTGAAGGAGCTTGCTGAGCAGGCTGCCAACGGTACATATGGTTCAAAGCAGCGAGAAGCCCTTGATAACGAGGCGCAGGTGCTCGCGCAAGAGTACCTTCGAATATCGCAGACCACCAGCTTTAACGGCATTTCTCTTTTCAACGGCAGCGTTGATAGTGTCCGCCTTCAGGGTGGATATGGCCTCGATGGCAGTATTGCGGCCGGAGTAGGTGGTGCTATTGGAACTGGAACTTTTGTCGACGGACAATCATACCTATCTCCTGATGCAGATGAAGAGCGCTACTATGCAGCTTTGGCCGCGGATTTTAATGGCGACGGTATTATCGACTTAGCATCAGCCGGTTCCGAGCCGAGCGCAAATGGTGGGTATATCTCTGTTCAATTTGGATACGGCGACGGAACTTTTGCTTCCTCCAAGACATATCAACTAAACGGTGGAGAGTTCGTAAGCTATGGGCTAGGTGCTAACGATCTCAACGGCGACGGCGTACTAGACCTTGTAACCGTAGGCACTAACGGAACCGGCCTGGCGACCATTTTTATTGGAAATAGCGACGGAACTTTTAAAACTGGCCCAGCATATGCGATGACGAGCAGCCACAGCCAAGACGTTGAACTTGAAGATCTCAATGGCGATGGAATTCCTGACCTAATCGCTGCGGGAAATGGCGGAGGAGCTGGTAGAGTGGCGATCAGATTCGGAAGAGGGGACGGAACATTTGGAGCAGTAACCTCCTACTCAATGGACCTAGGCTCTACTCGGGCATTAGACATTAAAGATTTAAACGGCGACGGCATACTCGATTTAGTTTCTGCCGGACAGAGCGGAGGAGGAAGCACAACCATTAGGCTGGGTAACCGTGACGGCTCATTTCGAGCCCCCTTTTCATATGCAATGGAGACCACCGCTTCATATGATGTTGCCCTAAATGACATCAATGGAGATGGGCATTTTGATATCGTCACCTCCGGCCTAGGTGGCGGGCAAGGATGGGCTACTGTGCGCCCTGGAGCTGGAGACGGCACATTCGGCGCGGCAACTTCCTACCAGATGCATACCTCCGTCTCCGAATCGGTGAAGCTCTCCGACCTCAACGGCGATGGATTCCTGGACCTTATCAGCTCGGGAGATAGGGCTGGAGCAGTCGGAGAGTTTTCAGTCCGCTTAGGCAACGGGGACGGCACTTTTGCGGCCTATACCTCCTATATGACTGGAGTAACAGCGCATGATGTCGCAATTGGAGACTTTAATCGCGACGGGGTCCCGGACATAACCGCTGTTGGAGGCGAGAATAGTGGTCCCGCCACAGCTGTCACCTTCCTAGCAAATACCGTAGATGGCGTCTCGCCGCTGCTCGAATTCAACCTAAGAACCATGGCATGGGCGCGGCAAGCGCTGCCGCTCTTTAGTGAAAAGATTCAGCAACTCGCCATGCAGCGCGGGGAGATCGGTGCCTACCAGTCGAGAATTGCTGTAGGTATGGCCAATCTGCAAACGGCTTCCGAGAATTATGCAGCAGCAGAGAGCCGCATCAAAGATGCTGACATCGCCGAGGAGTCCTCTAACTTGGTCAGACTCAATATATTGCAGCAAACCGGGGCGGCCGTACTTGCGCAAGCCAATCTCCAGCCTGAGCTGGCTCTTCGTCTGCTCTCGCCTTAATTGCCGCAGTAGAAATCTCTGTACGAAGCTGATCCTATCTGTACGGATTAGATTATTTTTAATTCAACTTCCCGCTCCTTTTTTATATCCTGCCCCAAATTTTTTAGAGATGAGGAAACTTTTGCTTCCTACCTCCGAAAATGCACTTGAGGAGATCGCATGACTCGAAGAAGGAGAAGTGATTCAGGCTATTCACTCTTAGAGCAGGCTGCTGCGCTGCCGCTTATGCTGGTGCTTATATTCGGATTGATAGACGCAACCAGCATCATACAAGGGTACAACGCAGTGCGGCAGGGAGTGACCGCGTCCTTGAGATGCTTATATCCAACCGACGGGGAGTGCACTTCGGCTTCTACCGACAACAGAGATCCTCTATACAGAGTTACTCGCATTGTCAGAGACCCTCGCCCTTTTGGAAGCGAAGTCGATTATCAAGGCGAGGCCTCTTGGTTCTCTGTCGACCGCTATATATATAACGGTGCGTCTGTAAGCTACATTGGCTCAGCGTCTTTCGAGCGCCCTCGTCCACAATTCGAAGTGCGGCAAGAGCTGACAGAGAACCCAACGGGATATGTACCTTATGCAGTAAAAGTTTATTCCTCGCCGTATGTATCGGGCACACAGTCCAATATCCGTTTCGGCACCCGTGACCAAAACGGCAACCGTCAGGACTATCCCTCCGAGGCGATGAAATCAATTACAATAACAGCATTAGCAAACGACTCGACCGATCGTATCTTCCCAAATAGTGATGGGTTAAAAATCGCTCAATCGGAGGAGATAAACCTTCAGAGCCCCTTTCACCGGACCACCGGCCCCAAGAACGTGTATGTAGACAACATCCCTTGCTTCGAATCCAATTCCATTGACGGAATCGAACCGGCAACCAGCGGAGCAAACTTCAACAAACGGTGCGATACCTCCGGCGCGGATGTGATTCTATGGGTTACAGGAAACATCGGCGGCAATCGCAGCGGTGCAAAAGGCGCCGTATTAATGGATCTCGAAGTTTATAATGAAAGGGCCGGAGAGTGGAGACTTGCAACGCAGCTTGGCGGCCGGCTGCTTGAGATGAAAGCAGGCAGCAATGATGATTTTGTACCGAGAGGAATGGCTCAAAAGCGAGTGAGGGGCGACGTTGACTGCGCGAGCAGTAACGTCCACAACGAGAATGATCCGGTGGATCTCTATCACAGGGTCGATGCTGAACTTATTGCTTCAAGTCCATGCGAACCGGCCCTCCACCAAAATATACGTCTCAAATGGGGTGAGCGCTACCGGCTAGTATTCCGCCTTCAAAGCCACGACGGAGGAAGAGTTACTTGGAGAGGAGAACGCGCGGTCGTCGCGTTCCCGCACTACATAACCGACGAAGACTCTATCACCTGCAGCGGAACATTTCCCCGCTCTCAAGGAATCGACCCTTTCCAATGCGGTGGTTTCCATCCCGCCGGCCCGGCGCGAGTTATCGATCCTGATAGTGGGACACATACGTCTCAAACAATGGCGCTGCCCTGCAGCGTAGACACTTTATCCAAAGCCCAAGGAGCGATATCCCTGTATGAAAATAGTGATAGCTATGCGGTGCAGCCGCTCGACCAAGGAGCATGCGGGTATGCCAGCGAATCGGTAAAGTGTCCGGAGAACTATGGCCATCCGGGAATGCCGCCAGAGGAAGGAGCTGAGATAAAAGATCAATCCATTGGCAATGCGGTGTGTCCTGTTCCAATGAATGAAGGCCAAGCCGATGCGGCGCGCAATGTGCGTTGGATAGTCTCTAAGAAAACGGTTCAATTTCCGCCCGTTACTTGGCAGCCCCAAACATGCCAAGAACTCTCGCCTCCGCTATCAGCTCTACCGCAAGAGATTGCCCGGTATGCCCATTATCAATTGCTCGCACCTCAGCAGGCACCTCCAGGGGAGCTGCATACTCTTCCGATCTCACCGCTTAGTCCTAATGAGTTGAAGAAGACGTCTCAGTTTAGCTGCCCACAATTTACCACCGCTACCCGCGTATACGACTCACAGAACCGGGAAGATGACACCGAAGACAGATGGTTAGCCC
>JAGFJO010000017.1 GCA_024102635.1 Deltaproteobacteria bacterium
GTCTTCCGCACTTGATAGTACAGACAGCTTCTTGAGTTTGATAACCTCGCCATTAGCGGTTTCTCTCCCCTTCCGTGCAAAAGCCGGAACCTCAAGACGCTCCTGTGATGAAAGATCTTTGCCGCCGGAGACCTGAGTCATTGTGACTGTAGTTTCCTCAACTCCTCTTTCGCCAAAGCCGGTGGCAATGACAGTGACCCTAACTTTGTCTTCAGCGCTCGGGTCGATTACCATTCCCCAAATAATATTCGCCTCTTCATGTGCCTCAGCGTGTATTAACTCGGCGGCCTCATTGACCTCTTGCAAGGTTACATCCGGTGAGGCGGTGACGTTAATCAAAACTCCGCGGGCGCCGTGAATCGAGATATCTTCCAGAAGCGGGCTGGAGATCGCTTTTTCGGCAGCCTCGATAGCTCTATTATCGCCGCTCGACTCGCCTGTGCCCATCATCGCCATACCCATCTCGGACATTACGGCGCGCACATCGGCGAAGTCGACGTTTACCAAGCCTTCGTAAATGATGAGATCACTTATTCCCTTAACGGCCTGATAGAGAATGTCATCAGCGCGCCTAAAGGTGTCGAGTAAAGACGTATTTCGGCCAGCTATCGATAGCAGCCGCTGATTAGGAATAGTGATAAGTGTGTCAACATAGCGGCGAAGCTCTTCAATACCCCTCTCCGCATTCCTCATACGGCGCTTGCCCTCAAAGAGGAAAGGCTTCGTCACTACGCCAACCGTCAGGCATCCGAGATCCTTTGCCACTTCTGCCACAACTGACGATCCCAGCGTACCCGTTCCGCCGCCCATGCCTGCTGTAATGAACACCATGTCGGCGCCCTCAAGCGACTTGCGAATACCTTCAATGCTCTCCTTAGCCGCCGCATATCCGATATCTGGATCGGCTCCCGCTCCCAATCCCTTGGTAATTTCATCCCCGAGCTGCAGTCGATTGCCGGCCTCACTCGATGCCAGCGCCTGAGCATCAGTGTTAGCGGCAAAAAACTCTACTCCGCTGAGCCCACTGCGGATCATGTTGTTGACGGCATTCAATCCAGCACCACCAATTCCAAAAACTTTAATATTGGCTTTGTTGGCGTGGAGTTTCTTAGCTGTATCATCCATGTGGGCGTGCTCCCTGCAAAAGTTCTTCAAAAAAATATTTTAAACGAGCGACAAAATTTTCGTGAGCTATAAGAGCTTCAAATTTATTCCCGTTCAGTTAAAAAATAAAGAAGCTTCTCGAAAAATAACTCAGAAAAAACCGACACTCCTTGGATATGTCGAAAGATGCAGTTACTTCAGGTTACTTAAACTAAAACGGAGCAATTGTAAACACAATTTATGCAAATCGAGCCGCAATTAGAACGGCAGATGGAGCTTGGGGTACCTTGAGAAGGGGTGCGACGAGATGCGATTAGAAATGTTCGCTGAACCAATTACCGACGTTACGGATAAAGCGTCCGATGGAGAGTTTGGAGCTGAATGGGCGTGAGCGTTCCTGGCTATTTGCGCCAAATATCACCAGCCCTACTGCGGCCGCATACTCAGGGTCATACACCAGATCGTTTAGCCCAGTCACTCCGCGCGTATAACCCACACGCACTGGAAGATTAAATGTCTGCTCTGCCACCTGGCATATCCCCTTCAGCTTCGAGCATCCCCCCGTAAGCACTAGGCCGCTGGTAAGATACTCGTCGGCTCCTGAGCGAACCAGCTCACGCTGCAATAAAGTGAAGATCTCCGATACTCTGGGCTCAATAATCTCCGAGAGAACGAGTTTCGACAACACGCGAGGCTGCCGTCCTCCGGTCGAAGGCACCTCGATTGTCTCGTCCTGGCTTACCTGGCTGGATAAGCCTGTGCCATACCTGCATTTAATCTCTTCTGCCGCGGATAGCGGCGTTCTTAGGCCGGCAGCGATGTCATTAGTAATATGATTGCCCCCGACAGATAGGACAGCCGTATGTTTTACTGCCCCGTTGTGCCATACGATTACGTCCGTAGTGCCGCCTCCTATATCGACCAGAGCTACCCCGAGTTCCTGCTCCTCCGGTGCAAGAACTCCGGTCGATGCTGCAAGCGGCGAAAGGACTATATCCTTGACTGAGAGACCGCACCGATTGGCGCACTTAACTACGTTCTGGGCACTAGCGACTGCCCCGGTAATGATGTGAACCTTTGCTTCCAATCTGACGCCCGATATACCGAGCGGCTCTTTGATTCCGTCCTGTTCATCTATTATATACTCTTGCGGCAGAACATGGAGCACTTCGCGGTCCAAAGGAATCGCAACCGCCTTTGCGGCCTCAATCACCTTCTCTGTGTCAATGTGACTGACTTCCCGGCTTTTTATTCCAACGATCCCGTGACTGTTAAAACCTTTAATATGACTGCCCGAGATCGAGGCATATACCGAGCTCACCTCCTGGCCGGCCATGGTCTCGGCCTGCGTAACTGCCTTTGAGATCGAGTCTACAGTAGCTTCAATATTTATCACCACACCTTTACGTAAACCTTTCGAGGGGCTCGATCCTACTCCTATTACCTCGATCTTGCCCTCTGGCTGGACAGCAGCCATCAATACAGTGATGTTTGTGGTGCCAATATCGAGACCTACGACTATATTTGGTTTACTTGCCATGCTAACTCTGAATTAAACGCAGTTTGCAGCTAAAAGCAAGATGTTTTGTCCGCCTGCCGGAACAAGATTACTGACGCTAGCTGAAGACAGCGCTCATTAAGATGCATGATCGTGTGATAGAACTCGCCAACGCAAGTAAAGATCGTAAAATTTTTTAATGTACCAGCGACTTGGTGGATTTCTTCTGGAAATTTTCTGGAAGATTGAGCTTCACAACCGCAAGGTTATCAAACGCAAGATCTATCTTAGTTGCCTCAGTTCCAGCGCGGCGCAGATCAGCAATGATTTTGTTCAATCGCTCCGTTTGAACCGCAAGCTGCAAAGGCCCCCCGTTCTCAATTTGAAATGTTACTGGTGCGCTAAGACCTTTGAAGATAACCTCCAACTCGTCGTTACCGAAAAAAGTAATCTTGCTCACACCGAGCCGAGATCTAGAGGAGATTGTATCTACCGCGCTGGAGATCACCTGCAGCTTGGCCTTGACAACCTCGGGCGAGTGGATTGAATCCCCAAGCCCGCTCACGAATATGGCACTCTTCAAATCTTTTTGGTAACGTTTCAGTTCGTGGGTACCCTCTAAACGGTGAACCGGTGCAATAAAGACGCCATCCGCTCCTACCAACCACGACTCCTCTCCAAGCACCGCAACAAACCTGGCCGGCCGCTCCCTTATAATTAAGGCATAGCAGGTGATGTCGTACCACGACGAGTTCGGGCATGCAGACACTTTGGCAGTCTCAATCACTGGATGCCTTTTAAGGGAGTTAGCAATCTCCTCGCTGTTAGCGAACCACCATAGGTTGTTTCTTTGCATGGGAAGGAGCACCCGCACGTCCTCCTTCGATAGCCGCTCGAGGCCGGAAAGCTCGACTCGCTTCTCGTCTAGCGCTGTGTGAAGAGCGGACTCGGTCCTGGAGGCGATTAGTGCTGCCTCTTCAGGATAGAAGTGCATCCATGAGAGCGCGCTAACAGCTAAAACCGTTGTGAAGATAAAAAAACGCATTAACCTCGATATCAAAAATTCCTCTCACCTTGAAAATAGGGAGAGGTGATGACAGCCAGCCCAGGGCTTAGGATACCGCCGCCTTAGCTTTATGAAAAGAACCATATTTTAAAATTTTTTCAATCACGCGAAAGCCGTAGACTAGACCGTGTGAACCCACTCGATTACCTCTTGTTCCAGTTCGATACCGGAATGTTCAAACACTTTCTCCTTACTGAGCGAGATAAGCGAGGTAACATCACCGCTGGCGGCCTTGCGCTCGGGGTTAACGATCCAGTTGGCGTGTAAGGAAGAGATCTGGGCGCCCCCGCTTCTGTGTCCCTTGAGACCGGCGTTCTCGATCAAACTTCCGGCAGAGTTATCCGGCGCAGGATTCTTAAAAACAGATCCTGCCGATGGGAGCGAAAGCGGTTGGCGCGCTTTCCGCTCCGCCAGATAAGAGGCAGTAAGCTCCGCGCACCTGTCTGACACTCCCCGTCGAAGCTCGATGACAGCAGAGAGAATCAGGGAATCCTGTGGAAGGCCACAGTGCCGGTATGAAAACGATATATCATCGGCGTTAACCCTCAATATCTCTCCGGCGCCGCTTATAATGGTTATCTCCTTTATTAACTTACTGATCTCCCCGCTGTGGGCTCCGGCGTTCATTCTTACCGCTCCCCCGAAAGAGGCTGGGATGCCTCCCGCAAATTCAAGCCCTGTAAGCCCCTGGGACGAAAGCTCACGGCAAAGTGACATGAGAGGCATCGCTGCTCCGACCTCAAATTGGGCCGCTTCACCCACACTCTCAAGAGGCCGACAGTAACGAAACCCTCGCCCCAACCGGATTACGCAAGCTGCGACCCCCCGGTCATCGACTAAAAGATTACTTCCCGCCCCCAAAACTTTGCGCGGTACCTTTTCACTGTTGAGCCACTGCACCAGCCGCTGCGCCTGCTCAGCATCAGAAGGCTCGGTAAGAACGGCCATCGGGCCGCCAATGGCAAAGGTAGTATGGACAGCCGCCCGCACGGCAGCGCGGGCTTTTATTCCGAGCTCTCCCGCTATCCGCCCGGCAACCGTAGCTCCGTCAAGCTGGATATCATCTTCTGAAAACATCGCCTTAACAGGATAGGTCATGCTTCATTAGCAGCTTTGGCCTCGCCGCCACCGTGTAAAAGGTCAAGAAGCTGCTCCGGTAGCGCCCCGATAGAGCCCGCGCCAAGGCATAGTATCATGTCGCCCTGCTCAACCTGCTCGGTGAGCAGGCCTGCCGCTTCGTTAAGTGTTGCCGCAAAGAGCTTATTATCATGTTTGACAGCCGAATAAAGCGATTCCCCGCTTATCCCCTCAATCGGCTCCTCGCTTGCGGGATAGATCTCGGTCACAATCAAACTATCTGCGTCTTCGAAGGCGCTCAAGAACTCCTGGAAGCAATCACGAGTACGGGAGTAGCGATGCGGCTGAAACACCACTAGAAGTTTTCCGATTGATGCTCCCCAGCCATCGCGCACCGCCTTGATGGTCGCCCTAATCTCGGCCGGATGATGCCCGTAATCGTTCATCACCGTCACGCCTGCCGCCTCGCCGACCAGTTCCAAGCGCCGCTTAACACCCTCGAACTCCTGCAAAGCACCGCGTATGACATCAGGTGCTATGTCGAACTCCAACCCCACAGCGATCGCGGCCAGTGAGTTTTGCACCATATGCCTACCCGGCAACGGAAGAGTAACCTCGATTAGGAACTCCCCGGCAAGGAAAACTTTAAATGAGGTCGAACCGCGGTCGTGGAGAAGATCGCGCGCGCAGAGCTGCGCCTCACTTGAGAGTCCGTACGTAATTTTTCGGCCGGTATAGTGCGACGCAAAAGCCTTAACCTTCGGATCGTCGATGCACAGAACCGCCAGCCCATAAAAAGGGACCGAAGCAATAAACTGCTCAAATGAGGCCTCGAGCTCCGAGAGCGACTCATAAGCGGAGAGATGTTCTCCATCGACGTTCGTCAGCACAGCAACCGTAGGCTTAAGCAGCAAGAAACTTCTGTCGCTCTCATCCGTCTCGGCCACCAGGTAATCTCCTGCGCCGAGTTTCCCGCCGCTCCCCAACGACTTGACCTGACCTCCGATTACCACGGTGGGATCTAAGCCACCTGCCTCCATGACCGCTGCAGTCATGCTCGTTGTTGTAGTCTTACCGTGCGAGCCGGCTACTCCCACTCCAAATTTAAGTCTCATCAGCTCGGCCAGCACCTCCGCCCTTCTGACAATCGGTAAGCCCCTACGCCTTGCTTCCTGTACCTCGGGATTATCGCCGCTGACCGCTGAGGAATAGACAAGCAGTGAAGCGTCATCCGGAATATTGTCAGCATGATGACCGCTCGAGACCCGCGCTCCAAGTCTTACTAGGCGCTCACATCCTAAAACATTCAAGTCAGATCCCGACACACGGTACCCATGATCGAGAAGAATCTCCGCCAAGCCGGACATGCCCGATCCTCCGATACCGACGAAATGAAAATGGAGCTTATTGTTGTACATTGAAGTTGATAGCTGTAATAAACCAAGACGAAAATCAGGGGTAGCCGACGGAGCAAAAAGATATCAGATTACTATTTTCTAGGACAGCGTTTGTCGGGAATTGGATGGTCCCGATTTGATAAATGCTTTGCATTTAAGCGCAAAGCCCTGCGATAGCGCCGCCACAATAAAAAAAGTATAGTGTATACATCGATTTACTTTCCGCGGCTTTGACCCTAATGCTGAGCTCCCGTAAGGTCTAATTGTTGGGCTATAAAGATCCTGGTTTGCGGTCGATAATATCAATAACAGGCACCTTATACTGCATAGCAAATGTTCGGCGTAAGTTTCTTTGAATTATTAGTCATTATGACAGTGGTCCTAATATTTTTGGGGCCCGACAAGCTTCCCGAAGCGGCCAAAAAAATGGGCCGGTTTATGGGATTTCTCAAGCGCAACTCAGACGCTTTGAGGAGGGAATTCTACAATGCTGTTTACGCCCCGGCCGAAGATATGAAAAAGCAGATCGACTTGGCTGCCAGAGATCTTGTAGCTCTGGACAACAACGATCCCTCTTCCATGAATTGCGAGCAGAGAGCGCGCTGGGAGGCGCAGCAGCAGGAGAAGACTAGTGGTGAAGGGCAGCAGATCCAACAATCTGTGCAATCGTCTGCGCCCGCTTCTAAGGTCGGTGAAAGTCCGGGTGGATTTTCGGCTCAAGATCTTTTAACGCAGATGACCGATGAAACATGCACTGTGAATTTGAAGCAGCCGGCAGGGTGCGAAACAGGCCAAGAGTGTGAACCGGAGAATAAATCGCCGAACTCCCCCGCCGCTGCGACCGAGCGGCCCAAGTCTTCGGAGGCGAGTGATGACAACTAACCCTGCTGCACTTCCTGGCGAGGCAGTGGAGGCCGAGATGGGCTTGTTCGACCATCTGGCCGAGTTAAGACGCCGCCTTATTTTTATATTTATAGCCGTCATCGTTTCAGCGATCTTCGCCTATACTATCTCAGCGCCGGTACTAAGCCTGCTATTTGAACCTTTCAACCAGACGTTCGAAAAGGGATCCCTGATTGGAACAGGCCCGGCCGAGGCGTTTATACTGAAGATCAAGGTTGCCCTCTTCGTAGGACTGCTGTTTGCTGCTCCTGTAGTCTTTTTGCAAATTTGGTTGTTCATCGCTCCCGGTTTATACGAGCACGAACGCAGATTAGTGGTCCCGTTCGTGTTGGTTACAAGCCTGCTCTTTTTTGTGGGCGTTTGGTTCTGCTTTTACGTAGTGTTTCCTTTCGCATTCGAGTTCTTCCGCGATCAATATCTATCAATCGAAGACGTCAAACCAGCCATCAAGGTAGATGAATACCTTTCGCTCGTAATAAGAGGTTTGCTCGGTTTCGGAATCGTGTTCGAGATGCCTGTATTGGCATATTTCTTGGCCCGCGTCGGAGTGATTGATCACCGTATGCTCATTTCCGGCACCCGCTACGCCATCGTCTTCATTTTCATCCTGTCGGCAATATTGACCCCGCCGGATGTTCTAACGCAATTCTTGATGGCTTTTCCGCTACTACTACTCTATGGACTGAGCATACTGATAGTGAAGTATGCCGAGCGCCCAACGGTCGACGACCAGTAAGAAAGCGTAGGTCGCTTCTACAAATACTCGGTGATTATCGATTGGACGATCTTATCCACCTCGCCAAGAGATGTGGACCAAAACTTCCCGCCGGCGGTCCGCGCAATCTTCTCGAGATCGCCGAGATCGACCTTTTCACTTTTCAATCCTATAATCTGCAGATTAATGTCGGTATGTTTGCGGCTGTCGGATATAAAGTCCAATAAATCCGGAAGTGAGATTGTTGACTTATTATCTTTGCCGTCTGTGAGTACTATAATGTTGCGGCGGTAACCGGCATGCCGATCATCACTGGCCTGCTTAAAAGCTTCATAAATCCCCTGGTACATGGCGCTCCCGCCCCCAGCTGAAATTTTCGCCAGTTCTGCCTTAATAAGCTCTTTTTGCGTCCCGGCCGGCGCTACGACACTCACCTTATCGGCAAAGGTAAGCACGGCCGCTTGGTCCTTGGGGCTAAGAGAATCGAGCAGGGTCCCGCTTAATCTAATCGCACTGTAAAACGCTCCCGATGTGGTAGTTCCCGAGACGTCCAGCACTACGACATTTATTGCAGGACGTCTATACTCCTGCCATGTGGCAAGTACATGCTCGACTACCTGAGAGGGGAATGGCAAAACCGGCGCTGTAGCCGCTTGCGGAGTTATTCCATACTTTTTGGTAAGCGGATCGGAAAGGGCCTGAACCTCTTTGTCCCCCTCTCCCTTAAGAGAAGCCGGGCGAAATCCAGCCTGCATTGCTGCGCTTTGAGCGGCCCGCGTGCTCAAAAAAGAGGCGAAAAGCGAAACTCCCGCCCGCTGCGGAGGAGTGACCCAGTCCGCATTTGAAAGACATAGATTGTAGTCCTGCCATAAAGATCCTTCTCGAGGGTAGAGTGCTACCAGCTTGGGTGCATCCGGCGGAGCGCCAAAGTTATACTGCGCCAGCTGCTGCTCCGTGGTAAGTCCGAAAAGTACCCTCTCGCTTTTCGCTCCCGCGATCCTCTCAAGTAAAGCGCTATCGCTTGGCTCTAAGAAGTACACCAGATCGAAATTGTTCGAGAACGCGCTCTTGAAATGATCGCTTTCTAGATTCTTTAAAGAGAGCGTTCCTTCGTAGCTCTCTAACGCAAAAAAAGCGAGCTGCAACAAGGCCGACGTGCCGCTTACCGCCAAGCCGCTTCTTGCTATGCTCATAGAGACGGCATTGTCGCTGCGGTTTTTCCGCCGGTTACCGCCCTCGACAAAGCTCTTCCAAGAAAAGGATCTCTCTTGACCTTGGAAAGCCTCGACATTCTTCTCCGTTGTCGCAATCACTAGAGGCGTTCCGAAAAGCTGCCGGCAATCGACCTGTTTCGGACCGAGATTCTTCAAATTCTGATTGGTGTAGTTCACCAGGGTGGTAGAAGATGGCACCCAAGCCTCGGTTTTGAGCTCTCCGCTTGCGATTTTTTTCGCCGCATATAAGCTCTCTGCCTCCACTAGATCGACAGCAACTTTTATGCCGCCGGCGAGCCTGTGCTCCGACTGCTCGAAGGCGCCTTCGACCCGTTTTAGATAATCGCCCACTTCAGGGGGATGAACTACCCTAATAGTAACTACCCCCGCCTCCTGTTGCTGCTCCTTATTACAACCGGAGGTTACTGCGATGCAGCTTAGTAAAAATACAACCGCCGCAATCCGTGCCGTCAACGGCGCAAGTGAGATCATGTTACCTTCATGCATTCCAATTCCCGTGCCAATACAACCTTTAAACTTCTTCTTCGCCAACCTTGCCTTTTAGGCGCTTAAGCAGCCCCGGCAGCTTCTGCAACGCCACCATCTGACGCCGCCATACGCCGACCTTTGAAACTGGGAAGCCCGCGTAGTCCCCTTTTTCCAAGATTGATCCTGTTACCCCCGATTTCGCAGCGACCCTTACTCCATCGGCTATCTTTAAATGATCAGCTACTCCGACATTTCCGCCCAGAGTAACGCCGCTACCGATAGTTGTGCTGCCGGCTACACCTACAAGTCCGCAAAGCACTGAGTTAGAGCCGATCCTAACGTTGTGCCCCACCTGAACCAAATTATCGAGTTTGCTGTGTGCTCCGATAGCAGTTACACCGAGCGTTCCTCTATCTACGCAAGCATTAGCGCCGATCTCGACACCTTGCTCTCCTTTCACGATTCCAATTTGTGGTACCGGCTGCAAGCCCTTTTTTGGATCGAACACATAGCCGAATCCGTCCGAGCCGATCACTGCGCCACTCTGAAGAACTGATCCGGGGCCGAGCTGACAATATTCACGCACCACTGCGCCGGCGTATATCTTGCTGCCGGGCCCAATCTTAGCGAATGGGTATATGACGGCATTGGGATGGATCTCGACGTCATCGCAGATCTCCACTCCCTCACCGATAACGGAAAATGCACCAATCGTGACACGTTCGCCTATCTTTGCGGTCGGGTGAATCTCACTTTTATTACTTATGCCCGCCGCAATCGCAGGCGGCCTGTAGAAAAGAGGAATGATTTCACAGAGCGCGAGTAGAGGATTATCGACCTTGATAAGAGGCTTGGCTATCAGCTGGCCGGCAGGAATTCTAAGATTGTGCTGCACCAATACAGCAGCTAATTGTGCGCCTCTAACCTTCTCCGCCAATCGTGACCCGTCAAGCTCGCGAGTGAACGAAATCGCTCCCGCAACCGGCTCATCAAGCGCGCATACACCAGTAACTTCCACAGAACCGTCGCCCAGCACTTCGCCGGAGACACGCTTGGCGAGCTCTGAAAGCTTGTGCCGCGGGATGTCTACTGTTAAATCGCCCATTGAACTTTCTTAAGGATATCTAGGCCAGCCGAAATGGCGCAAAGGGTTATAATAAGATGGTAGGACAAAATAAAAAAGCACCCGCTTTCAGTGAGAAAGCGAGTGCCCCAGTCTTAAGCCTAGCAGCATTCTATAAGGGATGAGCTGTTCGGGAAGCTAAGTAATTGGGGAGGGACCAGCTCGAAACCCTATAAAAAGGCCGCTATAAAGACATGATCTCCCGAGGTCGAAAATGCTGTCAAACGATGTTTATAGTGGAGCAATTTCAGCGACTTGAACGCTCAAGATAGGCGCCCCCGAACAGCTCAAAGATGCAAAATAGGAGAACTTCTGAGATGAGCTTAGCTGAAATGTTCAAAGCCACCGCTCGCAGGTAGACCCGCTGCGGCTGCATACTCTGGCCAAGACAGCCTGCGTTCTCCAACTTGCACCAGGACTGCGGCATCTAGGCGCTCCGTACACTTACCCACCAAAATACATCCCTGAGCTTCTAGCTTGCTGCGATGTTCCGGCGCAGCACTAAATAGAAGCTCATAATCCTCACCGCCGCACAGCACTGATGCCAAGTATCTCTTTCCTAAAAACTGCTCAGCTACAGCAAGGTCTATGACTGCGGAAACTCCGCTCATTTTAGCAATGTGAGATGCGTCCTGAACAAGTCCATCGCTGATATCAATTGCAGCATTGGCAAGTGCTTCACTCTGCAATGTGCAGCCTAGCTCGACGCGAGGAACAGGCCGAGCAAAGCGGCTCGCCGCAAGCCTCCTGGCCTCGTTACTAAGGTCATCAAGACTTTCTCCTTCGGCCAAGCGAAATCCGACATTTGCAAATCCGCACTTGCCGCTCAGATATAAAAGGTCACCAGCCTTTGCTGCGCTTCTTAGCAGAGGCGTTCCCTCGCAGGTCCCGACAAGGGTCACACCCAGCGATACTTTATCGCCACTGCTCACATCGCCGCCTACAATCGAAACGTTAGATTGCGCCGCCAGCTCGTATATCCCGCCGTAAAGATCCTCCGCGAAAGATTCCATATTCGGAGATAGCTGCAGCGTTACCAAAGCGGCCACAGGTGCTCCTCCCATGGCCGCAATATCACTTATATTAACCGCTAAGAGCTTCCAGCCGAGATCCTGCGGCGAAGAAGAGATTCGAAAATGGCGATCTTCGACCATCAGATCAGTTGTTAGAAGAAGCTTTTTACCCTGCAGCTCTCCACCCGGGAAGAGCGCGGATAGATCAATAACCGCGCAATCGTCCCCTGGCCCTATTACCCCTTTCGGCAGGTCCTTAATATGCTCGCGAGTAAGCAGCTCAATAAGCTCGAACTCTCCTGGCTTCAATTTCATTACCGTCCCTGCTCCAGATCCATCACCCTCTTTCGGGCGAAATTAACAACTAAGTTGGAATGTGCTTTTGACTTGGAGAGTTTTTTGAGATCTGGCAGATTTATATACTTAATCCATTTCACAGCTATATCTCCCGGAGTTTTCGGATTATTAACCAGAGTTAGCTTCAAGGAATACTCCTTCATCCACTCCCGCCGATCAGATACGTGGCGAAGCACCACCTGCGATACGTTCGGGTTCTTACAAAACTCCTCAACCTCCCCCAAAGTGATCTTCGGATTTTTCAGTACGCAGAGCTGAATAAGGCGGCTTGCATCGGAGATCAAAATCGATCGGCAGAGAGAATTGCCATAAAGCGCAACTTTGATCTTTTGAGGGAACTCCAAGTCTCTAATCTTAGCTCTCACGTCCCCGCTCAGAAGATCCTCGGGCGGCGACTTCTGCCCCTCCACCTTAGGGCTCTCAAGCTGCGGCTCTTCTGTCAGCTCAGCCGGCAAAGCCGGCTCATCCAGGGCCAGTTCCAGCCCTCGGATAATCTCAGCCTCCTCAACGCTAATGTCGCCGCTCATCCTTAGCTGCGCTGAGATCTCCTGAAGAGTTATGAAATCTTTCGCCACGGTTTTATCCGATAGATGACAAAGCATGCCACGCAGTTAGTGATTGCAGGGCGTGCTTCTATATTAGAGCTTATCAGGAGGCGGTCATCAATGGTTTGCCCAAGGCGCAATTTCAGACGCCTAATTATTCTCGTCGTAAATTATCCTCAAACCTTCAAGCGTCAATTCTCGCTCGTAATGACGGATGCGCTTCGAGTGCTTGGAAATAAGCCGGCCCGTCCCTCCAGTTGCTACGATATTTTTAACTTCGCCCACTTCTTCTATGATTTTATCTATCAGGCCGTCTACCATGCAAACGTATCCTATCACCGTCCCCGACTGCATAGCTGAGATCGTCGATTTGCCGATAACACTCTTCGGCCAGGTAAGCTCTATGTGCGGGAGTTTAGCGGTATTTCTAACAAGCGACTCGAGAGAGACCAAAAGGCCAGGCGCGATTACGCCTCCTTCATAGCTTCCTTCGGCGCCTATGAAATCGAACGAGGTTGCAGTACCGAAATCTACAACTAAAACTGGAGTTCCAAATTTGTGCTTAGCGGCTACTGCATTCACTACCCTGTCCGCCCCAACAGTGGACGGTTCACTCAGCTTTATCTGCATACCGGTTTTGGTTCCCGGACCCACTACGATCGGATCGACCTTAAAGGTCTCACTTACAAGAGTGCTAATGATCGGCGTCATCGGCGGAACTACGCTCGAAATGATGCAGCCGTGAGCAGAGAGGCTGCGTCCGAGCCGTTCCTTGAGCAGAGTGGTAATTATCGAATTGTACTCGTCGTTTGTTCGGCTAGTGTCGGTTTTGAGCCGTATCTCGCATATAAGTTCCTTCTCCTTATATACGCCGAGAACCGTATTGGTATTTCCGATATCGAATGCGAGCAGCATGGCACTCTCCTGAGAGGTTTTGTTCAGGGTTCCATGATGATTTCACATTTTTATCAAAAAGGGTATGGCTCCGAAGCGCCGCGCCGATGGCATGCTTTCTGCTTTAATCTTTCAATATCGGCAGGCCAGGATCGGCCAATGTTGTAGTACTCAAGCCAATAAAGGAAAGGACTCGATGAACATATCGCCCAACGCCCTAATTAGCGAGGCTCTTGGAGCACTTACCAGATCGGAGGAAACCACTAGCCCGACTGAAGAGAGCCAGACAAGCGAAGTCAGTGGTGAATTCGACACACTTCTAAAATCAATACTAGGAAAAGATGATCAGCAGTCGGTCAGCGAGGAGGAACTATTTGCCGCCCTGCTTCAAGAACGGGTAACCGCCCTCAAGGGAGCTGAAACAGGCGCTAAATTCGCTGAGCTGATGAATGAAAGCCGCGCAGCTCTCACCAAACCCGATGGATACTTCTCTTATGAGGACTCCGCGAAGGCCTCTCTCAGAGCTCTTAGAGACGGCGGCGATCTTACCGCAGAAGAAGCCGACAAGCTCTACTCGGAAGCCTTTAGCGCAGCCCAACTTGACGGAGATACAAGCGCGCTTTTCGACGATCGCGGCGGCCCGGGCGACGCGACCGTAGCGACGCAGGTTCTGGAACAGGCTCTTCTCGCGTCACGGGTGATGATTGAGAAGTACACTAATGGCGAAGAAGAAGCTGCGGCTAGATCGCTTGATGAAGCGAGCAATACTAATGTTCCGGGAGCTGCCGCCGGCCTTCACTCCTCTATGACAGCCAGTCCTGCCACCGGAATCAGCGATCCTTCGCTTGCTCTCTCAACAATCGAACCTAATGGAAACACTTTCGATGGCCCCAACGGATTTCTTTTCAAACCCATCTCAGATAATCAGGGCACCCTCGCAATCTTAATGCCTGAGGTGCTGGCGTACAAAGTCGCAGGAGTAACTTTGAGAGATTCGTTGGGCGAAGTTGTTGAAGAGGGTGTGTCCTTCGGTTACGGCGAGCCCGGCACGCGAGAGAAGTTTTCCTTCACACAGCAGGGCGGCTCGTATCCGAAAGATCTAATCGTGGAGGTAAGGCTGCACGATGGAACTATTTCGCGCTATGTGATCCCGGATCCCTCGCAGCGTTATGATTAGCCGTTAATCCAAAGTATTTAGTGCAGTTAGTGTTTGAAGCTGGGCCCTATTGAACAACCTCCTTTCCGAGCCTAGCTTCCGCTTTTTACTCCCAGAATTTCTTAAACTGCTGATTCAGCCGGTTTGCCGTTTGCGCCCGTCTGAATAGTTGGCGCGCACTTACTAGAGTCAATACTAGGGCAATTGCAATACACACCCAGAAGATGTTTATCAGCGATAGAGTGACGAACTTAGCCAGCCGATCCTCAGCCGGATTACAGCTCACCCCCACCACCAAGCTAAGAAACAATGACCCCATTGAAAGCCTGGTGAAAAATCGCAGCCGCCACCATAACCCAGCGTAGGCGCGCTGCTGGTCTTCCAGAGTCAAATACTCAACTCCTGCTTGAAAAGCCGCACGCTCTCGCCGTCTGTAATCGGGCCTATTGATCATCAAAGAACCTCCCAAAGAAACCAATGAACAGAATACCCAGCCGGGGCATTTTACAGGAGCCACAAAACTTAAGATAGAAGGGTCGAACTCTGCATTTACGGCTCCTGCTATAACCCTCTACCCCTAGTGAAAAATATATAGTCAGTCTGCGCCGGCACTCCCCCACTTCGCTTTATTGATGAAGCGATCTGCCCCCGGTGGTACGCCCCGTGCGAAAGCACATGAAGAAGGATATTGCTTACTCCGTCCTCGAATGTATCACCCCTCTGGTTAGTATACCTAACTTTACTTGAAAGCTTTTCAGGTGTAAGCGTACTAAAAAATTGTCCATAAGAGTCCGCGTTGGCGTGGATTCTTGCAAGGCACTCCTGCATGGTTAAATCAGGCCAAACGGTTGTCTCGGATCTTGCGCCGACAAGACGATCGAGCCAAATCCTTTCAGCAGCTACAATATGCGAAATTAGCTGCAAACAACGCTTTTCCGCGGAACTGCAATCATTGATCGACTGCCAGGCGGCACAATTGGCCCACCGTAAGTAATCTGGCATCTTATTAAATGGAGAGTATAGCAGTTGCATGAACACTTTCTCTTCGGGTTGAATAAAATAATCTGAGCCTAATCCTCTATTTCGGCCCTTCCCACATCTTTCTACCCGTCCAATTGCGCAGACGCGATTACACTTGAATCCCTCTTTAATATCACATCCTTCTCGCAATCCCCATTTCTTGACTAAGCCCCCTTTTGTGAGAGACTTCAGTGGCCTGCAAAAACACTATGTTACCGTCTTAGAATTAATAAATTTTAAGACGGGAACAGAGAGTAGTAGGTTTTATCATCACTTTCTTTTTCAATCTTGTGGTTCCCTAATGGGGTCTTCCTTTAGGGAACCACAGGCGGGCTGACGAGTAGTCAGCTTAGAAAAAACTGTGACAAGGCTCCTGGCCTTATCCAAGTTGAAGAAAGAAAGAACGATGAAAAAGTTTGTAATGCCGGTAACTGCTTTCGGAATGGTCCTCTTGTCGGCAGGACTTGCTGTCGCGGTGGGATTCGAGACCACCGGGATTGATGTTGCAGAACCATACGTCGAAGCGGTGGGCAGTATGCCTCCCGCGTATGTTACTGCCAATGCCTTTTGGACCTTAGGCGCGCTCGTGCTGATCTTTCCGCCAGCCATGGCGGGATTTGAGATGCTGGTAGTGCTTGAAATCTTTCTGGCAGTGAGCGGAGTGATGTCGTACTGGCAGCCTGAATCTTTTGCTATCAAGATCCTGAGCCGCGTGGGAATGAGTCTTGCGGCAGTCGGATACCTTAAAGCAAGGGGGATGATTGAAGGAGTGAAGATCCCTTGGTCACTTCTCTCGCCGGCATTCTATGTGAATGCCTGGCGTGAAGGTGACAACCGCGCTCTTGCCGTCGGGCTTGAGCTGCTTGGAGTGGGATACGCGCTCTCTTCAATGGTGCTGCTGACGATCGGCTCCGCATATCTTGTGCGAAGCTCCTGGGTAAGCTGGGGGCAGACTAAGCAGCCGATCTTCGCTGCATGGACGGGCCTCAATACTGCGTATGTCGCAGCCGGGGTTGTCATTCTGTTAGCGCAGATTACGCAGGCATGCACTTAAATCATGCATGCAACCGGTGGAAAAGAGGCAGTAAATAAAGGGAGTGAAATGCTCCTCTGTTCCATCGTTACTACCCTGCCGATGTCCCGTGGCTAAGGGGCCCCGAATAACCCTTCAAGTTGCTTAGGCTCTAAAAACCGTATATCACTGTGCAAGGCCTGAGCGGCCGTCCCAAAGGAGGTATTAGTTATGACCGACCCAACCGTCCATCCCGGTGCTGCGAAGCTTCAAAGAGCGTTGCAAGAGGTCGTAGAACAGGGCGGAGTAGCTTCCATCTCAAAGGTTCAGCACGTGGAGCGGCCCTTAGCCGCTGGCCGAAATGCCGGCCTCCCTGACCTTGAGCAGGTGGGACACTTCCTTAGGCCCGAGATCCCTGAGTACCGGCTCGAGGCTCATGGCATTGAACTCGATTCCGCACTTAGAGTCGCAAAGCTTTTACTGGAAACAGGCGGTGCAAATAAAGGACATCTTACCTTCAATCGCGCTACCTCTCCTATTTCTCCGGAGAGCACTCTTTTGGAAGTTGCGCGAGATCTCGCTGCTCGCACTGAGATCATCGCAGACCCGGACCAATTCGATAGGCTCGTTCCGCGCCCTCGGCCTCAGCCGGAGTTTTCAGCGTGGACAAATCCTATGGTTGAAGATCGCGTCCGGCTTTCAGTGGCATTGGCTAAGGTGCTAGGTGAAGACTTCCCTGTTAATACCAAAACAGCTGGCTTCGAGTTTCACACCTCACAGAAGGACCGATTGGATGAGCATTTGGAGAGATCCTACAAATTTGTATCGACCGGCTTAGCCGGCATTATCTAAAGTAATAACCCCGATACTGTCAAATCAGGAGCTCGCTTGCTGCACCATTCTAAAAAAATAGCCGGGCATCAAATAGCCCCTCAGAAAGAGGCCCCGCAGACCGGCAAAGAACATCGCGCGCTTGCCAAAGAATATAGCGAGAGAAGAGACCAGGATAAGGCAATCAAACAATACTCCAGGGCGCTGGAACTGAACCCCGCCGACAAGCTAGCCCTCAATGGGCGCGGGTGGTCATATTTCAAAGAAGGGAGATATAAAATCGCCTTAAAAGATTTCGATCAGTTAGTGTCTCTTTCAAAAAACGCCAAGAACCTCCACTCCCGGGCAATAGCGCTCCACTACCTTCATAGATACGATGAGTCGATCGCTGATTTAACTGAGGCTGTGAATCTTGCGCCAAGGAATGCGGAGATCCTGCGCTTTCGAACCGTTACTAACGCATCTGCCGGGAACTACGACGCCACGGTTGCCGATTTAAGACAGCTCTACAGCCTTGACCCTAAAAGAGCGGACATGACGTTTAAGGAAATTTTATTAGATCCCAATTTTCGCAGGGCTTACCAAGAGCGAATTCTACACAGCTAGAGTCTGCTCAGCTATTACGAGGCCATTCTGATGTCGATCAGGTGCCGTCAGCCCGCAGCGCCTCATTTCAGCTCCGAGCCATTCTAACTTTTCCGATTTCATAGTTTAGTCGGCCAGGCGCTTAGTTACACTCAGCTCTCTTAGGGCTGCTACCTCCCCTTCGAAAGCGGATAAGTAAGCACAACCGGAAGCCGGAATGTCGATTCTAGGAGTGAACATTCCGCTCAGAAAACCCTTGACCTTGTAGTATACTACAAGGTTTAGGATAGGTGTAATAAGTAAAATGGAATGGAAAAGGAAATGAAACGGTTCACAATCGGCAAATTAGCAAAGATTACTAATACAGGCAGTGAGACCATCCGGTTTTACGAGAAGCAGGGCTTGCTTGAGGAGCCAGAAAGGGAGGCTTCGGGCTACCGTAAATACGATGAAATCGATATCTCACGTTTGCATTTTATAAAGAATGCCAAAGAGCTCGGCTTTACGCTGCGTGAAATCAAAGATTTCTTTACGCTTAGCAAACTGCAAGGGAAAAAATCTATACTTGGAATGGCCAAGCAAAAAATGGAGGAGATAGAGCAAAAGATCAACTCCCTAAATAGGATGAAACGGGCTTTAAAGGCGCTTACCTCCTCCTGCCAGAATCATGGCGGCGGCCATAATTGCCCTCTGCTGCTCTCGTTTAAAGGGGTGCCGCCTGAAAGGAGGAAATAGATATGGATAATGAACAACGAGATCGAGAGGCTCCCCACATTCCCGCGGTGGATCTGGGAAGGGCTTATGATCACATCTGGTACGCTGTGCCCTACTTTGAACTTCAGGATTTTTGCCTCCAAAATAGGGCGAGATGCTGCTCTAAAAGCAGCAGTGAGGTGCAGGAATGCGCCTATGAAGTTGTAAGGAAAGCCGTATGCATATGCCACCGTGATGAGGATCAGATGATACAGGCGGTGGGGGATGAAATAGTAAGGCAACTTCAAAGAGAGTACGTAAAAGCCGGTTGCAACCGCAATCGATAGTAAGAAAGGAGAAGATATGGGACTTCCGCATGCTACTGCCGGAGAGGTGATTAAACTCATTCCCCCAGATCTGAATCTGGAGGAAGCAAAGACAACAGCCATCGTGAAGACCAAAGAGTTCGAGACTATTCGGTTATGCGTACATGCCGGCCAAGTTATTCCGCCTCACAAAACCAAGGGACCGATAACGGTGCAATGTCTGAAAGGAAGAGCAATATTTAATATAGGACAGAATAAGAACGAGCTGCAGCCCGGGGATTGGCTCTATCTGGGCCCGAATGAGGTTCACTCCTTGGAAGGCCTCGAGGACTCTGCCCTGCTACTAACGATAATTTTCATACCATCAGACTGAAACGGCCTCGCTTTATTAGCACAAGGCATGGCGCGGCACTCCCCGCCATGCCCTGCAATATGTTAAGCGGTTTGGCCCGTCGGTTGCGCTGGATTAGCCTTTATTCTTGGGACCAGCATCGGAACACTCTGTTGATAGCTCCGATAAACATCTCCAAAGGCGCGCTGTAGGTCGCGCTCCTCGAACCTAATCGCGCTTAGTATGTAGGCTGTAAATAGAAGCGCAAAAGCCAGATGGGCCGCGGTCATCGTCGGTGTGACCCATAGAGTTGTCAGCCATCCAACATAAAGTGGGTGGCGCACCCATTTATATGGTCCCGGAGTCGTAAACCGCAGTGGTTTATATGGGACCCCGCGAAAATAGCTCCAGGCTTGGCGCAAGCCGAAAAGATCGAAGTGGTTAATCAGAAAAGATGTGACCACTACCGTAACAGCTCCCGCCGCAAAGAGGGCATAGAGAACGGTGCGCGCAGTTCCATCCTGTATGTTCCAAATTTCGCCTCCCATCGGCTGCCAACCCAGAAAAACGGCTCCCAATGCCAGGTTAGACATTACGACATAGGTACTTCGTTCCAGCGGTTCGGGAATAAATTTAGTGATTGCGCTTTTAAGCCACTGCCTCGCCATAATTGAGTGCTGCAACCCGAACAGTGACACAAGTCCAAGATTTATTAGCGCAGCCGTAGCTAAGGGGATCCGTGGATTACCATCTATCCCTTTTGGCACGCCGTAATTAATCAGAAACCCGAGCCAGTAGAGAAATAGCGCTAAAAATCCGGCGTAACCCATCAACGCATATGCTAGTCCTAGATATCTTTTCATATCGCCTCTCCTTTAAATCTAGTTTGATCGAGTGTTGGGGCGCCCGTGCTGCGGCGTCACTGCAGTTGCTCCGCGAGACACGGCAAAAAAGGCGAGCAATGTGGAAGCCGCCGCTTTTTTGGCTCTGCCCGGCGCGAACAGCCTCCGTCCGGCCGACTTACTTGCTTGAATTTGAGGCTCGTAGCTGCGCTGCTTCGTACGCTCTTGCGGTGTCGATGGCGCCATGCCCGAGAGCAGCGCCGCCACGACCGGTAGGATTAATACGATCTCCTTATTCCTGGTTGTCATATTGTTATCTCCTTGACTGATGAGTCTATAATTCGCGCTCGATAATCAACATCTCGTCAGTCAATCTTCATATATAATTGACCAATCAGTCAAGTCTTATGAAGGAGAGGTTGATAACTTTTTGAATAGCCGCATCATATCAATAGGTTATATTGCTACAAAATAAAGACTTCCCTTGTGGGGATAAATATAAGCAAATACGAATGGTGCGGGCTGCATTGAAAGTGTAGACTGGTTAGTAAAGGATTTTAATGGCGAAAGCAAAGGATACCAAGGCGCTTCTGTTAAAAACGGCCATGGAGCTTATCTGGGCCCATAACTATGGTTCGGTTTCGGTAGATGATATCTGCCGCGCGGCCGGCGCTCAAAAGGGAAGTTTTTATCATTTCTTCAGTTCCAAACAAGATCTGGCCAAAGCCGCTATGGAGCATCTATGGACAGAATTGCAGCCGCAGCTTGATCATATCTTCTCGGCACAGACGCCGGGCCTTGAACGGCTACGAAATTACGCTCAGTTCAGTTATCAGGCTCAGGAGCAGGAAAAGCGCAAACTCGGATTTGTAACAGGCTGCCCATTTACGACTATCGGCTCGGAACGATGCAGCGAGGGTGACGGACTGACCGGCACGTCCTGGGAGATTTTGCTGCGCTTTAAAAAGTACTTCACCCTCGCGATTAGGGATGCATGTGAGGAGCGGGCTATCGAGCTTGATAATTATACAGACGCGGCCAATGAGATATTCATACACTACCTTGGCTGCAATGCAGCCGCGCGCCTTTCAGGCTCACTTGAGCCGATGAAAGATCTATATGAGAAATGGTGTGCCATACTAGGGACGATGAGTAAAAAACGGCGAAAGGACGCGGCCTAGCCTGCCATTACAACAACTCAGTGGCAAAAAGCGGCCGCCGCGAGTCTTTTAAAATGAAATTCGGTTTATCGTTCGCCTAGTCCGATCCCGCGGTAGCAAGTACATCTCTCACATATTCGTCTTAAAAAACTCAGGTAGGTTGGCGGGATTTCGGCTCATGCCGGCTCTTTGATAGTCGTATTAACCGGGCTACGGCATACAACCCCGCGGCGGTCGAGAGAGGATCAGTTGTGAATCTGAAGCGATTGTTCTCGCCAACTTCAAGAGCATTACCGACTGCAGCTACATAAAGAACGGTGACCCCTATAAATAGCAGTAGTGCTCGCATCTTTCGCTCGGCAATGAACAGGCTTAAAGGAATCGAGGCCACCGTCAGGATGAACAGCAGGAGAGCCGTTAACGAAAGTCCTCCAGCCGTCGTAAGAAGTATAAATCTGTCGAAAAACGAGGTGGCTGCGCCTATCAGCTGATCCTGAGAAAAATAAGGGTACTTATGCGCAGGCGCAAAATATAACCGCCAAGCGGTTGAGAGGCCGCGCATATATACTTCAGGTGAATTCAAAATCACGCTGAGACTTTGCCGCAGATAGGCAGCGCAAAGCGGAATCATCGAATAGTGATTAAGGTTTGGCTGGCCGGTCGACTTAGTACGGCTGCAAAGTGCTGCAATCTCTGGATAGGGGCACTCGGATGAGTAAGCAGGCTCGACTACTTTCATCTCCTGATCAAAGGCCGGCAAAGGAAGCACTGCCTCGCCGCCAGGCAAAACCTTTTCGGATGGTTGCAACTGATGAAGCACTACTCGCGAAAGATTACATCCTAGCCAGGAACTTGTGGAGTAGATATCAAAGAGAAGGAGATTCTTGCAGTGCAATAGACCAACGAACAAAATACACGGAAGTGCACCCCAGAGCATTGCCCGGCTCCTGCCGAAGCCTAACCAAAGAACGGCAATAACTAACAGCACATATACAAGATTAAACATGGCGGCAATACCGCAAAGGACTGCAATGCAGGTGAAGAAAGCCAGCCACCGAGATCCTCTATCCGTATGCAGCGCGCCTCTAAGCAGTACGGCCGATAGCACTAAGAGAAAGGCAAGAGGCGTTGTATAAAAAATTCGATTCTCCCAGAGAACTGACGCAGGGCTTAGCACAAAAAACGAAGCGCCTAAGAAGGAAAGTGCTGCCGAGCTGGTTAGAGCTGCGATAAGAATATAAAGCAGAAAGCCTGCGGCGAAACTTACGAGCAGGTAACAGATCTGAATGACTTGGAACGAAGCAGCTCCAAAGAGTTTGAGAAATCCACCCAAAAAGAGGTTGAATAGAGGCGGGTTCATATGGAGATATAGACTACTCTCTAGAAGGTCATGTTCTAGGAGCATCGGGTCAAGAAAGTGCATAAAAATGGGAAACTCTCCTGCTTGGAAACGCACTCCCTCCCCATAGGCCCAAAGGCGGCTTGCCGCAAAGAGAAAAGCAAGAGTAAGCAAAGCAGTGATGTGATGTCTTCGTTTCACTTTCTTAGTTGAGCGATAGCTTCAATTAGCAGTTGTAGCCTCAAAGCTCCTATTTGCAAAGGATCGGCAACTACTCCACATGCTTTCATGTCGGATCTCGCCGAGCCTGGCCCTGCACCCCCACTTTCACACCCTTTCGCCATGAGCTAAGCTACCGTTCATGGCACTACCCGCGTTTGAACTCTCACCTATTAAAGCAATGGAGCTGGCTGCCGCCAAGATCCCGGGCGCTGTGTCACTTGCCCAGGGGATCCCTAGCTTCTCAACACCGAGCGTCATCCGTGATTTCGTGCGGGAGAAGATAGCAGAGGGAGCATGCGATAAGTACTCTCTTACAATAGGGCTGACTGAACTCAGGGAGGAGATCTCTTTGGCTCTGCAAAAGGAAGGGCTCTCATTCGATCCTGAAAGCGAGATTTTGGCTACTGCTGGTTCCATCGAAGGAATCACAGCTTCTATCTTAGCCATTACGGAACCGGGTGATGAGGTGATAATCCCCTCCCCTTCTTATGTTTCATACCGCGGCGCGCTTGCTATCGGGCGGTGTAAGCCGGTTTTTGTCCCGCTTGATGAGGATAAGAACTTTGATTTTCATGTCGATCATATAAGGAGTGCCATAAATAGAAGGACCAAAGCGATTCTTTACTGCAGCCCGAACAATCCCACGGGCACGCTTTATTCAGAGAAGGCTACTCGTGAGCTTATGAAGCTTGCCGAGGCGCATAATCTTTATGTTCTGGTCGATGAAGTTTACAAGGATTTTTATTACACCGATGATAAACACTTCTCGCCTACTTTGATCCCCGCTGTTAGAAACCGAGTGATAAGAGTTTGTTCTTTTTCCAAAGCATTTGCGATGACGGGATGGAGAATCGGTTTTGTGCATTGCGATAGATCTCTTATGGGCGGAATCGTTAAGTACCACGATGCCATGGTTACCTGTGCCCCCGTGGCTTCACAGTATGGAGCAATTGCAGCGTTACGATTCGGCGACAGCTACCTTAAAGGTTTTATAGAGCAGTTTAGAGCCAGAAGGGCCTACGCGCTTAAGGTGCTGGATTCACTTTCGCACGTAATTGACTACCAGCTCCCTAAGGCAACCTACTTTGTATTCCCCCGCATAAAGGACACGGTGCCTCTCTGCCATGACAGCACAAAGCTTGCTTACGATATTTTGAAGAAGTGCTGCGTTGCTACTGTCCCGGGAGCAGCGTTCGGGCCCTCCGGCGAGTCGCACCTCAGGATTAATTTCGGGCGCTCAGAGGAGGAACTCGCCGAGGGGCTCAGCCGTTTTAGTGATTATTTCTCAGGAGCCCGATCCCGCGCTACGGTGCAAGTCCCGGCGGCGTTAAAAAGTGAGGGAGAGAACTTCACCCGCCGCACTGCGGCGGCGGTTCTGGCACGAGCGGCCAAGCTTTATCTTCTTCGCAATAAGCCGCTTATTATCGGCATCGCAGGAACAAAAGGGAAAACCGTTTTTAAACGGGTTATCTCTGAGGCGCTTCAAAAGAAGACCTCTACGCGCGCATCGATTCTTTCCTATAACACCGAGATAGGGCTTCCTCTTTCCATACTGAACCTTGCTCCGCCCAAAGGAACTTTGCAAAAGCTGCTTTTTCCCTTCCGCGTTTTGAGTGCCGCCTTTGCAGGGCGTGAAAGCTGTCGAGTATTGATATTAGAGTACGGGCTTAAAAAGCCGGGCGACGCTGAAGCGCTGCTATCAATCGCTAAACCCGATTGGTTAGTAATTTCTGATCTCTCCCCGGATGACGGCTTCGGAGAGCGGAACACTCTCGTTTCCAACATCAAGTCAATGAGTGAAGGGTTGAGAGCTGAGAGAATTGTCTGGGCCGATCCAAAGACCGCTCCGTCCTCTTTGGGACTTCAGGCAGACATGCTGTCTAATGGCGCTGAAGCGCAAGATGCGCCTCACTATGAGAGTATCACGCCAAGTTTCCAGCAGGCGCACCTTGCCACCGCCGCGCTCCTTGAAAAGCTTGCTGCGAAAGCCGGGTAACTCGTTAAACTTACGCCGCATTTTGCCGATACCACACTCTATCGAAGGCTAGAACGCCGTTGACTCAATTCTGATTAAGCCTAACTACAACACTTCCGATGTTTCTATTGTAGTAGAGCAAAAACCTCTCTGGGGAGCTTCGTAGCTTAATGGGAATTATAGTCGGCGTATTCGGCGTTACCGCCTGCGTTATCATCGGGTTCGTTGGCCCGGGCGGTCCCCTTCCGATCCTTTTTCAGCCCTTCGAGCTTATCGTTATCGCAGGTTCCGCGATTTTTACCATTGTTAGCGGAAACCCCGGCAGTGTCGTGAAAGGACTTGGGGGAGCCCTTAAAGGGGCCCTTAAGGGAAGCGGCATTAATAAGGCCACCTACTCGGATCTTTTGGGACTCATGGCGAGCATTTTCGACACAATGCGGCGTGAGGGTGTACTGGGAATCGAGGGAGACCTCTCCAACCCGCATGATAGTCCTCGCTTCAACAAGTTCCCCCGCGTTTCGCACAATCATCACTTGATGGAGACATTGACCGGCGCGCTAAGGCTCTTCGTTGACGGCGTAGTAAACGCCTTCGACCTTGAAAGACTGCTCGACACCGAAATAGAAACACACCATGAAGAGGCTCTCATATATCCAGGGGTAGTAAACAAAGTATCGGACAGCTTCCCGGCGCTCGGAATCGTGGCCGCCGTATTGGGCGTTATCATCACGATGAGTCACCTTGACGGCCCGCCGCAGGAGATCGGACATCACGTTGCTGCCGCTCTCGTAGGAACGATGATCGGAATTCTTTTCTCTTACGGATACATTACGCCCATCGCCAACAAAATGGATCATGTGGCAAGAGAACAGACAAATATTCTAAAGACTGTAAAAGCGGGTCTGGTGTCGTTTGCCGGAGGCGCTCCCCCGCAGGTTGCACTTGAATTTGCGCGAAAGACGATTCCCTCGGATATGCGTCCTACCTCTGAGGAATTAGAGCAGCTGATGAAGGACGCTAAAAAGTAAGCTCTTAACAGGCGGCACTCGACATGGCTGACGACAAGCCGATTATAATTATCAAAAAGAAGGGCGGACACGGCGGCCACCATGGCGGCGCTTGGAAGATCGCCTATGCCGACTTCGTAACAGCCATGATGTGCTTTTTCATGGTGATGTGGCTCGTAAACAGCGCCGAGACTTCGACAAAGAAAAGCATCGCTACCTACTTCCGCCGCCCAGGTATCTTTCAGCAGGGGTCGGGCTCGCCCCTAATGATGGGTGAATCGGGAATCCTCGATGCTGCCGCGCCACCCGTCGGCGAAGAGAAAGGAAAAAAGTCTCCCGCTATCAACGAAACTTCTCAGTTTCAGAAGAAATCCGGCACAGACGCCATAAACGAACACAAACGTGTCACATACCGCGGAGAGGAAGGGCTTGATCGCCCCCTCCCCGAAGAGAGCGAGAATGCCGGTGTAAACACCGACAATCCGGGCGACACCCTTTCGCGTGTAGACAAAAAGCGCATGCTTGAGGAGATAGCAGAAGAGATTCGGCAGCAGATAATGGCAGTGCCCGAGCTCGCTGAGCTTCTGGGAATCGTGGACATCAAAGTACAGGCCGATGGACTCAATATCGAAATAATGGACACAGAAAAGAGCTCAATGTTCGCATCGGGGAGCGCTCGTATCCTACCCGAGGCCCAGGAAGCCTTTCAGAAGATCTCGTCGCTCCTTGTGAAATTCAATAACAAAATTGACATCGTAGGACACACCGACGCCAAACCGTTTGCCAGTAGAGCCGGCGGGTACTCCAACTGGGAGCTTTCCTCCGATAGAGCTAACGCCGCGCGGAGGCTCTTGGAGCAGTCAGGCATAGCGCCGGAGAAGATAACCAGCGTTGTGGGACGTGCCGATCAAGAGCTCCGTAATAAAGATAACCCTATGGATGCCTCCAACCGGCGAATTACGCTCAAGATGAAATTTGATTTCAGCAAGAGTGTTGACCTATCTAAAGACCCTACTGCGTTGGACAAGATCCCTCAGTATGAGGCTGAACATAAAGCCGCTCAAGAGAATAAACTACGTATTGAGCGTGAAAAGCGTGAGGAAAAGGTCCATTCCCTCACCGCTAAGGAGATAGTAGAATCCGCAAAGGAAAAGACAGTTATCACACTTCCTGAGGAGCGCAACCGGCTGGATCGCGCTCCGGGCGGGAAGGATAAGATCTTCGGGGATTCACCGGTCATCGGTCCTCCCAACATCTTTAACGGGCTTTAATAAGGAGAAGATATGAGCGGCGCACTGGTGCTACTTGGCATTATAGCTTTTTTGGTTGTGATGTTTGTTGCTATATACAACGGGCTTGTCACAAAGCGCGTGGCCACCGAGAACGCCTGGTCTCAGATAGATGTGCAGCTCAAAAGACGCCATGACCTCATCCCTAATCTGGTCGAGACGGTAAAAGGTTACGCTTCTCACGAAAAGGAGACTTTAGAGCGCGTCATTCAAGCGCGTAACAGCGCCGTTGCCGCCTCCAACGCTCACAATGTGCATGACCAGATTCAAGCCGAGAATATGCTCTCTGGGGCGCTACGGCAGATCTTCGCTCTCTCTGAAAGCTACCCTGACCTTAAAGCCAATCAGAATTTTCTCTCGCTGCAAGAGGAGCTGACTTCGACCGAAAACAGAATAGGTTTTGCGCGTCAGCACTACAACGATTCGGTCGCCACTTTTAACACCGCAATCGAGACCATCCCGGCTAATATCGTCGCCGGAATCGGAGGCTTTAAGAAACGCGAGTTTTTTGAGCTTGACCCCGAAGAGGCCAAGCAGGCTAAACAGCCGCCGCGCGTCGCCTTTTCATGACCCTAACTTTTGAAACGCTCATAACCCACAATAAGCGGGCATCACTCGGGCTGATGGCCGCAATGATGCTCGTGCTGGCGCTGCTTTGCGGTGCAATCCTCAATGTTTTCTACGGTGTCTCCGGTGAGTTTGACTGGGGAGTCTTTTCCTACGGCGCTGTCATAGGGTGTCTCGCGGGAAGCGGCGCCGCTGTAGTCTCTTACTTTTTTGGCAGTAGAATAATAGCGCTTATTAACGATGCCCGCCCAATAGAGCGCCATGAAGATACCGTACTTTTCAACGTAGTTGAGGAGATGGCGATAGCAGCCGGACTACCGATGCCGAAGATCTACGTTATCCCCGATGAATCGCCGAATGCGTTTGCTACCGGAAGAGATCCCAAGAATGCCATTATAGGTATTACTACCGGACTCCGTAAAAAGCTCGACCGCGATGAGCTTCAAGCGGTTATTGCTCATGAGATGGCTCACATAAAAAACTATGACATAAGGCTTATGATGCTTGTGGCTGTCTTTGCCGGCATCATAGTACTTGTCTCTGATTTTTTTCTTAGAAGTTTCATTAACGACCTCCCTTTCCGCGGTAGGCGCCGCGGCTACACCCGTTCATCTTCAAAAAAAGGATCGGGCCTGGCAATTATTGCGCTGGTTGTGGCGCTACTCCTGGCCTGGCTAGCGCCTCTTTTAGCGAAGCTGCTGCAACTTGCCGTCTCGCGAGAAAGGGAATATCTTGCCGATAGCACCGCGGTGCAGCTATGCCGGAATCCGCTGGCGCTAGCCGGCGCGCTTAAAAAGATAGCCCTCGATCCTGAAAAGCTAGAGTATGACAACCGTGCTACCGAGCATCTTTTTATCGTCAATCCCGACCCGAAGCGCAGGCTTTCCAATGCCGATAAAGATTCAATCTGGTCAACGCACCCGCCGCTAATTAAGAGAATCGCTAAACTAAATAAATTGGCAGGCGCTTATGACAACAGACCACGACCTGACGGGCAAAGCTAGGAAGTGGGCCGCCATAGGCGCCGCGCTTTCTGCTCTTGCAATAATTTTAGGAGCATTCGGAGCCCACGCGCTTAAAGGAGCGGTTTCGCAGTACTCGCTTGAGGTCTATGAAAAAGGCGCGTTCTATCATCTTATCCATAGCGTCTCGCTTTTATTAATTGCTGCCCTATGCGGAGCGCGGCTTTTGGGAGCCGCCTCTCTTATGTGGGTCGGCAGGCTTTTTCTTATCGGCATCCTTATCTTCTCGGGTTCTCTTTATCTTCTTGCTGCAACCGGAGTTAAATGGCTTGGAGCGATCACGCCTGTGGGCGGCACAGCATTTATACTTGGATGGATTCTATTAGCTATACGCCTCTGGAAGGGTGGCCGTTAGGGCGGCTGCCCCTGACAAATACTTAGGCATTGACCTAACTATTGTTATGCGCTAATATGACTAAATGAAATCCCGCTCTCAGGCGCTTTCTAAGGTATTCTACGCCCTCTCAGACCCTACCCGCCGCGCGGTGCTTAAACACCTCGGCTCCGGACCCGCATCCGTGAGTGAGCTTGCTCAGCCGTTTGATATGGCGCTCCCCTCGTTTCTTCAGCACCTTCAGGTTCTGGAGATCTCAAAACTTGTACGTTCAAAAAAGGCAGGCCGCATTAGAACTTACCAACTAACTCCTGACCCGCTTTTGGCTGCTGAAAGTTGGATAAGCGCTCAGCGCACATCTTGGGAGAAGCGGCTGAATCAGCTGGATAATTATTTAAAAGAGATGAAGGAGAAGAAGTTATGACTAAGCTCGATTTCGCGCCGAAGCCCAAGCTAGACCTAGTATTTGAACGGATTGTTGATGTCCCGCCTGAGCTTGTATGGAAAGCCTGGACCGAGCCCGAGCACCTTAAGAAATGGTTCTGCCCTCGCCCGTGGCAGACCGTTGATGCGGAGATAGACCTTCGCCCTGGAGGTATCTTCCGTACCGTCATGCGTTCGCCTGAAGGAGAAGAGTATCCCAGCGTAGGCTGCTACCTTGAAGTTGTTGCTAACCGCAAACTTGTCTGGACCGACGCGCTTGGCCCTAACTTTCGGCCATCAGGAGCTCCGAACCACTGCACGGAGAGTTATTTCACCGCGATTCTTCTCTTAGAACCCCATGAAGGCGGAACAAAGTACACAGCCATCGCCCTGCACCCCGACGAAGAGGGTCGCAAGCGACACGAGGAACGGGGATTTCAGGACGGATGGGGCAAAGCGCTGGAACAACTGGTCGAGCTGGCCAAGACGATGTAGTTCCTTTGCCTAATCTTGACAGTAATTTAGGCATTCAGTACCCTACCCTTTCACTTTGGCGGGCGTTGTGCCTGTCGGATTTGACGGTGGTAGCTTTCCTCCTTCGCCTTGCTTCCCAAGGACTACTGCGGACAAGCAACCACCTTCGGTATATATATATATGGTGGACGCAGTTTCTTTTGACTCGGGCTGCGCTCACGGTTCCTCCCACGCGTCACCTGCAAGGAGAGGTTAGAGAGAACTTAGAGTCATAGAACTTATGGTGGCTGTAGCTTCCGCCTTCGCCTTGCTTCGCAAGTGCTACGGCGGACAAGCAACGATCACCGGGACATTTATGGTGGCTGTAGCTCAGTTGGTAGAGCTCTGGATTGTGGTTCCAGCTGTCGAGGGTTCGAGTCCCTTCAGCCACCCCACTACGAAAATTTCGTAGGCGGATTTCGTAGTTAATAATGATATAAGCGATTGGTCTTTGCCGAAAGTTCTTCGCGCTTGCGTGCGCAGCTAGTCCGATTAGCGAGTTGTCACTCTAAAATCAGACTGCTTCATATTCTCGTCCACTTCAGTCTGAGAGCATTTGCAATCACGGACACGGAACTTAAAGACATCGCAGCAGCTGCGATCATTGGACTAAGCAATATACCGAAAAACGGATATAACAATCCAGCTGCTACAGGAACACCTAAAATATTGTAGATAAATGCGAAAAAGAGATTTTGGCGGATATTTTTCATGGTTGCAGTTGAGAGGTTTCGTGCCCTTACGATGCCAGTGAGATCTCCGCGAAGCAAAGTGATACTGGCACTTTCGATCGCAACATCTGTTCCGCTTCCCATTGCAATTCCAACATCAGCGTTTGCCAGAGCGGGCGCATCATTCACGCCGTCTCCGGCCATGGCAACGATTTCTCCTTTTGATCTCATTTCGGAAACAATACGGCTCTTGTCCTCAGGGGACACTTCAGCCACAACCTCGTCGATCTTAAGTCTATCCGCTACGGCCTCAGCGGTTTTCTTGCTGTCTCCCGTAAGCATCACTACCTTAATCCCCATTTTGTGAAACTTCTCTATCGCTTTCGGTGTGCTTGCTTTGATCGGGTCTTCGACGGCCAGAATAGCAGCGGATTTATTATCCACTGCCATAAACATGACTGTTGCTCCCCGTGCGCGGAGAATATCAGCCTCGCCTACAAGTTCAGGTTTGTATGCGCCGGCCTCTTGCATCAATTTGGCGTTTCCAATTGCCACTCGGTGATCTCCAACAACACCCGTAACACCTTTCCCCGTGGGCGCATCAAAGTTCGCAACTGATGTAAGCAAAATGTTTTTTTCCTTTGCCGCGGAGACGATTGCTGCGGCAATAGGATGTTCGCTGTGAGCCTCAAGCGACGCGGCCAGTGTAAGAATCTCTGTTTCGTTGAACCCATCACCGACAACTATATTAGTTAGCTTCGGACGGCCCTCAGTGAGGGTGCCAGTCTTATCGATTACGAGAGTAGTTACTTTCTCCAACCGTTCTAGAGCCTCCGCATTCTTAATCAACACACCAGCCTTTGCGCCTTGTCCGACTCCAACCATAATCGACATCGGCGTGGCCAGACCGAGTGCGCATGGACAGGCTATTATCAGTACCGAAACTGCGGCGATAAGCCCAAGACTAAACGCCGAAGGCGGACCAAAAAACCCCCAGGCAAAGAAAGCAATCATTGCGACAATAATAACTGCCGGAACGAACCAGCCGGATACCGTGTCAGCCAAGCGTTGTATTGGTGCTCTGCTACGCTGGGCATGGGAAACCATCTGCACAATACGAGAGAGCATCGTGTCGCTACCCACACGGACGGCTCTCATAACGAAACTGCCGGTTTGATTAATCGTGGCACCTACAACCTTCGAGCCAGCTTCTTTTGCAATCGGCATCGGTTCGCCAGTGACCATTGATTCATCGATGTTGCTCTTGCCTTCAACGATTTCGCCATCAACTGGAATTTTCTCTCCAGGGCGGACACGCAAAAGGTCTCCTATCTGAACTTGCGTTAAAGAAACTTCCTCTTCGCCGCCGTCGGCTCGAATGCGATGAGCTATCTCGGGTGCAAGTTTAAGTAAGGCTCGTATAGCGCCACCAGTTTGTTCGCGGGCTCTTAGTTCTAATACCTGCCCCAGCAGGACCAGTGTCGTGATAACCGCTGCCGCCTCAAAATATACTGGAACTAAACCATCCAAGGTCAGAAATGATTCTGGAAAGATTCCAGGAAAGAAGATTGCAACCATGCTGTACAGCCACGCCACACCTGTTCCCATGGCGATAAGCGTAAACATGTTCAGACTTCGATTTTTAATTGATTGAAAGCCGCGCTCAAAAAATGGCAGACCACACCATAGGACAACCGGCGTCGCTAAGAACATTTGTATCCAAATCGAAACATTCGCGGGGACTATGTGCGCTAATCCAAATATGTGTCCGCCCATCTCCAGGGCAAAGACAGGAAGAGTGAAGACGACCGCAATAAAGAACCTTCTGCGCATGTCATTGTATTCATGACTCTCGCCAGAATCCGCGCTAACTTCCAATGGCTCTAACGCCATACCGCAGATGGAACAATTGCCAGGCCCACTTTTTCGGATCTCAGGATGCATAGGGCAGGTATATTCAATACCCTCTTTGACTGAATGACTTTGCTTTGTATGTTGCAGATACTGGCTAGGATCTAGGTCAAACTTCGATTTGCATTCTGTACTACAAAAGAAATACGTATGGCCTTTAAATTCGGACTTTCCTTTTGCCGAATCGGACGAAACTGTCATTCCACAAACTGGATCTATCTCCCTTTTTAAATTGTGACTTGAATCATGGTGATGAGCTGAATTTGATTTCATCAGACGTCCCTCAAATGCTCCGATAAAAATCAAAGGTTTTCATCAGCATCTATCGTTCTAGCTGAAAAAATTAACGCGGTGCTGGTGCTAATACCTACTGAAACCGCGAGCGCCTCTAAGATTTCTTCATGACTTGCGCCCCCGCTTGCGAAAGATACCCCCCTTGGGGTATCTTTCGCAAGCACGACATAAAGTTGAGAGGAGTATGCGTAGGAGCCCAACAGGAAATTGCTGTGACAAGAACGGGGCAGATCATCCAGACCACACGAAGGAGCTGCATCGAATTAATCGCATCTCTGGGCAAGTGGAAGGAGTAAAGCGAATGATTACCGAACGAGAGTATTGCCCAAAGATCATCACCCAAATTCAGGCAATCCGAGCTGCTTTGAAAGTGTTGGAAACAACGATTCTCAAAAAGCATCTGGAGACATGCGTGAAGGACGCGTTCACTTCGAACTCCCCTAAAGAAAAAGAAAAGAAGTTGGAAGAACTTTTGGAGCTTATTAGACGGAGTTGAAAGCGCTATATGCATAGATTGTCACATAAGCCGAATGTCACTTCCTGGCGCCTAAAGAAGATCTCATTTGCCGTATTCCTTGCGAGCTCTAGTTTCATCATTGGGTGCACTGGTCTAAAGAGCACTGATGAAGCGGTAGCCCGCAAGCAACTGGCCGATGTCACGGCAGCCTACCGACAGAAGAGCGGGGAACTTTCCGTCTCGCCGGACACCCCGCTCCAAGATCTCATGGCTCATGCCATCAAACGTAGTCCTCAAGTAGAGGCAGCTTATTTTGACTGGGTGCAAGCGGTCGAAAAAATCACAGTTGAAAGATCTCTGCCAGACCCCCGAATTACATTTGAGGCTGACATTCAAGATGTAGTGATGTCGGTAATGCCGGGTCTAATGGTTGATATTCCCGGACCAGGAAAGCTGCGTGCTCAAGCCGCCGTTGCAGCAGGCGAAGCAGCCATGAAGTACGCTGAGTTTCGTAAAAGTGTGCTCACAAGTGCCGCAAACTTCAAGAAAGCCTACTTCGAACTTCAAGCCCTAGAAGATACGATTGCAGTAAATAAACGTAACCTTAAGCTTGTTCACGACCTGCGCGATATTGCACAGGTGCAGCATTCCGCGGGCCGTGCCAGCCTTCAAGATGTCTTGAGAGCTGATATCGAAAGGGATGAGCTAAACGTTCGGATCCAGAATTTAGAAGACTCTCGAACCGTCGCCGTAACCCGTTACAAGGCGGCTCTCGGCGTTTCGCCAAGTTCCGAGATCGATATTCCAGTCCCGAAGCACTTCCAGAATTCTGACCAAGCCCCGCCGTTGGATGAAATCTACAAAATCGCACTTACACGGAACCCTTCATTAGTTCAAATGGAGGCTGAGATTCGGAGAGCAGAAGCCGCAGTGGTCCTCGCTCGTCGCAGCGCGGTTCCTGACTTTGGATTCGGTATAGAGACAGACGTAAAGCCGAGTACGCCAATAGTTACACCTCAGTTTTCGGTAACACTTCCCATCTGGCGCGATAAAATCGCCGCGGAAATACAATCTGCTCTCGCTGCAAAAAGTGCTGCTCAGGCTCGCTACACGCAGGAGCAATTGATGTTGGCAGTTGAGTTTGCATCGATGGCATTCATGTACCGCGAAAGTGAGCGCGAGTACCGGTTAATGACAGAGCAACTGATACCGAAGGCAAAAAGTTCGTTGGATGTTGCGAGGAGCGGTTACGTAGGCGGACAGAGTTCATTCATAGATTTCCTTGAAGCCGAAAGATCGCTTCTACAGTTTGAGCTGGCCACCGTTGACGCTCGAAAAGCCCGCGAAATAGCTTTACTTAACCTTTCACTGTCGATTGCAGGAATTGTTCCACTCGAAGGGATAGAAGCCGATACAAAAAAGGAGAAGAAATCATGACGAAGCGTTTTAGTCTTCTTGGACCGGCTCTAATTTTCTCTTTTGTTTTGTTCTCTGCTTTCGGCTCTGTTGTCACACCAGTTCGTGACGTCATCGCTGAAGAAACGACATACACGTGCTCGATGCATCCTCAGGTAAGATTGCCTGCCCCTGGTAATTGTCCAATCTGTTCAATGCCATTGATTCCAGCCAAGTCGTCCACCAATGGTCAGTCGCAATCGGCAACAGTCGAACTCTCAGATCATGCGCTTGGCATGGCAGCTGTTGAGACGGCAGCGGTGGAACGAAGAGCGCTCTCTCACCTTGTAAGAGCTGTCGGAAAAATTTCCTATGATGAGACTTCTCTTGCAACCATTACAGCTCGCGTAGACGGATACGCGGAACGGTTGTTCGTGAATTTTACCGGAGTTGAAGTCAACAAAGGTGATCATTTAGCGGAGGTCTATAGTCCCGACCTAGTTATTGCTCAGCAGGAGCTCTTGGTCGCTGCTGGCGCTTCCAGATCAGAATTGCTGGATACGACTAAAATTAAACTTCGGCGCTTAGGCCTTACCGACGGCCAAGTTTCGGAGCTTTTAGAGAAGCGCAAAGTAACCGAGCGAATCACACTTCTCTCCCCAATTGCGGGAACGGTTATTGTGAGGAACGTTACCCAAAACGCTGCGTTCAAGAGCGGCGATATCCTTTATCAAATAGCGAATCTCGACTCTGTTTGGGGGTATCTCGACATATATGAAAGCCAACTTCCCTGGCTCAGATATGGCCAGCACGTGACGATGACCACAGAGGCGCTGCCTGGGCGAACGTTCGACGGCAAAGTAACTTTCGTTTCTCCAATAGTCGATGAAGAGACACGAACGGTTAAAGTACCGGTCCATATCGAGAATAAAGATCACGCGCTCAAGCCGGGAATGTTTGTAAGCGCAGACATTCATGCCGCGCTCAGTTCTCAAGGAACTCCTGCACCAACTGGAGCAGAGGGCTCATTCACATGTCCGATGCACCCTCAAATAATGCGTGATTCAGGAGGTTCGTGTCCATTGTGTGGAATGGATCTGAAGAAGGTCCCAGGCACCAAGGGCGAAGGTGGACCTGACCAAGTTATTGCTGTTCCTGCCTCCGCTGTTCTCGATAGCGGGAACCGGAAGCTAGTTTATATCGAGAAGACAAAGGGCATTTATGAAAGTCGAGATGTAGTATTGGGACCCAGAGCCGATGACTACTTTCCGGTCTTAGAAGGAGTGACTGAAGGTGAGCGTGTTGCGGTTCGAGGTAACTTTCTCTTAGACAGCCAAGCGCAGATCTCTGGTGCGCCTAGCCTCTTTTATCCCCAAGGCGCTTCAGGTTCATTTTCTCACCAACATGGAGATGGCGGCGGTAAGAGCGTTCCTGATACAGCCGCGTCAAAAGAAGATTCAGCTCCAGCAACAGCAGGTCATAAGCACTAAAGGAGCACCATGATTGATTCAGTTATCCGCTGGTGCCTCAATAATATTTTGCTGGTAGTCCTGGCGATGTTAGCGCTCGTAGGTGCTGGCTATTATGCCACCAAGAACACTCCCGTTGACGCGATTCCGGACATAGGTGAGAAGCAGGTAATAGTCTATGCGGATTGGGAAGGACGAAGTCCTCAAGACGTAGACGACCAAGTTACTTATCCATTAACTACTGCTCTTACCGGGACGCCGGGAGTCAAAGCCATTCGCTCAATGTCGGGCTTTGGTTTCTCGATGGTCTTTGTCATTTTCAAAGATGACGTGGACTACTATTGGGCGAGGTCGCGGGTCTTGGAGCGCATTAACGTCGCTCAACAGAGACTTCCTACCGGGGTTGTTCCACTACTTGGTCCCGACGCAACCGCCCTGGGCCAAGTATTTTGGTACACAATTCAAGGTGAAGGCTTCGATCTTGCAGAGCTTCGGTCAATTCAAGACTGGTATTTGAGGTATCAGCTAAATGCCGTAGAGGGCGTCAGTGAGGTCGCGAGCATCGGCGGATTCGTTCGGCAGTATCAGATAGATCTTCATCCAGACAAAATGCGCGCTCATCGAGTGACGCTCATGGATGTCTATGAGGCGGTCAGAAAGAGCAACATCGATGTAGGTGCAAAAGTTGTAGAGCAGAATGGCATTGAATACTTCATCCGAGGTTTGGGCTTCGTCAAAGACGTCTCAGATCTTGAGAAGGTTGTTATACGACAAGAGAAAGGAACTCCGCTTTATCTTAGCAATGTCGCAGCTATCCACCTTGGTCCGGATTTCAGACGCGGCGCGTTGGATCGTTCGGGGGTCGAAGCAGTCGGCGGTGTTGTGCTCATGCGGTACGGCGAAAATCCACGTGACGTCGTGCAGCGAGTCAAAGATAAGCTTGCGCAATTGGAAGCTGGCCTTCCGAAAAAGACCTTACGGGACGGAAGCACGAGCTCCGTGAAAGTTGTTCCGTTTTACGATCGAACCACGATTGTTCAGGAAACGATAAACACTCTTAGTGATGCGCTTCTAGAAGAGGCAATTCTTGCCAGCATTGTTATTCTAATATTTCTTCTGCATTTCAGAAGCACGATTACCGTTCTCGTTACTCTTCCACTCGCAGTCGCCTCAACTTTTCTTCTCATGTACTTCTTTGGGATTGACTCCAACATCATGTCGCTCGCCGGGCTTGCCATTGCAATTGGAGACGTCGCGGACATGGGCATTATCATGACGGAGAACATCTATCGGCGGATTGCAAATGCAAAAGAAGAGTTAGGTCAGCGTTATAAGGAGCTGGTCTTTGATGCGGCTTCTGAGGTTGGCCGAGCCATCTTTGTAGCGGTGTCCAATACTCTTGTAGCTTTCATCCCAGTATTTTTTCTCACCGATCAAGAGGGAAAGCTCTTTCAACCACTCGCTTTTACCAAGACGTTTGCAATCGGAGCTTCCGTAGTCTTGGCAATCACTGTTGTTCCAGTGATGTGTTATTTACTTTTCCGTCCGTGGCGTCGAGATGCACGGCAAGCGTGGATTCTTGGTGGCGTACTTGGGTTTCTTTCAGCCATAGCGGTCCATTGGATAATTTATGAGTTGTACGGATTAGGCCACTTAAGTGGCTGGCCGACCGCAATAGCCATTGGAATCATAGTTACATTGGCAGTTGTAAGAATGACACGGGAGCGATTCTTGCCTCTCGAAGAGAATGCTGTCTCTCGCGGAATCGCACGTTTTTACGTGCCTTCATTGCGTTGGGTGCTAAACAACAAGCGAGTCTTTCTAATAGCTCCGGCAATACTTTTGAGCATTGGTATTTTCCTTTTCAGAAACATGGGGCGGGAGTTCATGCCGCCACTGGATGAAGGCTCTTTCCTATATATGCCGTCTCTACTTCCGCAGGCGAGTTTAACGCAAACGGTTGAGGTGATAGGGAAGCAAGATCTTGCAATTGCTTCCGTGCCCGAGGTGCATTCTGTGGTTGGAAAACTTGGGCGCGCGGAGTCCGCCCTTGATCCCGCGCCTATCGGAATGATCGAGACTATCGTTCTGCTCAAGCCCGAAAGTGAGTGGCGGAACCTAAAGATCGAAAGATGGCATAGCAGTTTGCCCGACTTCCTGAGGTGGCCTTTCGCATTTGTCTGGCCCGATGAGCGGAGGATTACGAAGAGCGAAATCCTGACTGAGCTGCAAGAGCGGACTGAGATTCCGGGTGTTTTGCCAACTTGGTTGCAGCCGATTCAAACCCGTCTCGTCATGCTGCAAACGGGATTCCGGGCAATGATGGGAGTAAAGATCTACGGCTCAAATTTAGCCGAGATTGAACGTGTAGGACTCGAAATTGAACGAGTGCTCAGAACTGTTCCGGGAGCTACTGACATCGTAGCAGATCGCATAGTTGGAAAGCCCTACGTCCAAATCCGAATCGACCGAGAAAAGGCGGCTAGGTACGGAGTTAATGTGAGAGATGCTCAGGACGTCATAGAAATGGCGCTGGGCGGAATGAACTTGATGGAATCCGTTGAAGGCAGAGAGAGATATCCGATTCGAATACGCCTCGCCAGAGAATATCGTGAGCGCTTGGATTCTATTTCAAATGTTCTTGTGCCCACCAGTGGAGGCGCACAGGCACCATTGGGTCAACTCGCATCGATCGCAACGGTGCTAGGTCCTCAAGAGATTAAGGGTGAACGAGGTCTCCTGGTTGGATATGTCACCATGAACACGAGAGACCGAGACGAAGTGAGTGTTGTTGAAGACGCCGAACGCGCTCTTAAGGCAGCACTATCGAGGGGCGAAATTTCGCTTCCGTCTGGTTACTATTGGGAGTGGTCAGGACAATTCGAAAATCAGGTACGAGCTACCAAGCGGATGCAGATATTGGTACCTCTTACGCTCGCCATCATGTTCCTGATGCTCTATCTCGGATTCAAGAGATGGTGGATTGCTCCCATCATTTTCCTTGGAGTGCTCGTGTCAGCGTCAGGCGGCTTTCTCATGCTCTATCTCTGGGGAGCCAACCTTTCAGTAGCAGTATGGGTCGGATTCCTCGTTCTCTTTGGGGTGGTAGATGACGATGGCGTCGTCATGTCCACCTACCTGGAGCAGGTCTTCGAAGGAAGAAATTTCACCTCGGTTCATGAGATTCGGGAAGCAGTAATTGAAGCGGGATTGAGACGAATCCGACCGTGTCTAATGACTATTTGCACAACAGTATTCGGACTCATGCCGATCTTTTGGGCAACGGGACGAGGCGCCGATATTATGCAGCCAATGGCGATTCCGTCCGTCGGTGGAATGGCTGTCAGTGTTATCACTCTGTTCATCGTCCCTTGCTGCTTTTGTGCAATCGAAGAATGGAAATGGAAGCGAGCCGGAACTAGTGCATGAGTGAAGAAAATTCTACTGGAAAAAGACCAAGGTGGGGTAAAGCCACTGGAGATGCACGTGAGATTCCTCTGCTTGAGGGTCCAAAGGGATTGGTACACGACTTTATCCGCGCCGCTGACATATGGCGGGAGATCCTTAAGGGATTTATCGCGTTTCGAGGACTAAGTAATTGCGTCACAGTATTCGGTTCTGCTCGCGTCGCGGAAGACAGTAGCTTCTACAGTTTAGCACGTCAGTTCGGACACGAAATTGCGCGAAACGGTCTCCCAATCATGACCGGCGGCGGACCAGGCATCATGGAAGCAGCAAATCGTGGTGCCAAAGACGGAAATGGCATCTCCATCGGTTGCAACATTAAACTTCCAAGAGAGCAGGCACCGAACTCCTATCTTGATCGCTGGATCACGTTTCGCTACTTCTTCGTCCGCAAGCTCATGCTCATCCGCTATTCGGTAGGATTTGTGGTCTTACCGGGAGGGTTCGGCACGCTCGATGAACTCTTTGAGGCATTGACCCTTATCCAGACCGGCAAGATTAAAAACTTCCCGATAATTTTAGTGTCAAGGACATATTGGGAGCCATTAATCACACTAGTGCGAGAGACTTTGCTCGCCAACAGAATGATTGCCGAGATCGATTTGCGAAGACTATTCGTAACTGATTCCGCGCAGGAGGCCGTCGATTGCATTCTTTCCTGCGCATCCGGGCGATTTAATGTTCCACTGAAGAGTGTCCCGTATCACTGCCGTCTTTGCGGTGACGACTCGACAATCGCCGCCTCGGAGATCACTCATGAATGAGTCGACGACGGTAGAAGAGGTTTGGCATGCGGTTGAGCTTGATGAGGTTTTCAAACGTTTGGCGACCTCGAAAACTGGGCTCAACACAAATGAGGCCCAAGAACGATTGCTAACATACGGTAGGAATGAGCTCACCCAAGAAGAGTCAGTTTCCTTCTGGCAAGCGTTGTCTGGACAGTTCGCGAGTATCGTTATTTGGCTTCTGATAGTCGCTGCGGCAATTGCTGCAGTGATGGGCGAATGGATAGATAGTACCGCAATAGTAGTCATCGTATTGATCAACGCCTTGCTCGGCGCTTATCAAGAGCATTCCGCCGAACAAGCAATACTTGCTCTCAAGAGACTAACTATTCCAAGGGCGCGCGTGCGCCGAAACGGCGTCAGCGAGATGATTTCAGGTCCGGAAATTGTCCCCGGAGATTTGCTGGAATTGGAGGCCGGCGATTTGGTACCCGCAGATGCAAGACTATTGGAAGAATTCTCGTTGCGATGCGTGGAATCAGCTCTTACTGGTGAATCCGAGCCCATTGATAAGCAGGTCGGCACTCTGACTCAAGGTGCTCCACTAGCAGAACGATCGAATATGATCTTTATGGGAACTGCCATTGCGTCGGGTGCAGCAAAGGCGATCGTTGTGGGGACCGGATTTTCAACTCAAGTTGGCCATATTGCTGCATTGCTTAAGAAGACTGAAAGGCAACGAACTCCACTACAGGATAATCTTGAAACCTTGGGCAAGAGGTTAGTCTTTGCAGCACTTGCAATAGTCGCGTTTCTTTTCATTGTCGGCTTGATACGCCGGTTGCCGTTAAGCGAACTACTTCTAACTTCCATCAGTTTGGCAGTTGCTGCGGTTCCTGAAGGTCTTCCTGCAGTATTGACAATCGCCCTTGGTTTAGGAGTCCGACGAATGGCTTCCCGCCGCGCTCTCATCCGGAAGCTCCCCGCCGTTGAGACGCTTGGAAGTACAAACGTGATATGCACGGACAAGACTGGCACGCTTACTGTCGGACAGATGACGGCGCGTGAAGTATACGTGGCGGGTAGCTCGTACTTGATCTCCGGAGAGGGGTATTGCCCTCGTGGAGAAGTGTCGTCTTCTGAGACGCTTTCATTCGCTGTTAAGACTCTGGGAACTGCTATCTCGACATGCAACAGCGCAGCCGTCGTCGAAGAGAAAGGAGAATGGAAAGCTCTTGGCGATCCCACTGAAGCAGCGCTTTTAGTGGCAGCTCAAAAGCTGGGAATTGGTACAAAGCGACAAATTGCGGCTGACTATCCGTTTGATTCGGATAGAAAACGTCGCACTGTCGTGGTCCGGACTGAAGGCGAATCCATTGCATACACGAATGGCGCGCCAGAGGTTCTGCTTCCTCTATGCACGTGCCAATTACTAGGGAATGGTGACAGCGCTGAATTAGATGATTCGAGTCGAAAGAGCTTGGAGAAGGCAAACTATGAATTAGCAGCCAAGGGATACCGTGTCATTGCCACAGCATTTCGAAAACTTGGCTCTCTCGAAAATCTTGGTCTGTCTGACGTTGAATCCAATCTCGTCTTCATAGGATTCACTGCTATTGTCGATCCACCGCGTTCAGAAGCAAAAAAGGCTGTCTCGAAATGTCATGAAGCCGGTATCAATGTCGTCATGATCACCGGAGATCAGCCACGGACTGCACTAGCAATTGCACAGGAACTTGGAATCGCTAACTCAGACAGCAAAGCATTGACCGGTGCAGAGCTTGAGCTAATGAGCGATGAGCAGCTGCAAGATCGAGTCGTTACAACAAATGTCTTTGCTCGCGTAACGGCTGCCCACAAATTGCGAATTGTGAAGGCTTGGCAGGTGAATGACGCGACAGTGGCAATGACTGGCGATGGCGTGAACGATGCTCCGGCATTACAGGGAGCAGATGTTGGCATTGCTATGGGAAAGGGTGGCACCGAGGTAGCAAAGCAAGCTGCTGCGATGGTTATCACCGATGACAATTTCGCGACCATCGTTGCTGCAGTTGAAGAAGGTAGAGGTGTTTATCAAAATATTCGAAAGACCATCCAGTATCTGTTAGCAGGAAACGCAGGTGAATTGCTTTTCATCACCGCGTGTCTAGTAGTTGGACTTCCGATGCCGTTACTTCCGATTCATCTGCTCTGGATAAATCTCGTCACAGACGGATTGCCTGCGCTTTGTCTCGCTTCTGATCCAATCTCACCAGGAATTATGCGAGCACAACCCCGTAATCGAACGCAGGGTTTAGCTGATAAGAGCTTTATGGGCGGCATTGCCCTGACAGGTGCTCTTACCGCTTCTGTCACTATGGTTGCTTACTTATACGGATTGTTCTTGGTGAACGAAATGACTGCGACTACTTATGCATTTGCGACCCTAGTGTTTGCCGAGCTGCTCCGATCATTCGGCGCTCGATCAGAAACTGAATCAATCATCAAAGTAGGACTGCATACGAACTTTAGGTTGGTTGTTGTCGTAGCAATCGGCATCTTCATTCAATTAGCAAGTCACCATAGCGAGGTGTTAAGTTCCGTGTTTCGAACACAAACTGTTGGGCTGAGAGAATGTGTTGCTTTACTCCTGCTTGGTTCACTGCCTCTCGTGGTAACTGAACTGATTAAAGGTAGAAGCCGCACAACATCTGCCAAAGAGTGAGTAGTCAGCTGAATGTTTGGGGGTACTACGGTCTCTCAGTCGATGTTATAAAATTCAAGTATTTCAGGATGTAAGGCAAAGTTTTTTGAGTTGGAGGATAAGACATGAATAAGAAATTTCTGGCGATGGTTGGTATAGCGTTTCTTTCGGGTTGTGCTGCAACGTCACCGCGCGGAGTCGTTGCTATGAAGATTTCCGATGAGGAAGCTCACGTGTGCGTGAGAAAACAAGATGTTCGGGACGGAGATAAAGTTGCCATTTACAAGAACGTTTGTACCCGAAACGCAGGCAAACCGGCTCTTTCAAGTTGTGAATTAAAGCGGATCGGGTCCGGTGTTGTCACCTCGCAACTGAACGATCATTACTCCGTTGTTCGTTTCGATAAGGGCGTCGAATACAGTGAGGGAGATGTAATCGAAGTTGTCAAACAATAAGATAGCTTCGTTTACGGAAGGCTTCTTCGGAACGGCTTGCAATTTGCAAAAAACTGGATGCTATTTGGATGCCGGCTGCCGGGGAAGCCTTGTGAACTCAATAAGTTAAGTCTGTCAAAATACTACACCCCACCTTCGCTCCGTTCGCAAGCTTACGGAGCTTCGGCGGGGCAAGCCCACTTCGTAAATCGATACTTTTCTCTACTCGATAGAGGGAAGGTGGCTCCGACGAAGTCCCGTAGGGACGAAGTC
>JAGFJO010000100.1 GCA_024102635.1 Deltaproteobacteria bacterium
AGCTTATAGATAATGTAACTGCTGCGCTTGATCGTTACGAGATCGCCGATGCATGCAAGGAGGTCTATGACTTCCTTAAGGCGCTCAACAACTGGTATATCCGGCGTTCCCGTGACCGGTTCTGGAAGCAGGAGAAGGATCAAGATAAGCAGGACGCATACGATACCCTGCACACGGTGCTATGCACCTTTACAAAGGTAGCTGCACCGCTCCTTCCGATGATTACAGAGGAGATATACAGAGGACTCACGGGTGAAGAGAGCGTTCATCTTTCCGATTGGCCCGATGCCGCTCAATTTCCTTCGGATCATGATCTTGTCAGCGCCATGGATACGGTGCGAGACGTATGTTCGGCCGGTTTATCACTTAGAGAGGCGCATCAGCTAAGGACTAGGCTGCCGCTAAGGAAAATAACGGTGGCCGGGAAAGAAGCAAGCAGACTGGCCCCCTACTCCGCACTTGTACGAGATGAACTTAATGTGAAGGAGGTTTCATTCTCGGATGAGATTTCGCAGTTCGCTGATTTTCAGCTACATGTAAATGCCCGCGAGCTGGGCCCCAAACTCGGCGCATCGGTCAAAGAGGTAATAACCGCGAGTAAGAGCGGAAATTGGAGGGTAGTAGAAGGCGGCAAAGTAGAGGCGGCAGGCAAAATGCTTAGCGAGGGAGAGTTCACGCTTAGATTAGTACCCAAGCCCGGAGTGGCAAGCCAAGCCTTACCCGGAAACGCCGCTGTTGTCGTTCTCGATACCGAGGTTACTAAAGAGCTGGCTGATGAAGGAATCGCTCGAGATCTGGTGCGGCTAGTACAGCAAGCACGTAAGGATGCAGGCCTTCACGTGGCGGATCAGATCAAGTTAACCTTGGATCTGCCGGAGGGAGTCTCCGCGGTTGTGAAGTCGTATACCGGCTATATTGCAGAACAGACTCTAAGCCGGGAGATCATTTTCGGAACGGCCGATGGCGGCGCGTTTCTTCAAACCGGACAACTTGACGGAAGTGAAGTCAGTTTTGCCCTTAATAAGGTTTGACATTTGCTCCCCTTATAACTGGGCACTCCAAGTCAGCGTGGGGCCAAAGCGTCAAGGGTTTGCCGCCGAATAATCTCCCTCAAAACAACACCTTGGTGATCCGAGCGGCATAGTGCTAATCTTGCTGCCATGCATACCGAAACCCAGCAACCAGGCACCCCGAGCCCGGCAAGCGGCGAAGGAGTCGCCAGAGTAGAGTATCTGGAGAATGGAGTAGCTGTCCTTTACCTCGGGGCATCCAGCGAGCGTGTAGTTACGCTCACCGAGACGCGAATGAACTCGATAGCGGAACAGCTTCAGCGGTTAAGACAGCAGAAGCCTCCCGGATTAATTATTACCGGTCCCCATCTGGAGATGTTCACAGCGGGAGCAGATATTAATGTTATTAGAGACGTGACCGACCCGAAGATCGGTGAGCAACTCGCGCGTCAAGGGCAGAATCTTTTTGATGAGATTGAGTCGTTGCCGTTCGCCACTGTGGCGGCGATCAGCGGTCCATGTGTAGGGGGCGGGTGCGAGCTTGTTCTGGCGTGCCGCTATAGGATCATCAGCGATCACAAGAGCAGCAGTATCGGATTGCCGGAAACCAAGCTGGGAATCTTGCCCGGTTTCGGCGGAACTCAGCGGCTGCCCCGGCTTATCGGATTGCCGAAAGCGCTTGATATTATACTGGCCGGAAAGGTGCTGAAGCCCAAACAGGCGTTAAAGTACGGGCTGGTAGATGAGGTGCTGCATGCCGAGAATCTTGTAGATCGCGCCAGCACAATTTTGACGGGAGAGCAAAAACCTCGCCGAAGTCCAATCCCATTTTTCGAGCGCCTCGCCACATCGAATGCACTAGTTCGAGGATTCGCAAAACGAAAGGCGGAGAGTGCTTTAAAGAAGCAGACAAAGGGGTTCTACCCTGCTCCTCCGGCTGCTCTGGAAGCCGTG
>JAGFJO010000101.1 GCA_024102635.1 Deltaproteobacteria bacterium
CTCTAGCCAAATACGGCAGCACCGAAAGTAAAAAGGCCTGGCTTCCACAAGCTGTTCAGGGCAAAGCAATCGGTGCTTACGCTTTCACTGAACCGGGCGCCGGAAGTGACCTTGCCAATATCAAGACGCGCGCGCAAAAGAAAGGAAAAAAATGGATAATAAACGGCGCCAAGACCTTTATTACCAACGGCGCACGAGCTGATTTCATTTTAGTTCTAACCCGCACCGACCCCGCTGCGGGATACGGCGGCTTTACAACATTTGTAGTCGATACGTCTCTTAAAGGCTTTGAGGTCAGTAGAAAGCTCGACAAACTCGGGTGGCGCTCCTCCGATACGGCAGAGCTAAATTTCGATAACGTAGAAGTTGATGACTCATGCATCTTGGGAAAAGAGGGCGAGGGATGGAGGCAGGCCGGCTCGAATCTCAACTGGGAGCGGCTGATGCTTACTCTCACCTCTCTTGCCGGCGCGCGCGCGTGCTTTAAGGAAACGGTGAAGTATGCAAATGACCGATCAGCTTTCGGCAAACCGATTGTGGAATTCGGAACCGTTCGAGATACACTTATAGAGATGTACCGCCGGATAGTAACAAGCGAGTCGCTCGCGCACAGGGCGCTTGACCTTCTAGCCGCGGGAAAGCCGTGCCGGGCCGAGGTTTCGGCGGCGAAGCGGCTTATTTGTGATGAAGCGGTTTGGATAGCCGACAAAGCGATTCAGATTCACGGCGGCTACGGATACACTACAGAATTTCATGCCGAGAGGTGGTGGCGTGACCTGCGGCTAATGCCTATTGGCGGCGGCACGAGTGAGATTATGGCCGAGATCGTTGCTAAAGAACTGAAGCTCGGCAGTAAAGATGCCTAGAGACGCGGCATTCAGTGAGTTACCTGAAATTTGCCTGAGGTAATCAGGGCATCAAGCAGCACCTTGCCGTTAAACGGCTTGGAGAGAATTCGATCAAAGTCACTCTCTTCTCCCATGCTGCTCTCGAAGTAGCGGTCCCCGGCTATGATTATTGTAGTGCTTTTCCCGCGCCCCTCGGCGCGAAGCGATCTTATAAGCTCCGGCCACTCCGGCACCTGAAGCTGTTCGTCTAGCATCACGGCGTCATAGTCGTTGTCATGAACGGCATTTAGCGCATCTACCGCTTGAGCCACTATATCAACATGGCCGCCCCAAGCCTCGATAAGGTCTCTTACCGGCCCGAAAGATTGCGGCACGGAGTTTACCAGGAGAAATCTTTGGCCCTGCAGAGGCTGCTCGCCGAGCACGGTGACCGGCTCTTCGGCATGCCTCCGGGGTGCGAGCTCGGCATCGGATTCTATTGCCAGAGGTAACGAGAACTCAAAACATGTTCCGATATTCATCTGGCTCTCGACAGCAATCTTGCCGCCTGCAAGCTCTACAAGCCGCTTACAGAGCGCCAATCCCAAGCCCACTCCCGGCGCAACTGCCGCATACACACCCGAGACGTGCATATCGCATTTCCCGTAGGGGTCAAAAAGGCTTTGAAGCCGCGCCCCGGGAATTCCCTGGCCATTGTCTTTCACGGCTATCTTTATATATGGATTCGGGAAGTCGCTCTCAATATTAATGCGGATCTCACCCTGCTTGGAAGTGAACTTGATTGCATTATGAAGCAGATTGAACACTATCTGTTTAATGTGTATCGGATCAGCGACTGCTCGCAGCCGCTCATCGGGGCAGTAAACTTTAACCGCGATCTCTTTCCGTTCCGAACTTGCGGAGAGAAGACCCACCACTGAATCGATAACCGGTTTAATCTCGAACGGTTTTGGATTCGCAGAGATATTGCCTGTCTCAGCGCGGCTTACATCGATAAAGTTGCTTACAAGCCGCAGCAGGTTATCTCCGTACTCTTTTATGTAGCGCAGGGTCTTGCGGTGGTCCTCTGCCAGGGAATCTCCGAGCAGAAGCTCAAGTGCCTCCGCTGAGCAAAGAATCGCTGTAATGGGATTCTTTATCTCGTGTGCTATCTCGTTTGCCAGCTTGCCGTGGCGGCTTAGAAAACTCTCGGCCTCTAGCAGCTGCCTCTCAAGCTCCTCAATGCGTGTGCGAAACCTCCTTGAACTGAGGTAGCCGCGCACGACAGCAAAAAGCACCAATAGAAAAGTCGCGCTGGAGATGACTATCTGAAACATTGCTAGAACTACCAAGAACAACTAGAGGGGGGCGTAACTGATATAACTATCGGCCCTGTGGAATATTGCCTTAATAGTAAAATTACCAGGCGATCTTAGCTGTTTAGAGCTGTGATAATGAACAGCCTAAGGAAGCTCCTTCAAAAGCTCTTGCGCCGCCAGGCCAGGAGAGATCTCTCTTTCAAGGCATTTCTCGGTAAGTTCGCTCAATCGTTTTCCTTTAGAGCGAAGGATACGCCTTTCGAAGGCGAAAGATGAGAGCTGCAAGATTGTATCCCGTACCATCGCGCGCCGCTTCTCTGCGGCCTTGGGCGATGAGCTTAGCCACTCTTTGTGGGCAGCGATCTTTTCGCAAAGCTCAGCTACCCCATCCCCTTTTGTCGCCACAGTACGGAGCACTTTGGGCTTCCAGGCGCCCTCCTGGCTCTCCTCTAAAC
>JAGFJO010000143.1 GCA_024102635.1 Deltaproteobacteria bacterium
CCTTCTCCGAAAGTCTCAACTCGCTGCTTCTCTCGTTGAATGCTCTTTACTGCTAGCTCTCATTATCATGATAGCTACTCCCGCTATCTCTTTCCTTAGCTTCTCTACCAATAGAATGTTTTGTGGGTTGGTGCGGGACGATGACTCTGAACAGGGAAAAGCTCACTACAAAAAGGGCGCTGACGGTTCCATCCATTGCTGGCGAAACTCTCGCTCACCCTTCAACAAGGATGGCAATCATGCTACATACTACTTCTAGACCAGCTCCTAATTAAGAGGAATTCCGGCTAGTTTGATAGCTGCACGCCCCGTAGTATATCCGTCCTGATCAGCCCACGCACCGAGAAATACATTATCTATTACGAAAAAGTCGCTAGCTCCTGGAGTCGTAGATTCTATCCAATCCCAGTCATGAGTGCTTTCACCTACAACTGTTATCCAGTGCGTGCCGACCGACGAAATCAACATCGTCGATGTGTTCTCGTTAGAAAGAAGATCGAATGATACCAGATAGCTTGGTTCACCTCTAATGTTAGAACCCACCGCGCTAATGGTAGGTGTCGGCAGCTTAGTGGCTCGAACAACATCTCCATTCATTGGATTATTCTTAGCACCTTGCTCAGTAGAATGAATTGATACTATCCATTCGTAAGTATCGATTGGAACTTCTCCTAGGGCGTTATAAGGTACCCCAACACCTTCCACTAACGTCAGGTGCACTGGCTGCTCTACACTAATTTTTGCCACTGATGCGCCGATAAAGCTTCCCAAAGCTGAGATATGAGATTCGCTCGCAAGTGAAATCCTCCCGTTCAAGGCAGCAACATCCCCAATCCTATCCTCAATCACAACCTCCTGCGGCGCTCCGGCTACACTAAAAGCCATCGCTGGAGAGAGCTTCTTATTGTTTGCAGCATCAATTGCCTCAGCACATAGGTGGTAATCGCCTTCCGACGGAACTGTAATGTCAGCAGTGGTAGCAGTGATGCTGTTCCACTCCGAGATCATATTTGTGCAGCCCGAGTCACTTGTCAGCATCAGGTGGTACTGCGCGGCTCCCGAAGATGCTGTCCACTCTGCGGTCTGAGAGAGGCCAAAGACGGTGCCGGTGGGGCGGAGAATCTGGAAGTCTCCGGGAGGCACTGTGTCGATGACAACCTGAAGCCCACTGTTGCTAGCTTCTGTCGTTAGTCCGCTTGTAGACCTTGCGGTAACGCAGATGTGAAATGAGCCGTCGGGAATTTCTGAAGTGGTGACTGACGTGCCGGTAAGGTCATTAAAGCTCTGAAAGGGAGATATGCAGTCAGGGGAATCAGATATCTTCACATCATAGAAAGCTGCCCCCGTCGCTGCGCTCCAGCTTAACGTTGGAGTGTTATCATTTGTAGGTGATTCGATTGCATTGATAGAAAATGGACCAGGTCCGGCGGTGTCCTTCATCCATTTATAAATTGTAGCCTTTGAATAAGGCTGGGCGTTGTACGAGAGCGCGTTCTTCTTAGACCTTCCTATAAGGCAGAGCCTTGTTAGCCCGTCGGGGATTCCTGAGATATCGGCTTGAAGTCTCTGGGAGGTAGAAACCCATGTTGTGTATCCTTGTGCGGTGGTGCAGTCGGTAGAGGAATCGCTCCCTACTTTGAAGGAGTACTGCGGTGCTGTGCCATAAACGTATACCGGAACGTCTATTACGCTGCTGCTATCTGTCTGATAAGGAGGAGTTGCGCTCTCGATTCTCTTCTGGAGCCAGTTGTAGCTGGGAGGGTCAATGATAAGCGCTGTGATCTGGCAGCTCGGAGCGCCTAGGATTCCCATTGAGAAAAGGGCTGCAATAATTAGGGCTATTAGTCTTGAACTTCTCATACTCTACCTCCCCGGCATGGTGCCGGGAGAGAATATAGAGGATGTGCCTTCGGAATGGAACAGAAAGGTAAAGGAGTGGTTGGGGCCGGCCTTTGGCCGGCAAGGTACAGATTCGTATGCGTTTTAGCCGGCTACAAGCCGGCGCTCCAATTAAGTCTAATCTTTTAAGTAGAGCGCCGTTTCACCCTGAGCGAAGTCGAAGGGTCTCTAGAACGGCCTGATCTTTTTTCGTGAGCTTGCATAGCTTTGAAAGCACTTCGACTCGCTTCCTTCGGCTCGCTTTGCTCGCTCCCTCGACTCACTCCCCTCGACTCACTTTGTTCGCTCCCCTCGACTCACTTTGTTCGCTCCCCTCGACTCACTTTGTTCGCTCGGGGCAGGCAGGGCAGGCAGGACAGGCAGGCAGGGCACCCTGTCACCTCAGCCCGCTATGACTTCGAATATATCGAATCTGCGCTTTCGCGTGAAAGCGCAGATCGATCTTATTCGATCTCAGAGTGAAGGCGATTAGGGACGGGCACAATGTTCCACCTGAACTTTTACTGCGGATTATAAGGATTATTCCGGAGGATCAATGGTGATGGTGCCGTTTAGCTCGAACTCATAGCGGTGATTCATTATTCCGCACCAGTCATCTAATAGTTCGCGGCGCAGATCCCCTTCTGCGCAATCCCATTGTGAGAGAGCTTCGCGCAGATTTTCCTCAA
>JAGFJO010000131.1 GCA_024102635.1 Deltaproteobacteria bacterium
TCAACGAGAGAAGCAGCGAGTTGAGACTTTCGGAGAAGGAATCTAGACATGAGGAAACCCGCTCGATTTTTACCCAACAAAAAAGATCGAATTTTAAGAGGCGATATAACGAAGTTGAGAAGAGTTAAGCCGCCGACTTGCAGATCGAATATAAAATTACGATAAACGACCAAGCCAGTCTGAAGCCCCTTCGATATAACGCAGGGCGGGCCCGGTGCCTCCACTGGTCTTCTGCGCTGTTACTCGGAGCGCCGGCTTGTAGCCGGCTAAAACGCACACGACTCTATAACATGCCAGCCAAAGGCCGGCCCCCCACAAACTCCACCACCTTTCTGTTCCATTCCGAGGGCACATCCTCTATATTCTCTCCCGGCACCAAGCCGGGGAGGTAGAGTATGAGAAGTTCAAGACTGATAGCCCTAATTATTGCAGCCCTTTTCTCAATGGGCATCCTAGGCGCTCCAAGCTGCCAGATTAACGCGCTTATCATAGACCCACCGAGTTATAACTGGCTCCAGAAGAGAATAGAGAGCGCCACTCCTCCTTATCAGACAGATAGCAGCAGCGTCATAGATGTACCTGTTTATGTATACGGCACAGCACCGCAGTACTCCTTCAAAGTAGGGAACGATTCCTCTACCGACTGCACCACCGCACAAGGATACACAACATGGGTTTCTACCTCCCAGAGACTTCAAGCCGATATCTCAGGAATTCCCGACGGGCTACTAAAGCTCTGCCTTATAGGAAGGTCTAAGAAGAACGCGCTCTCTTACAACACGCAGCCTTACTCAAAAGCTACAGTTTATAAGTGGATGAAAGACACTGCCGGACCTGGACCATTCTCTATCGATGAGATTAACTCCCCCACAAACGATAACACTCCAACGTTAAGCTGGAGCGCAGCAACGGGAGCAGCGCTTTATGATGTGAAGCTCTCAAGCAATCCTGACTGCACATCTCCCTTTCAGAGCTTTAATGACCTTACCGGCACGTCAGTCACCACTTTAGAAATTCTCGACGGCTCATTTCACATCTGCGTTACCGCAAGGTCTACAAGCGGACTAACGACAGAAGCTAGCAACAACGGTCTTCAGGTCGTCATCGACACATTGCCTCCCGGAGACTTCCAGATTCTCCGCCCCACCGGCACCGTCTTTGGCCTCTCCCAGACCGCAGAGTGGACGGCATCTTCGGGAGCCGCGCAGTACCACCTGATGCTGACAAGCGACTCTGGGTGCACGAATATGATCTCCGAGTGGAACAGCATCACTGCTACCACTGCTAACATCACTGTTCCTTCCGAAGGAGATTACCATTTATGTGCAGAGGCGATTGATGCCGCAAACAATAAGAAGCTCTCTCCAGCGATGGCGTTTAGTGTAGCCGGAGCGACGCAGGAGGTTGTGATTGAGGATAGAATTGGGGAGCCGAGTTCGACGAATGGGAGGATATCTCTGATTAGCAGCATTCACCTCGCTCCGTTAGGAAATACTGAAGGTATCGCGGTGAGTCGGATTAGCATATCTGATGCCGTGTTGCTCACTTCGATTGAGGGGGTAGGCACAGCATACGACTCGCTCGGAGCCGAGCCTATCGATGGCTATAGGTGGAAGTTAGCAATTCACTCATCTGAAACCTCTGCAAAAGCTCATCCACTTCAGGGCGATGTTGTCCAGTTACTGGATCTGCCTGACCCGACAATTGCCGCAGTCGGAGCAAACGATCGAGGTGAACCTACTTATCATCTTTCATTTTCATTGATGGGCGATCAGTTGCCGCAGATAGTACTAAATGCCAATACAGACTACTGGATCGCCATCCCTGGAGAGAGCACTCATTTCTGGGACTGGAGCGAATCAGTCACGCCCGGGTTTTCAGATTTGTTTATTGTAGATAACCAGTTTTTAGGTGCATGGGCTGACCAGCCGGGCTATACAACAGGACGATCCGCGATTAAATTGCGGGGTCAATTAGTGAACTAGCTCTAGAAGTAATAGGTTGTTGAATTTGAGGCGCGGTTGAATGGGTTGTGAGGTAGTCGCCAGCAGTGCAGACTACCGTCGAATCCAGTTCGATAGCGTGCACGACCGTTCGCAGGGTCATCGCTGTTCACCATCCCACAAAACATTCTATTGGTAGAGAAGCTAAGGAAAGAGATAGCGGGAGTAGCTATCATGATAATGAGAGCTAGCAGTAAAGAGCATTCAACGAGAGAAGCAGCGAGTTGAGACTTT